>SFIM01000039.1 GCA_004556155.1 Clostridiales bacterium
CCTCGCACCGCGCATGTCGCTGCTGCGGATTATATATGAAGGGGCTGCGGCCCCTTCATGCATCCCAGGAGCTTAAGCGAGACTTTTTTGACAATCTGAAGTCTTTTGGTGAGTGCGCTCACCAACTATCGCTACCCGCCGCGCCAGATTTCCCCATCCAACCTCCCCGTGGCACGCTGATCGCAGGTGGGCGGCAGTGCCGCCTGCCAGCTTAAAACCAGCAGCTTTCCCGTCCACAACACAGGTTCTTTGTTACTTTCTTCACTGAAGAAAGTAACGTCCCCTTTCGTTCCCTTCCCCCGCTATTTTTCAAAAAGGAGGGCGATTTTCCATGCCGCCGCTGGGTTTGTATGTCCATGTGCCGTTCTGCGCGCGCAAGTGCGCCTACTGCGATTTTGCATCCTGGCCAGGGCGCGAGAACGATATGCCGCGCTATGCGGACGCGGTGTGCGCCGAGATCGCCCGCCGCGCGGCGGAGTGCGGCCATCCCGCCGCGGATACGGTGTTTTTTGGCGGCGGCACGCCGTCCCTTTTGCCCCCGGCATTGTTTAGACAGCTTGCGCGGGCGCTGCGGACGCACTTTGATATCGCCCCGGACGCCGAATGGACGGTGGAATGCAATCCCGGCACGCTGACGCAGCCCTTTGCCGATACGCTGGCCGCCTGCGGGGTCAACCGCATATCGCTGGGCATGCAGGCCGCGCAGCCCGCGCTGCTGCGGCGGCTGAATCGCATCCACGATATGGACGGCGTGCGCCAGGCGGTCAGCATCGCGCGGGCGGCGGGCACCCAGCGGCTCAACCTGGATCTGATGCTGGGCCTGCCCGGCCAGACCATGGCAGATTGGCGCGATACGCTGGACGCGGCGCTGAGCCTTGCGCCGCAGCATATTTCGTGCTACGCGCTGATTGTGGAGGAAGGCACGCCGTTGGCCGCGCAGCTTGCGCGCGGGGAAATCACCCTGCCGGGCGAGGACGCGGAGCGCGCCATGTACGGTGCGGCGCGCGATATCCTGCGCGCGCACGGCTTTCATCAGTACGAAATCAGCAATTTCGCGCTGCCGGGCGAGGAATGCCGCCACAATGCCAACTGCTGGCGGCGGGAGGATTATCTGGGCTTTGGCTGCGCGGCGCACAGCCTGTGGCGCAATACGCGGCGCGCCAATCCGGCCGAGCTGGCTGCCTATCTGCGCGGGGACGCGCCGGAAACGGAGCAGATTTCGCCCGATGACGCGATGTTTGAAAGCCTGATGCTGGGTCTGCGCCTGACGCAGGGCATGGACGAGGCGGACTTTGCCCGCCGCCATGGTCGCGCGCTATGGGATGTCTATGGCGCGCGGCTTGCGCCCGCGCTGCGCGATGGCCGGCTGATGCGGCAGGATGGCCACCTATTGCTGACCGAGCACGGCATGGATGTGATGAACAGCGTGCTGGTGGACGCGATGGGAGAGTAAGAAAAGCAAAGAACCGGGACGCTCATACAAGCGTCCCGGTTCTGCTTTATTGAAATATTACTTGCATTCCGCGTACTTATCGCGGGCCACATAGGTGGTGTGCAGGATATGATGCGCGCGTTCGCCGCCGATTTCGCCCAGGTAGTCCTTGTACAGAGCCTTGACTTCCGCGTTATCCTGGCTCTTGCGGCGGGCCTTGCCGGCATCCTCAGTGTAGAGCGCCTGCGCGCGGACGGCGGATACATTGACCACATCGCGCACGGAGGCCTTGACAATGGGCTGGCCGCCGCCGGTGACGCAGCCGCCGGGGCAGCACATGACCTCGATGAAGTCATAGTGCTTTTCGCCGCTGCGGACGCTGTCGAGCACCTTCTGCGCGTTGGCAGTGCCATGCGCCACGGCGATGTTCAGCTTCAGGCCGCCCAGCTCCAGGCTGGCCTCCTTCACGCCCTCCAGGCCGCGAACGGCTTCAAACTCCACGTTCTCCAGGGTCTTGCCGGTCAGCACTTCATAGGCAAAGCGCAGGGCGGCTTCCATAACGCCGCCGGTGGCGCCGAAGATAACGCCGGCGCCCGTGCTCTCGCCCAGGACGGAGTCAAACTCTTCGTCCGGCAGGCTGGCAAAGTCGATGCCGGCGGCGCGGATCATGCGCGCCAGCTCGCGGGTGGTGATGACCTCGTCCACATCCGGCTCGCCGTTTTCGTTCAGCTCGGGGCGCTTGGCCTCAAACTTCTTGGCGGTGCAGGGCATGACGGAGACAACCTTCATATCGCGGGGATCGATGCCCGTCTTGTCCGCATAGTAGGTCTTGATGACCGCGCCCAGCATTTCGTGCGGGCTCTTGCAGCTGGACAGGTTGGGGATGAAGTCCGCGTTATAGGTTTCGCAGTACTTGACCCAGCCGGGGGAGCAGGAGGTGATCATGGGCAGCACGCCCTGATTCTGGATGCGGTGCACAAGCTCGGTGCCTTCCTCCAGAATGGTCAGGTCGGCGGCGTAATCGGTATCGAATACCTTTTCAAAGCCCAGGCGGCGCAGCGCGGCCACCATCTTGCCGGTGACGGGCGTGCCCATGGGCAGACCGAACTCTTCGCCCAGCGCGGCGCGCACGGCGGGAGCGGTCTGCACGTACACGTGCTTATCGGAGGCCAGCAGATCGTCCACGGCCTTGATGCCGTCCTTCTCCTGCAGCGCGCCCACGGGGCAGGCCACGATGCACTGACCGCAGCCTACGCAGCCGGTCTGCGCCAGCTCGAAATCCCAGGGAGAGGCGATCTGCGTCTTGAAGCCGCGGCCAACCGCGCCGATGACGCCCACGTTCTGCTGCTGATGGCAGGCGGCCACGCAGCGGCGGCACAGCACGCACTTGTTGTTGTTGCGCACCACGCAGGGGGAAGCGTCGTCGATGGCGTACTTATTGACGCTGCCGGCGAAAGCGGTTTCATCCTCTACGCCCAGATCACGGCACAGATCCTGCAGCTCGCAGTTGTTATTGCGGGGGCAGGACAGGCACTTACGATCGTGGATGGAGAGCAGCAGCTCCAGCAGCGTGCGGCGATACTTGCGCAGCTGGGGGGTATTGGTCTTTACGTTCATGCCCTCGGCAACGGGCAGCACGCAGGCGGCCTGCGGCGCGCGGGCGCCGGTTTCCACCACGCACATACGGCACGCGCCGATGGCGTTGAGGCTTTTCAGATAGCACAGCGTGGGAATTTTGATATTCGCCTTGCGGGCAGCTTCCAGCACGGTAGTACCGGCGGGAACGGATACCTGCACGCCGTCGATGGTCAGGTTAATCATGTTATCCATTCGGCTGTCCTCCTATTACTCGCGCGTGATCGCATGGAACTTGCACTTTTCAGCGCAGGCGCCGCACTTGAGGCACTTGCTGGTATCAATCTGGTGCGGCTTGCGCAGCTCGCCCGAAATGGCCTCCACGGGGCATACGCGGGTGCAGGCGGTGCAGCCGCGGCACAGATCGGGATTGATGACATAGTGCAGCAGCGCGCGGCAATGATGCGCGGGGCAGCGCTTTTCGCGGATATGGGCTTCATACTCGCTGCGGAAGAACTTCAGGGTGGAGAGCACGGGGTTGGGCGCGGTCTGACCCAGGCCGCACAGGGCGGTGGACTTGATGGTGTTGGCCAGCTCCTCCAGGCGCTCGATGTCGCCCTCCTCGCCCTTGCCGTTTACAATGCGCTCCAGGATTTCCAGCATGCGGCGGGTACCTACGCGGCAGGGGGTGCACTTGCCGCAGCTCTCGTCCACGGTAAAATCCAGGAAGAAGCGGGCGATATCCACCATGCAGTTATCCTCGTCCATGACGATCATGCCGCCCGAGCCCATCATGGAGCCGGCCGCGATCAGGTTGTCATAGTCCACGGGGGTATCCAGCAGCTCTGCGGGCAGGCAGCCGCCGGAGGGGCCGCCGGTCTGCACGGCCTTGAACTTTTTGCCGTTGGGGATGCCGCCGCCGATATCGTAGATGATGGTGCGCAGGGGGGTGCCCATGGGCACCTCCACCAGGCCCGTATTGTTGATCTTGCCGCCCAGGGCGAACACCTTGGTGCCCTTGGACTTTTCGGTGCCCATGGAGGCGAACCAGTCCGCGCCCTTAAGGATGATCTGGGCGACGTTGGCATAGGTTTCCACGTTGTTGAGCATGGTGGGCTTGCCAAACAGACCCTTGACCGCCGGGAAGGGCGGGCGGGGCGTGGGCTCGCCGCGCTTGCCCTCGATGGAGCGCATCAGGGCGGTTTCCTCGCCGCACACGAACGCGCCCGCGCCCAGACGGATCTTGATGTCAAAGTTGAAGCCGGTGCCGAAGATGTTTTCGCCCAGCAGGCCGTATTCGTGCGCCTGCGCGATGGCGATTTCCAGGCGCTTGACGGCGATGGGGTACTCGGCGCGCACGTAGATGTAGCCCTCGGAAGCGCCGATGGCGTAGCCGGCGATGGCCATGGCTTCCAGCACGCAGTGCGGGTCGCCCTCCAGCACGGAACGGTCCATGAACGCGCCGGGGTCGCCCTCGTCAGCGTTGCAGGCCACGTACTTCTGATCGGCCTGGGAGCTGTAGGTGAACTTCCACTTCAGGCCCGTGGGGAAACCGCCGCCGCCGCGGCCGCGCAGGCCGGACTTGAGGATTTCGTCGATGACCTGCTCGCGGGTCATGCTGGTCAGCGCCTTTTCCAGCGCCTTGTAGCCGTCGAAGGCCAGGTATTCGTCAATGTTTTCGGGGTCGATCACGCCGCAGTTGCGCAGAGCGACGCGCTTCTGGTGCTTGTAGAAGTTAATATCCTGCAGGCCCTTGTTGGCGTTCTGCTCGTGGGTGGCGTGATCGGTATACACCAGGTGCTGCACGTGACGGCCCTTGAGCAGATGCTCGGAGACGATCTCGTCCACATCCTCTACCTTTACGCGGGAGTAGAAGGTGCCTTCGGGGTATACGATGACAACGGGGCCGGCCTCGCACAGGCCAAAGCAGCCCGTGCGGACAACCTTGACTTCCTTTTCCAGGCCGGCTTCTTTGATTTTCTGCTCAAAGCGCTCGATGATCTGCGCAGAGCCGGAAGACGTACAACCGGTACCGCCGCAGCAGAGCACATGTGCGCGATAGATATCCATGGGCAATTCCTCCTATGACAGCGGTATAATTATTCCTCGGCAGCGCCGATGGTGAATTCGGTGACGGGGCGACCGTTGACAATGTGCTCGGCTACGACGCGGCCCACCTTTTCGGGGGTCATGTGCACGTAGGTTACCTTTTCCTTGCCGGGCATATATACGTCCACCATGGGCTCCAGGCGGCACATGCCGATGCAGCCGGTCTGGGAGACGGTTACGTTGCTCATTTCGCGCTTGTTGATTTCTTCCATGAATTTCAGCATCACGGGGCGGGCGCCGGCGGCGATGCCGCAGGTAGCCATGCCGACCACCACGCGCACGTTATCGCTTTCATCTTCCCTGCGCAGGTTGATGCGTTCCAGCGTCTTTTTGCGGATGGCTTCCAATTCAGCCATGGATTTCATAGGATTACACCTCCAAAGATCGGTTCTATTTCTTCCTGGATGGCGGAAAGCATCCAGGCGGTAATTTCAGGCTCGTTCAGGGGCACGTTCCCCAGCGCCTGCCGCATTTCGCGCGTATCAAAATCCATGCTTCCCTTGGGGGAGGAGCAGGAAAGGCGAAAATCGGGCCGTTCGGGATTGGCGCTTACCAGCGATACCACCGTGCCCGCCAGATCGCCCAGGGGCAGACAGTCAATGCTGTCCCCATGCAGGGTGGCGGTCAGGGTTGTACCCTGGCCCAGGGTGGAATCAATGCGCACGTCTCCCCCGGCCAGGCGGGCGTTCTGCATCATCAGCGGAATGCCCAGCCCCACCTTGCGGGTGGTGCGGGTAGTGGCGAAGGGGCTCGTCACCCTTTCTTTCAGCTCATCGCTCATGCCGGAGCCGTCGTCTCGGATCGTGATGGTAATGAGCCTGCTTTCGTCCACCGATACCATAATTTCCACCAGCGCCGCGTTTGCGCGCACGCTGTTTTGCGCCAGATCCAGAATATGCAGCGACAGATCGCGCATGGAATCGCTTACTCCTTATATTTGGCCAGGATGCCGGGAATATCGTCGGGAACCAGGCGGCCGTATACTTCCTCATTGATGGTCATAACGGGGGCCAGGCCGCACGCGCCCAGGCAGCGGGTGGCGTTGAGGGTGAACAGGCCGTCGCGGGTGGTGCCGCCCACGGGGATGCCCAGCTCTTCGCTCAGGCGATCGAGCACCTTCTGGGAGCCCTTTACGTAGCAGGCGGTGCCCAGGCATACGCTGATAACGTACTTGCCGCTGGGAACCAGGGAGAACTGCGCATAGAAGGTGGCTACGCCGTATACCTCGCTGAGGGTGACGCCCAGGCCTTCGGCGATTCTTTTCTGCACGTCCAGGGACACGCAGCCGAAGATGTTTTGGGCTCTCTGCAGCACGGGCATCAGCGCGCCGGGCTGATCCTTGAGCTCCTGGATCGCCTGATCAAGCTGCGCAAACTTTTCTTTCATGTCCGGCATGATGGGATAAGACCTCCTTGCATGTTTGTATCCGGAATGGAATCCGGCACACTACACCGTATTGTAACATACTTATGCCGCTATTGCACGCAAAAAACGAAAAAAATCCGCATTTTTTTATCGATAAATGCGGAACTTTTGTATAATCTGGCATAAATTATGCAGTTAAATATCTTTAACTGATCTCATCCAGGCCAATAACGCGCTTGTGGTGCCCTCGCGCAGGCGCAGCGCATGCTCGCGCTCCTGGATGTCGCCCAGGTAGTGCGCATCGGAGGAATGCAGCACATGCCGCCCGCGCAGCGCGCCTTCATCGCAGGGCAGCAGCCGCCAAACCTCCACCGTGGAATAGAAGGGCTCGGGCGGCATCAGCCCCAGATTGATCAGCAGCCCGTTGGCCCCGCGGTTGATATGCGCGGGCACAGGCACGCCGCCAAAGGCCGTCACCTGCGCGGCGGCCTCGGCCAGGGGCAGATCGGTCGCGCCGATGAGCAGCGCCTCCTCCTCGCCGATGATCTCGTCGTCGCTGTTCATCACCAGCTGGCGGCCGAAAAACTGGGGCTTGTTCTTTTTATTGGGCAGGTGCCCGCGCAGCATTTCGCCAAAGGCCAGCGCAGCCTCCACCGTTTCAAAATAGCCCAGCAGGTGCACCTCCTCGCGGGTGGTGATCTCCATGCCGGGCAGCAGCAGCAGCCCGTAAGCGTCGCACAGCTCCTGGGCGGCGGGCAGATTGCGCGCGCTGTTATGATCGCAGATGGCGATGGCGTCCAGGCCCTTGAGCTTGGCCATGCCGCAGATGTTGGCCGGGGTCATATCCTCGTCGCCGCAGGGCGACAGGCAGGAGTGGATATGCAGATCGGCAAAGTACTCCATGGGGTTATTCCTTATCGGGCACGCCGGCGGCATGCATGCGGCCGCAGATTTCATAGCCGCTGAGCGGGCTGCGCAGCACGCACAGGCCCTCGGCCGCGGCCTTATCCAGGCTTTCCTGCTCCATATGGATGTTTTCGGGCAGGATCACGCAGGCCATCTCAGCCAGCACGGCCACGGCAATCACGTTCATATGCGTTTGCACCGTCACCCAGGCCATGCCCTCCGCGCCGTGGGCCATCACCCAGCTGAGCAGATCGCAGGTATAGCCGCACAATACCTCCCGTTCCAGATCCGCGCCAGGCGCATCGTTTTGAGCCTCAATCAGAGGCATCAGCTCTTTGATTTTCATTCTGTAAGGAACTCCTTTCAGCATTCCGCAGGAAAAAAACGCTTCCTTAAATATATAGATCACCGGGTTTATGAAGCGATTATAGCATATCCCCGCCGTTTTGTCACCCCGCCGCGGCCTGATTTTGCCTTGTTTGACCCCTTGACGCAGGGTAAAAATGCTGCTATCATACTGGATTGCACTTACTACAACGCATGTAAAGGAGAACGCAATGCAGCAGCAGGAAAGAAGCAAAATGCTGGGCACAATGCCCATGAATAAGCTGGTACCCAAGGTAGCCGTGCCCATCATGATCAGCATGCTGGTACAGGCGCTTTACAACGTGGTGGACGGCATCTTTGTGGCGCGCTACAGCGCCGACGCCTTCACCGCCGTATCGCTGGTGTTCCCGGTGCAGATGCTCATGATCGCCGTATCCACGGGCCTGGGCGTGGGCATCAACAGCCTGATCAGCCGCCGCCTGGGCGAAAAGCGCGGCGATGCGGCGCTGGACGCGGCCAAGAACGGCATCTTCCTGGAGCTGTGCGGCGTGGCGCTGTTCTGCCTGTTTGGGCTGTTTCTGAGCAAGGTGTACATGCACATGTTTACAGACGACGCCAACCTGCAAAAGCTGGGCGAGGAGTACCTGTTCATCGTCACGGTGTTCTGCCTGGGGCTTTTCATGTCGGTGGTGTTTGAGCGCATGCTGCAGGCCACCGGCAACACCACGCTGTCCATGGCCACGCAGCTGCTGGGTGCGATTGTCAATATCATCCTGGACCCCATCATGATCTTCGGCCTGCTGGGCTGCCCGCGCATGGGCATTGCCGGCGCGGCCATCGCCACGGTGATCGGCCAGTTCTGCGGCATGTTCCTGGGCTTCATCCTGAACCAGACGCGCAACCATGAGCTGCATCTCACCCTGCGCCCCTTCTTCCGCCCGCACGGCGCGGTGCTGACGGACATCCTGGCCGTGGGCATCCCCAGCGTTGTGATGCAGGCCATCTCGTCGGTCATGAATGTGCTGATGAACATGATCCTGCTGGGCTTTGGCAACGTGGCCGTCAACGTGCTGGGCGCGTACTTTAAGCTGCAATCCTTCGTCTTTATGCCGGTGTTCGGCCTGAGCAACGGCCTGGTGGCCATTGTGGGCTACAACTACGGCGCGCATCTGCGCGAGCGCGTGTACGCTGCCGTGCGCGTGGCGCTGCGCATGGCCATTGTGATCATGGCCGTGGGCATGCTGCTGTTTATGACCATTCCGCAGGTGCTGCTCAGCCTCTTTGAGGCCGAGGGCGCGGGCGATCTGACCGCCGTGGGTTGCCCGGCGCTGCGCGTGATCAGCCTCAGCTTCATCCTGGCCGCCGTCGGCATCACGCTGGGCACGGTGTTCCAGGCCGTGGGCAAGGGCGTGTACAGCCTGATTAACAGCCTGTGCCGTCAGCTGATGGTGCTGCTGCCCGCCGCGTGGCTGCTCAGCCGCCTGGGCGACCTGAGCGCGGTGTGGTGGAGCTTCCCCATCGCCGAGGTGGTATCGCTGGCCGTGTGCCTGCTGCTGTATCGCCGCGTGGACCGCACGATGCTGAAAACCTTGTAACCCGCCATGGCCTGCGAAAGCGTCCTGTCCTATCTGCGCGATTGGCTGATGCCGCCCGCCGCCGTGCCTGCCGGGTATGCGCGGCGCGTGCACATCGCCTTTGACTATCGCGCTTACCGCGCGCGCTGCGGCCGCCCCACCGTGCGCCATGCCGACGCGCAGGCCCGGGAAATCGCGGCGGCCGAGGCCGAAAAGTATGGCTTTACGCTGGATGACAGGCAGATCTGCCAGCTCAGCGGCGAGATCCTGCTGCATCAGCTGATCTATCCCCTGCCCGGCCTGGGCCGCGCCAGCGCGGTGATCGACCTGGATATCTGCGTGGACGCGCAAAACCGCGCCGTTGTGCGCGATGGCCGCGGCCCGATCGACCTGTGCGCGCGGATGCTGTACCGCGCTGTGCATGGGGGAAGAATGCGCTGATTTCTTAAATAATCTCCCTTTCCCCCTCATCCGCTTCGCTACGCTCAGCACCTTCTCCCGTTTGGGAGAAGGCTTTTTTACTTGTGCGGTTGACCTGCACCGAATGAATACTGCTGCATGCATGTGGCCCCTTTCCAACAATCGTTGCGCCTGATTCCCGCACCCAACCATGCCCCCGTGGCACGCCGATTTTAATCGGCGCAGCGCAGGCGAAGCCAGGCCATGGGGAAAATGAAAAATCGCCCAGGCAGAGTTTACTCCGAACCGGGCGATTCAATTTTCACTGCTGCAGGGGCAGGACAACAGGTGGCCAGAAGCACCCCCGGTTTAACACAAGCTGCTTTTACGCCAAAACCGGTTCTTTGTTACTTTCTTCACTGAAGAAAGCAACGTTCCCATCTTCCTCGTCCCTCACTTCAGCACGGAGGTCGCGTCGGCAATGGTTTTTTCGTAGGCTTCGCGGCCGTACTTGTCCACCTCGGCCTTGTTTTTTTCGCCGTGGGTCAGGCAGCCCGCGCCGCCAATGCAGCCGCCCAGGCAGGCCATGCCCTCGATAAAGTTCGCGTCCAGCACGTTCTTGCTCTTTTTCAGCAGCGCCATGCGGCAGGCCTCGATGCCGTCGCACACGCAGGGCTTGAGGTCAAAGTCAATGTTCTGCTCCTTGAGCCCCTCGGCCACCGCGTCGCTCAGGCCGCCGCTGCGGGCAAAGATGCGGCCAAAGTAGGATGCATTGTCCAGCACATCCTCGGGCAGCGTGGTAATGTCCAGATCCCGGCTGTCAAAGAGCGCCTGCAGCTCCTCAAAGGTCAGCACCGCGTCGATATAGGGCTTCACCGTATCCAGCTGCGCCTCGGCCTTCTTGGCCGTGCAGGGGCCGATAAAGATGGTCTTTGCGTCGGGCGTGGTCTCCTTGATAAAGCGCGCGATGGCCGCCATGGGCGACAGATTGTGCGATACCATGGGCAGCAGCTGCGGGAAGCTCTGGCGGATGTAGGTGACGAACGCCGGGCAGCAGGAGGAGGTCAGGAAGCCCTTTTCGGCCAGCTCACGGGATTCGGCCTCGGCCACCATGTCCGCGCCCAGCGCCGCCTCCACCACCGTGTGGAAGCCCAGCGCCTTCAGCCCCGAAATCACCTGACCCAGCCTGGCATAATTGAACTGGCTGGAAATGGAAGGCGCCACGATGGCGTACAGCTTGTAGCTGCGGCCCTGCTCGCTCTTGCGCAGCAGATCGATCACGTTGAGCATGTAGGATTTATCCATGATCGCGCCGAAGGGGCACTGGTACACGCACGCGCCGCAGGAAATGCATTTATTGTTATCGATGGTGGCGGCCTTTTCCTCGTTCATGGAAATGGCCTTCACCTTGCAGGCGTTCTGGCAGGGGCGCTTGCGGCTGACGATGGCCGTGTAGGGGCACACCTTGGCGCACTGGCCGCACTCCACGCACTTAGTCTTATCAATGTGCGCCACATGGTTTTCATCAAAGCTGATTGCGCCGCGGCGGCATACATCCTCGCAGCGGTGCGCCAGGCACCCGCGGCAGGCGTTTGTCACCTCATAGCCGCCCACAGGGCACTCGTCGCAGGCGATGTCGATGACCTCGATCACGTTGGGGTTGTCGGCGCTGCCGCCCATGGCCAATTTGACGCGCTCGGCCAGGATGGCGCGCTCCTTGTATACGCAGCAGCGCATGGTGGGCTGCTTGCCAGGCACAATGATCTTGGGAATATCCAGCACGTTTTCCAGCAGCGTATCCTGCCACGCCTGCCGCGCCACCTCGCGCAGCACCTTATATTTGAGGTATTGTACCTTGGTATCGAACTTACGCATGGCATTGCGCTCCTTCCAGAATGAATGTTGGATTAGAAATAGCTCACCTTGACCCGCTTGCCCATCCTTTGCAGGCAGTCGCACAGATCCTTAACCAGGTTCATCTTGATGGAAAAGTTGATGGGCAGATCGGGGTTCTGGTGCGCGGGGTTGATGGCGCGGCCGACAAAGAAGTTGATATCCGTAGCCTCTTCAAACAAAAGCCGCGCAATCTGCGACGCGCCGTCCTGCTTGTAAGCCCACTGGGAGTAGGTTTCGTTATCCTTCAGATAATCCTGCGCGTAGGAAAGCACCTTGTTGACGGTGATGACGCCCTCCGTAACCAGATCCACGCCCTCGATTTCAGCGGTGGGCGGGATATCATCGGCCACAAAGTTCAGGCTGGGTCGCAGCTCCTTGTGCAGGTAGCGCGCCACCACGGTGGAGGTGGTGCCGCCGCAGACGATGTGCTTGCCCTCCTTGGAGAAGAACAGCGACAGCATGCGGTTGTCGTCATCCCGGTGCGCGGGCGAGCCGAACAGCAGGTTCATCGGCACGCGCTTGCGGATGCGCACCACGCAGGCCGTGGCGTCGTCGCCGGGCTTTTGGCCGTAAAGCTTGTTGCACTCGTCCACCAGCATGGTGGAAAGCGTCTTGGCCGTATAGCCCACGGGGGCCAGCGTTTCCACAAAGGAGATGATGTCCTCCAGCTTCCAGCCAAAGTTATAGGCCATGCCGATGCCCGCGTGCGGGCAGCCGTCGCTCATGGCGACAAAGATATCCCCCTCCTGGAGCTTGATGACGGACTTATAGATCTTTTTGCCGCCGATGCTCATTTCGGTTTTGGGGTAATCGTAGTGCTCGTCCTCGCGCAGCATGATGACGCTGGGGTTATCATACTGGATGATCTCCACCCGCTGGTTATCGATCAGGTGCATGATGGTGAAGGTAGAATACGCCACCCCGCGCACCGAGCACACGGGCAGCGTGGCCGCGATGGTGGATACGCAGTCCTCCAGACTCAGGCCCTCGGCCATCATGGTGGAGATGATCTTGCTGGTCAGCGTGGACAGGATGCTGGCCTTTACGCCGCTGCCCAGGCCGTCGGCCAGCACGATGACGGTGGAGTTATCGCCCTGCTCCACAATATCCACATGGTCGCCGCACAGCTGCTCGCCATAGTGGTTGATGCTTTTATAGCCGATATCCGCGCAAAGATCATTCATCAGAAATCGACTCCTTCAGCTTGGTCAGGGCAATCTTGGTTTCCGCGGCGGTCTCGCCCAGGAGCGAGGCGATCTCCTGCACGATGCGCATCTGCTTATCCACCACCTTGTCGGCGATTTCCACCGTCTGGCGGCTGATGGATTCCTTCTTTTCGCGCTGGGTTTCCTCATCGGTCACATCGCGCAGGATGCAGATCAGCAGGTGATACTCGCGGTCGTACACCACGGTTTGCTCCACATACTTCTGATACTCGGGCAGATAGGCGCGGTGATCGCGGATATCGCGGCCCGTGGTGCGCGCCTGCATGAACACGGTGGGATCCATGATGCGCACCACCGGCTCGCCCAGCACGTCGGAGGCGGCGCGGATGTTCATGATCCGGCGGGCGGCGTTATTGATCTGCTGCACCTCCAGATCGTCGTTGAGCACGATCAGGCCGTTGGGGGTGTTATTGACGATGTTATCGGAGAAGGACTCGGCCTTTTCCTTCAGGAAGGGCAGGCACATGCTCACATCCGCCTTGCCCTGATAGATGGCGATGGCTTTTTCGCGGCAGGTATTATAACCGCAGGAGCCGCAGTTGAGCTGATCGGAGGGCTTGGTTTTGCCCATCTTTTCGCGCAGAATCTGGTTGATCTCAGTTTCGGAGGGCATTTGCGCCTTGCGCTCGATCCACTCAAAGTGCTTGCGCAGGCTGGTTTCATCGGGCTGGGCGATATCAAAATCCTGATCGCCCGCGTAGCCGGCGATGGACAGGTAATCCTTGAGCGGCATATGGTGCTGCTTTTCCATGATGGGGCCGCCGATGCAGCTGCCCACGCACGCGGACATCTCAATAAAGCAATGGTGAATCTTGCCGCTTTCGATATCGCGCAGGGCGGCCTTGCAGTTTTCGGTGCCATCCAGCGCCAGGTAGGTATAGCCGGGCGCGTCCTGCGCCATGGTTTTGAGGATGCCGCCGGTGGTGGGGAAGAAGCGCGCGCGGCTCTGCGCATCGTGATCGCGCGTTTTTTCCAGCGCAATGCCCTTGGCATCCAGCATGGCGGTCAGCTCTTCAAAGGTAAGCACCGCGTCGGTGATGCCCTGATAATGCTCGGCCTCGTCCTTCTTGGCCACGCAGGGGCCGATAAAGACGGTTTTCGCGCCGGGATAGCGCTTTTTGATATCCTTGCAGTGCGCCTGCATGGGCGATGCGACGTCGGCCAGGAAGGGCAGGGCGGCGGGGTAGTATTTCTGAATCAGCAGGTTAATGCTATGGCAACAGGAGGAAATGAGCACGTCGCGCTTTTCCTCCTTGAGGATGCGCTCGTACTCGCGCTTTACGATGGTTGCGCCCAGCGCGGTTTCTTCCGCATCGGTAAAGCCCAGGGCTTTGAGGGCTTTGCGCATGCTCTCGATGCCCACGCCCTCATAGTTGGCGGCAAAGGAGGGCGCAAGGCTGGCGATCACCGGCGCGCCGGACTGCAGCAGCACGCGCACCTTTTCGGTTTCATCCACGATTTCCTTGGCGTTCTGCGGGCAGACCACAAAGCACTGGCCGCACAGGATGCACTCGTTGCCAATGATATAGGCCTGGTTGCCCGAAAAGCGGATGGACTTAACCGGGCAGTGGCGGATGCACTTATAGCAGTTCTTGCAGTTGGATTTTTTCAGCGTCAGGCAGTCGGCCATGGCGGATTCCTCCTATCAGGGGTGTGGTGGAAGAGGCGGGGAATACGAGGGAACGAGGGGGACGTTACTTTCTTCAGTGAAGAAAGTAACAAAGAACCTGTGTGTGACGTAAAAGCTGCTTGAGTGAAATTGGAGGACGATGCTGGTATGTGTCCCGTGGCAGGCGAAAGCCTGAACCGCCCGGATGAAAGCAAGCTTTCCTCCGTTCGTTTCCTGCTTTCCCCCATGGTCTGGCTTCGCCAGCCCGCGCCGATTAAAATCGGCGTGCCACGGGGCTATGGTTGGCCACAGAAATCAAATGCAGCGATTAGCGATAGTTGAAAAGAACGGCCACCAAAAGGCTTCTCCTTGAGGAGAAGCTGTCGGGCTTGTCCCGACTGATGAGGCGCGTAATCCGCCGCTGCCGGTGGCAGATCAAGGCGGATGCAGCGCCAATGAGGCAACGAGTTTTGCAAGCGTCCGCGTCGCAAAACGACTATGCCGAATTGTGAGGGTCGTAGACTATGAAATAGCCGTTTTCATAACTATACTAAAGGTAACGCCGCTGCGGCGGCTACACCTCATCCGAGCGGCTAAAGCCGCCCACCTTCTCCTCAAGGAGAAGGCTTTTGGCGGATTACTCTTGCCAACTGCTGCCAATCGCACGAATGTTTTCCGCACTCAGCTATCGCCCGCAAGACAGCGCAGCTGGACGC
>SFIM01000014.1 GCA_004556155.1 Clostridiales bacterium
ATGAAATACGACCGAAGGTACAGGCGAATCGTGCGCAGAGGGCTCAATTCCGTCAGATTGGAGGTTTTTCTCGTTTCTATCGGTCACAATCTCTACAAGCTCTGCAACAAAACCATGAAAAAACAGAACGTTGCCTGAATGCTCCTTAGACGCTTTCTCTGGGGGGATGGGGGATTTATACTCTTTTTTCTTTCATTGTTTTACTTGACATAAATTGCAAAGGGGCTGTGGAAGAACTTTTCGTTCTTTCACAGCCCCCTTTTGTTATTCCTCACAATACTGCCGGGGGCCGATTTCATATAGGTTCTGTCCCAGGCTATCGATAATCACCAGCGCGGGGAAATCGACCACCGTGAAGCGATGCACGGCCTCCGCGCCCAGATCGGGATAGGCGACGACCTCGCTATGCGTGATGTGGCGGGAGATCAGCGCCGCTGCACCGCCGACAGCGCCGAAGTAAACTGCGCCATGGCGCACCATGCTTTCAATCACGGCAGGGCTGCGCTTGCCCTTGCCCATCATGCCCAGCAGCCCGGCGTCCAGCAGGGCAGGGGTATAGGCGTCCATACGGTAGCTGGTGGTGGGGCCCGCTGCGCCTACGGCATGGCCGGGTGAGGCTGGAGCGGGGCCGACATAGTAGATCAGCTGGCCGCGCACGTCGAAGGGCAGCGGCTGTCCATCCTGTAGACACTGTACCAGCCGCTTGTGCGCCGCGTCGCGGGCGGTGTAAAGATCGCCGCTGATGAGTACCTCGTCGCCCGCGCGCAAGGGAGCCAGCGCCTCGCGCGTTAAGGGAAGCTGCAAACGAATCTGCGCCATGAAAAGGCCTCCTTTTACAGTACGGTGTGCGCGTGCCGGGCGGCATGGCAGCACATATTGACGGCCGCTGGCATGCCCGCGATGTGCGTGGGTGCGGCGGCAATATTGACCTTGAGCGCTGTGCAGCGCCCGCCGATACCAGCGGGGCCAATGCCCAGCTGATTGATGCGGCGCAGAATTTCATCCTCCAGAGCGGCATAGCGCGGATCGGGATTGACCGTATCCAGCGCGCGCGCTGTCATGCGCTTGGCCAGCAGGGCGGCCTGCTCCATGGTGCCGCCGATGCCTACGCCCACGATGACCGGTGGGCAGGGGTTGGGGCCGGCCTGGCGCACAGCGTCCACCACAAAGTCGATCACGCCCGCTTCGCCGTCGGCCGGTACCAGCATTTTAACGCGCGACATGTTTTCACTGCCAAAGCCCTTGAGGGTGATGAGAATATCCAGCTTGTCACCCGGCACAATGCGCGTATGCACAACGGCTGGAGTGTTGTCGCGGGTGTTCACGCGGTCATACAGCGGATCACGCACCACGCTTTTGCGCAGATAGCCATCGGCATAGGCGCGGCGGACGGCGCTGTTGAGCGTGTCGGTCAGATCGCCGCCGCAGATGTGCGCATCCTGTCCGATATCCAGAAAGATCACGCACATGCCCGTATCCTGGCAGATGGCCACGCGCTCAGCGCTGGCAATCTGATAGTTTTCCAACAGCTGATGAAGCACCGCGCGCCCGGTAGGGGAGGGTTCTGCGTCGCGATAGCGCCGAACAGCCTCGCATACGTCGGGACCGATATTATAGCTGGCTTCCAGGATCAAATCATATACGGCCTGCTCAATCGCGGCGGCCTGAATTTCACGCATAGCAAAGCCTCCTTTGGCAAAGCAGAATCACGCCAGCTTTTTTTCCAGCCAGGCGTCCCTCTTGATGCGGCTGCCCAGCAAAGCCTGGCGCACAAAGGCGTCGATTACAAAGGCGATCCACGGCCCCATCACGGCGATATAATTGCCGGGGAAGGCGTGATCGATCGGATAGCAGAAAACGTAGGTCAGGATGGGGCGCAGCACTGTAACGCTCAGCAGCGCGCAGACGGCGACATAGCGCACATCGCCCGCGCCGCGCAGGCAACCGGAGTAGATTACGCGCCCGTTCTGGGGCATCATGCCCAAAACCAGCACATAGAAGGACATCGTAGCACCCATGATGACCGCTTCATCGGTGGTAAACAGCAGCGCCAGCTGGCGGCGCAGGGCGAAGATGATAAGCATCAATCCAAGCGACAGCACAATGCTGATGCGGCGGCATACGCGGGTGTGCGCGCGGGCCAGATCCTTGCGCTTTGCGCCCAGGCTCTGACCAACCAGCGCCGTGCCAGCGCTGGCCACGCCATCGCCCAGGGTGAAGGAAAGAGAGGATACCTGCGACACGATCTGATACGCTGCGAACACCGCTGTGCCCGCGCCTGCGACCATCTTGGCCGTGATGAAAAAGCCGATGCGCAGACAGGCTGATTCCAGCACAGAGCCCGAGCCTACGCTGCCAAGGCTTTGCAGTGTGGTGCGGTCAAATTTGGGCAAACCCAAATGATAATAGCCACCCTTGTGGCAGGCAAAGCGGAAGGCCATCAGGCAGGAGACAAAGGTACCGCACACGGTGGCGATGGCCGCGCCGCGCACGCCCAGGCGCGGAAAGCCAAGCTTGCCGTTGATCAGCACATAGTTCAGGCACACGTTGACGAGGTTGGCGGTGATGTTTGTCACCATCGTGATGCGCGTTTTGCCAATGGCGCGCATGGCTGCACAGATGCACAGCGACCAGCAGTTGAACAAAAGCCCCAGGCTGATAATCTTAAAATACGATACGCTGATTTCCAGCGTGTCCTCGTTGGCGCCGGCCAGCTTCATCAGCCATTCCGCGCCGAAGTAGCCCGCCAGAGTCATCAGCAGTCCCAGCAGCGTGATGATTGCCATGGACTGGTTCAGACAGGCGTTCGCGCCCTTTTGATCGTTTGCGCCCTTGCGGCGGGCGCAGATAGCCGTGGTACCCACGCACAGGGCCTGCGCCACCACCAGCAGGATCATGCGCGGCTGGCTGGTAAGGCCCACGCCCGCGATGGCCGCGGTGCCCAGCGTGCCTACCATGGCTGTATCCACCGAGCCGATGATGCTCATCAGCGCGCCCTCGATGGTGGAGGGCCAGGCGATGGAAATGTTTTCTTTATAGAGTTTTTTAGCTTCTTCGTAGGGCATCGGCTTGCCATCCGCGCCCGGAATCTGGAAAAAACGCTGTACTATGCCCATGGTGATTCTGCGTGCCATCCTTTTAAGTATTTGAAAAACAGTAAGCGTAAAATTGAAGCGTGATAGCCGGGCGACGGATTCACAATCAAAAAGTGAACGCACGTCTGCCCGTTCAGCCGCAATGATTTCATTATAATACGAAAAATCCAAACAGGCAATGCGCATTTATGCGGTTTTTTGTTCTTTTGACGGAAGGTGCAGTTTCCTGCTAAGCACGCAGCATGAATGTGCAAAAGCCTACGGAAAATTATAATTTGTTTAATTTGTCAAAAAACGCTTGAAATTAGGACATAAATATGCTAAGATAGTACCAACTTGATGCATTGTATCCCTGTGCATCGACGCCATATTCACGTTCCTTACCGTCTGCCATGACGGAAGAATAAACTAAAGGAGAAACCGTATGAAAAAACTGCTTTCCCTGCTTCTGGCGCTGGCGATGTTCGCCGGACTGGCTCTGCCCGCAATGGCGGAGGAGCCCGTAACGATCGAATTCTGGTACAGCTTTGAAAACCAGATGGTAGAACAGATCATGACCGTGATCGCCGCCTTTGAAGAAGCCAACCCCGGCATCAAGGTAAAGCCCACCTACGCCGGCTCCTACAATGAATCCAACCAGAAGCTGCTGGCCGCCCACGCCGCCAACGCCGTGCCCGCCGTGCAGCAGACCGTGCAGACCAGCATTGCGACCTTCGCTGAAAACGGCGTGCTGGCTCCTATTGACCAGTATATCGCCGCCAATAACGACGATATGAGCGTCTATGCCAAGGGCATGTACGAAGCCTATTCTTACAACGGCCAGCAGTACGGCGTGCCCGCCTTCTGCTCTGTGTGCCCCACCATGTACTACAACAAGACCTTCGCCACCAACGAGGGCATCGAAATCCCCAAGACCTGGGAAGAATTCGACGCTTTCCTGCGCAAGGCGACTGTGAAGGATGAAAATGGCAACACCACCCGTTATGGCTGCTCCTTCGCCGGCTGGGGCTCCGCCTATTTCGGCCCCATTTTCTGGGAGAACGGCGTTGAAGCCTTTGAAGACGAAGAAATGACCAAGACGGGTCTGGGCTCCGAAAAGGCCGTCAACGTGATCAAGATGCTCAAGGGCTGGGTGGACGAAGGCCTGGTCAAGTGGTGCTATGGCACGAACGCCTCCACGAACATGCGCCAGTCGCTGATTGACGGCACCTCCTTCGCCGTGTTCCACACCTGCGCTGTGTACAGCGTATATCAGCCTGCTCTGGCCAACAACGGCTATGAGGTTGGCGTTGCCTTCCCGCCCTCTGGCGAAAAGACCATTGCCGACCTGGGCGGCAGCGGCCTGACGATTATGGCCAAGGCGACCGAGGCGCAGAAGGAAGCCGCTTATAAGTTCATCCGCTGGCTGACTCAGCCCGAAGGCAACCTGGTTGTCATCAAGGCCACCGGCTATATGCCCGTAACGACCGAATGCCTGGAGAGCGAAGGCTGCAAGGAATGGGTTGTCGCCAATCCGGAGCTGAAGAACCTGTACGACCATATGGATGATGTATACGCTGCTCCCGCCAGCCCCGTATGGAGCGATATTGCTACCAAGTGGAGCGACGGCCTTGCGCAGATCTTCCTGGAAGGCGTCGATGTTGAAACCGGCGTTGAAAACATGATTGAAGCCATCAACGAGATCCTGGCTGATATGTAAGCCTTGCTTTCACCGGGAGGCGCGGGGAATCCTGCCCTGCGCCTCCCACGCTTTTATCCTTTTTGCAGTCCTTCCCTCCGCGAAGCGCGCTATCAAGCAGTACATCGATTTCAGGAGGCAAAACCGTGAGCACCGCTCCTAACACCACGAAAAAGAAAAAGATGAGCCCCTATAAACTGCGCGGCCGGCTGGCTGACTTTGGCTATGCCCTGCCGGCGCTGCTGTTTTTTATCGTTTTCACCTACTATCCGGTGGTAGAGCTGTTTCGAATCAGCCTGACCAACTGGAATCTGATGAAGGATAATTACGCCTATGTAGGCTTCAAAAACTATATTTGGCTGTTTTCTTCTACCGGTACGGGCTTAAAACGCCTTACCTCCTCGCTTTCGGTTACGTTCCTGTACACACTGGGCGAGGTGTTTGGCTCCTGCGTGCTGGGCTTGTTGCTGGCACTGCTGTTTAACCGCATGAGCCGTTCGTTCAAGATCATGCGCACGCTGGTGATCCTGCCCAAGTATGTGACCATTTCGGCCTCTGCCCTGGTTTTCCTGTGGCTGTATAATGAGTCCTACGGCGTGTTCAACCAGCTGTATACGGCCCTTGGCGTTACGCCTGTTAACTGGCTGGGCAATAAGGATACGGCGCTTCTATCCGTTATCGTCTTTTCGCTGTGGCGCTCGGTGGGCTATGCCATGATGATCTACCTCTCCGCCATCAAGGGCTTAAGCCAGGATTACTTTGAGGCCGCGGCGCTGGACGGCGCGAATGGCCGGCAGATTTTCCGCTATATCACTGTGCCGCTGATTGCGCCGACCACCCTGTTCCTGGGCGTTACCTCCTTCCTGGCGGCCATGAAAGTGTACCAGACCATCGAGATGCTGACCGCCGGCGGCCCTTACGAGGCTACCAACGTGATCGTATACTGGATTTATTCGCTGGCCTTTAAGAGCTATCGCCTGGATCGCGCGGCCGCGGTGGGCGTGGTATTCTTCCTGATTTTGCTGATCTGCACGCTGGTTACGATGAAGTGGTCGGATCGCAAGGTAAACTACGATGCGTAAAGGAGGGGCGGAAAATGAGTGAAACGATTGTAAAAAACCCTGGCAAAAACTATCTTGCTGCCGCCCGTCGCCGTAGGCTGCGCGCCGCGCTCCAAACCTTCTGCGCGCTGCTGCTTACGCTGATTGTGGTGTTCCCGCTCTACTGGATGCTGATTTCCTCGCTGAAATCTACCGACGAGCTGCTGTTGTCCCACCCCACGTTTTTCCCAAAGGAACTGCACTTTGAAAACTACTCGGCTGTGTTCCAGAAGTTCCCCATGGGGCGCTTTATGCTCAACAGTCTGATCGTTACGACGGCCTGCACGATCATTCAGGTGATCACGGGCGTGATGGCGGCCTACGCCTTCTCCAAGGGCCAGTTTGCCGGGCGCGATTTGCTGTTCACCCTGATCCTTGGCGCGCTGATGGTGCCCATGCAGGTAACGTTCATTCCTACCTATATTATGGTTTCTCGTCTTGGATGGATGAATACCTATATTGGCTTGGTGCTGCCCGAGGCGGTTTCGGCGTACTTCATCTTCATGCTGCGGCAGAATTTTAAAGCTGTGGATGAAAGCTATCTGGACGCCGCGCGTGTGGATGGCATGGGTCGTGCGGGTATGATCCGCAACGTCCTGGTGCCCATGTGCAAGCCCACGGTGATCACGGTTACGGTTATTGCGTTCATCAATGGCTGGAATAGCTATTTCTGGCCCAAAATGGTAACTACCGACAACGCTTATCGCACCGTTTCCATCGCGCTGAAGGAAATCCTGAATGCTTATGCTGGCAATGAGATTATGAACTTTAACCAGATCATGGCGGCGGCGCTGGTGTGCGTAATACCGGTTGTGGTGCTGTTCTTCTTCTGCCAGAAATACATCCTGACGGGCTTCTCCAAGGCCGCCATGAAATAAGGAGCGGCGTTATGGCTTGCATCAGAATGTCCCTTCGTTCGCGCGTGCTGGATGTGGATACCGTGGTCAACGTGGTGATTCCCTACGATCATTTTGATCGCGAGGGACGCCCAAAGCCCTTCACGCGCACGCTGTATTTGCTGCATGGATTGCGCCAAAATGCCGACGCCTGGCAGCGCATGAGCAGCGCTGAGCGCTTTGCCAATTACTATGGCTATGCGCTGATTATGCCCGATGCGCAGCGTTCCTTCTATACGGATATGGCCCATGGGCCGCGGTTCTTTACCTATCTTACGGAAGAGCTGCCCGAAATCATGCAGGCGATGTTTAAGATTCCTGCCGATCCTGCGCATACCTATGTTGGCGGGCTATCGATGGGCGGTTATGGCGCGCTCAAGTGCGCCCTGCAGCGGCCCGATCTTTATGCGGGAGCAATGTGCTTTTCCTCCGGGTTCTTCACCCTGAATCGTCCCAATCTGTTGATAGAAAACGGCTATTATAGCCGCGAGGAGCTGCAGGGCGTGATTGGCGCGGATTTGCAGGCAGATCCGCTGGACGACCTGGCTGCGCGCGTTCGTACCTGGCCCAAGGATCAAAAAAAGCCGCTGCTCTATCTGGCATGCGGCACGGAAGATCCACTGCATCCCCTGAGTACGGAAATGAACGCAATTTTGCAGGAGAACCACTTTGACGTTTGCTATCAGGAATGGCCTGGGATCCATGATTGGCGTTTCTGGGATGTGGCATTGGAAAAGGGTATGATCTATATGAAGGATCGACTGCCGGAATAATCAAAAAGGCGCTCGAAGTTTTTCCGAGCGCCTTTTGCGTTGCCTTTGGTCAGCCCTTGACCATTTCACGGTCGCGGAACAGAAGCGAAATGCACCACAGTCCCGCCGCGCCAACCAGCGTATAGATGATACGGCTGACGACGGCGGCCTGTCCGCCGAAGATGGAAGCGACCAAATCAAACTGGAAAATGCCGATCAGCCCCCAGTTGACGGCTCCGATGATGACCAGAAGCAGCGCAATCTTATCCATAACCAAATGAAAACACCTCCTTGCTTTCGCTATGTATTATGGCAAGGAGGCGGTTGTTATATGCACTTTTTATTGCAGCGCATGCATAAAGCTACCAATGCGCTCAATTGCCTGGGGGATTACTGTATCCGCCGCGGCGTAGGACAGGCGCACAAAGCCGGGCGCGCCGAAGGGCGAGCCGGGCACGACAGCCACAAAGCTGTGCGCAAGCAAAAGCTCGGAGAAGGTCAAATCGTCCGTGATCGTCTTGCCGTCCAGCGATTTCCCGATGGCCGAACGGATATCCAGCAGCAGATAGAACGCGCCTTGCGGCTGAATACTGGCCGTCAGGCCGGCGTTCTTTACGCAGTCCAGCATCAGGCTACGGCGGCGCTCAAAGCTTTGCTTCATCTGCTGCACGCAATCCTGTGGCCCCTGCAGCGCGGCAAGCGCCGCATACTGGGCGATGCTGTTTACATTGCCAGTGGCGTGACTCTGCAAGGCGGCCATGGCTGCGATCACCATGCGCGGGCCGCTGCCATAGCCAATGCGCCAGCCCGTCATGGCGTAGGACTTGCTGAAACCGGAGATGACGATTGTGCGGGAATACGCATCCTCGCTGATGGAGGCGGGGGAGATGTGCTCCATCCCATCATAAACCAGCGCTTCGTAAATCTCATCGCTGACGATCCAGAAATCGTGCTGCTTGGCCAGCTCCATCGCGGCGACGATCAGCTCTCGCGGCCACACCGCGCCGGTGGGGTTGTTGGGGGAGTTGAGGATCATCGCCTTCGTGCGGCTGGTGATGGCAGCGGCCATCTGCTCCGGGGTGGGCAAAAAGAAATTTGCAGGATCAGTGTTGACAAAAACCGGAACGCCGCCCGCCATGCGGATCATTTCAGTGTAGCTGACCCAATAAGGAGAGGGCAGAACCACCTCGTCGCCGGGGTTCAGGATGGCCTGCAGTGCGTGATAAAGCACCTGCTTGGCGCCTGCGCCCACGATGATCTGCCGCGCGTCATAGCGCAGTCCCTTCTGAGCCAGGATATGATCGGCAATCGCCTGGCGCAGCTGCGGGATGCCGCTTACGTCGGTATAACGGGTTTTACCGGTGTTCAGCGCCTCGATTGCGGCCTTGCGGATGTGCTCGGGCGTATCAAAATCAGGCTCGCCTGCGCCCAGGGACAAAACGGGCACGCCTTCGCTTTTCATCTGGGCGACGGCTGCATTGAGCTTGAGGGTGGCGGAGGGGGCAACGCCCCGGGCGGTGGCGGAAAGAGTGAGAGACATAAATAAAAGGCTCCTTAAAAGCAGGATTGCGTGTTAACAAGTTGCATTATACACGCATCCGAACTTTTAATCAAGCCTAAAATTGCAAGTTTTGCGTTTTAAAAATTTATTTTTTGTATTTTATTTGTTTTGCAGCTGGTGCCGCAGGTCATCCACCAGCGAAGCGAAGGCGTCCGACGTGCGGATATCCTCGGATACCTTGTCGCAGCCGTGCAGGATGGTGGTGTGGTCGCGGCCGCCCATTGCGTCGCCGATGCGGGACATGCTGCTGTCCGTCAGCTCCCTGCACAGATACATGGCTACTTGGCGCGGGGTAGCGATTTCACGATTGCGGCGCGGGCCTTTGAGGTCTTCCGGCGTTACATTATAGTAGGAAGCCACCGTGCGCATCACGTCCTCACAGGTCAGGTGACGCGGCTCATGCTTGGCAAATACCTCGCGCAGCGCTTCCTCCACCAGATGGCAGTCAATTTCACGGCCGGTCAGGGAGGCATAGGCGCTCAGGCGGGTCAGGCAGCCTTCCAGCTCGCGGATGTTGCTTTCCACGCGCTCGGCGATCATCTGGAACACATCGTCGCTGCAGTGCATCATTTCGGTCTGCGCGCGTTTGCGCAGGATGGCGATGCGCGTTTCCAGGTCAGGACGCTGGATATCGGCGATCAGGCCCCACTCAAAACGGCTGCGCAGGCGCTCTTCCAGGCGCGGAATCTCGCGCGGGGGACGGTCGCTGGCGATGATGATCTGCTTGCCTGCGGTGTGGAGGGCGTTAAAGGTGTGGAAAAACTCCTCCTGCGTACTGGTGGCGCCGGCGATGATTTGGATATCGTCAATCAGCAGCACATCCACATTGCGGTATTTTTCACGGAACGCAGCGTTCTGACCCGTCTGAATGGCCGAAATCAGCTCGTTCATGAAGGTTTCACTGGTTACATAATTGATGCGCACGTTGGGGTTGGCCTGCAGCATATAGTGGCCGATGGCGTGCATCAGGTGCGTTTTGCCCAGACCCACGCCGCCGTAGATGAACAGCGGGTTGTATGCCTCAGCTGGAGCTTCAGCTACAGCCAGGCAGGCCGCGTGCGCAAAGCGGTTGCTGTTGCCTACTACAAAGGAATCGAAGGTGTACTTGGGGTTGAGAAACGCGGGCAAGGGCTGTACATCCGCCGGGGCGCTCTTGTAGGATTCGCCCTCGGCCGGGGTGAGGAGCTTTACATGCAGCGGCTTGGAAGCAGCCTGCGTCAGAGCGGCCTCAAGCAGGGGGCCGTAACGCTTGCTGACAAAATTATGGTAGAAATCCGTTGCAGCCTGCAATACACAGGTATCGCCGCGCAGCTCAACAGGCGTAAGCGCGCTTTTGATAAAGGTATTGTAGCTCACCTCGGTAATCTCGTTGCGCAGGATATCACAGGCGTCGTTCCAAAGCTGCGTAATTTCCAACGTAAAGGCCCCCATCTGTATATCATCAATGCATATTGTAATCCGGCACAGCGCGGCGAAATGAGCAAAAAAAACAGCTCCATCTGTCCTGCATTTGGGCAGGCGGTGGATAACTTCCGGTGGATAAACCATCGACCTGTCTGAATTACGGGCTTATCATAGCAGATTTTCGGCAAAAAGGCAATAGTTATCCACAATCCACCTGCTTGCACGCCATGCAGCCGCTTTGGAATACCATTGCGCTATCCCTTGTGGCATGTGGCAGCTGCTGCCACAAGAAGGGGAAAAATGAAGAAATTAGAGAGAAAATATATGCAAAACTATGAATAAATTTGCTTAATTTAAATTTTAGAAATTTCTCATAATTTCTGATCAATTGTTGATCCCCAGGGCTGGGATTTTGCGCGCGGGCATGTTATAATAGCTCGGCTATGAAAGTACGGGAGGGCAGCAATGTGAAAATTACCTATTATGGCACCGGCGACGGCTATGGCATTCCGGAGCCTTTTTGTTCCTGCCGGCTGTGCAGCTATGCCCGCGCGCACGGCGGCAAGGATATCCGCACCCGTTCGCAGGCAACCGTTGACGATATTATGATCGACTGCTCCTCCGATATGTTTGCGCATCAGGCATTTTACGGCCTGGATATGCGCAAGTATCGCCATATCCTGATTACGCACGGGCATTCGGATCATTATGCCGTCTCGGAGATGACCGCCCGCTATCAGGATCCCGATACCTGGCATTTGTACATGCCGCCCGCGCTGGCTGAAAAGGAAGACGCGCGCATGGCAAGTATTCAGGCGAAAAACAGCAAAAATCCCCCCAATCGCACGCCGGTCATCCATGCTATGCAGCCCTTTGAAACCCGCGAGATCGGCGATTACCGCGTCATCGCCCTGCCGTCGCACCATTCGCCCGGCACGGAGACGCTGCTTTATATCGTGCAGCATGGCGGCAAAACGGTGTTCTGGGTGCATGATTCGGGCCTGCTGCGCGAGGATACGATTGCTTACCTGCGCAAGAGCGATTTTCATTTTGATGCGGTGTCCATGGATTGCACGCTGGCGCGCGGCTCCAATTTCACCTCGGCGCATATGGATATCCTGCAGTGCCGCGAAACGGCCGATCTGCTGCGCGATATGGGGCGGATTGATGAGAGGACAGTTTTGCTCCTCAGCCATATCGGCCATCTGATCGATCGTACGCATGACGAGCTTTCGCGCGAGGCGGCGGAGCTGGGCTTTATCGTGGCCTACGATACGATGACCCTGGATATTTGACGCTTGAAACCGCCGCTTTTGGGTGGACAAAACGGCAGGTTTGTGATACCCTTGATAAGAGGCGAAAGGGGGCGGGGGCATGGTTGCGCAGGAGCGCGTGACGCGGCTTTTGCAGCCCTGGCTGGGCGCGGCTTTCTTGCAGCGGTGCGATTTGGCGCAGCAGGCGGCGGATACCCTGAACGGCTGCGATATCGCCCAAACGCCCATCGCGCTGCTGGCGAAGGATCTGGATGAAATGATCTTTCATACCCTGCGCGATATGACCTTTGGGGATATGCGCGTGCTCCTGGATGACGGCCGCACTATGCGCGTGCGCGTGGATGATGTGGACGCGATGGCGGACGAGTTGCTATACCTGAAGCTGCAGCAGCTGCCGCGCAATCCAGAGCAGTATCAGCGACTGCGCCAGTTTGCCATGACGCACGAAAGCCTGTCCGCTCTGCGGACGCTTTATCTGCGCTTCGCGGCCTTTCAAACGCCGGACGAGCTGGATTTTATCGCCCGCACCGTGCGCTGCGCGTATTCGCCTTATCGCTGGCACGAATGGCTGCAATAATACGATGATCTATAAAGAAGGAAACTACATTGGGTAAAATTATTGCCATCACCAATCAAAAGGGCGGCGTGGGCAAAACCACCACGGCGGTCAACCTGTGCGCGTGCCTGGCTGAGCAGGGGCGGAAAACGCTGTTGATCGACGCCGATCCCCAGGGCAACGCTTCCAGCGGCGCGGGGGCGAAGGCCGGCGCGCAAACGCTGTATGAGGTGCTGCTGGGCACGGCGACGGCGGAAAAGTGCATCGTATCTACCGATACGCCCGGCATGGACGTACTGCCCGGCGATATCCGCCTGGCTGCCTGCGAGGTGGAAATGGTGCAGCTGGAGCGGCGCGAGTATCGCCTGCGCGCGGCGCTGCGTCCGCTGCTGGATCGCTATGATTATATTCTGATCGACTGCCCGCCGTCGCTGGGGCTGCTAACCATCAATGCCCTGACGGCGGCAAACAGCGTGCTGATTCCCATCCAGTGCGAATATTATGCCCTGGAGGGCGTAACCAGCCTGATGGATACCGTGGCACGCATCAAGCGAGGGTTGAACGCTTCGCTGGATATCGAGGGCGTGCTGCTGACCATGCTGGACGGCCGCACCAACCTGGGATTGCAGGTGGTGGCGCAGGTGAAAAAGCACTTCCGTGGCAAGGTATTTGCCACCATTGTGCCGCGCAATGTGCGTTTGGGCGAGGCGCCCAGCCATGCGCTGCCTATTAACCGCTATGATCCTCGTTCTACCGGCGCGGAGGCCTACCGCGCCCTGGCGCGCGAGGTGATGGCGCGCAACGGCGATAAGCCCGCGCGCTGAACACGGAACCCTTCAAAGGAGGAAACGCCCTTATGGCGACCAAACATGGCCTGGCACGCGGCCTGGATGCGCTGCTTCCCGAAACCGATCTGCCCGCTGGCGTAACGGAAATTGCCGTCAGCCAGCTCGATCCCAATCCCGATCAGCCGCGCCGCACCTTTGATACGCAGGCGCTGGAGGCGCTGGCGGAAAGCATCCGGCAGGCGGGCGTTCTGCAGCCGCTGCTGGTGGTGGAAAACGGCGCGCGCTACCGCATTGTGGCGGGCGAGCGGCGCTATCGCGCGGCGCGCATGGCGGGGCTGCAAAGCGTGCCCTGCGTGGTGCGCGATATGACCGAGCAGGAGCGCATGGAGGCCGCGCTGATTGAAAACTTGCAGCGCGAGGATTTGAACCCCATTGAAGAGGCGGCGGGCATCCGCGCCCTGATGGAGGAGTGCGGCTATACCCAGGAGCTGGCCGCCAAGCGCGTGGGGCGTTCGCGCCCTGCGGTGGCGAACCTGCTTCGCCTGCTGCAGCTGCCCGAGAGCATCCGCGAGCTGGTCAAGGCGGGTGAGCTGTCCGCCGGTCATGCGCGCGTGCTGGCGGGACTGGCGGATGAAAGCCGTCAGTTGGCGCTGGCCGAGCGCGCGGTGCGCGAGGGCATGTCCGTGCGCGAGCTGGAAAAGCTGGCTGCCCAGACGATGGAAAAGCCCGCCAAGCCCGAGCCTAAGCCCTTGCCTTCGGAGCTGAACGATATGCAGGAGCGTCTGCAAAATGTGCTTGGCGTTCGCACGGCGCTGCATGGAAACCTGAAAAAGGGAAAGATTATCCTGCAGTATGATTCCGCTGAGGAGCTGGAGGCCATCTACGAGGCCATGGAACGGCTGGAAAATGAATGAAAGGCAAAACGCAATGACCGAATATAAGCATGCAAGGCTGCAAAGGCACGCCCGCACGATGCTGGCGCTGTCCGCAGCGCTGCTGATTCTCTTTGCGGCGCTGATTGTGGCGATCAAGACGGTGGACGTGCAGAACGTTGGGCCGAACGGTTCGCAAATCGGCCTGGCGACGCTGAACCTGCGCGTGCATCAGCGCACAGGATTGCAGATGGGCTGGTATGATATCACCGACAAGCTGGGCAAAATCTGCATCCTGATCGCGCCCTGCTTTGCGCTCTTAGGGCTGTATCAGTTGATCCGGCGCAGGAGCCTGAAGCACGTGGACGCCGATCTTTGGGCGCTGGCCGGTCTGTATGTGGCGCTGGGCGCGGCGTATGTGCTGTTTGAAAAGGTGATTATCAATTATCGCCCCGTCATCCTGCCCACGGAGACGGCGCTGGAGGCATCCTTCCCGTCCTCGCATGCCATGCTGGCCGTGTGCCTGGTTTCCTCGGCGCTGGTGCAGGCGGAGCGGCGCATCGGCAATCAGAAGGTGCTGTTCCTGCTGGATGTGCTGGGCGTGCTGATGATGCTGGTCATGTCGGTGGGTCGTCTGGCTTCCGGCGTGCATTGGCTGACCGATGTGCTGGGCGGTGTGCTGCTGGGCGCGGCTCTGACGGCGGCTTATGCCGGCGTTGTGGCGCGGCTGGATGCAGCCAAAACGGCAAAAGCGGACTGACGAACGAGCGGGCAGGGGAAAGGCGCGGCATGCGCGCGATCCTGCCCGTTTCTTATGCAAAATAGGACGTTAAAATAATTGTAAAGTTCCGCATTTCATGTTACAATAACCGCTGTACTATTTTGGGGAGGAATGAACGCATGGAAATGAAGACGCTGATTGCGCAGATTGTGGACGCGGCTGTCCGGACAGCGTACCCCGGCGTGGACGCCGGCATCAATTATGAGGCGCTGCTGGAGGTTCCGCCTGACAGCAAGCTGGGCGATTTTGCTTTTCCCTGCTTTAAGCTGTCCAAGGCGCTGCGCATGGGCCCGCCCATGATTGCCCAGAAGCTTGCGGCGGCGATTGACCGTCCTGAGGTCTGCACCGCGCAGCCGGTGAACGGATATCTCAATTTCTTCCTCAATCGCGGCAATTTTGCCAAGGATACCCTGCAGAAGGTGATGGCCGCGCCCGAACGCTGGGGCAGCGGCAATGAGGGCGAGGGCAAAACCGTGGTGCTGGATTATTCCAGCATCAACATTGCCAAGCGCTTCCATATCGGCCACCTCAGCACCACCATGATCGGCAATTCCCTGTGCCGCATCTATGGCTTCCTGGGCTGGCATACCGTGTCCGTCAACCATCTGGGAGACTGGGGCACGCAGTTTGGCAAGATGATATGCGCCTACAAAAAGTGGGGCAATAAAGAAGAAGTGGAAAAGGGCGGCGTGGACGCGATGACCGCCCTGTATGTGCGCTTCCATGAGGAGGCCGAAAAGAACCCCGAGCTGGAAAACGAGGGCCGCGCCTGGTTTAAGAAGATCGAGGACGGCGATCCCGAAGCGCTGGAGATTTTTAACTGGTTCAAGGACGTCACCCTCAAGGACGCCAGCCGCGTATACGATAAGCTGGGCGTGCAGTTTGACTATTACACGGGTGAGAGCTTCTACCATGATAAGACTGACCGTGTGGTGAACGAGCTGAAGGAGAAGGGCCTGCTGACCGAAAGCGACGGTGCGCAGGTGGTGGATCTGAGCGATGACAACATGCCGCCCTGCCTGATCCTCAAGAGCGACGGTACCACCATTTACGCTACCCGCGACCTGGCGGCCATCTTCTACCGCAAGGATACCTTCCATTTTGATAAGTGCCTGTACGTCGTGGCCTATCAGCAGGATCTGCACTTCCGCCAGGTGTTCCGCGTGGTGGAAAAGATGGGCTATCCCTGGGCCAAGGATCAGCTGGTGCATGTGGCCTTCGGCATGGTCAGCTATGAGGGACAGAGCCTATCCACCCGCAAGGGACATGTGCTGTACCTGGACGAGCTGCTGGATCGCGCGGTGGAAAAGGCACTGGCTATCATTGAAGAAAAATCCCCCAATCTTGAAAATAAAGAAGAAGTCGCCCGTCAGGTGGGCGTGGGCGCGGTGATCTATTCCGACCTGCAGAACAGCCGCATCAAGGATATCGATTTCTGGTGGGATCGCGCGCTGAACTTTGACGGAGACACGGGCCCCTATGTGCAGTATACCTATACCCGCTGCTGCTCGGTAATGCGCAAGGCGGGCGAGGTGACCGCGCAGCCCGATTACAACGCGCTGCTGGATGATGAGGCCCAGCTGGTGCTGCGCCTGTTAGCGCGCTTCCCTGAGGATGTGCGCGCAGCCTGCCGCACCAACGAGCCCTTTATGATCACCCGCGCCACCACCGATCTGGCCAAGGCCTATAACAAGTATTATTATGAGCACCGCATCCTGGATGGAGAGCCGGGCGAAATCGCCGCGCGTGTGCAGCTGACCGACGCTGTGCGCCAGGTGATCAAGACCGGTCTGTATCTGATTGGCATGGAAGCGCCTGAGCGCATGTAAGCGCGCGCTTTTGCACAAGATAAAGCAAAGATCATACCGCACAATTGATTTGTGCGGTATTGCTTGAAATGGTTGGAAGAGGGGAATTACATGCGTTTTACCAAGATGCAAGGAATCGGCAACGATTATCTGTTCATCAATTGCTTTGAGGAATATGTGCCGGATCCTTCGCGTCTGGCGGTGGAAATGTGCCGTGAGCATGTGGGCGTGGGCGCGGACGGCATTGTGCTGCTGGAGCCGGGCGAAAGCTCGCCCTTTGCCATGCGCATTTTCAACCGCGATGGCAGCGAGGCTGAAATGTGCGGCAACGCCGCCCGCTGCATCGGAAAATTTGTGTATGAGCGCGGCATGACTGCGGATACGGCGTTTTCGCTGGACACCAGGAGCGGCATCCGTGCCCTGCAATTGCAGGTGCAGGATGGCAGGGTAGAATCCGTTACCGTGGATATGGGCACGCCGGTGCTCAATCCCAGCGAAATTCCGGTGGATCTGCCCGGCCAGATGGTGCTGCGCCATCGCCTGCAGGTGCTGGGGCAGATGTGGTTTATCACCTGCGTCAGCATGGGCAATCCGCACTGCGTCATCTTTGTGCGCGATCCCGAGGTGCTCGATCTCAATTCCATCGGCCCAGCCTTTGAGCATTATTTCCTGTTCCCACGCCGCACCAATGTGGAATTTGTGCGCGTGATCAGCCGTGATGTGCTGCAAATGCGCGTCTGGGAGCGCGGCACGGGCGAAACCCTGGCCTGCGGCACGGGCGCATGCGCGGCGCTGGTGGCGGCGGTGCTGTGCGGTCATGCCGACCGCAAGGTGCAGATGAAGCTGGCTGGCGGCAACCTGATGCTCAACTGGAACGCCGAGGACAACCATGTATATCAAACCGGCCCGGCCGCCTTTGTGTTTGACGGCGAATGGCTGGGCTGAGGCTTGGACTGATATCATTGCATTGCGCGGAGAGGAGCCTGTTTCGCTATGCCTGCCCTGAACCCCTACCTTGCCTCCATGCCGGCGGGATACCTGTTCCGCGAGGTAGCCAAGCGCATTGATGATTATCAGCGCAACCACCCCGAGGATAAGGTGATCAGCCTGGGTATTGGCGATGTTACGCGCCCGCTGTCTGCGGCGGTGACGCGCGCCATGGCCTCTGCCGCGCTGGAAATGGGCACAAAAGAGGGCTTTCGCGGTTATGGCCCGGAGGGCGGCTATCCTTTCCTGATCAAAGCGATCTATAAAAATCTGTATGAGCCGCGCGGGGTGACGCTGTCCAGCGACGAGATCTTTGTCTCTGATGGCGCCAAAAGCGATACTGCCGCTTTGCAGCAGTTGCTGTCCTCTGAGGCACGTATCGCCGTGACCGATCCGGTTTATCCGGTCTATATTGACAGCAACGCTATGACTGGCCGCGCGGGGGAATACCGCAACGGTCTGTGGTCGCAGGTAGAATATTTGCCCTGTACGGCGGAAAACGGCTTTGTGCCGCCGCTGCCGCAGCACTATGTGGATGCGATTTACCTGTGCTTTCCCAACAATCCCACGGGCGTGGCTCTGACGCTGCCTGAATTGCAGCGCTATGTGGATTGGGCTGTGCAGAATGGCGTGCTGATCTTTTATGACGCTGCGTACAGCGCCTTTATCACATCCTCCACTGTGCCGCATACCATATACGAGTGCCGCGGGGCCAAGAGCTGCGCCATCGAATGCGGCTCGTTTTCCAAGCTGGCGGGCTTTACGGGCGTGCGCTGCGGCTACTGCGTGGTGCCGCGCGAGCTGTACGGCGGCACGCTGCACCGCATGTGGAGCCGCATGCAGTCTGCCCATCGCAATGGCGTATCCTATCCCGTTCAGCGCGCGGCCGAGGCGGTATTCACCCCGCAGGGCATGCGCGACTGCCGTGAAAATATCGACTATTATATGAACAACGCCCGCGTGATCCGCAACGCGCTGCGCGGCGCGGGTCTGGAGGTTTTCGGCGGTGTGGACGCGCCCTATGTGTGGCTTAAAACGCCGGGCGGCATTTCCGGCTGGCAGTTTCTGGATTTCCTGCTGGAGCACGCGCAGGTGGCTGGCACGCCCGGCGAGGGCTTTGGCCCCAGCGGCGCAGGCTACTTCCGCTTGACGGCCTTTGGCACGGCCGAGCATACCCAGGAGGCTGTGACGCGCATCTGCCGCGCGCTGTGATCTTGGGTTTGCGCGATAAGTTTTTTGCTTGACAAGCTGGGGGATTCTGCTATATAATCATAATCAAATACGGCTTTAGACCGTATCCTTGCCGGTGTGATGGAATTGGCAGACGTAGTGGACTCAAAATCCACCGCCAGCGATGGCGTGCCGGTTCGAGTCCGGCCACCGGCACCATCCGTCTCAAAAGAGACGGATTTTTTCTTTTTGCTCGTTTCAGTCAAGATGTGTCTCGTTGCAGGAAAACGTCAAATTTTGGCCGCAAAATCCTGTTGAAATCAGGGGCTTTCCGTGATACACTGCGTATGCGCTTTTTGGCGCGGCACAACGAACAGAACAAAGGAAGCCTTAGCTTCATGAGAGCAAAAGCCGTTCATTCCATGACCGAAGGGCCGCTGGCACGGTCGATTCTTGCATTCAGCTTTCCGCTGATGCTGTTAAACGTCCTGCAGGCGTTGTTCAATATGTCGGACATCGCTGTGGTTGGCAGGTTTGCCGGGGCGGAGGCGCTTGGCTCCGTTGGCTCGACGGCCATCCTGGTCACGCTGTTTACCGGTTTCCTGATTGGCGTTGGCAGCGGTGTGAATGCGGTTACGGCACGGTTCTTGGGCGCACGGCAGCATAAAGACGTGGAGGAAACGGTGCATACGGCCATCCTGCTGTGCCTGATTATTGGCCTGGTCGAAATGGCACTGGGACAGATCTTTGCGCGTCCGCTGCTGGAGCTGCTGCATACCAAGGATGAGCTGATTGATGGAGCGACGCTGTACCTGCGCATCTATCTGCTGGGTATCCCGGCGGCTGCCATGTACAACTACGGCAACGGCGTGCTCAGCGCGGCGGGCGATACCAAAAACCCGCTGTATATTTTGACCATCGCGGGCGTGGTCAACGTGATCCTGAATTTGTTCTTTGTCATCGTATGCAGGCTGGGCGTTGCAGGCGTGGCGCTGGCCAGCGCGATTTCGCTGTATCTGTCCGCCGGGCTGATTCTGCTTTCCTTGATCAGAAGTGCAAATATCTACGCCCTGCGCCGCAGCGCTTTGCGTATCTGCCAGGATAAGGCACGCCAGCTGCTTGCGCTTTCTTTACCTGCCGGTGCGCAGAATGCCATCTTTGCCATTGCCAATCTGTTCATTCAGGCGGGTGTTAATTCCTTTGACGCGGTGATTGTAGAAGGCACGGCTGCCGCGACCAACGCTGACGCGCTGGTTTATGATGTGATGGCTGCGCTGTATACTGCCTGTTCCAGCTTTATGGCGCAAAACGTGGGCGCGGGCAACAAAAAGCGCGTGCTGCGCAGCTATTTTATCAGCCTGGGCTTCTCCTTCTGCGCGGGTGCTTTGCTGGGAGGCGGATTGGTGCTGTTTGGACAGGAATTCCTCTCCTTGTTTACCACGGACGCCGCCGTGGTGGAGGCAGGCATGGTTCGCCTGACTGTGATGGGCTGCTCTTACGCCTTTTCCGCGTTTATGGACTGCACCATTGCCGCCTCGCGCGGGCTTGGTAAAAGCGTTGTGCCGACGGTTATCGTTATCCTGGGTTCCTGCGTATTCCGCGTGATTTGGGTCTATACGGTATTTGCCTATTTCCACACCATCATGTCGCTATATCTTTTGTACATTTGTTCCTGGACGATTACCGCGACGGCGGAGATCCTTTATTTTGCGCATGTTTACCGGCATAAAACCATTGCGCCGCCTGCTGCGGCCATGGAGGAAATCGCATGAGCGTTCCTGTACTGATTGGCACGACGAATCCAGCCAAGGTGAAGCGCTTTGAGCGGCTGCTGGATGGGAAAGATGTGGAGATTCTGACTCCGCCGATGTTGCATATTAGCGGAGAGCCTGAAGAAACGGGGTGCTCGCCCGAGGAGAACGCGCGTATCAAGGCGCGCTTTTATGGGCGGTACTGCGATCGTGTGATCGGTAACGATTCGGGGCTGTACTTCTTGAACCTGCCCGAGGACGATCCCCGGCAGCCTGGCCTGCATGTGCGCAGCCCGCAGGGTGCGCGGCTGAATGATGACGAGATGATTGCCTATTACAGTGCGCTGGCTGCCTCGCTGGGCGGCCGGTTGCAGGCTTATTATCGGGATGCTGTGGCAGTGTCCCTTGCGGGCAAGGTGAGCAGCCTGACCGAAAATGATCAGGAAATTTGCCACGGCATGTTTTACATGGTGGATACGCCGCATGCGCTGCGAAATCCTGGTTGGCCGCTGGATAGTCTATCCATCTTGCCTGCCACGGGGCGCTACATTACGGATGCGGAGCTGAAAGCGCAGGCATGCGCCGAGCAGAACGACGCGACGCACAGCGGTTTTGAAAAGCGCCTGCGGGACTTTTTGCTGGATGCGCTGAAACTGTAAAATGAACCCCGCTTTTGATGAAAATCAAAAGCGGGGATTGTATTATGCTTGATTGTATCCTTCCAGGAAGCGCTGCTTAAACGCAGCGTCGCAGGTCATGCCTGCATCATACATGGCCTCGACTGCGCCGCCATAGACCGGGGGCGCGTCGGAATCGATGATCTGCACCTGCTGGGGCGCATGGGCCTTAACGGCCTGCACATATTCCGGGAAGTGCTGGAAGATGCCGCCGTTAAGCACCAGCGGATAGCCGCCGCCGAAGCGGCGATAGGCCGTCCATACCAGCTCGTTCAGGTCGGCGACGCATTCGTCGAAGATCTGCGCCGCCACGCGGTCGCCTGCGCGCCGCGCCTCGAATACCAGACGGGCAAAGGAGGCGATATAGGGTCGGCCGCCCGCGTAGATTTTTTCAAAGTGCGCTTCCATTGATTCGCCGCACTGCTGGGCGATCAGCTGGGTAAGCAGCGTTTTTTCACCGCGGCCATCCTGCTCCCGCGCTACGGCCAACAGGGCCTTTTTGCCCAGGATAAAGCCGCTGGCGCAGCTATCCACCAGGTAGCCCCAGCCGCCGATGTGGCCGTAGCTTTCGCCTTGCCGGTAGCACAGCGAGGAGCCGGTACCGCAGATCATACACGCGCCGTCGGTGTGACCCAGCATGGCCGAAATCAGGCAGTTGCCGTCCGGCTCGGTGCGGATATGATCGGCCTGCACCTGCGCGGCGATGGCCTCGTTGACACGATTGCCAAAGTATTCCAGGCAGGCGATACCGCCGTAGATGCTGAGAATATGAATGTTTTCAAAGTCTTTTAACAAGGTGTGGATGGCGTGCAGATAGCGGCGGCAGGCCTCGTCAAAACCTACGTCCAGCGGATTGGCGCCGGGGGTAACGCTGCGGCGAAGCACGCGTCCCGTGGAGTCAAAAAGCACCGCGTCAGTCTTGGTGCCGCCTACATCAAAAGCGATCATACAATCCATAAGCGTTCGTATCCTTCCCTAAACTGATATTTATCATAACGCCAAAATAAAAACATGTCAATATTTATCACAATTTGCTGGAATTTTGATTGGACAAAACAAGCTGAATTGTGTATAATGAAATATGTTAACGTGTTCCGGCTAAAACTTGAGAGAAAATAGAAAGGATGCAAACGATGAAAAGAAAACATGTGCTGATGTTTTTTACCGATCAGCAACGCTATGATACCATCCATGCGCTGGGCAACGATGAGATCGTCACCCCTGCCCTGGATCAGCTGAGCGGCGACGCGATTGTATACGATAAGTGCTATACGCCCTCTCCCGTGTGCGTGCCTGCCCGCCTGTCCATGCTTAGCGGCCAGTACTGCGCCCGCACCGGCAACAACACCAATAACAAGGCCCAGGTATACAACGGCGAGGGCTTCTATTCCGAATTTACCAAGGCGGGTTACAACAGCTGCTGCATCGGCAAGATGCACTATTATACCGATCTGTATGCGCCCATGGGCTTCAAAAAGCGCCTTTCTCAGGAAGAAATGGCCCATCCGGATGACGACTATACCAAGTGGCTGAAGGCTTCTCCTTATAAGAACGTATTTGATTATAACGGCCAGCGCACCGAGCTGTATTATATTCCTCAGGTGTCGCAGCTGCCCATGGAAGCGCATCCCACCCAGTGGGTTGGCGATCGTTCGGTGGAGTTTATTGAAAGCTGCAATCCCGACGAGCCCATGTTCCTGGTATCGTCCTTCATTCATCCGCATCCGCCGTTCTGCCCGCCCGCGCCGTGGAACAAGATGTATCGTCATCCCATCCGCCGCGCCTTCCAGCCTGAGGATCGGGACAGCTACGAAGATCTGCTGCGCAACCGCTACACCCTGGATGCACTGGGCATTTCGCCTCGCCGGCTGGAGCTGCTTAATCAGCATTACTATGCCTGCATTTCCTTTGTGGATTATCAGGTGGGCCGCATCATTCAGGCGCTCAAGGATAAGGGCATGTATGAGGATACCATCATCATGTATTCCTCCGACCATGGCGATCTGATGGGCGATTACCGCTCCATGGGCAAGCGTACCATGCTGGATGGCGCCAGCCACATTCCCTTCCTGCTGAAGGTGCCCGGCATGGCGCATGAGCGCCGCACCGAGGTATGCTCGCTGGTGGACGTGGCGCCCACGCTTCTGTCCCTGTGCGATATTCCCTATGACAAGGCGGAGTACGACGGCGTGAACCTGATGGACGAGCATCACGATGTGGTGTATTCCCAGTATTCTTCCGGCCCCAGCGCTACCTACATGGTGGCGTCCAACCATGACAAGCTGGTTTACAGTGCCATTGGCGACCGCTACTTCTACTTCGATTCCTTCCCGGAAGCGCATGATCGCTATGATCCTGCCAACCCCCGCTGCCAGGAGCTCAAGACGCTGCTGGATGCGCACATGGCCTCCGACTGCTGCCCGCAGGTGGATACCCGCGTGATGGAAAGCCCTGCGCGTCAGGCTCCGCTGTCCTTCTATCCCAAGTTTGACGATCACGTCAACACCCGCAATGAGGAGATTGCCCGCATGCCCAAGGGCTACCCCATCGAGGTGGGCGATATTCCGGCTAACTAAGCGTTTCTTGCAAAAAAACAGCCGCATGTCTCAGCGATGAGGCATGCGGCTGCTGCTTTGTGTGGGGACGGGAGGGAGAATGAGGGAGACGAGGAGGGACGGTACTTTCTTGAGTCAAGAAAGTACCAAAGAACCGGTTTTTGCGTGAAAGTCTATTATTGAGTTAAACTGGGAGTGACCCTGGCCACCTGCCGCCTACCTGCCCCCGTGGCAGGGAAAAGCCTGAACCGCCCGGAGGAAAGCAAGCTTTCCTCCGGGCGTTTCCTGCTTTTCCCCTTGGTCTGGCTTCGCCAACCCTGCGCCGATTGCATCGGCGTGCCACGGGGACATAGTTGAGTGCGGGAATTCTGCGCAGCGATTAGCGATAACTGGGAAAAACCATCTACCAAAAGGCTTCTCCTTGAGGAGAGGCTCCGCCGTAGGCGGTGGTGAGGTGTAGACCATGCAATGGCCGTTATCATGACTATCTATAAGGTAACGCCGCTGCGGCGGCTACGGCCCTCACAATTCAGCATAGTCGTTTTGCAACGCTGACGCTTGCAAAACTCGTTGCCTCATTGGCACTGCATCCGCCTGTATCTGCCACAGAGGCGGATTGCGCGCCTCATCCGAGCGGCTAAAGCCGCCCAACTTCTCCTCAAGGAGAAGACTTTCATCGGCTGCGCCAAAGCAAAACGCCTTCTCCAAAAACTGAAGAAGGCGCAAAGTAAAACAAATGAAGAAAAGCCGATCTTACAGCTTTTTATACATCAGGTATTCGCTGGCATAGCTACCGTCCGGATAGCGCAGGGCATGCGGGCGCGTGCCGTACACCTGAAAGCCGTGCTTCAAATAGAGCGGAACGGCGCGGAAGTTATCGGCAACCACTTCCAGCTCCACCTGCTCATAACCACAGGCGCGGGCGCAGTCCAGCAACGTTTGCAGCATGCGGTTGGCAATCCCTTGCCGCCAATAATCCCTGCGCACCGAAACGCCGATGCCCGCGCGGTGCGCCAGCCGCAGAGCGCCGCCGATCGGATGCAGATCGAAATCTCCTGCGATAACGCCATCCACAAAGGCAAGAAGCAGCACGCTGCGGGGATCGGCCAGCTTGCTTTCAATCCAGGCAAGTTCCTTTTCGACCGTCTGCGTCCATTCGCCTGCGCCGCGGCTCAAGTAGGGTGATTCGCCAAATACCTGGTTGACATAGCCTACCAATGCGGCCGCGTCCTCCGGCTCGGCAGAACGGAGGGCGCATTCGCGGCCGTCATGCAGGGTAAAGGTGACAGGATCAAATTTCATAATAGAACCTCCTTATTCTATTCCTGCGCGCGCTGGCGGCAGACCTCATACATCATCACCGTTGCGGCGCAGGCTACGTTGAAGGAGCTGGCGCTGGAGGTATCCGCCATGGGGATGGTGGCCAGCAGGTCGCACCCCTCCTTGAAGGCGCGGCACAGCCCCTCGGTTTCGTTGCCGATCATCAGCAGCGTGGGCAGCCTGAAATCCACCTGCGTAATGTTCAACTGCTTATGCGCCGTGGTGCCGATGACCTGAAAGCCGGGATGCAGATCACGCTGCCGGGCAATCCAATCAAACACCGTGTCGTTATCCGCCATGCGGATGGCGGGCAGATTGAAGAACGAGCCCATGGAGGCCGTGATGACCTCCGGCTGGTAAAGATCCACACCGTGGCCGGTCAGAATCAATCCATCCGCTCCCAGCGCGTCGGCGGAGCGGATGATGGAGCCCAGGTTGCCATGGTTGGAAGGACGATCAAACAAAATATACAGCGGGCAGGGGCTATCGTGCATCAGCGCGGGATCATCCGGCCGCATGCGCAGGATGGCCAGCAGCTCGGAGGTATCGGTTTTGCCGCTTAGCTCCTGCATAAGATTGGAGGACAGCTGATAATGCGTATCGCAGGAAACGGTATCCAGCACCTCCTGCGCCCAGCGGGAGAGGGGCGTTTCGGGGCTGTATAAAAGGCTCGTAAACTGCCAGCCATTGCGGATGGCGTGGTTGATATTGCGCACGCCTTCCACCAGGAACTCGCCGTAGCGGTAGCGCTTGTTGCGGTTGGTGCGCAGTACCTCAAACTTTTGATAGGCGGCGTTTTTGCTCATGACCCGGACGGTATTCACGGCTGTTCCTCCTTGGCGTGTTCGGCGTTATAGCGCGGCCCCAGCGGGGCGTAGCGGCGGGCGATCCAGCGGCAGATGCCGTCCAGCCCAGGATAAATCATGCGCTCGGAAATGTTGATGTAGTCCAGCTTGTCGCGGATTTCCAGCTTGGCCTTTTTGCTGATGATCAGGCGCACAAAGCACTCGCTTTCGGGCAGATCCAGCAGCGTCACCGCAGGATCGGACACGGCGGAAAACAGCGCGTACTGGTTGGCGATGCGGTTGACCGTGGAGGCAGGCTCAAAGAACAGCGCGAAGGGCTGATCGGAAAGCGCCTGCAGGGAGGTGAAGTTGTGCGCCACATCCTCTAAGATATCGCGGGTGAAGATATCGGCACGCTGCTCGCTCAGCTTTTGACGCAGGGAGGGAGGCAGGTTGGCGTTTACATCCTCGATGTTCACGCACCAGATCACGCCGTCGCGGTCATAGTAATCAATATCTTCGGTGGCAAAGTGCGCGGCCACAAGGGGCGAATAGGTCCAGTCCAGCAGGCGCGTGGGTAGGCCGAACTGCTGGCCCATGGCCACCAGCTCCCAAAATGAATTGCAGCCCTGCAGCTCGGTGTAGCCGTATTTCATAAAGGAGCGCAGCAGGATCTTTTCCAGCGACAGATCCTGCGGGCAGGCGCGGTTGAGCGAGGGCGTGAGCGCCCATTGGCCATCGGACATGCCGCGATAGACGCGGTTGTTGCGATAGCGCATGATGGCGGGATCCCATACGTTTTCAAACACGGCGCTGTGCAGCGCGTCCCAGCTTTCAATCAGTACGTCGCGCATGCAAAATCCTCCTTTGTGCTGCCTTGCAGCGTATCGCGCGCAATACTGCGCAGCGTGGCGGCGGTATCGGGGGCGATATCAGGAATGCCGTCCAGCGTGCGGGGATCGCGCCCGCTCAGCGCGGCGAAGAACACGCACGCGGCCAGATAGGTTCCATCAGGGCTGGGATGATAATGATCGGGCATGTAGAGCCCAATTTCAGGGCGCGTATCATGGCACAGGCGGAAAGCGTCGCCCACCGGAACCAGCAGCGCGTTCTGCTGCTTTGCGGCCTGGCGGCAGGCGTCGCGCAGGGCCTCATGCATCTGCTGATAGGTCATGCCTGTGCCCTGCAGCTTTTCGGTGCCGTCCTCATAGGCCCAGGTCTGATAGATGACAAACCGCTCTCGGCAGGGGAGCTGGCTGCACAGCGTGCGCACAGCGGCGAGATAGCGCTCCGGATGGCCGGCAGGGCTGAAGGACTGATCCTGCAATACAATCATATCCCAGGCGCGCTGCTCGTGGGTTTCGTGCAGGAGGGGATACATCTCGTTATCGGGATCGGCATAGCGCTCCAGATACCAGCCGCCCTTGGTGACGGCGGCGGTCTGGATGGAATAGCCTGCGGCGCAAGAGAGCTTTTCCAGCATCGCGGGCAGATCGTGACAATAGGTAAAGCTGTTGCCGACAAAGAGCAGCTTTTTCATTCCTGGCCTCCTGAAGGGAGATTTTTACTTTTATCAGTATAGCATAGGCGGCGGCTTTGTTCAATGAAAAACCCCAAAGGATTTGATTGACAGCCGGGGCGCAGCGCGGTAATATAAAAAGCGTGCGCCAGAAAGGCGATGGGGAAGGAAGAAGTACGAATGGTTTGGTGGCTGATTGCGACGGCGGCGTCGGCGTTTGTAAAGGGACTGTGCGGCTTTGCCAATACGCTGGTATTTGATACGATTATGGGCTTTACGGCCGATCCTGCATTGATCACGCCGGTGGAGGTGGTTATCAATACTCCCAGCAACTGCATTATGGTGTGGCGCGAGCGGCAGTATATCCAGTGGAAAAAGTGCCTGCCGGTGACGGCGCTGATCATCCTGGGTTCCATTCCGGGCATGCTGATGCTTAAGAGCTTTAACGCGCAATGGCTGAAGGCGGTTTTCGGCGTGATTGTAGCGCTGCTTGGCGTGGAAATGCTGCTGCGTGATCTGCACCATCAGAAGATGAAATCCAACCCCGTGGTGCTGACGCTGATTGGCCTTTTGTCCGGCGTGATGTGCGGCCTGTTTGGCATCGGTGCGCTGACGGCGGCCTATATGAGCCGCGTGACGGATGATACCGCGTCCTTCCGCGCCAACATCTGCGTGGCCTTCCTGGCAAACGCTGTCTTCCGCTGCGCCGCCTACGCCTGGCTGGGCATCATCACCTGGGAGACGGTGAAAATTTCGCTGCTGATGCTGCCGGTGATGGTGGTGTTTGTGCTGCTTGGCATGCGCTGCGCGCGCCTGCTGCCCGAAAAGCTGGTTAAGCGCTGCGTAACGGTGGCGTTGATTATCTCCGGCTTGGCGTTGGTGATTAAAAACGTGATTTAAGAAAGCAAAATACAATTAAAAACGTAGAAAGCGAACGGGGGAAAGGCTGCTTTTATCCGGGCGCTTTTTGTTTTGGATGCGAGACGTCGTTGCTTTCTTTCGCCTTTATCCTGAAAGATGATACGCAAAAAACGGGCACTCGCACGCAGCGCCCGTTATGCTTTTGCCTGAAAGAGGGATTAGCCGACGAAAATCATGATCAGCGCCAGCACGACGAACACGGCGGCGGAAATCTTGGTGGCCAGGGCCAGCTTGGCCTCCAGCGCGGCGTTCTTGGCCTTGCCAAAGAAAGTTTCAGTGCTGCCAGAGATGGCGCCCATGCCGTCGGAATCGCTGCTCTGCAGCAGTACGGTAACGATCATCACCAGGGACGCGATGATCAGAAGAATGTTCAGAATGATTTGCAGTGCATTCATGGTGTAAAAACCTCCTTGAAATCAGCGAGTATTATCATACCATATCAACGACGGAATTACAAGCGGTTTTTTAGATATTTACCGTTTTTTCCAAATCTGGGGCGAAAATCAGGACAGATTCTGCGCCTCCACCAGCATGTCGCCGCCGTAGCGCTTGCGCAGCAGCGGCTTTTCAATCTTGCCGGTGGGGTTGCGCGGCACTGGGGCGAAAATGATCCGACGCGGGCGCTTGTAGCGCGGCAATTGCATACAGAAAGCGTCGATGCTCTCCTGCGTGCAGGTGTGGCCGGGTTGTACCTCGATGATCGCCGCTGCGATTTCGCCCAGGCGCTTGTCTGGCAGGCCGATTACGGCCACATCCTTTACATCGGGATGCGCGCTGAGAAAGTTTTCAATCTGCACGGGATACAGGTTTTCGCCGCCGGTGATGATCACATCCTTTTTGCGATCTACGAGGAAGATAAAGCCCTCTTCATCCGCCATGGCCATATCGCCCGTCAACAGCCAGCCATCGCGCAGCGTGGCCGCGGTGGCCTTGGGGTCGTTGTAATAGCAGGTCATCACGCCCGGGCCTTTGACACACAGCTCACCCACTTCGCCCTGCGGAACAGGGCGGCCTTGATCATCTACAATCTTGGCTTCCCAGCCGTAGCCCGCCTTGCCGATTGCGCCCACCTTGCGGATGTTTTCTACCCCCAAATGCACGCAGCCGGGGCCGATAGACTCGCTCAGGCCGTAGTTGGTATCATATTGATGGTGCGGAAAATACCGCTGCCAGTGATGAATCAGGCTTTGCGGCACAGGCTGTGCGCCGATGTGCATCAGCCGCCACTGCGACAGCTGATAATCGCTGAGCCGCACGTCGCCGCGATCCAGCGCGCCCAGAATATCCTGTGCCCAGGGCACTAATAGCCACACGATGGTGCAGCGCTCCTCGCTGACGGCCTCCAGGATATACTCAGGCTTGTTGCCCTTGAGCAGCACGGCGCGGCCGCCTGAATACAGCGAGCCGAACCAGTGCATCTTTGCGCCCGTATGATACAGCGGCGGAATGCAGAGAAACACATCCTCGCGCGTTTGACCATGATGGCGCTGCTCCACCACGGCGGCGTGGGACAGGCTTTCATGGTTGTGCAGGATGGCTTTTGGAAAGCCTGTGGTGCCGGAGGAAAAGTAGATCGCCGCGTCGTCCTGCTCGGATACGGGGATCATGGGATCGGTGCTTGCGGCCTGCGCGCACAGCAGCGGATAGCTCTCGGCAAAGGTGGGGCAGGTACTGCCCACATAGAACAGCGGGCAGGACTGTGCCAGCGTCGGGGCCAGCTCCTCCACGCGGCCGATAAATTCCGGCCCGAATACCAGCGCGTCGGCCTCGGCTAAATGCATGCAGTAGTCGATTTCATCCGCCGTATAGCGGAAATTGAGCGGCACGGCCAGCGCGCCTGCCTTGAGGATACCAAAGTATATGGGCAGCCATTCCAGACAGTTCATCAGCAGGATGGCCACCTTTTTGCCCTTGCCAAGCCCCCGGCTGAGCAGCAGATTGGCAAAGCGGCTGGCGTGCTCGTCAAACTCCCGCCAGGTAATCTCCCGCCGGTAGCAGGGCGCGTTGGCAGGCTCGATCAGTTCATATTCCTTCCAGGTGACGCGGCGCTTTTGCGCGTGCTCGGGATTGATCTCTACCAGCGCTGTATCCTCGCCAAACTCGCGGGCATTGCGGCGCAGCAAATCGGTAATGGGCATGAGAAACGCCTCCTTATCATTGAAAATAAAAACGCCGCGGCACTGTGGCTGCGGCGTTGTAATGCGGCGATGCAGGCTCGTTTACAGCCATTACAAAGCCAGCCGCACCTGATAGCCATAGGCGCAGCCGTAATAATAGCCGTAAACGCGGGTGAAAAGCAGCATGGGTAAAGGCTCCTTCCGATGAATAATATGATTATAGCATAGGCCTGCGCGCGGCGGTGTTTTTTCATTGTATTAAAAGAGTTAAAAGCGGCGGTTCATTGTATTAAAAGCGGCGGTTCGCGCTTGCACGATTGCCCGATTGATGGTACAATGAAGATCAACCAAAAGAACGGAGAAAACAGCATGCAGAAAATTCTAAGCGCCTTTGACCTGGAAGGCCGTGTCCTGTGCTGTGAGCCCTATGGCGAAGGGCATATCAATTCCACCTATCATGTAACCACCGACGCGCCGCATGATTATATCCTGCAGCGCATCAATACAACCGTTTTTCCGGATGCGGAGCTGCTGATGCGAAACGTTGATCTGGTCACCGGCCATCTGCGCCGCAAGGGCCTGGACAACCGCCATGTGCTCACCCTGGTGCCTGCGCGAAACGGCGCGCTCTTCTGCCGCGACGATCAGGGCGATTGCTATCGCCTGGTGGAGTTTGTGCAGGGCGGCCTTTGCCTGCAGGCACCGCGCGATGCGACGGATTTTGAGCAGAGCGGCGCGGCTTTCGGTCAGTTTCAGATGCAGCTGAGCGATTTTGACGCCAGCTTGCTGGGTGAAACCATCCCGCATTTTCATGATACCCCGCGCCGTTTTCAGGCGCTGCACGCGGCAATTGAGCGCGACGCGCTGGGCCGCGCGGCGGGCGTTCAGCGTGAAATTGATTTTGCCCTGGCGCGCGAGGCGCGGGCCGCTGGGCTGGTGGATGCGCTGGCTAAGGGCGAAATCCCCCTGCGCGTAACGCACAACGATACCAAGCTGAACAACGTGATCCTGGACGCAGCGACGATGGAGCCGCTGTGCGTGATTGATCTGGATACCGTGATGCCAGGCGCGGCGGCCTATGACTTTGGCGATTCCATCCGCTTTGGCGCGAATACCGCCGCCGAGGATGAGTGCGATTTGTCTCTTGTATCGCTGTCCCTGCCGCTGTTTGAGGCCTATGCCCGCGGCTTCCTGGGCGCGTGCGGCGCGCATTTGACGGAGGCTGAAAAGCAATCCCTGCAGCTGGGTTCCTGGATGATGACCATGGAGTGTGGCGCGCGCTTCCTGACGGATTATCTGGACGGCGACGTGTATTTCTCTATCCACCGGCCTGAGCATAACCTGGATCGCTGCCGCACGCAGTTTGCCCTGGCGGCGGATATGGAGCGCAAGCAGGCCGAGATGGACGCGATCATTCGCCGCTATTCGTAAGCAGCTGCTGCCGCAGCATGGCCAGTCGGCAGGCGCGGGCGTAGGCCAGCGTCAGGTATTCGACAGGATCCATGCGCGCGTAAGCGTCGTTTTCATGGTGGCCGCGTTTGCTCAGGGTGGTCAGTTCAAAGGTGAGCGGGCCGTCAAAATGCGCGCGGTTCAGCCGACACATGTTATCCTCCCAATTCGCTGCGCCGTCAAAGGGCAGCAGGTGCAGATCGTCCAGATAGGTGATCTTTCCTGTGTAATCGCGCACGCCCAGGTTATCGTTCAGGTGCGTGCCCAGCAGTCGATCGCCGTACAGCGCCAGCATGTCCTCACTGCGGTTATAGCACATTTCATGCCCACTGTCCCAACAAAAGCCCACCGCTTTTTCGCCCCGGAAATGCGCCATCAGGGTGGCCAGGTATTCCTGACCCTCGGTGTTTTCCAGGGCGATTTTTACACCCAGCCTTTGCGCCTCGCGCACCACTGTCTCAAAGCGCGCCGCTCCCTCGGGTGTGGGATCATGCCGCTCAAAGCCGATGTAGGGATGCGCCACCATCAGCGGAACGTCGTTTTCGGCGCAGGCGCGCAGGCACTCGATCAGCTCGGCAAGCATATCGGCCGTTTCCTCGCTCGGTTCCCACAGCAGGTTCATGCGGGTATAGGGCGCGTGGATGGATTGATACAGCAGGCCTTCTTCCTTGGCGATGCGGCGGTAGCACGCGATATCCGCCTCGCGCGACCAGCCGGTGAAAAAGCCCTCGAAGCCGATCTGCCGCAGGGTACGGATCTGCTGCTCATAAGGCAGGGAGAAGGATGAGCTGAGCCCCAGACAAAGCTTGGTTTTGTACATAATAAACCCTCCAATAAGAAAAAGCGCTGCTGCTTTAGCCGCGCTTTTTAAGTTTACGGATATGCTTTACCGTCGCCTGCGCCGCAATGCCCGTCACCGCCCCCGTTACCAGCGCAATCAGCGTCAGCACTGCAAGATAATACAGCAGCTGCCGGGTGTGCAGCACGATCATGGCCAGCAGCACCTGGGCGGCGTTATGCGCCACCGCGCCCAGCATGCTGACAAACAGCATGGAAAAATTGAAACGCTTAAACAGGATCATCACCAGCATGCTGGCGACGCCGCCCGCCATGGCGTACATCATGGCCGATACGCCGCCAAACAGCAGACCGGACAGCACCACCTTGAGCAGCATCAGCAAAAATGCCGTGGGCGCGTCCAGCATGTACAGGGCGAACATCAGCACGCCGTTGCTCAGCCCCAGCTTTACACCCGGCACGGCGGTGGCCACGGGAAGCAGGCTTTCAATAAAGCCCAGCACCAGCATCATGGCGGTCAGCAGGCCGCACAGGGCGATATTGCGGGTGGAAAAGCGATTACGCTTGCGCATAGACATCTCCTTTAAAAAAACAGAACACCTGACTCTTAATCAGGGTGTCGTGCGTTTGTCCTCGCGCCGGTACAGCAGCGCGCACACCAGCGCCAGCAGTGGAAAGAGAATCGCGCCGATCAGCCCGGTTTTGAGCGCGTCGCCGCATAAATCGCTCAGCCAGCCTACCAGCGAGGGGCCGCTGCCGCAGCCTACGTCGCCCGCCAGGGCAAGCAGCGCGAACATCGCCGTGCCGCCCTTAGGAAAGCGTGCCGAGGCCAGGCTGAATACACCGGGCCATAGAATGCCCACCGATAGGCCACACAATGCGCAGCCCAGCAGGGACAGCGCAGGCACGGGAGACAGGGCGACAAGCAGATAAGCGGCGATGCACAGAACGGCGCTGAGCATGATAAACTGAAGCAGACTTATGCTGTCGCCCTGCTTGGCATAGAACAATCGCGCCGCGCCCATGCATAGCGAAAACATGCACGGCCCCAGCAGATCGCCCACCGTCTTAGATACGCCCAGCGCGCTTTCGGCAAAGGCTGATGCCCACTGGCTCATGCCCTGCTCGGAGGCGCCGGAGGCGACCATCAGCAGCACGAACAGCCAAAAGGTCTTGCTGGCAAACAGCTGCCGCGGCGACATGCCGTCGCCCTCCTCGGTCAGTCTGGCCAGCGGCACATGGGCGAAGAAGAACGCATTGCCGATGGGCAGCAGCGCCCACAGGCAGCAAAGCACCGGCCAGCTGCTTTTGCTGAACGCGCGCAGAAACAGCGTGGACAGCGCCACCACGCCTACCGTGCCCCAGCAGTAAAAGGAGTGCAGCATGCTCATGACGGATTGCTTGTTGTCCGTCGGGCAGGCCTCCACAATGGGGCTGATAAGCACCTCGATCAGCCCACCGCCGATGGCATAACAGACGACCGCGCACAAAAGCCCTGCGTAGGCGGAGGGGAGTATGTGCGGCAGCACGGCCATGCCGATCAGCCCGGTCGCGCAAAAAATATGCGCCGCCAGGATGCACGCGCGATAGCCGATGCGATCGACAAACCGCGCCGAAAGGGAATCAATCAGCAGCTGGATGCAGAAATTGAACGTGATCAGCAGGGTGATGCGCGACAGCGGGATAGCAAACTGCTGCTGGAAAATTAAAAACAGCAGCGGAGCCAGATTGTTGACGACCGATTGGGTGATATAGCCCAGCTGGCTTGCGCGGATGGTGTGCCGATAGGTAAGCGCCCGGCGCATAAAAGCCCCTCCCATAATTGAAGAAGAAATCAGCGCATTATAGCATGGCTGCGCGGCATGCGTCAACGAGAAAAAATAATATCATGTTTTACAAAATACTACTTGACAGATTATACTATGCGTGATATGGTATAATGCGTCGGAGGGCATGAGGCGAATACCAGACGCGGCGCCTTCCGCACAACCTGAAAAAGGAGGATAACGCATTGGACGCTCAATTGAAACGAGGGCTGACGGAGGCGTGCATTTTAAAGCTTCTTACCCGCGGAGATTCCTACGGGTATCAGCTGGTGCGCGAGGCCGAGGAGGTGCTCTCCATTTCGGAATCCACCCTGTATCCCGTGCTGCGGCGGCTGGAAACCTCCGGCGCGCTGCGTGTGTACAGCATCGAGCATAACGGCCGGCTGCGCAAGTATTACGCCATCACCGACGAGGGACGGCAGAAGATTCAGGCTTTCCTGCAGGAGTGGGAAGCCGTCATGAAGGTATATGAGTTTATCAGGAGGGATGAAGCATGACCCGCGAGCAGTTTTTGGAGCAGCTGCGTCAGGCGCTTTCCGGCATGAAGGCCGAGGAACTGGAGGGCGTTATTTCGTATTATGATGAAATGTTGGACGACCGCATGGAGGCGGGGATGACCGAGGAGGCTGCGGTGAACGCTATGGAGCCTGTGCAGGTGATCGCCGCCCGCGTGCTCAGCGAAGCCGATGTGGAGGCTTCCGCGTCCGAGGAAGGCGCTGCCAAGGAAAGCAAGGAGCAGGAAATCCGCCGTCCCGCGGGCGATATCCGTCGTCTGTGCGTCACGGCTGAAAACAGGCGCATCGTATTCCGCAGCGAGGACACCGAGGAGATCATCCTGCGCTACAGCATTGAGGAAAACACCATCTTTGAGCTGCATGAGGATAACGGCACGCTGACGCTGGAATGCCGCTGTCGCCCTGTTACCAGCTGCTTTACCAGCGTGCAGAACGGCTTCAGCCTGGATGGACTGTTGGACGGCATCGGCAAGTTTATCAATAACATCGGCAACAGCATCGTGGGCAGCGATAACGCGCCCATCGAGGTGATTCTGCCCAAGGTGTACTGGGGCGCGGTGGAGGCCGAAAGCCGCAACGCGCGCATCACCATGGAGGGCATTACCTGCTCGCAGGGCATCACCCTGAGCACGACGAACGCCCGCGTGGTGCTCAGCGATGTGGTCGCCCGCGAGGCCAGCGTGCATACCACCAATGGCCGGATCGAGCTGCATGATGTTTATGCCCGTGAGGGTATGAACGCTGGCGGTACCAATGGCCAGATCATCGCCGAGAACCTTAACACCGATCAGAAGCTGCGCCTGGCCACCACCAACGGCCGCGTCACGCTGGATAACGTATCCGGCCAGGATATTGATATCCGCACCAGCAACGGCTCGGTCAGCGGTACGGTGCATGGCGAGCGCGAGGCGTTCACCATCCACAGCCATACCAGCAACGCCGGCAACAACCTGATGAATCGCGAGGGCGGCGACAGGAAACTGAACATTGTCACCAGCAATGGTGCGGTGAATGTATCCTTCACCGGCACACAAGAAGCGTAATACGATATACGATGAAGGCCGCGAGCCATGCAGCTCCCGTCTGTGACAGGACGGCAAGCAGCATGCGCCCGCGGCTGTTTAATTCCCGCCGCAGCACGGCGCAGGCTGCCGCGCAGGGGGCGTACAGCGCCGAAAAGGTGACGAAGGCCAGCGCGCTGGGCAGGGTAAAGGCGGATGCTGCGCTGGTGACGGACAGGGCGGAGAGAATGTTCTCCTTAGCCAGCAGGCCTGCAATCAGCGCGGCGACGCACGCGGGCGAACCAAAACCCAGCGGGCGGAACAGCCATGCAAACAGATTGGCCAGGGCATAGAGCAGGCTGCCTTCGACGCTGTCTGCCAGCGTCAGGCGCGGGGTAAAGACGCTCAGCGCCCACAGCGCCAGCGAGGATAGAAACACAATTGAGAACGCGCGGCTAAGAAAATCGCGCGTTTTGTCGCGCATCACGCGCGAAAGTCCCCGCAGGCTGGGCAGGCGGTAGCTGGGCAGCTCCAATAAAAAGGGCGCGGGCTGCCCGGGCAGCAGCCGCCGAAGCGGCCAGGAGGCAAGCATCGCCGCCGCCAGCCCCAGCAGATACAGCGCAAGTACAGGCAGCAGCCCATATTGCGGCAGAAACCGCGCGGCAAAAAACAGATACACCGGCGCCTTGGCTCCGCAGGGAATATAGGGCGCAAGCAGGGCGGTGAAACGGCGGTCGCGCTCGTTGGGCAGCGTGCGCACGGCCAGCACGGCGGGCACGGTGCAGCCGCAGCCTGTCATCAGCGGCACAAAGCTGCGCCCGGACAGGCCCAGCCGGCGCATGGGCGCGTCCAGCGCCATGGCGATGCGCGCCATCAGCCCGCTATCTTCCAATAAGCCGATCAGCAGGAATAACAGCAGAATGGCAGGCAAAAAGCTAACCACCGCGCCAACGCCCGCGAACGCGCCGTTGATCAGCAGATCGCGCAGCAGCGGCGCGGTGCCTGCCCGCGCAAGCAGCGCGTCGATCTGTAGGCCAGCCTGTTCAATCAAAACTTCAAAAAGGTGTGTTAGCGTTTGACCGGGCGGCCCAAAGGCAATGAACAGTACGGCCAACACCAACGCGGACAGGATGGGCCAGGCAAGCAGACGATTTGAAAACAGCCAATCCATCGGCGGCAGGCGCGGGGGATTGCGGGGCAGGGTCAGGCAAACGGCCAGGCAGCGGTCGATCCAAGCATACCGTGCCTGTGCCAGCTTGCGGTGCTCCGCCGCGGGCAGCGATTCCAAGGGAAACGGCACGGGCGAAGCGGGCGCTTTGCCGGCCTTTGCCGCCTGCATGGCCGCGGCCATCAACTGCCGCGCGCCGCGCCCTGTGCGGGCGTTGATGGATATGCAGGGCACGCCCAGACGCGCCTGTAGACGCTGGACATCCAGCATGCCGCCTGATTTTGCCAAGGCTTCGGTCATGTTCAGCGCCAGCACCAGCGGCCGCCCCAGCGCCATCAGCTCCAGCGTCAGGTACAGTCCGCGCTGCAGGCTGGTTACGTCCAGCACCTGGATCACTATATCGGGCTTTTCGCGCAGAATATATTCGCGCGTCACAGCCTCCTCGCGCGAATATGGAGTCAACGAATACACGCCGGGCAGATCGACGATCTGCACCGCATTTGCCCCCTGCTGGTAGGTCGGCAGCAGCCTGCCCACGCGCTGCTCCACCGTAACGCCGGGATAGTTGCCCACATGCTCGGCCGCTCCGGTAAGCAGATTAAACAGCGTCGTCTTGCCTGCGTTTTGATTGCCGCACAGCGCCACAATCATAGCTCCACCTCCACGCGGTCGGCTTCCTCGCGCCGCAGGGACAGGGTGTAGCCCCGCAGCCGCACCGCCATGGGATCGCCGCCCGGTGCGCTGAAGGTTTTGATCACCCGAGCGGGCGGCAAAAAGCCCAGATCTATCAGGCGGATGGATAGCGCATCCTGCCCCATGATATCCCGGATTTTGGCGGATTGGCCATAGCGAAGCTCAGATAAGCGCATGATTTTTCTCCTCCAGACGCGAAGATTTACGATTGGAGATTGCTCAAAACGGCGTTTTGTGCTACTATATGAGGTGAAAAGTTCTGCAATCCGTGGGAGGCATTGAGCGATGAAAAAAATCTGTCTGGTTCTGCTTGCCGCCGTGCTGACGCTTTTGTGCGTGGGCGCGTGCGCTGACAGCTATCATTTTGCCGATATATACATGATCCTGGACGTGCCGGGAGATACCTATACCACCCAGCTGACGCCTGAAAACCTGGCTGCGAATGAGAGCTTCATCGCGGGTCTTGGCGAAACGGTGGACAGCATGAAGGAAAAATTTACCCAGCAGGGTATCCGCCTGATTGCCTATGATACGACGCATGGCCGCACGTTGGTGGTGACTGCCGTGCAGGACGCGCAGTCCAGAGAACTGTATGATATTAACGAGCAGACGGCTGATACCCGCGCGTCCTACCGCGCCAATCACTCCAACGGCACTTACTGCGGCGCGCTGGGGTATAAGTTCGAATCCTGCGAATGGAAGAATTTTGGCACCGAGCAGGGGCGTTTCCTGATGCTCAAATACACGCTGCGCGAGGGCGGGCAGGTAACGCGCCGCGGCCTGTGGCGGCGCACCATCCGCAATGGCTATACCATCACGCTGGATATGCAGGTGGTAGGCCGCCAGGTGTCGGCGGGCGATATCACCGCCATGAATAAGCTGCAGGAGACGATCTCCTTTACCCAGGCAGAGGCTTCGCCCGACGCGCCGCTGGCACTGACCTTTACCGCTCCGCCGCCGGAGTTTACCAATAGCGCCAGCTTTTCCATCAAGGGCGTTACCCGTCCGGGCGCTACGGTGCTGGCTGCCTATGTGTCCATGAAGGGCGAAAGCAAAACCTTCAGCGCGCAGGCCGACGGTAAGGGCGCGTTCAAGGTGGATGTGTCCCTGCCGGGCAAGGATCTGTATAACATGATTGTCAGCGTCCTGGCTGCCGAGGGTACGGAGAATGAAGAAGAAATCAGCCGGAATTTCCAGGTGGAGTATGATCCCACTTTGCTGCCGGTGACGTTTACCTCCGCCTTCCCGGATAGCTTTACTACCGATAGCTTCAAGCTGGCCGGCACCACGCTGTCGGGCGTAAGCGTGCAGCTGGAGGTAAATGGAAAGCTCCAGACCAAACAGACCGGCAATGCCAAAACCTTCGCCTTTACGCTCGATACCTCCAAGGAGGGCAGCTACGAGATTCTGCTCACCTTTACCAAGAAAAACTATGCTACGCGGGTGTTTAACTATACCATCGCGCGCGTGTTTGACGCCGATGCGCAGCGGCAGGCCATCCGCGCCTCAGCAGTTGCGCCTACGTATTCCAAGCTCAAAAACTCAGCCGCTTCTTATGAGGGAAAGTATGTGCGGGCGAACGGCTATGTCGTATCCGTCGAGCCGGGATCGGGCGAATGGCTGATCACCTTTGCCACCCAGAAAAAGGGTGAAAACTATTCCGACTACATCATGGTGCTCTCCGACGCCGAGGTGACGCTGCCTGCGGGCACGCACGCCACCCTGTACGGCACGGGTGCTGGCACTTATAAGATCCCTGGCGATAATGACAAAACCATCGTCTATCCCAAGGTTTCTTTGGCCTTTTTTGACGAGATGAGCAAGTGATATTCTACAAATTTATGAAAACTTGCATGAAAGAGCGGAATACGCTTCCATTCCTATGACTTTTTGTGTATAATAGAGTCGAATTGTGCAAACCAACACAATATATGGAGGGATGCTGACGTGACTCGCTTGTTAACAACGTGGGAGAAGGATCCTACCAGCGTGCCTGTCGGCCCGCTTGGCATTATCGCCATGGCGGGCTGTGAGGAAATCGGAGAAAAAATCAACCAGTGGCTGCTCAAATGGCACAGCCTGCAGGAGCTTCAGGACGAAGAATACTATACCAGCCCCGGACTGAACCGCGATACTTTTCTGGTAAAGGCCTACTGCCCGCGCTTTGGCACGGGCGAGGGCAAGGCGGTGCTGCGCGAAAGCGTGCGCGGCATGGATCTGTATATCCTTGTGGATGTTTGCGCGCATAACGTGCATTACAACATGTATGGGCAGGAAGTGCCCATGTCCCCGGATGATCATTTCCAGGATCTCAAGCGCGTCATCGGCGCGATCGGCGGCAAGGCCAAGCGTGTCACCGTGGTGATGCCCATGCTGTACGAAAGCCGTCAGCATCGCCGCACCAGCCGCGAAAGCCTGGATTGTGCCATGGGCCTGCAGGAGCTGGTCAACATGGGCATCCGCGATATCATCACCTTCGACGCGCATGATCCCCGCATGGTAAACGCCGTGCCGCTGATCGGCTTTGAAAACGTCATGCCCAACTACCAGATGCTCAAGGCGCTGCTGCGCGAGGAAAAGGACCTGCACATTGACAAATCCCATATGATGGTCGTCAGCCCCGACGAGGGCGCGGTACAGCGCAATATCTTCTATTCCGCCGTGCTGTCGCTGGACATGGGCATGTTCTATAAGCGCCGCGACTATACCACCGTGATCAATGGCCGCAACCCCATCGTGGCGCATGAATACCTGGGCGCGGACGTAGAGGGCAAGGATATCCTGGTGGCGGACGATATGCTGGCTTCGGGCGACAGCATGATCGATCTGTGCAAGGAGCTCAAGGCACGTAAGGCCAATCGTATCTACGCGCTGACCACCTTTGCGTTCTTCACCTCCGGCATCGAGGCGTTCCGCAAGGCCTATGAAGAAGGTCTCCTGACCCGCGTTGTCGCTACCAACCTGACCTATCGCCGGCCTGAGCTGGCGAACGAGCCGTGGTTCATCCAGGCGGATATGAGCAAGTACATCTCCTACCTGATCGCCACCCTCAATCATGACCGCTCGCTGCACGAGCTGCTGAATCCCTACAACCGCATTAAATCCTTGCTGGATCGCTACCATAACGAGCAGGCGGCTACGGGGATCACCATGGTGTAATATTCAAAAATGACTGAACAAGAAAAACATTTTCCGCAAACCAATACAACCGAAACTGCGCCCGCCGCGAATGGGGAAACCGGCAAAAAGCCGGGCCTCATGCGCGGCGCGCGCGATTTTATCGAGAATACCTGGAGCAGCCTCAAGGGCATGGATCTCAATCAGGCCGTGGAGGAGTTTACCAGCGAAATGACGTTGGTAGCCGAGGGCCTCAGCGAGGATCAGAACGCGCTGCGCCGCGACGGCGAAAAGCTGGCTGCGCGCATGGAAAAGCTGGCCGAGCGCCAGAAAATCGGCGAGGACAGCGTGAAGGCGCTCCAGGATCAGCTGGAGCAGGAGCGCAGGCGCGGCGACGCGCTGCAAAAGCGCCTGGACGATATGGAAAAGGCACTCAAGGCCAAGCCGGTCAAGCCTGGCTTGACCGCCATTCTGCGCCAGGCTACCTGGGGCGTGGGCATTATCTGCGCCGCCTGGGTGATCGTGGCGATTCTGAAGCTGATTGGAGGTTAAGCTATGCCTTCCTTCAAAGAAATGGTGGAAAAGTACAAAAAGCGCCGTCATGATACCGTGGTGGACGCGGTGACGACCGGGCTTTCGCTGGCCGATAACGTGACGGTGGATCTGGGCCTGCTGGAGGATACCGGCGTGGCGACCGAGATTGCCGAGACGGTCAGCAATGTGCTGCCCTTCGCCGTGATTGCCGTGACCGAGCAGTGCAAGGTGCTGCTGGGCAAAAAGACCGGCGCTGCCGGGGCGGGGGACGCTGCCTACCGCATGGTCAAGACCGGCGCGGCCATGGGCGTGGGCGCGGCGGTTACGGCTGCCGGGGCGGGTGCTGTGGTGGCGCTGCCTGCGGCGGTCAGCGCACGGGTGATTATGGATCGCTATCGCGGCTATGCTCTGATGGGGCACCGCGTCAGCCTGCGTACCCAGCGCCTCAAGGCGCTCAATACCGCGCGGCTCAGCCGCACAAGTGCGGGGGAATAAGCCATGCTGCTGCAATATCATGATCTGAACGTCCGCAACGCCACGCCTGAGGATGCGCCGCAGCTGTCGCTGTGGTGGAACGATGGGCGCGTGATGGCGCATGCGGGCTTTCCGCTGGGCATCAATGAAACGGTGGAGAGCATTGCGGATAACCTGCGGCTGGATAACGAGCAGCATCGCAGGCTGATGGTATTGCTATCGGAAAGGCCGATCGGCGAAATGTGCTACCGCATGGTGGATGACAAAACAGCCGAAATCGGCATTAAAATCTGCGATTTTTCCCAGCAGAATAAAGGCTATGGAAAGATTTTGCTGAGCCTGTTAATCCGCGCGCTGTTTGATGATATGGGCTGCGTGCGGATTGTGCTGGATACCAACCTGACCGACCTGCGCGCCCAGCATGTATACGAGCGGCTGGGCTTTGAGCGCCAGGGCATGCGCAAGGATTGCTGGCTGGATCAGCTGGGCAATCTGCAGTCTGCCGTGGATTACAGCCTGACGCGCGAACGCTTTGTCAGCTTTATCGTGTAAAGGCTGCCGCATACAGCCGGATCAGGATAATCTTGAGCAGAATACGAAAAATGTCGCTTTTTGCCCTTGACAAGGGCTGCACTTCGTGGTAAACTCACCCCGACAACTGAATGCGTGTCCTTTAACCGCGGTCCAGAGAGGCCGGGAAGGCTGCAACACATCGCAGAAAAACTGTGTTTTATTGCCTTGCCCTGCCCGGGTAAGGCTTTTTTCTGCAAAAGGCGCGCAGGGTTGATCTTACGCATGGAGGGAATCCCCAATGAAACTGGTCTATGACATCAATCAGAAGCCGCCCCTCAAGAAGAACCTTGTCTACGCCTTCCAGCAGCTGCTGGCCATCATGGCCGCCACCCTGCTGGTGCCCGTGCTGGCGGACAGCACCGGCCTGTACCTGAATCAGCCTGCCGCGCTGTTTGGCGCAGGCATGGGCACGCTGTTCTACATCTTCATCGCTACCCGCAAGAAGAGCCCCGTGTTCCTGGGCAGCTCCTTCGCCTTCATCAGCCCCCTGGCCGGCGCCTGCGCGTATGGCTTCCTGGGCATCTTCGTTGGCTCCCTGTTCGCTGGCCTTGTGTATGTGCTCATCGCCCTGATCGTTAAAAAGACCGGCACCGCCTGGGTGACCAAGCTCCTGCCTCCTGTGGTCATCGGCCCCACCGTCGCCCTGATCGGCCTGAGCCTGTGCGGCAGCGCGGTGAACAACCTGAACAACACCGCCGCCGGCAGCTACAACCTGGTGGCCATCCTGGTAGGTCTGATCGCCTTCTTCATCACCGTGTTCGCCTCCGTAAAGGGCACGCAGAGCATGAAGATGGTGCCCTTCATCATCGGTATCCTGGGTGCGTATGTGATCGCCCTGATCCTGACCTTCATCGGCCGTGCCTCCGGCTGCGAAGCGCTGCAGCTGGTCAAGCTCTCCGCCTTCGATAACGTGCAGCTGTTCAAGGTGCCGCGCTTCACCTTCCTGGGCATGTTCGGCGCTTATAAGGACGCTACCAACACCATCGGCAGCGCGAGCGATGTGCTGAGCCTGTTCGTTCTCTTCGCCCCCGTGGCCTTCGTGACCCTGGCCGAGCATATCGCCGACCACGAGAACCTCTCCTCCATCATCGGCCATGACCTGATTACCGATCCCGGCCTGGACCGCACCCTGCTGGGCGACGGCGCGGGCTCCATCGTGGGCGCGCTGTTTGGCGGCTGCCCCAACACCACCTACGGCGAGTCCGTCGGCTGCATCGCCATCACGGGCAACGCCTCCGTCAGCACCATCGCCATCGCCGCGGTCTACTGCGTGCTGCTGAGCTTCTTTGATTCCTTCGTCTGCTTCGTCAACTCCATCCCCACCTGCATCGTGGGCGGCGTGTGCATCGCGCTGTACGGCTTCATCGCGGTCAGCGGCCTGAAGATGATTCAGCCGGTTGACCTGAACGACCATCGCAACCTGTTCGTGGTCGCGGCCATCCTGGTGTGCGGCATCGGCGGCCTGACGCTCAACTTCGGCAGCGTGCAGATCAGCGCCATCGCCACCGGCCTGATCGTGGGCATTCTGGTAAACGTGATCTTCAACCGCCGCAACGCTGACAAAAAAGCGGAATAACCTAAAAGCGTCCAATCGACGGGTCTGCAGTGCGCTGCGGCCCGTTTTTTTATGGGATGACAAACGCGCGCGGATTGATTATAATAGATCTATGCACAAGACCTTGAGAAAGGAGACGCGGCATGTCCGATATTACCAAGCGCGCGCTGGAAGCGTCACTGAAAAAACTGCTGCTTCAAAAGCCGCTGGATAAGATCACCATCAACGATATTGCCGAGGATTGCGGCATCAGCCGGATGACCTTTTATTATCATTTCAAGGATATTTACGATCTGATTGAATGGTCCTGCGTGGAGGATGCGCGCCGCGCCCTGGAGGGCAAAAAGACCTACGATACCTGGCAGCAGGGCTTTTTGCAGATATTCGAGGCCGTGCAGCAGAACAAACCCTTTATCATGAATGTGTACCGCTCCGTCAGCCGTGAGCATGTGGAAAACTATCTGTATAAGTTGACCTACGCGCTGATTATCGGCGTGGTGCGCGAGCAGGCGCAGGGTTTGGACGTGCCCGAGACGGATCAGCAGTTTATCGCGCATTTTTATAAATACGCGTTTGTCGGGCTGATACTGGATTGGATCAAGGAGGATATGCGCGGCGATCCTGCCTTGCTGGTGGAACGGCTGGGCGTGATCGTCCATGGCAATATCCGCGCTGCGTTGGAGCGCATTGCAAAACAAAAGAATTAAACAAAACCGCGCTTTTGATAAAAAAAGCATCACTTTCTCCGCCGTGTCAGAAAATTGGGCATGGCGGCTTTTCTGCTCATTGCGGGGGATGGGGCGGCCGCCTATAATCATAATCACCAAAGGGCGATAAGTCCTGGTGCAAAATCAATGTAGGAGGTCATCCGTTATGTATTATGCCAGCGGTAACTATGAAGCCTTTGCCCGTCCCCGTAAGCCCGAGGGGGTAGATCACAAGTCTGCTTATATCATTGGCAGCGGCCTTGCCGCGCTGACGGCCGCCTGCTATCTGGTTCGCGACGGCCAGATGAAGGGCGAGCACATTCACATCCTGGAAAAGGAAGATCGCGCCGGCGGCGCCTGCGACGGCTGGAAATTTGAAAACATCGGCTATGTGATGCGCGGCGGCCGCGAGATGGATAACCATTTTGAGGTGATGTGGGATCTGTTCCATTCCATTCCCTCCATCGAAACCGAGGGCGTGAGCGTGCTGGACGAGTATTATTGGCTCAACAAGGCCGATCCCAACTACTCTCTGTGCCGCGCCACCGTCAACTGCGGCGAGGACGCCCATACGGACGGCAAGTTCGATATCTCCGATAAGGGCGCAATGGAGATCATGAAGCTGTTCTTCACCCCTAACGAGGAGCTGCAGGACAAGCGTATCACCGATATCTTTGACGACGAGGTGTTCAACAGCAACTTCTGGCTGTACTGGCGCACCATGTTCGCCTTTGAAAACTGGCACAGCGCGCTGGAAATGAAGCTGTATCTGCAGCGCTATATCCACCATATCGGCGGCCTGCCCGATTTCAAGGCGCTGCGCTTTACCAAATACAATCAGTATGAATCCATGATTCTGCCCATGGTCAGATACCTGGAAAAGGCCGGCGTGCAGTTCCACTTTGGCGTCAAGGTGGTAAACGTGCTGTTTGACTGCAAGCCTGAGCACAAGCTTGCCAAGAGCATTGAAACCATTCGCGATGGCAAGCCCGAAAGCATCGGCCTGACCGAGAACGACCTGGTGTTCATCACCAACGGCGGCTGCGTGGAAAACTCCAGCATGGGCAGCCAGAATACGCCCGCGCCCTATAATACCGAGATCAAGGCGGGCGGCGGCTGGGATATGTGGCGCAAGATCGCCGCGCAGGATCCCGCCTTCGGCCATCCGGACAAGTTCTGCTCCGATCCTGAGCAGACCAACTGGATGAGCGCCACCGTAGAAACGCTGGATCAGCGCATCATTCCCTATATCAAGGCCATCTGCAAGCGCGATCCCTTCAGCGGCAAGGTGGTCACCGGCGGCATCGTTACCGTCAAGGATTCCTCCTGGCTGATGAGCTGGACGATCAACCGCCAGCCGCAGTTCCGCGAGCAGCCCAAGGATCATTGCCTGGTATGGGTGTACAGCCTGTTCACCGATAAGCCCGGCGATTATATCAAAAAGCCCATGCGTGCCTGCACCGGCAAGGAAATCTGCATGGAGTGGCTGTATCATATCGGCGTGCCGGAGGATCAGATTGAGGAGCTGGCCGAGCATAGCGCCAACACCGTACCCGTGATGATGCCCTATATCGACGCCTTCTTCATGCCCCGCGCCTATGGCGACCGGCCCAAGGTGGTGCCCGACGGTGCTGTCAACTTTGCCTTCCTGGGGCAGTTTGCCGAAACGCCGCGCGATACCATCTTCACCACCGAATATTCCATGCGCACCGGCATGGAGGCGGTGTATACCCTGCTGAACGTCGATCGCGGTGTGCCCGAGGTGTGGGGCAGCGTGTATGATATCCGCGATCTGCTTAACGCCACCGTGCAGCTGCGCGACGGCAAGAAGATCACCGATATGGACGTGGGCCTGATGGAAAAGATGGCTTTCAAGGCTCTGATGGGCAAGGCCGCGCACACCGATCTGGAAAAGCTGCTGAAGGAATACAAGCTGATTTAAGATCAAGAGCGTATAAATTCAGAAGCATAATAAAAGCGAAGGGGCTGTGGAAGAACTTTTCGTTCTTTCACAGCCCCTTTGTATTCTTATTTTTGATGCTTCCCGCAGGCTGCGCCGCAGTGTGCGCAGTCCCCATTACAGCCGCCATGGCCGCAGCAATCGCCGTTTTTCAGCGCCCTGCGCCAGGTACGGAAGGCGAAAAACGCGCACAGCGCAATCACGGACAGCAGGATATAATCCAGCGCGCGCATTACAGCAGCCTCGCCAGCGTGTAGGCGATCAAGGAGACCACCCATGCAACCGAACACTGCATCAGGATGACGCCCGCCGTTTTAACGACGGAATTGAGCTCGCGCCGGATGGTTGCTACAGCCGCGATGCAGGGGGTGTAAAGCAGTGTGAACACCAGGAAGCTGACAGCGGTTTTGGTGGTAAACAGCGTGCCGATGGCCGCGCTGCCCAGCAGCACCTGCAGGGTGCTGACCACCGATTCCTTGGCCACAAAGCCCGATATCAGCGCCGTGGCGCAGCGCCAATCGGCAAAGCCCAGCGGGGAGAATACGGGCGCAATCCACTGACCCACCAGCGCCAGCAGGCTGTCCGCGCTGTCAGCAACCACGTTCAGCCGCGTGTCAAAGCTTTGCAGGAACCAGATGATGATCGTGGCCAGGAAGATTACCGTGAACGCGCGCTGCAAAAAGTCACGCGCTTTTTCCCACAGAAGCAGCAGCACGCTCTTGAAGCTGGGCATGCGGTAGTTGGGCAGCTCCATCACAAAGGGCACAGGCTTGCCGCGGAAGACCGTTTTATCCATGATCAGAGCGGCGATGATGCCAATCAGAATGCCCAGCACATACAGCGAGATCATCACCAGTGCGCGGTACTTGGCAAAAAACGCGGCGGTGAAGAAGGCGTAAATCGAGATCTTGGCCGAACAGCTCATGTAGGGCGTCAGCAGGATGGTCATCTTGCGGTCGCGGTCGGAGGATACCGTGCGGGTGGCCATGATGGCCGGCACCGAGCAGCCAAAGCCAATCAGCATGGGCACGATGCTGCGGCCCGATAGGCCGATCTTGCGCAGAGGCTTGTCCATCACAAAGGCCACGCGCGCCATATAGCCCGTATCCTCCAGAATGGACAGGAAGAAAAACAGCGTTACGATGATGGGCAGGAAGGACAGCACGCTGCCCACGCCCGCGAAAATGCCGTCGATAATCAGGCTGTGCACCACGGGGTTAATGCCATAGGCGGTCAGCCCCTTGTCAATCAGGCCGGTCAGCGCATCGATGCCCAGCCCCAAATAATCGGACAGACGCTGGCCGATGACGTCGAAGGTAAGATAAAAGGTCAGCAGCATCACGCCCAGGAAGGCGGGAATGGCAGTATAGCGACCCGTAAGAATCCTGTCGATGCGCATGGAGCGCGCATGCTCCTTGCTTTCATGGCATTTTACCACGGAGGCAGCCACCACACCCTCAATGAAGGTATAGCGCATATCGGCCAGGGCGGCGTTGCGATCCAATCCCGTTTCGTTTTCCATCTGCACGATGCAGTGCTCCAGCAACTCCTGCTCGTTCTGATCCAGCTTCAATTCCTGCGCCAGGTTGTCGCCGCCCTCAATCAGCTTGGCTGCGCAGAAGCGCGGGGGAATGCCCAGCTTTTCGGCATGATCATAAATCAGGTGAACCACCGCGTGGATGCAGCGGTGCACGGCTGATTCCTCGGCACAGAAGTCCGTCACCTTGGGCAGCATCTTGCCGCGCGCGGTGGCGATGGCCTGATCCACCAACTCCGATACGCCCTCGCCGTTGGCGGCGGAAATGGGAATCACCGGAATGCCCAGCGCCTGGCTCATCTTCTGCACGTCGATGGTGCCGCCGTTGGCGCGCACCTCGTCCATCATGTTCAGCGCCAGCACCATGGGCACCTGCAATTCCAGCAGCTGCAGCGTCAGGTACAGGTTGCGCTCGATGTTGGTGGCGTCCACAATGTTGATGATGCCGTCGGGCTTTTGATTGATGATGAAATCGCGCGAGACGATTTCCTCCTGCGTATAGGGACGCAGGGAATAAATGCCGGGCAGATCGACTACCGAGCAGCCACGCTCCCCGCGAATCTCGCCCATTTTTTGATCGACCGTTACGCCGGGAAAATTGCCTACATGCTGGTTAGAACCGGTTAAAGCGTTAAAAAGCGTGGTTTTGCCGCAGTTTTGATTACCTACAAGGGCAAATATCATGATTTGACGGCCTCCACTTCAATTTTGCGGGCTTCCTCTACGCGCAGCGTCAGTTCGTATCCGCGCACCTGAATTTCAATCGGGTCGCCCATGGGGGCCACCTTTTGCAGCGTTACGCGCGTGTGGGGGATCAAGCCCATATCCAGCAGACGGCAGCGCAGCGCGCCGTTTCCGCCCACCGCGGAGATGATTGCCGAGGAGCCAACCTTTAGCTGATCCAGTGTCATTGCCATCCTCCTGTTAGTTAGCTATCGCTAACAATGTAAAATAGCACAAGCACAGGCGTTCGTCAATAGGCTGCAAAAAAATATTTTATCCGGCACGGCGAAGGACAAAATAAGTGCATAAATACACAGAAACTCAAGCTGAAATTGAATTGTTGGGGCAAAACTCAACGCCAGCTGCGTTCACAAGGAGGAAAATATCTGCTATACTCATATTAGAAAAAAGGGGGGTGCCTGGCATGAGCATTGGAAGCAATCTGATTGCGGCCCGCAAGGCAAAGGGCTTTACGCAGGAGCAGCTGGCTGAGCGGCTGGGGGTATCTTTTCAGGCGGTGAGCGCCTGGGAAAGGGATGCGTATTTGCCGGAGGCGGGAAAGCTTGCGGCGCTTGCTTCAGCGCTGAATATATCGGCAGACCTTCTGCTGCGCGGGGAACGGCGCGATTGGAAGCTGGAAAACCCTAACTTTGACCCGGATCATATGTATACCTGGCTGAAGGCTAAAGCGCACAGCCTTGGCCTGACACAAACGCTGATGAAGGAAATGCATAACGGACAGATGCGAAAGAGCATGGTCGCAGCGGTGCCTTATCGGGCGCATCCCTTGACGCTGGCCTGCCATGCTCTTGCAATGGGCATCGTTGAGGATGACGTGGTATCCGGCCTGCTCCTGCATGACGTTCTGGAGGATACGTGCGCAGCGGAAAAGGATCTGCCGGTCTGCGAGCGCGTCCGAAAGGCTGTGCGCTTGGTATCCTATAACACCTATGCGGGCAGAAAGGCGGAAATCAAGCCGATATATTTTGCGAATATCGCGCAGGATCCGCTTGCTGCGCTGATCAAATGCATCGACCGCTGCAACAACCTGTCCTGCATGCCGGACGGCTTCTCACGGGAAAAACAGGCGCGCTATGTAATCGATACGGAGCGATATGTCATGCCTCTGCTGGAGGTTGTCAAATCCATTCCGCAATGGAACAACGCAGCCTGGCTGCTGCGGTATCAGCTTAGAACCATGCTCGAAAGCTATAAGCGGCTGCTGTAATGGCGAAGGCAGCCTGCCGTGCCCGCACGCAGAAAGGATGGCGCATAGTTCGCATATATCTGCGGACGTATGAGACAGGGCAGCCGTCAGTGCGTTTTTCATTTCAGCTTCGCTTTTCTGCGCCGGAAAAAAACGCGACGAGCTACTTCATGCCTTTTGAATGAATAAGACTTTATACGTAAAAAATGCGCCGCAGAAGCCTGCGGCGCAGCATAAGCGCTGGGGGATATGCGGTTATTCCTGTACCTTGATATCGGCGCCGGCGGCGTTTTTGCGGACGCTTTCAATGCCGTTCATGCAGCCGGCCTTGGCGGCATAGCCCTCGGACACGGCAATGATCTGACCGTTGGTGGCCTTCAGGCGGAAGCGGTATTCGCCGCCCTTGTCCACATATACCTCAAATTTGGGGCAGGATACTTTGATAACCGGTTCCTCGGTCATATCCTGCAGATTGGCAATGGGCGCGTTGCGGCGCACGCTGGCAATGCCCTTGCGGCAGGAAGGCTCGGACTTGTATACCTCACTGGTGGCGATCACTTCATGATTGCCCGCGACCAGATCGAATTTTACGCCGGTGGCAGTCTTTTTGAATACGAAATAACCCATGAAAAACGCACCTTTCACAGTAGATTTGTTGATTTAATTATAAGTCACGGCGCGGGCCTTGTCAAGACAAGGAAAGACAAAACCTCCGGCTATACGGGCGATTTTGCGCTTTTGTGCAAAAACGATCATAGTCCGCCCAGGATCAGCCCCAGCCCGGCGGAGAGCAGGATGGTCTTGGACACGCTCCATTTGCCAAAGTACAGTACGGCGAAGGAGGCAAGGCCGATCAGGATTGCTTGCCAGGATACGCCAAAAAGGGAGCCTGCGTAGTTGGTCAGGGAGAGCTGGATAATCACGGCGGCGATCATGCCGATGCACACCGGGCGGATACCGTACAGGGCGTTTTGCAGCAGGCGGCTTTCCTTGAATTTGTTCAGAAATACTGCCGCCAGCATGCACAGCGTCAGCGTCGGGGCCAGCACGCCCAGGCTTGCGCACAGCGCGCCGGGAATGCCCGCCACCCGCGCGCCGGCAAAGGTGGCGCAGTTGATGCCCAGGGGGCCGGGGGTCATTTCGGCAATGGCCACGATATCGCTGACCTCCGTGGCTGTCATCCAGCCGTGGCTGAGCATTTCGGCGTTAATCAGGGGAATCATGGACATGCCGCCGAAGCTTGTAAAGCCGATCAGCAGGAAGGAAACGAACAGCTCAATGTAGATCATGGCGTGTTTTCACCTCCATGGCAAGCAGACCCGCCGCCGCGCCCAGCACGACGATAAGGATGTTGCTCAGTCCCGTAAACAGCGACAGTGCCGCCGCGCCCAGAGCCACCAGCCAGCAGAGCCAATCCTTCAGCGCGCTCTTGGTCAGTTTCAGCAGCGCGCACAGGATGATGGGCACCACCGCCGCGCGCACGCCCATCATGGCCCGCGCGATATACAGATTATCGTGCACCAGATTGTATACAAAGGTAACGCCATACATAATCACGATGGGCGGCAGGCAGATGCCCGCCAGCGCGGCCAGCGCGCCGCCAAAGCCCGCCGCGTGATAGCCGAACAGCACGCTGGCGTTGCTGATCATCAGCCCCGGCACGCTGCGGCCCACTGAGGTGAAATCCAGCAGTTCTTCATCCGTGATCCAATGCTTGTCTTCTACATATTCCTTTTGAATCTGCGACACAATGCTCCAGCCGCCGCCGAAGGTGAAGCAGCCGAATTTGAGAAACGTAAGGAAGATGCTCAGCACCCGGCCCTTTTCGGCCTTTTTCCGCATGGGGAATCCCTTCTTCCGCATAGAATGTTTATTTTGCAAAGCGCCTTGCCAGCGGCGCGGGTTTTTGCTAAGATAATCGCATACAGCTGATTAAAGGGGCGAAACGATATGCGCAGATTTGCGATGGGCGATGTGAGTGTGGCCGATATGGCTGCGGCGCGCGAGGCGCGGGCGATGCGCCAGCAGCGGCTGCTGATGCAGCGGGGCGCGCTGGTGTGCCTGACGATGAACATTCCCGGCCCGCATAAAACCTCGCCGCTGATCGCCATTGCATTTGAAGAGGGCAAGCGGCTGATTGCCCAGACCTTGCCGGGCGCAGCCCTGGCGCATGAGCTCCGGGACAAGACGGGCTTTGAAGCCTATTATCAGGCGGCGGACGATCCACTAACTGTCAAGCGCGCGCTGTGCACGGTGGAGGATACCACGCCGCTCGGACGGCTGTTTGATATCGATGTGCTCACCCCGGCGGGGGATAAGGTATCCCGCGAGGCGCTGGGGCTGCCGCCCCGGCAGTGCTTTCTATGCGGGAATCCTGCCTTTGTCTGCGCCCGCAGCCGCGCGCATTCCGTGCAGGCGATGACGGCTGAAATTGATCGCCGCATCCTGGCCCTTTATCGGGAGCGGACGATTGCGCATCTGAGCCGTGCCGCGGTGGAGGCGCTGGAGCAGGAGGCTCGCACTACGCCCAAGCCTGGGCTGGTGGACGCGCGCAATTGCGGTTCGCATCCCGACATGAGCCTGCCGCTGCTGCTGCGCAGCGCGCATGCGCTGGCGGGCTACTTTGCGCAGTGCGCGGCCCTGGGCTTTGACTGTGCAGAAGTGGAGCTGTTCCCGGCCTTGCAGACGGCTGGCATGCAGGCTGAGGCGGATATGCTGGCCGCCACCGGCGGGGTGAATACGCACAAGGGAGCGGTGTTCTCGCTGGGTGTGCTGTGCGCTGCGGCGGCGCAATGCGCAGCGCGCTTTGAGAATACGCCGCAGGCTGTCTGCCGCGCGGCGGGGGAAAGGATTCGCCCGGCGGTGGAAGCGCACTTTGCCGGACTGACGGCTGCGCATTCCTTTGGCGAGCGGCTGTACCTGCAGGCAGGCATTCGCGGCATTCGCGGCGAAGCGGCGGAGGGCTTCCCATCCATTATGGCTGTCTGGCCGGATTTTGTGCGGGAAGCGACGCAGCTTTCGCAGCAAGAAGCGGGCGTTCGCGCGGTGATCCGCTTACTGTCGCGCATGCAGGACACCACGCTTTTGAAGCGCGGGGGACAGGCAGGGCAGGCGTTTGCCCAGGCGCAGGCGCGGCGCATTGAGGCGGCGGGCTTTCCGGAGGCGGAGATCGAAGCGCTGGACGAGGCCATGATTGCACGCAATCTAACCTGCGGCGGCTGCGCCGACCTGCTGGCGTGCCTGTACTTTCTTTATGCTACAGCTTCGAGCGAACAATGGCAAGAAAATCTTCCATAAATCGCGCGAAATACAGCTCCTTCCGGTAGCACAGATACAGATGCCGCTCGTATTCCATGCCCTTGATGGGGTAGCAGCGCACGCGGGCGCGCACCTCGGGCGACTGGGCGATATACACATAGGGGCATAGCATCACCGCCCGGGCGTTGGCCGCCACACGCTTGGCCAGCTCCAGCGAGTTGCTTTCCAGCAGCATCTTGGGCGTGAAGCCGCGCAGCTGGAACAAATGCTCCTGGATGGAGCGCACGCTGTGCCCGTGGCGCAGCATAACGAAGGCTTCGTTTTCGGCCTCGGTGATATCGATGGTGGTGCCGTCGGGCAGGCGCTGGGCGATATTGGTGTTCTGATCGGCCATCAGCACGATTTCCTCATTTTCCAGCAGCTCGTAGTGCAGCTCTCTGCGCTTGGGGCTGGTGGTAATTAGCGCCAGGTCGCACACGCCCTCGATCAGCAGCTGCTCCAGCACGTCGCTGCCGTGCTCGTGCAATTCTATGCGCACATACGGATACTTTTGCGTAAACTCGGGAATGACCAGCGGCAATAGCTGCATCCCGCGCTGTACAGAGAATCCCAGCCGCATGCGGCCGTGGGATTCTTTTTGTCGCTTCAGCGAAGAAGAAAACCACCAGCGGAGCTGGTGAGAGGGAAAAGCTTAAGATACAGGAAGCGCCTCCTTTGCTATAATGAGAGCAG
>SFIM01000059.1 GCA_004556155.1 Clostridiales bacterium
GGCTATCAATGCCGCACAGAACAGGCGAAGCCTGCGCCGCTGCTGCGGATTACATATGAAGGGGCTGCGGCCCCTTCATGCATCCCAGGAGCTTAAGCGGGACTTTTTTGACACTCTGCGGAGGATGCTCCCGCATTGCGGAGCATCCTCCTTTTGCTGCGCGCAGTCCTATCATGCCCCGCCAGGGGGCGGCGGCATCGGAATACCCAGCCATACTCAGCCATATTTGGAACAATCCGGAAGGCTGACACGCGCTTAATTGACATTTTACTTGTAAAATGTTATAGTAATTCTACCTGTGCGAAAGGGGGCGAGGGGATGCATAAGCGCTGCGGCATGCTGCTGACGCTGCTTTTGTGCTGCCTGCTTTGCCTGGCTGCACGGGCGGAGGACGCAGAGGATCCCGTCACCCTCCGCGCGCTGCTGGTGGGCTGCGACGAGTTCCTTTCGCACGAGAACATCGCCCCCTCCGCGGAGATGAACGTGCGCCGCATGGCCAATATGCTGGCTACCGATATCCGCGGGTACGCCGCCATTGTCAGCGCTGGTCAAGGCGTAGGCAGCGTGCAGGCGCTGCGCGAGCTGATGCAGCAAACCTTTGCCGAGGCGGATGACAACGATATTTCCCTGGTTTATTTTTGCACGCACGGCCTGTACGACCGCGTTACCTTCCAGCCCCTGCTGGTGCTGTCTGATGGGATCAGCGAGGAAAACCTGACCGCCGATTCCCTGCGCGACGCGCTGGACGCGGTTGCCGGGCAAAAGGTGCTGATTTTGGATGCCTGCAACAGCGGCGCGTTTATTGGCAAGGGCGCGTGGGACGCGCAGCTGCGCAACAGCTTTCAAAGCGCCGATTATCAGGTGCTCACCAGCGCCGGCGCGCGCGAAAACAGCTTTCTCTGGCGAGACCGGGACGGCGTGGGCGGCGGCAGCTACTTTGCCCAGGAGCTGTGCGAGGGCCTGCGCTCGCGCGAGTTTGATTATAATGCGGACGGCCAGGTGACGCTGGCGGAGGCCTATCAAGGCTTGCTGGAAAGCCATGGCGCGTCCACGGCGCAGAGTTACCCGCAGCAGTCCGATTTTGCGCTGTACGCGTACGATCCCGACCTGGCCGATACTGCCGAGCGGCCCATCGGCGCGATCACGCTGGATAGCGCCGTGCTGAGCGAAAAGGAGGACACGCTGTATTTCAGCTTTACCGTGCGGCGCGCCGTGCGTGTGCAGTATCAGCTGATTTATTACAAAAACGGCCTGTGGCGCTTTGATACGCCGCAGACCATCGAGGACCCCGAAAACGAAACGGGCGCGCTGACCCCAGGGCGCAAGGAACGCTCGGTTTCCCTGCTGGCAGAGGAGGACGAGCCCTATGGCTATGCGCTGCTGCAATTGGTGGCGCAGGAGGGCCGCCGCGCCATGCTGGCGGGCAGCAGGCTGATTGCCGTGCAGCGCGATACGGGCAACCCGGTGCTACGCATCCGCTGCGGCGAGAGCTTTGACCCGGCTCAGGGCGAGGAAGTAGCCGTGTATGTGGGACACCGCTTCCCATGCAGCCTGACGGTGACGGTGCGCGACGCGCAGGGGCAAACCGTGCGCCGCCTGGCCTACAAGACGCCCTCGCGCCCGCTGGGTCTGGGCAGCGAGGCCAGCCTGTTTTATTGGGATGGCCGGAATGCTGCGGGCGAGCTGGCCGCTGCGGGCGAATATGTAATCGAAGCGTCCTGCATGGTGGATGGGCAGAAATACCTGGTCACCAGCGGTACGGTGCGGATAGGCAAATAAAAATGCCGTTTCGGCGGGGATTTCGGGATGAAACCCCGCCGCTTTCGCGTTTATATAGCGGAAGCCTTTCAAAGGAGCGGTTGAGAATGAAAAGAACGTTTGCCTGCCTGCTGCTGCTTTCGCTGCTGCTGTGCGCCTTGCCTGCGCTGGGCGAGGCCATGGAGTTTCCCGCCAGGGTATGCGAGGACGCGCCGCTGCTGTCCATTGCCATCGTGGATACGGGTGAGGTCGAGCCCGCCACGGAGGATAAAATTTTGCGCGCGGATATCACCGCCGAGGATGGAAGCCTGTCGCAGTCGCTTACCTATCATGCGATTGAAGCGCCGAGCAGCGACGACCCCTTCATCGCCGCATGGCTGGAGGATTTGAACTTTGACGGCTATGCCGATCTTTGCCTTCGGACAGTGATGGGTGCGCGCAACGACCGCACGGCCTTTGCCCTGTGGAATCCCGAAACGGGACGCTTTGACGAGGTGTATACGGAGCCCCTCTATTTGCCGGAAGATCAGGACGATGCCGGCGAAGCCGAGTACAGTTGGCTGAGCAACTATGGGCTGCATCCCGAATCGGGCATGCTGGATTGCTATATGGCGGATGGCGCGGCGAATTACGATTGGACGGTTTACCGCTGGGAAGGCCGACGCCTGCGCCTCATTGGCGTAGCCACGCTGCGCACCCTGTCGGACGGCGATTTCTTGCGGGAGCGCGTCTGGCGGCTGGATGGCAGCTGCCGCTGGGAGCAGACCTGTCCGCTGGCATGGTATTACGCTGAAGCAGCCATATTCGATGAGCGTCAAGAGGCGATACAGGCCGCGCTGATGGGGCAGGATTTTTCCACGGCCAATACGCGCGACCGCGCGGCGCTGTACAGCCTGGACAGCGAGGACTCCGCCGCGCTGACGACGCTGCCCCAGGGCGCGGCGCTGCAAGTGCTCAAGGCCGATTGCGGCCGCGACGGCACCTGGGCGCGCGTGCTGTACGCTCCGGCGGATGCGCCCGCGCAGCTGACCGGCTATGTGCGCATGGCGCAGGTGCAATTGCAGGAGGCGCAATAATCGCAAATCAAAAGACCGGGCTGGTTTCACGCCAGTCCGGTCTCAGATTGTCAAAAAAGTCTCGCTTAAGCTCCTGGGATGCATGAAGGGGCCGCAGCCCCTTCATATGTAATCCGCAGCAGCGGCGCAGGCTTCGCCTGTTCTGTGCGGCATTGATAGCC
>SFIM01000040.1 GCA_004556155.1 Clostridiales bacterium
GTCATTTTCTTGTGAGCCTGCGGCTCACGGCCAGAAAATGACAGAGGAAGCAGCCTGACGGCTGCTCCTCGCGCCGTACACGCCGCCGCTGCGGATTATATATGAAGGGGCTGCGGCCCCTTCATGCATCCCAGGAGCTTAAGCGAGACTTTTTTGACAATCTGGCGCCCGGCTGCTTCGCATGAAGCAGCCGGGCGTTTCACACTGCCAGAAGGAAATTTCGGCAGACTAAAAACACCTTCGCAAGTTTTTCCCTGCGAAGGTGTTTTACTTTAGGGTTATTTCAGCTCGCTCTTGTTCAGCACATGCCGCAGCGCGGGCAGCATGGTCTTGTACAGGATGGGCGCGGCGACGATGGCCACGCCGGCGTTGATGATGGAGGGGATAAATTTGCTCAGCATCGTGGCCCACACGGTGTTCATGGGATAGCCGTACACAAAGGCCTGATAAATAAAGGTCTTGAGCATGTACAGCGCCACATAGGTCAGCGCGCCGCACACCGCCGCCACGATGGCGCGGACAAAGCCCTCATTGCGGGTATCCCTGCTCCACAGCACGCGCGCGCACACCCAGGCCATCATGAACTTGCTGACGAAGGTGATCAGGATGTTGATTACATCGTAGCCATGGAAAGCGTCATACAGCGCAGAGCCCAGGCCCGCGGCCAGGCCGCCGTACACGCCGCCAAACAGCATGCCAGACAGCAGGCACATGGCGTTGGCAAAATGCACCTTGGAGCCCAGCAAGGGGAAACGAAACAGCGTAACCACATAGACAATGGCGGCCATCACGCCTGTGAAGGCCAGGGTATAGGCGTTCATACGTTGCTTTTTCATAGCGAAGCCTCCCGGTTTTTGAAGAATACAGCCGCTATCATAGCACAGTTTCATTGCCTGCGCAAGACGGCACGCTGCCTTTCTCTCGTTTCCCCGCGCGCTGCACAATGCCGATCAGCTGCCCGGACAGAATGACCGTCAGCAGCGAATACAGGATGCGCCGCAGCGGGATGTAGGTGAGCGACAGCCCCAGCACGATCAGATCGCTGATCAGGTAAATCCACTGGATGGGAAGGTGGGTCACATGCTCCAGGCTCATGGACAGCGCATCGTCCCCGCCCGGCGCGCCGCCCGCGCGCACGCACAGCCCCACGCCCACGCCCACGAACATCGCGCCCGCTACCGCGGCGATCAGCGGGTGCTCGGATAATTCGGGAACCAGGATAGGAAACTGCTCAAACACGGCGTAAAACAGCGAAAACGCGCCGCCCGCCACGATGGAGCGCCACACAAACCCGCGCCCCAGCAGCCGCCAGCCCAGCAGATAGCACGCGGCGTTGAGGATCAGCGAGCTGACGGAGGGCGATATGCCCAGCCAGTGGTGCCCCAGCAGCGTCAGCCCCAGCACGCCGCCCTCGGTCACGCCCGATATGGAGTGCACCTGATACAGCCCGAAGGCCAGGATGGCGCTGCCGGACAGCAGCAAAAGCAGCTCCCTGCGCGTGATGGTCAGGGAGGCGAAAAGCGCCTTGATTTTTTTCATTTTAAAATACCCTTTCTATGCCGGATGATAAAAATATGAAAGCAGCATAAAAAGAGCCTATGAGGCCGGTCGTTTTTTCAGGCAGCGCGCAGCCGCTGCGAGACAGGACAAAATAAAACCTCCCTTTCACCAGGCGGGAAAAATCAGCTTATCCTATACAGTATAGCAGAAATCCTGCGCCTCGTCAAAGGGAGAAAAAGGTTTGAGCATATCAACAAGAAAAAGGTTTGAGCATATCAGTCCGCCCGCGGCAGGTTCCAGTGGAAGGTAACGGACAGCGCGCGGATGACCATCACCACCATCGCGCCTATGATCATGGCCGTGGCGTGCCCGGTTACGCGCCAGAGCAGCGCGCACACCAGCGCCCCAGCCAGGGACGCGCAGGCATATACATCCTTGACAAAGATATAGGGTGTGTCCCCCGCCATCACATCGCGCAGGATACCGCCGCCCACGCCCGACAGCACGCCCACAAACACCGTCAGGTAGATGCCGGCGTTCGGCTGGGCGGCATAGGCGTTGCTGACCCCGACCACCGAGAAGATGCCCAGGCCAATCGTATCCATTGCCAGTATGGTGCGCTGGTAGGCATTGTGGTTGCCCGTCAGGTAATAGCGCACGGGCTTGATGAACACAATTACCGCTACCAGCGTGGCCGTGAAGGCGTAGATGGGGTTTTGAAAGGTATAGGGAGGGATCACGCCCAGCAGCAGATCGCGGATGATACCGCCGCCCACGGCTGTGGTTAGCGCCAGCACGCACACGCCGAACACATCCATCTGCTTGCGGATGGCGATGATTGCGCCCGAGGCCGCAAAGGCCACCGTGCCTATCAGCTCCAAAATCAGCACAAACCCATCCATGCGCGCGTCCCCCGTTTCTGTTCTCCAGCGCATTATATACCAGGGCTGGCGCGCGCGCAAGCATCCTGGGGATGAAAAAATAAAGGAAATCCGCGGCCTGTGTCGAATGGTAATAATTTGGGCAGTCAAACTAAAAAGAAGGAACTACGCCTTTTCTTTACTTCTTGGCCGAACAATCGTTGCTGCTTTGACAAGTTAAACGTATTATGCTTTTTGTAAGGAGACCCCCATGAACACCCTGCACTTTAAATATGCTGTGGAGGTGGAGCGCTGCGGCTCCATCACCCAGGCCGCCGAAAACCTGTACATGGCCCAGCCCAACCTGAGCAAATCCATCAAGGAATTGGAGGACACGCTGGGCTTTCAGATCTTTGCCCGCACATCTCGCGGCGTGGTGCCTACCGCCCGCGGGCGCGAGTTTTTGGTTTATGCGCGCGGCATTCTCAATCAGCTGCAGGCCATGGAGGCGCTCTCTCAGCGGCATGACGATGCGACCCAGCGCTTCAGCCTGTCCATGCCGCGGGCGGGGTATATTGCCGATTGCTTTTCCGCCCTGGTGGACAGCCTGGATAAGGGCAGCCCTATGGACATTCGCGTGCGCGAGGCCAGCGCCCTGCACACAATCAACGATGTGGCGGACGGGCAGTTTCAGCTGGGTATTTTCCGCACGGAGAGCAAGGACGCGGGGTATTACCTGAATTACCTGCGCGAAAAATCGCTGCAATATGAGCCGGTGTGGGAATACGACGCGCTGCTGCTGCTGTCGCAGGAGCACCCGTTGGCGGCGCACGACCGCATTGAGCCCGAGAATTTGACCCCGTACACGCAGATCATCTATGGTGATCTGGCCGTGCCGTACCTGCCTGCCTCCGACGCGCTGCGCGCGGACGAACCGCCGTCCAGCCGCATCCAGGTGTACGGCCGCCTGGAGCAGCTGGATCTGCTGAGCCGCCTGCCCGATACCTATATGTGGGCCTCGCCCGAAACGCCCACGGCGCTGCGGCGCTTTTCCCTGGTGATGCGCAAGTGCTTCAACGCGGGCATGCGCTACCAGGATATCCTGATATACCCCACCTCCTACCAGCTTTCCGTGCTGGATCGGCGGTTTATATCGCTGCTTTCCAGTGCGCGCGCACGGCTGTCACATCAGGCGTATACGTAAGAAGACGATGCAAGTCAGCTAAAGCAGACTTGCATCGGGAACGTCATTTTCTTGTGAGCCTGCGGCTCACGGCCAGAAAATGACAAAGGAAGCAGCCTGACGGCTGCTCCTCGCACCGCACATGTCGCTGCTGCGGATTATATATGAAGGGGCTGCGGCCCCTTCATGCATCCCAAGAGTTTAAGCGAGACTTTTTTGACAATCTGAAACGCCGGGCTAATTTTTAGTCCGGCGTTTTGCTTTGCCGCAGCGCCAGCGCCAGCAGCCCCAGCGTGGATAGCAGCGTTGCGCTTTGTCCCAATTGCATGGCGCGGATGGCTCCTGCGATGCGCGCGCCGGGCAGGGCCGTCCAGCGGTGCAGCAGTGCCAGCGTCAGCAACGATCCGGCCAGCGCGGGCATCAGCGCCTGCCGCTGCTCCCCCAGGCCGCTCAGCAGCGCATTGACAGCGTGCTGCACGGCAAACAGCAGCGTCAGCGGCGCGCTGAGGATAAACATGCCGGCCAGCTCCGGCTCGTTGTATACCCAGGTGGCCAGGATATTCGCGCCGATGCGCACGGCGGCCATGCCGCCCAGGCCGCAGATCAGCGCGCTGGATAGCAGCCGCACGGCCAGCCTGCGCTGCGCCGCGCCCTCCACGCGCGCCACGGCGGGCGCGCCTACCATGGCCAGCGCGCCGGTAAATATGCCCGGCGCCATCAGCACGGGCATGACCATGCCCTGAAACATGCCTAACTGTGCCGTGGCCTGCGCCAGCGTCAGCCCCGATATTACCAGCCGCCGTGGAATCATTGCCCCGCTGAGCGCTCGCAGCGCGGTGGAAAGCAGCCGCATGCCGCACAGCGGCAGCGACAGCCGCCATAGCTCGCGGCGCAGCGCGGCGTAATCCGCATCCGGCGGGCTTGCCGTTTCCCGGCGCAAAAGCGATAGAATCAGCACCAGCCCCGCCGCTTCGGCAATCGAGGTGGCAACGCCGGGCATGGCCGCGCGCCAGGCGACGCTGGCCTGCGGCAGGGTCAGCAGCAATCCCGCGGCCAGCAGGAAACGCAGCGCCTGCTCCAGCATTTCGCTCAGCGCGGGCGGCCAGGCGCGCCCCAGACCATAGCAAAAGCCATTGTAAACCGCTGACAGCCCCAGCACCGCCAGACAGGGCGTGAACACCCACAGCGAAGGCAGCACGCGCAGATCGCCCAGCGCGTAGGCCATCAGGGGAGCCAATAGCAGCCACAGGGGAATCAGCACCGCGCTGGCACGCAGCGCCAAGGAGCGTCCTGCGCGCAGGGCGCGGGCGTCGGCATGGCGCGCCGTGATGCGGCTGACCGCCAGCGGCAGCCCTGCCGTCACGGGCGTGATAAAGAGCATGTGCGCGCTGTGCGACAGCGTCATAACGCCCATTGCCTGCGCGCCCAGCATGCGGCTGAGAACCACGCGCAGCACAAACCCCGCTCCGCGCGTGATGGCGTTGGCGCAGGTAAGCACCGCCGTTTGCCGCCAGATTTTATGCTCCCTCATCCTGCCGCACCCCCATGGCCCTATCCTATGATGGGGCGGTGATGCGGTATGACGCGCAAGGCGGGAAATCAAAAAACGGCTTCTCCCAAAGGAGAAGCCGCCGTCAAAATGGCGTTTGGCTGCATACAGCGGATGCGGCTGTTGCTTTGTGATTAGTCCTTTTCGATGTTTACATAGGCAATCGCATCCACCGAGACGGGGGTCATGCCCTTGGCCTCGTACAGCGCCATGAACTCCTCGGGGATTTCCATGCGGAAAATCATGGTACTGCCCGCGGTCAGCGCGCGGCCATCGTACAGGTTGTCGTCCTCCAGATACAGGATGTTGCCCTCCTGATCCAGCAGGGCGGCGACGACGGAAATGTCAAACAGCGTCTGCTCGGTGTTGTTGGTGACGGTTACATACATATAGTCCTCGGTGTACCAGCCCATGGATTCGTTCAGCCGCAGCTCGGTCACGCAGGGCAGGCGCAGCGTATCCACGGAGGAGTCGCTCTTGCCTGCGAGGGTCAGCATATGATCCGCCGCTGTTTTGGTTTCGTCTTCAATCTCTCCGTACATGCGCACATAGGTGTATTCGCCGGGCTTGAGGCATTTGACATAGGCTTCCGCGTAATCGTCGGAGGCAATGGGCTGACCCTCGGCGTCGTAGGCTTCAAATACGCCGGAGCTGATTGAAATATCCCGATCGCCCACGTTGGTTACTTTGGCAAAGAGAAAAGCGTCGTGCGACCAGTCGGTCTTGACTTCCCACAGGTTTTCCTGATCCGTCTGCAGCTTGCCGGCGGCCAGCGCGGGCAGGGCGATCATCAGCAGAGCAAGCGAAAGCAGCAGCGCGCGTTTTGCATTTTTCATGGTTAAAACCTCCGTTCGTGTTGATACCTGCTCATTATAGCCCGGATTCTGTGCCAGTGCAACCGCAAATTTGCGTTTGCATTGCGATTGATTCTTATTATATAATAGAAAGAAAAAACAGGGGGTGCGCGCTTATGCGCTTTGAATTGCCGCCGGGGGCGCTGGAGGTGCTGCGCAGGCTCAACGCGGCGGGCCATCAGGCCTACGCCGTAGGCGGCTGCGTGCGCGATCTGGCGCGCGGCGTGCCCCCGCATGATTATGATATCTGCACCAGCGCGCTGCCTGCGCAGACCGAGCGCTGCTTTGCCGGCGAGCGCGTGGTGGAAACAGGGATCAAGCATGGCACCGTGACCGTGCTGATGGCGGGCGAGCCGTATGAGATCACTACTTTTCGCACAGATGGCGATTATCTGGATGGCCGTCACCCGCAGTCCGTGGCCTTTACCGACAGCCTGACGGAGGATCTGCGCCGCCGGGATTTCACCATCAACGCCATGGCGTACCATCCCGATATCGGCCTGCGCGATCCCTTTGATGGGCAGGCGGATATCGCCCGGCGCATGATTCGCTGCGTGGGCGATGCAGGCGCGCGCTTTACCGAGGACGCGCTGCGCATCCTGCGCGCGCTGCGCTTTGCCGCAGAGCTGGGGTTTGATATTGCGCCTGATACCGCCTGCGCCATGCGCGAATTATCGGGCAGGCTGACGTTGATCAGCCGTGAGCGCATCGCCGCCGAGCTGCTGCGCGCGCTGAATGGCATAAACGCCGTGCCTGTGCTGCAAGCCTTTGATACGGTGCTGCTGGCCGCGCTGCCGGATTATCCCGCCGCCGCGCTGCCGGAGGCGCTGCATGCGCTTGCTATTCTGCCGCGCGGGGATACCGTGCTGCGCCTGGCCGCGCTGCTGTCGCCCTGCGGGGAGGCCGGGGCGCGGGCGCTGGCCTCGCTCAAGCCCTCGCGGGCGCTGTCCAGCCAGGTGCTGGCGCTGACGGCTGCTGCAGGGGAGGATATCTCCCGCGCCGAGCTGCCGCTGTGGCTGGCGCGGCTGGGCGAGGCGCAGCTGCGGCGGCTGCTGACGCTGCAGGGGCGGGACGACCTGTTATCCTGCCTGCCTGCGCTGATGGCGCAGCATCCGCCCCTGACGCTGGGCGAGCTTCAAATCAACGGCCGCGACCTGACCGCTGCCGGGCTGCCTGCCGGGGCGGAGCTTGGCCGCACGCTCAACGCCCTGCATCGCCGCGTGCTGCTGGGGGAGCTGCCCAACGAGCGCGGCGCGCTGCTGGCGGCGGCGACGAAAATGAAGACATAAAGCGTGCAAACAAGTGTTCGCATTTTTCCTGCATCCCCTTGTGAGAAGGGCGCGAATATGCTATAATATGCGCGTAATTTATCTCCCCGGAGGCTTTTTGTATGAAGATTGGCGTTGTTTCCCTGGGATGCGTGAAAAACCGCGTGGATACGGAGCAGATGCTGTCGCTGCTCACCCAGGCGGGGCACGAGTTTACCACCGATCCCGCGCAGGCGGAGGTGCTGCTGGTGAACACCTGCGGCTTTATCGACCCTGCCAAGGAGGAGAGCATCCAGACTATCCTGGAAATGGCGCAGTATAAGCGCACGGGCCGCTGCAAAAAGCTGATCGTCACCGGCTGCCTTGCCCAGCGCTATGGCGACGCGCTGCTGAGCGATATGCCCGAGATCGACGCGCTGCTGGGCGTGAACCAGTACGCGCAGATTGTGCAGGCGGTGGAGGAAGCCATGCAGGGCGAACGTGTGGATCTGCGCGCCCGCAGCAATCAGATGCTGGAGTGCGGCCGCGTGCTGACCACCCCGGCCTATTCCGCCTATGTGCGCATCGGCGAGGGCTGCAACAACCGCTGCGCCTATTGCGCCATCCCGCTGATCCGCGGCGGCTATCGCTCGCGCGATGAGCAGGCCATCCTGGATGAAATGCGCATGCTTTCGCAAAACGGCGCGAAGGAGCAGATCCTTATTTCCCAGGATACCTCCCGCTATGGCAGTGATTGCGGCGGCAGCCTGCGCGGGCTGATTGCCAGGGCTGCGCTGGTGCCCGGCGTGGAATGGCTGCGCGTGCTGTATATGTATCCCGATGAAATCGACGAAGCGCTGCTGGAGGAAATGGCCAGGCACGATAACGTGTGTAAGTATCTGGATCTGCCGCTGCAGCACGCCTCGCCCAGCGTGCTGCGCCGCATGAACCGCCGCGGCGATATCAACGACGCCAGGCGCCTGCTGCTGCGCGCGCGGGAGATGGGCTTTACCCTGCGGACGACCTTTATCGTGGGCTTCCCCGGCGAAACGCAGGAGGATTTCCAGCAGCTGATGGACTTCACGCGCGAGGTGCGCTTTGACCGCATGGGCGCGTTCAAGTATTCCCAGGAGGAGGATACCCCCGCCGCCGCCATGCCTGATCAGGTGCCGGAGGAAATCAAGGAGGCGCGGCTGTCGCAGCTGATGGCGCTGCAGGCCGGTATCAGCCGCGAGCTGAACGAGCGGCGCGTGGGCAGCGAATGCCGCGTGCTGGTGACGGGCTTTGACGGTATGCTCTATACCGGCCGCAGCGAGATGGAAGCGCCGGACTCGGACGGCAGCATCCTCTTTACCGCCCCGCGGGAGCTGACCCCCGGCGAGTTTGTGCGCGTGCGCATTGTGCGCGCTGATACCTATGATCTGTATGGCAAGCTGTGTGAGGAGGAAGAAGCATGAACCTGCCAAACAAGCTGACGCTGCTGCGCATCGCGCTGGTGCCGGTATGCCTGATTTTGCTTTACGCCGGGCAGTTTGTCTGGTCGGCCGCGGTATTTGCGCTGGCGTGCGTGACGGATTTTCTGGATGGCAAGATCGCGCGCAGGAACAAGCTGATCACGAACTTTGGCAAATTTGCCGATCCCATCGCCGATAAAATCCTCACCGTCACGATGATGATTTTCCTGTCCTCGCTGCATATGCTGCCCGTATGGCTGCCGGTTATCGTGGTCATCCGCGAACTGATGGTGGACGGCCTGCGCCTGATCGCCATGGAAAAGGGGCGCGTGGTGGCGGCGGGCTGGAGCGGCAAGATCAAGACGGTATTGCAGATGATCACCATCCTGACCGCGCTGCTGCTGTTCAATGAGCACTACATCAACATCCTCAGCCTGGCGGTATGCGCGCTGACCATTTTCTCCGGCGTGCAGTACTTCTGGGAGCTGCGCGATCTGTTCAGGGAGGATTTTGGCAAATGACGGCGGCGGAGCTTGTGGCGCTGCTGACCGCGCGCGGGCAGACGCTGGGCTGCGCCGAGAGCCTGACGGGCGGCCTGCTGACGGATGCGATTGTGCAGGTTCCGGGCGCCAGCCGGGTGCTGATGGGCGGCATTGTGGCCTACGACGAGGGGCGCAAGCAGACGCTGCTGGGCGTATCGGCGCAGGCATTGGAGCGTTATACAGCGGTGAGCGCGCAGGTAGCCTGTGAGATGGCGCTGGGCGCGCGCCGGGTGCTGGCGGTGGACTATGCTGTCTCCACGACCGGCTATGCCGGGCCGGACGGCGCGGACGTAGGGCTGGTGTATGTCGCCTATGCCGGGCCGGATGGCGTGCGGGCGCGGGAGCATCGCTTTGCGGGCGATCGCGGCGAGATTCGCCGTCAGGCGGTTGCCGCTGCGCTGGCGCTATTGGCAGAGAATATATAAGAGGACGAGGAAGAGAACGGTACTTTCTTGGAGCCATAGCGCCGCCGCAGGCGGCTGAGGGCGCGCAATTTTGTAAATTGCCGCCCGAAACCCGCGCTTGCCGTAAGGCAGTAGCAGTGGCCCTGGCCACCTGCCGCCCCCCTGCCGCCCCCGCGACAGTGCTGCCTTTCAGTTTAATTTAATAGACTTTCACGTCACACACAGGTTCTTTGTTACTTTCTTCCCTGAAGAAAGTAACGTATCCTTCGTTCCTTATCCCCCTCGTTTCTCACGAAACTTCAAAACTTTAATGATATAAGGAGATACCGCACATGGCCAAGAAAGCAGACGAAGCAAAGAACGCGAAACTGATGGACGATCGCGCCAAGGCGCTGGAGACCACGCTGGCCTCGCTGGAAAAGCAGTTTGGCAAGGGTACCGTGATGAAGCTGGGTGAGCAGGCGCACATGAAGGTGGACGTGGTGCCCACCGGCTGCCTGGAGCTGGATCTGGCGCTGGGCGTGGGCGGCATCCCCAAGGGCCGTATCATCGAGATCTACGGCCCCGAGTCCTCGGGCAAAACCACGGTCGCCCTGCATATCGTGGCCGAGTCCCAAAAGCGCGGCGGCATCGCGGCCTTTATCGACGCCGAGCACGCGCTGGATCCCGACTACGCTAAAAAGCTGGGCGTGAACATTGACGAGCTTTACGTCAGCCAGCCCTCCACCGGCGAGGACGCGCTGGAAATCTGCGAGGCGCTGGTGCGCTCGGGCGCAGTGGATATCGTGGTGGTGGACTCCGTGGCCGCGCTGGTGCCGCGCGCCGAAATCGACGGCGAGATGGGCGACAGCTTTGTCGGCCTGCAGGCGCGGTTGATGAGCCAGGCGCTGCGCAAGCTGGCCGGCGTGGTCAATAAGACCAACGCCATCGTGATCTTTATCAACCAGCTGCGTGAAAAGGTGGGCGTGATGTACGGCAACCCCGAGGTCACCACCGGCGGCCGCGCGCTGAAGTTCTACTCCTCCGTGCGCCTGGATGTGCGCCGCGGTGAGCAGCTCAAGAACGGCCCCACCGTCATCGGCAACCGCACCAAGATCAAGGTGGTTAAGAACAAGGTGGCCCCGCCCTTCCGCACGGCGGAATTCGATCTGCTCTATGGCGAGGGCATCAGCCGCGAGGGCACCATCCTGGATATGGCCGTGGAGCGCGATATCATCCATAAGAGCGGCGCGTGGTTCAGCTATAAGGACGAGCGCATTGCCCAGGGCCGCGAGAATACCCGCCAGTACCTGAAGGATCATCCCGAAATGCGTGAGGAAGTGGAAAACGCCATCCGCGCCACCTTCCAGGCTGTAGAGGTACCCCAGGATGAGGATCCTGCGCCTGAAATGCCGGAATCTGAGTTCGAAGATATCGAGTAAATGGCCGATGAAAGTCAGCTGAAGCAGACTTTCATCGGGACTGCAGATTTTCTTGCGCTGCAAAGCAGCGCGGGCAGAAAATCTGATAGGAATGAAAATTTCCTTTCGGAGGAAACCTCCTTCGGAAATTTTCTCCTCGCGCCGCACATGTCGCCGCTCCGGATTAAAATGCCGCCAGAGGCGGCGGAAAAGAGCTGCTGCGGTGTTCCCGCGCCTGAAATGCCGGAATCTGAGTTCGAAGATATTGAGTAATAAGCGCTGCGGCGTGCGCATTCGCGCTTCCGCTTTTCGGCGGAGGCGCGATGCTTTTTAATTTTAATAACGATTTTAATACGAAAAGACCCAGGTTTTTGCAATAAATCGCCTTTTATCGATTGCCTTTATGCAAAAAATTTGGTATACTATATCCAAGCATTTCATACATTCCCGAAAGTTCGGCAAAAGGAGGTTTTCTTACCGTGGCGGAAAAAGACACGCGCGAATTATCCGTGCAGGGCGTAAAGCGCCTTCCTTATTATCTTAAATACCTCAAGGAGCTGGAGGCCAGCAATACCCCCTATGTGCCTGCCGCCGCCATTGCCGATTCGCTGGGCATTTACGAGGTGCAGGTGCGCAAGGATCTGGCCGCCGTCAGCAGCCAGCCCGGCAAGCCGCGCGTGGGCTTCTGCGTGCATGGGCTGATCGAAGACATCCAGCATTTTCTGGGCTATGATAACGCCAATGTGGCCGTGCTGGTGGGCGCGGGTCATCTGGGGCAGGCGCTGCTGAGCTATGGCGAGTTTGCGCACTACGGGCTCAAGATTGCCGCCGCCTTTGACAACAATCCCGATTTGCAGGGCAGCAGCATTCACGGCTGCCCGGTATACGGCATGGATATGCTGCCCATCGTGTGCCAGCAGAACAACATTCCCATCGGCATCATCACCACCCCCGCGCAGTACGCGCAGGATGTGTGCGATCAGCTGGTTGCCGCCGGGTGCAAGGCCATCTGGAATTTCGCCCATGTGCATCTGTATGTGCCGGAGGGCACGCTGGTGCAGAATGAGGATATGGCTGTGTCCTTCGCGCTGCTGTCCAACCGCCTGGCCAAGACCATGCGCACCGGCCCGGAGGAAGCGTAAGCGCTTCGATCAATTTATATCGAGAATTATATGCCTTTCTTATTGACAGAAGGGCATATTTTTTATATAGTTATTAGGATGAAAGATGAAATAATCTATCGCCGAAAGCACGAGCTTTAACAAATTTGCGCTTTCGACAATCGCGTGAAAGGAAAAAACGATGACAATTGCGGATATGGTAAGCGTGCTGCACGCCCGCGTGCTGTGCGGGGAGGAGCGCCTGGCTACCCCCGTGTATACGGCCTGCTGCTCGGATCTGATGAGCGACGTGCTGGCCTTTGTAAATGAAAAAACCGTGCTGATCACCGGCCTTACCAACCATCATGTGCTGCGCACGGCGGACATGCTGGATCTCAAGTGCCTGGTGTTCGCCCGCGGCAAGGTGCCCGGCGAGGAGCTGCTGGAGCAGGCGCAGGAGCAGGGCCTGGTGGTGATGACCACCCGCGAGACCGCCTTTACTGCCTGCGGGCTTTTGTATCAGGCCGGGCTGCGCGGCGTGCCCATCGAATGGCCGGAAAACGAGGCGCAGAAATGACGGCCTTGATTCATCAGGAATACCCCATCGCCGCCGAGGATTATACCCGCGCGGGCGAGGCCTCGGCCGATATCAAGCGCAGGCTCAAGCAGCTGGGCGTGTCCAGCATGGTGCTGCGCCGCGTGGCCGTGGCCAGCTATGAGGTGGAGCTGAACCTGGTAATCCACTCCCGCGGCGGCGTGCTGACCCTGGAGGTGGAGCCCGACCGCGTGCGGCTGGTATCGCGCGATGTGGGGCCGGGCATCCCGGATGTGGAGCTGGCCATGCGCGAGGGCTATTCCACCGCCAATGAGGAGGCGCGCAGCCTGGGCTTTGGCGCGGGCATGGGCCTGCCCAATATGAAGCGCAACGCCGATCAGTTTGCCATTGAAAGCGCGGTGGGCGTGGGTACGACGATTGAAATGAGCTTCTGTCTGCAATAAATATCCATACGCTTTGACGCTGCTATGAAAGGGAATTAAACATCATGGATGCTCCCAAGCGTTATCATTCCGTGCAGCTGGATAAAAGCCGCTGCAAGGGCTGCACCAACTGCCTGATGCACTGCCCTACCGAGGCCATCCGCGTGCGCGACGGCCGTGCGCATATCATCGCCGAGCGCTGCATTGACTGCGGCGAGTGCATCCGCATCTGCGATTATCACGCCAAGGTGGCCGTGACCGATAAATTTGATACCATCAAGGCCTTCCGTTATGCCATCGCCCTGCCCGCGCCCTCGCTGTACGGGCAGTTCCGCAACCTGCAAAGCGTGCAGCCGGTGCTGTCGGCGCTGAAAAAGATCGGCTTCGACGATGTGTTTGAGGTGGCGCGCGGGGCGGATATCGTCAGCCGCGCCATCGCCCAGAAGCTGCGCGAGCCCAACCTGCCCCGGCCGCTGATCTCCTCCGCCTGCCCGGCGGTGGTGCGCCTGATTCAGGTGCGCTTTCCCGATCTGATTCCCCACATTGTGGACGTCCGCCAGCCCATGGAGGTGGCGGCGATGATCGCGCGCACGGAGTTTTGCAAAAAGCATAACTGCGAGCCGGCCGATGTGGGCGTGTTCTTTATCACGCCCTGCCCGGCCAAGATGACGGCCATCCGCTCGCCCATTGGCCAGCAGAAATCCTGCGTGGACGGGGCCATCTCCATGATGGAGATTTACGGCTTGCTGCGCCCCTATATTTCGCAGAACGCGGAGGATGTGGAGGCCGAGGCGACCTCCTATGGCATCGGCTGGGCGGCCTCCAGCGGCGAGGCCAAGGCCGTGTGCCCGGATAACTCGCTGGTGGTGGACGGCATAGAAAATTGCAGCCGCGTGCTGGAGGAAATTGAAAACAACAAGCTCAGCGACCTGGTGTTCTTTGAGGGCAACGCCTGCACGGGCGGCTGCGTGGGCGGGCCGCTGACCTTTGAAAACAACTATGTGGCCAAGAACGCCATCCGCAAGCTGGTGGATAACGCCCGCCAGCAGCGCCCCGAGCGCCCGGCGCAGAGCGTGCCGGCCTCGATGATGACCAAGTATCCGCTGTATATGGACGCGCCCATCCTGCCCAACAGCGCCATCCAGCTGGACAGCGATATCACCGTGGCGCTGGATAAGATGGAGCGCATCAATCAGATATTGCAGGATCTGCCCGGCTACGACTGCGGCTCCTGCGGCTCGCCCACCTGCCGAACCTTTGCCGAGGATATCGTGTGCGGCTATTGCAACGAGATGTTCTGCATCCATAAGCTCAAGGATCGCCTGAAGGTGATGGCGCAGCAGATGGTGGAGCTGGCGCAGATGAAGCGCGAGTGACGCAAAAACAACATAAAAAAGCCTGAGCAGTTTATCGGTTTGCTCAGGCTTTTTATGACGCCTTTTTTCTTTTATTCCGCGCAGTGGTTCCAGTCAAAGCCCACGCCGTTTAGCAGCTGGCGGGCAATGAACATGCAGCCCGTCTGGTTGGGATGCACGCGATCCCAGGCAATGTTGCAGGGATGCATGTGCTGGAACAGCCCATCCCAGGCAGCTTGCAGATCGATGCAGGGCAGGCGGTACTTTGCGGCCAGATCGCGGATGATCGCGCCGTACTCGTCCATCCGCGCGCGCATGGGATCGCTTTGATTTGGCTCCATGAAATACGGGGTCATCAGCACCATGCCCTTGACGTGGGGCAGCGTGCGCTGAATCAGCGATTCGTAGTTGCGCGCGTATTCGTCGGGCAAAACGTGCGTTTCGGGCATTTGCGGCTGATCGAATTGCCGCCAAACATCGTTGATGCCAATGAGCATGCACACCCAATCCGGGTGCAGATCCATTACATCCGTTTGCCAGCGGGCGATCAGATCGCGGGTCTGGTTGCCGCTGACGCCCATGTTGATCACGCGCAGCGCAAGCTCAGGGTATACGCTGCCCAGCAGCGCGCCCGCGCAGGCCACATAACTGGTGCCCCAGGCGTTGCGCAGCCCCTCGCCCACTGGACGCTTGCGCTCATAATCCGAAATGGAGTCGCCGATGAACAGCACGGTGTCGTTCTTCTGAAACAGCATGGTATTACGTCCTTCCTGCATGAAAAACACGCCGTATATAGGCGTGTTGTGCTTGTGAAAGAGCAAAGGTAACTTAAGCAGCGATGTGTGCGGTTATTCGTCGCTGAGCTCATCCAGAATATCGCCGTCGGAATCGAAATTGGTTTTGACCACCTCGATCAGCTGCTCCATCAGCTCCTGCTCCACCGGCTCAAATTCCTCGATTTCCTCGCCGTCCTCATCCACGCTCTCGGTCACCTTCATCACATAGAACATGACCTCGTCCAGATTGGGGTTGGGCTCCTCGATGTCGTCGCTGAGCAGCACATATTCTTCGCCGTTGTAGAAAAAGTAGCGGTTTACGCGCAGAATCAGGCGGTTGCCTTCCTCATCTACGCCCTCTACGATGTCCAGACGTTCTTCTTCAGACATGGGTTTTGCTCCCTTCTTATCTTAGTGGTCGATGCGGTCGCAATCGGGCACGCGCTCCAATTCGCCCACATGCGGGCAATCCAGGCGCGGATTCAGCCCAGCAGGGCGGGCCACATAGCGCACGGCGTTGCGGATGACGGTACGTACATACTCGTTTTCGTTGTAGGTGGGGTAGGTCTCGTGGCCGGGCTGGAAGTAGAATACCTTGCCGTAGCCGCGGCGCCATACGCAGCCGCAGCGGAAGATCTGGCCGGACTGGAACCACGCGGACAGCACCAGCTCGTCCGGGGTGGGCACGTCAAAGTGCTCGCCGTACATTTCCTCGTGCTTTACCTCAAAGTAGGCGGGCAGTCCCTTGGCGATGGGATGCGCGGGGTCGATGACGAAGACGCGCTCACGCTCGCCCACCTCGTTCCAGGTAAGGGAGCAGGTGGTGCCCATCAGGCGCATAAAGGGCTTGGACTTGTGGCCGGAGTGCAGCACGATCAGGCCCATGCCGGAGAGCACGTGCATCTGCACCCGCTTGGCTACCTCGTCGGGCACCAGATGGTGGCGTACATGGCCCCACCATACCAGCACATCAGTATCGGCCAGCACTTCCTCGGTCAGGCCGCACTCGGGATCATCCAGCGTGGCGGTGCGAACGGTGACGTCCTCGCATTCCAGCATGCGCTTGATAGCCATGTGCAGGCCGTCCGGGTATACGGCGGCGGTGCGGGGATCGTTTTTTTCATGATAGAATTCATTCCATACGGTTACGCGGATCATGGCAATCTGCCTCCTTCATCGCATTACGTATACCTATTATAGCAGATCTTGCGCAAAAGCACGATACATTTTGCGCTAATTAAGGGACAAAAAGCGCTCAATTCGCGCGACAGCCCGGCGGGTGGCCAGACAAACCAAAATTTCCATTTTTCGGGATGAAAACCCGCCGGTTCGCCGTCTTTATAGATGAAGACCAATCCGAAGGGATGCGAAACCCATGAAGAGCAGGCGCTTTCTTTCCGCGCTTTTGTGCGCTGTGCTGGCGCTCACCCTGCTGACCCCTGCGGCGCTGGCCAATTCCTGGGGGCTGAAAAGCGGGATGATACTAAACGCTGTATCCAAAACCCATGATTACGATGAATACACCGCCCTGGCGCAATTGAAGCTGCCGGACGGCGAGGTGGCTGTGATGGCCAGCCGGTATCATGCCGTGCTGCTATATGCCTATCAATTCAAAGGCGAATTGCGGCTGGAGGCTTCGCATACCGCCGTCAAGCAGCCTGAAGAAAAGGACTATAAAAAGGTCAAGCTGCAGGCCGAAAGTCCCGGCTTTGTGCTCAAATACAGCGATATGGAGCTGCATTTCTTCCCGTGGGTCGGCTACAACCGGCGGACGTACACCCTGCAGAGCGGCAAGATCGGGAAATTGACCCTGCAGCCAGGGGGCGTAAACAGCGAGTCAACCGGCTGGCTGACGTGCAGCGATGGTGAAAATACCGTCGATTGGTTTGTCGCGGACGAGAGCGTTCTCACCCTCACGCAGCTGAACCTGCGCCTGTTCCCGCGCACGATGGAGGAGCTGGGCGCCATCATGGAGCTGAAAAGCATCGTTGCCCCGCAGTGCGAAATCTTTGGCTTGGGCGATGGCGAGGAGGTGCCCGGCGATGCGGGCGCATCCACCGTGCCGGTATATAGCGCGCCCAGCGAAAGCAGCGTGCGCTTTGCCAAGGGCAAGGCCAGCGTCAACCTGCGCGCGCCCGTTAAGTTCTATGGCTTAAGCCGGGACGAAAGCTGGATGCTGGTTGAATATGAGGTCAGCGATCGAACCAGCCGCTTTGGCTATGTCAAGCGCAGCGAGCTGCCGCGCAGCATGGCGCAAACGCAAACCATGATCTTTTCCAGCATCGATATGCCGGTGACAATCACGAAGGATACCTATCTGACGGACGATCCCAACGTATCCCAGTATCACCAGATGACCCTCAAGGCAGGCGACGGCGTGCGGCTGCTGGGGCTGCAGGGCGCATTCTACGCCTATATCGAAACCACTCTGGACGGCAAGACGGTGCGCGGCTTTGTGCCAGCCGCCTGCGTGCGCTATCCCTTGCCCACCGAGGAAGCGCCTGAGATCGCCGCCCGGCTGGTGGGCGATTGGGAAAGCGCCGGCGGCGGCGAAGTGCTGGGCATTTATACCGCCTTTTTGACGGATGGGCGCATGCTGACGTACTGGCTGCCGCAGGCAAAAAAGGAAACGCTTTCAGCGCAGGAGCGCAGCCTGTACGGCGTGCCGTCATGGAGAACCTATCAGGTGTACAAATCCACCGAGCGTGAGCGCATGAACTTCCGGGGCGAATATGCGTATATTCTGGTGCTTCGCAACCTCGCGGGCTTAATTACCGATTTCTACGCGCTGCGGTTTGATACGGACGAGGCTGGCCGCGAGTCCTTTGCCCTTTACTTTGGCGAGGGCGGAGGCAACTACGCACGTTATGATGGCGGTACAAGTCAATAAGCTGAAAAGCGTTATTAGGCAAAGGTTCAATTAAAGGAGGATTTTCATGAAAAGCAGACGGTTCATTTCCATTTTCCTGTGCGTGACGCTGCTGCTGACCCTGCCTGCGCCCGCCGCGCTGGCCAACGGCTGGGGGCTCAAGCGCGGACTGATGCTCAATGCCGTATCCAAAACCCATGATTACGATGAATACTCTGCGCTGGCGCAGCTCAAGGTGCAGGACGGCGAGGTGGCCGTGATGGCCAGCCGCTACCATGCGGTGCTGCTGTTTGCCTATGAATTTAACGGCAAAACGCGGCTGGACGCCTATCATACCGCCGTCTTGCAGCCCGATGAAAAGGGCTATAAAAAGGTAAAGCTCCAGCGCAGGGACCCCGGCTTCGTGCTTCAATACAGCGATATGGAGCTTTACTTTACGCCGCTGCTGAGCAACGAGGCGCTGACCTACGTGCTGGAGTCCGGTGCCCTTGGCAGCCTGACCCTGCAGGCGGGCGGCGAAAACAGCGAGCTGACCAGCTATCTGACGGTCAGCGACGGCAAAAACAGCGTGAAATGGTACGGCTGGCAGCACGCCACGCCCTCCCTGGCGGAGTTTAACCTGCGCCTGTTCCCGCGCACGATGGATGAAATCGGCGCAATACGCGAGCTGATCAATGTGGTTGCGCCGCAGTTTGTGGACTATGAGCTGTATTCAGCCGATGAGATGCCCGGCGACGCAGGCGCGTCCACCGTGCCGGTGTACAGCGCGCCAGGCGACGGCAGCGTGCGCTTTGCCAAAGGCAAGGCCAGCGTCAACCTGCGCGAGCCGGCCAAGTTCTATGGCTTTACGCAGGATGGCAATTGGGCGCTGGTCGAATACACGGTCAGCGGCCGCACCAGCCGCTTTGGCTATGTCAGGCGCAGCGAGCTGCCCAGCAGCGTGACCTGGAAATATAACATTTCCAGCATCGATATGCCGGTGACGGTCACGCAGGACACCTTTCTGACGGACGATCCCAACGTATCCCAGTATCGGCAGATGACGCTGAAGGCGGGCGGCAGCGTGCGGCTGCTGGCGCTGTATGGCCCATGGTACGCCTATGTGGAGACCACGCTGGAGGGCAAAACCGTGCGCGGCTTTGTGCCCCGCGCCTGCCTGCGCTGCCCCCTGCCCACCGAGGAGGATCCCGAGGCGGCGCAGCGGCTGCTGGGAGAGTGGCAATGCAGCGGCGGCGGCGAGATGCTGGGGGACTATGTCACCTTCCAGCCGGACGGGCGCGCCGCGACCAGCGGCCTGCCGCTGGAGAGAATGAAGACGCTTTCGCCCCAGGAGCGGGCGGAATACGGCGAGCCTGTATGGGAAAGCTATCAGGTTTACAAATCCACCGCGCGCGAGCGCGCGAACTTCTGGAACGAGTGCGCGCATATCCTGGTCTTCCGCGATAACACTGGGTATATCAGCGGCTTCTACGGGCTGATGCTTGATACGGACGAGGAGGGGCGCGAAGCGTTCTCCGTCCTGTTTGGCGAGGGCGGAGGCGGATACACGCGCTATGACGGCGACGGCGGCGAGGGCGTGAACGGCTGAAAACGCCGATGCGAGAATAAAACAGCTTTTGATCAACGGAGTTGCCCGGATGGCCCTTCATCCGGACAACTCTTTGTTTTTTCCTTTGTTTGCAGCATTGAAAACAAGCGCAAAAAATGTTACAATTCAACCGAGCAAACTGGGAGGTGGACTGTTATGGGTCTGCAATTTGACGCGAAAACCGGCCTGCCGCTGCAATTGTACTGCGGCGCGTGGGAAAAGCCCGCGGGGCACCTGCAGGGCATCGCCATGGATGACGAGGGCCGCTATATGTATTATTCCTTTACCGACCGGCTGATCAAGGCTGATATGCGCACGGGCGAAATTGTCGGCTCCGTCACCGGCCTGCTGGCGGGCGGCATTTATGGCGGCGGCGCGCATATGGGGTGCCTGGCCTACCATGAAGGCAAGGTGTATGGATCGCTCGAATACAAGGCCGCCGAAAAGTTTTATGTGGCGGTGTTTGACTGCGCGGCCATCACCCGCATGGATATGGACTATAAAACCCCCGGCGTGATGACCGCCATGTATATGGACGAGGTGGTGCGCGATTATGTGTGTGAGCTGTCCGCGGGCGAGCATAACAACGCGCCGGATTCCATGGGGCACCGCTTCGGCTGCTCGGGCATCGACGGCATTACCTTCGGCCCCGTGCCCGGCGAGGCGGACAAGGGCGTGCGCATGCTGCTGTCCTATGGCATTTACGGCAATACCGCGCGGCAGGATAACGATTATCAGGTGCTGCTGGCCTTTGATCCCAAGGAATTCGCCGCCGAGCCCTTTGACCAGAACCATCCGCACACCGTCGGCCCGCGGCTGGACCGCAAGCTCTTTGTCTACACCGGCAACACCACCTATGGCGTGCAGAACCTGGAATACGACCGCGACACCGGCGATTATTGGATGATCGTGTACGAGGGCAAAAAGCCGCAGTTTCCCAACGGCCCGGTCTATCTGGTGGACGGCGCGGCCGCGCCCGTGTGGCAGACGCTGCGGCTGGGGGACGATCCCGAATATGCCGGCATGCGCGGCGAGGTGCTTGCCCTCAGGCACGCGGGCGTGCTGCATGAGGCAAGCGGCGTGTGGTATCTGCCCAACCGCCCCGATAAGGCCGATACGGGCTTTATCTCCCTGGGGGAGGATACCTTCTACGCCGCCACCAATGCCAAGCTCGAGGATAAGCAGACGGGCACCGTGCGTCTGCTGCATCTCAATCGTCAGGATTACAGCTTTGCCCCCGTCAATGGTATTGAAAATTAAAGGGCGGCATGATATAATCCGATGTGTAAATCGGTGAAGCATATATCCCGGATTGCCGGGATGGAAAGACGAGGAACCCGAATGCGTCATCGCAGCGCAAAGCTGTTGGCTTTGCTATTATGCATACTGCTTGCCTGTTCGGTGCTGGGCGGCTGCGCCCAGGCCGAGCAGCAGAAATACAGCACGTCATTTTTTGATGTGTTCGATACCGTAACCACCATCATCGGCTATGCCGACAGCCAGGAGACCTTCGATCGCGTGGTCGGCGAGGCGCGGCAGCAGTTTGTGCGCTATCATCAGGTGTTTGATGGGTACAACGCCTATGACGGCGTGCATAACCTCTACTATGTAAACCAGAACGCCGCAAGCGGCCCTGTGCCTGCCGAGCCGGAGCTGATGACATTGCTTGCCTGGATCCGCGATTTGCAGCCCTCGCTGGAGGGCCGCGTCAACGTGGCCATGGGCGCGGTGCTGCGCCTGTGGCATGACGCGCGCGAGGCGGGCGTGGCCCTGCCCGATGAGGCGGCGCTGCGCGAGGCCGCGGAACATGTGGATATGAGCCAGGTGATCCTGGATGAGCAGGCGGGCACGGTGTACTTTGCCGATCCTGAATTGTCGCTGGATCTGGGCGCGGTGGCCAAGGGCTACACCGCCGAGCGTGTGGCGCAGTGGATGCTGGACAGCGACATGCCCTCCTTCATCATCAGCGCGGGCGGCAATGTGCGCTGCGGCCAAAAGCCGCTGGATGGCCGCGCCCGCTGGGGCGTCAGCATTCAGGATCCCGGCCCTGCCGACGGCCTGCCCGGCACGGGCTATATGGACGTGCTGTACCTGACCAACCTGTCCGTCGTTACCAGCGGCGATTATCAGCGCTATTACACGGTGGACGGCGTGCGGTATCATCATCTGATCGATCCCGATACCCTGTATCCCGGCCGGCACATGCGTGCCGTCACCATCGTCACCCAGGATTCCGGCCTGGCCGACGCGCTGAGCACCGCGGTGTTCCTGATGCCCTACGAGCAGGGACGCGCCTTTGTGGAAGCGCTGGACGGCGTGGAAGCCTATTGGGTGCTGCTGGACGGCAGCGTGCAGTGCACCGATGGCCTGCGCGCCATGCTGGCCTCGCAGGGCGCATCCTCCAGGGATTAAGGGGGGCGCGGATGAATTTATACCTATTAGAAGACCTGCCGCCGCTTTCGCAGGATACCGCCGTGTGCCTGGGCACCTTCGATGGGGTGCATCTGGGGCATCAGGTGCTGGCACGGCAAACCGTGCAGGCCGCCCGGCAGGAGGGGCTGATCCCCTGCGCGTATACCTTTGACGTCCCGCCCGCCAGCGTGCTGGGCGCGGGCAAGGAGGATATCCTGACGGATATCCATCAAAAGGCTGCGCTGCTGGGCGCATGCGGCATCGACACGGTGGTGTACAGCCGCTTTAACCGCCATGTGGCGCAGGAAAGCGCCGAAGAATTCTTTGACCTGCTGCGCACGCGCCTGCGCGCACGGCATATCGTCATCGGCTTTCATTATCATTTCGGCCAGTTCGCCCGGGGCGACGCGGCCTTAATGCAATCCCTCTGCGATGCTGCGGGCGTTCGCCTGACGGTGGTGCCGCCCGTGCGCACGGCGGAGGGAGAATTGGTGTCCAGCACGGCCATTCGCGCGCGCCTGCGCGCGGGGGATCGCCTGGGCGCCCAATCAATGCTCAATCGCACCCTCACCGAGGGGGAAGAACGATTGCTTGGAGGAAGAGAAGCATGAACAAGAAACTGCCTGCCTGGATTGTGCTGACGGTGATCTGCCTGGTGGCCGCGCTGGCCCTGGCCTTCACCTACAACGGCACCAAGGATCGCATCGCCCAGCAGGAAGAAGCCAAGACCGTGGCCGTGCGCCAGGCGCTGCTGCCTGCCGCCGCCAGCTTTGAGGCGGTGGACGGCTCCGAGGTGTACCGCGGCGTGGACGCCAACGGCGCCGCCGTGGGCTATGTGACGGTCAATACCGTCAAGGGCTTTGGCGGCGATGTGGAAATCAGCGTGGCTGTCGATCCTGAAGGCGTCATTCAGGGCATCAGCGTCGGCGGCGCAAACTTCAAGGAAACCGCGGGTCTGGGCGCCAAGTCCAAGGAGCCTGCCTTTACCGAGCAGTTTGCCGGCAAAACCGCGCCCGTGGCGCTGAAGAAGAACGGCGGCGAAATCGACGCGATTACCGCCGCTACCATCACGTCCAGCGCCGTTGTGCGCGGCGTGAACGACGCTGTGACCATGCTGGCCGAAAAGGCGGGCTTCACCATTCAGCAGGCCGCCTCTGCCGTGGAGGAAAAGGGCAACGGCCGCTATGCCACCGAGAAGCAGGGCTTCGCAGGCCCCGTGTATGTGGAGCTGGCGCTGGACGGCGAGGGCAAGATCACTGAGATCGCCATCGGCGACGATCGCTTCAGCGAGACCAGCGGCTTTGGCGCGAAGGCTCGCGAGGAGGCCTTCTACGGCCAGTACATCGGCAAGACCGGTCAGCTGACCCTGGGTCAGGATATCGACGCGGTCTCCGGCGCGACCATCACCAGCACCGCCGTCAACGATGCGGTCAACCTGATCCTGCTGTATGTCAACGATCCTGCCGCGTATGCTGCCCAGCAGAGCGCCGAGCCCGTCAACGTGGGCATTCCCGAGGGCGCGCAGGCGTATACTGCTCAGGCCAAGGGTCTGACCGGCACCTTCCCCGTGTCCATCTCCGTGGATGAGCAGGGCATGGTCAGCGGCATTGCGGTGGAGGATTCCGAATCCGCCAACGACGCGGCCTTTGTGCAGCGCGTGCAGAACGATACCGCTTTCCTCAGCCAGTTCATCGGCCAGGCCGCGCCCTTTGACGAGGCGGCCATCGATACCGTGACCGGCGCGACGGTGAGCAGCAAGGCTGTGATTGCCGCCGTGAACCAGGCCTATAATGCGGCCATGGGCATTGCCGAGCCGACCGCCGCGCCCACGGCGGAGCCGACCGAGGTTCCCACTCAGTCCACTGTGGCCGAGCCTGCCGAGGGCACCGTGGTGTCCGCGCAGGCCAAGGGCCTGACGGGCGAGTTCCCTGTGAATGTGACTGTGGACGAAAGCAACGCCATCGTGAAGGTGGAGCTGGGCGACAGCAGCACCGACACGGATGCGAGCTTCCTGAACATGGTTAAGACCGACACGAATTATCTCAATCAGTTCGTCGGCAAGACCGCGCCCGTGGACGAAGCGTCCATCGACGTGGTAGCCGGTGCGACCGTGAGCAGCAAGGCGGTTGTTG
>SFIM01000041.1 GCA_004556155.1 Clostridiales bacterium
CAAAGAATGTAAAAATGCCACAACAGTTTTCTATCACATATGAATATGTTGAAGACGGTAAGTATCGTGAGGTTACAATGGAGTGTGACTTGAGCGGTAACTATCACTATAAGGACAATGAAGATGAGTACCTATTTGTCAAAAGCGGAAGCGGCTACAAAATTGCAATAAATACGCTGAATGGCTTTGCTTATAAAAGCAACGATAAATATACTTTTGATTACATTAAAAGCTTGACTAAAAAATTCTGGGAATGTGCTCTTCCTTTGGATGATGATTATATCATGGGAACAACAACCGAAGAAGGAACTGTAGAGATTTGTGGAAGGACGGCTAATAGATTTAAAGTTGAAATAGGATTGGGGTATAACTTTGGCGGTTATAATGTTTCTATGAGCGATACAACCTATTACGACTTCGATGCTGAAACAGGAATCTGTATGGCTACAAGTAGCAGTGAGAATATCAACTATATGGGACTATCCTCAAACGATGATCAGTCCGGCTTCTCTTGCATCCATTTCCGCTTAAGCTCCATCTCTTTGCCTACAGCTCCTTAAGGCACGCAAAGCAGAATAGCACATTTTGAAAGGACGATCAAAATGCAAGATGTTCCTGAAGTAAGCAGCAAGCAACCAAATCTTTATATTAATACCGGCAAGGCAACATTGCTTGCCATCTTCAAGCTATTCGAAGCATTGATTGGATGTGTTGCTTTATACTTTATATTCACAGCTTCAGATGTAATCGAAGAAATACTAAATGCACTTTTTGACGGACTTGTTTCTCAGGATTCTACAAGCAGTCCCCTCTTCTCATTTTTTTCGCTTCTATCATCATTTAGTAGTTTTTTTCTTGTTCTCGAAACTTTTCTTGTTGTTCTGGACGGCTTTGGTACTTTCTTTGTCCGAGTCGCCCATAGAGGCGCTTCGCTTGTTTGCTTCTGCCATCGTTTTAGATTTATATGCTCTGTTATTTCGTTTGTTCTATGCCTATTCCTAATCTTCGAATACATGATCGCCCTGAGTCGAATTTCCATGCTTTCCATCGGAGACTTTTTCACTTTTATGCGCGGTTATGAATTGATCCTTTCTCTTATCATTTTTGTTGGTGCATTTTGGATTTATATAGAATATGATCACTATGTTGCCAAAATAATGAAACAAGTTTCCATAGATATAAAAAGTAACGCAATACAGCCTTGGCATAGTAAAAATCGCCTTGGCCGCGAATCAGCATGGTTTTGCGGCCTATTTGCAGTCAGTGCCGTTTTGTCGATTATTGAGATTATCGGCGGCGACAGTATTCTTTCTATTGTTGCCAGCATTATAAAACCCATTGAAATTCTCTATAGTTTTTCCACACCCACAAGCATAGCTATCATGCTATTACTTTCGCTTCGTTTTTTCCTCGTAAACCGTTGTTCTAAAGATTTTGACAAAGCACATCAAAGCTCCTGATATAATTCTCATAAAAAACACAAAGCCCCCGAATGATTGATATGTACCCAGTTTTCTGGACACCCGGAATTGGGGGTACATATCAGTTCAGGGGCTTTTAAAATGCCATTAGCTAAATGCTTTTATTTCAGCTCCAGCGTGCCGCAGGCGATGTTCTTGCCCGTGGCCTTGTCAAACAGGATCGCCGTCTTGGAGAAGTCAAACTTCACCGGGCAATCCACAGGATAGTCCACATCGCCAAAGACCACTGCGGTCAGCATGGTGCCCTCCACATCCAGCTTGACGGTGGTTTCCATACCGGCAGGCAGGGTGGAATACACGTTGGCATGGCGCGCGCCCTCGTCGCTGATGCGGATATACTCGGGGCGGATACCCACCACCACGTCCTTGCCGGTCAGGCTGATGGGCTCCTTGGCGGTAAACGCGCCATGCAGCGAACCGAAGGTCAGCTGCGCCGTCGCGCCGTTCACCTCGGCGGTGCCGTCGATGAAGTTCATCGTGGGGTTGCCCATGAAGTCAGCCACAAACAGATTGGCGGGATTATTGTACATTTCCAGCGGCGGCGCATACTGCTGCAGCAGGCCGTTCTGCATGATGCAGACGCGGGTGGACAGCGTCATGGCCTCCAGCTGATCGTGGGTAACATACACAAAGGTGGAGTCCGTATCGCGGTGCAGGCGCTTAAGCTCGGTGCGCATTTCCATGCGCAGCTTGGCGTCCAGGTTGGACAGCGGCTCATCCATGAACAGCACCTTGGGGCCGGGAGCCAGCGTGCGGGCGATGGCCACGCGCTGCTGCTGGCCGCCGGACAGCTCGCTGGGGTAGCGCTTTTCAAACTGCTCAATGCGCAGCATGGCCAGCAGCTCCTTGACGCGCGCGTCAATGCGCTTCTTATCCCACTTGAGGTTTTCCAGGCCGAAGGCGATGTTCTGATACACCGTCATGTGCGGCCACAGCGCGTAGTTCTGGAACAGGAAGCCCACATCGCGCTTGTTGGGGGGCAGGTTAATGCCCTTGTCCGCATCGAACACCACCTTGCCGTCGATGCTGATCATGCCCTCGGTGGGCGTTTCCAGGCCCGCGATCATGCGCAGGGTGGTGGTTTTGCCGCAGCCCGAGGGGCCCAGCAGCGTAATAAAGGCGTTGCTTTCGATGGTCAGGTTCAGGTCGTCCACGGCCACGAACTTGCCAAAGCGTTTGGTTACGTGCTTCAGAATAATTTCAGGCATATCAGCCACCTACTCCCTTGTCGATTGACGCGCCCGTCAGCTTGTTTACCGTTAGGTTTACCAGCAGCACCACCACGATAATCAGCAGGTTGATGGCGTTGCCAAACTGCGCCCAGCCCTTTTCGCTGTACTGCATCAGCATGGTGGTCAGGATCGTATTGCTGGTGGGCACCAGCAGCACGAACAGGCTCAATTCACGCATGCACGATACCATCGGCAGCAGATAACCGGACAGGAAACTGGATTTCTGGATGGGGAAGATCACGCGCACCATGCGCTTCCACCACGGCACGCCCGTGATCAGGGCGGCCTCCTCGATTTCGCCGGACAATTGCAGCATGGCGTTTACGCCGCTGCGGCTGGCGAAGGGCAGGTACTTGACCGAGCCCACCAGCGCCAGCAGCGCGAAGCCGCGCAGCCACGCCACATGCGAGGACATGGACAGGTAAATCGCGCCGAAGGCCAGCGAGGGCATCAAATACGGGAAGAAGGACAGGCTGTTGACCCAGGAGGCCAGACGGCTGCCGCGGCGCTTGGCCACGCCGTAGCCCACCAGGATGCCGCTGGTGCCGGCAACCACCGAGCAGGTGACGGCCAGCAGCAGGCTGTAGCCCAGCGCCTTCCATACCTTGGCGGAGAACAGGATGCCCGTGCTGTCGCCCTGATCCAGATAATCCAGGTTGCGGCCAATCCAGAAGTCCAGCGTCATGTTGGACAGCGAGTAATCGCCCGCCTTGATGATGACCGATTCCATGGCGAAGGTCAGCAGCGGCAGCACCGCCACCAGAAGCAGCAGTACCACCAGGATGATGGCGATGGGGCGGTTGGCACGGCGCAGGTTGATCAGCGAAATCTGCGAGGACTTGCCCGTTACCGTGGTAAACTGCTTGCGGCTGTTGGTCACACGCTGATTGAGCATCAGGATGGCCACGCCGAAGATAATCATCACGGCGGCGATGATATACGCCTGGCCGCTGTAGGTGTCCATCAGCGATTTCATCTTGGTGGACAGCACATAGTAGCGCACGGGCGAGCCCAGGAACACCGGCACGGCGTAGGCGCTCATGGAGCTGGCGAACACCAGCAGGAAGGTAGAGAGCATGGCCGGCTTTACAATGGGCATGGTGATGCGGCTGATGATGCGCCAACGCGGGGTCTTGAGGATGGTCGCGGCCTCCTCCAGGTTCGCGTCCATATTGCGCAGGATGCCGCCGATGAGGATATAGGCGAAGGGCGCGTAGTGCAGGCCCAGCACCAGGCTGATGGGGAAATAGCCGTACACCAGCCACTCAGGCGCATAGATGCCAAACACCGCCGCCATGATGCCGTTGGAGGTGCCGGTGCCGATGTTGACGTTCTTCCAGAAGGTCTGCCAGAACAGCGCCAGCGTCCAGGAGGGCATGATGTAGGGGAATACGAACACGGCAGATACGAACTTTTTGTATTTGATGTTCGTGCGCGTGATCAGGAAGGCCACGGTACCGCCAAACAAAATGGCGATAAACGAGGAGGTCAGCGACACGGCCAGGGTGTTGAAGAACGGGCCGTAGAACTGAATCCAGCTGTTGGACAGCTTTACGCCCGCGTCGCCGCCATCGTTGAGGGTAAACAGCAGCTTTTTAAAGTGATACAGCGTATAATCGCCGGTCGTAAGCCCCAGCGATTTCACCGCGCGCGCCTCGCGCCCCGCGTGTACCGTGACCGTTTCCAGCAGCATGGTCAGCAGCGGATAAAGCGTAAGCAAGCACAGCGCCACCAGGAAGATCAGCAGGATCACGTTGGCGGGCTTGGAAAAATACGCCCGCAGCCTGCCCATCAGCCTGCGCAGCTGAAATTTTCGGGTGCGTTCCATGTTGGGCATTGCCCCCCCTTTGGTTGATCTTAAAAATAGAATATGCGGCGGAACGGCCCTGTTGCCGTCCCGCCGCAGGGAGTCTGATTACTTCTGGATGTACTTGATGGCGAAGGTGCTTACATCGTCAAAGTTGTCCAGGATGTACTCGGGATCCTCCATCACCAGGGTGTCCTTCCACACGGTGATGTCCAGGTCGCCCTCGTTGGGGGTAACGGCGGTGCTGGTGGAGTAGGCGCCGATGCTCTTGCCCCAGGGCTGGAAGCCTTCCTGCGTCATCAGGTATTCAATGAACAGCATGGCGGTGTAGGGGCGGGTGGCGTTGGCGGAGATCATGGCGTACATGGGATACATGAAGCCGGAGAAGGGCTCCACGGTGTAGCCGTTTTCGCTGGCGTCGTACTGGGCGACGGTCAGGTTATCGGTCAGCACGGAGGAGGAGCGCAGCTTGCTCAGCACGAACAGGCCGATCTTGCCAGCGGCGGTTTCCTGACTGACTTCCTCGGCGATGGTGGTATCGGAGGAACCGAAGGTGCAGTTGCTCAGGAATTCGGCGATCCACTTATAGCCGGCATTCTTGTAGGAGCCCAGATCGATTTCCTCGCCCTTCCAATCCTTGTAGGCGGCGGCCAGCTTTTCGGCCCAGGCGTCGCTGGTCAGCATGACCAGGAAGTTCATGTTGACGGTTTCGTTTTCGGGGTTCTTGAAGATGATGTTGCCCTTCATCTCAGGGGCGGTCAGCTCCCACACGTTCTTGATGGCGGGGACGTTTTCGCCCAGCTTGTTGTAGATGAACAGCTTGTTGATGTACTGGTGCACCAGGGGATTGCGGTCGCTTTCGCCCACGGTATCCTTCACGGAAGCGGGAACGTAGTTGACAACCCAACCATCCTCGATGGCGTAGGTCAGCTGCGCGCCGTCCTGAATCATCACCATGTCGGCGCCCTTGGCGGAACCCTTGATTTCGCTTTCGAGCTTGGTGTAGATTTCAGCGTCCTTGAGGTTGTTGGACTCAAAGGGGATGTCGTAGAGCTTGCTGAAGTTTTCAGCGGCGGTGGAAATGCGGCTGGTGTTGCCGTACACGATGAAGGTGCCTTCCTCGGCCTTGGCCTTTTCAACCAGCTCGTCATGGGTCAGGTTTTCACTGGCGGCAACCGTATCCGCCACGGTGGCAAAGGCGGGCACGACGGTCATGAGCAGGCACGCGGCCAGCACAAGCGCAAGAAGCTTCTTCATAAAACAGGGGCCTCCTAATAAGATATTTATTCGTCCAGCCGGGGGAGCCCGGCATCAGACAGCGTACCTCACGCGGCCACGATATCAGCATAATTTATGGCCGCTGCACCGCAGGGATTTTGTTCATATTGTCCAAACGCATCCCCGCTTTGTGTACGGATATGATAGTCTTTTTTTGACCATTTGTCAAGGGTTTCTATGTTGTTTTCGATAATTCAGGCCTGATTTAAACGTTAAAAAAGCCCGAAGCGGCGCATTTTCGCCCGCTCCGGGTTTTCCGGTCTTATTTTTGCCCCATTTCAGCCATTACATGATAGGCAAATTCGTTTTCCACCAGCGCTTCATAGGCGACGCGCTGGCTCAGCTCGCCCGCCTGCTCCATCACGGTTTCCAGGCGCTCCAGCGCCTCCAGCTTCATATCCGGGGTTTCCTTCCAGGCGTGAATGCCCTTGTAGCGCGCGGCCACCTTTTCCAGCACCTCCACCGAGGTATCGGGGAAATAGCCCACAATGGCCTCGGCCAGCTCGCGGTCGGTATGCGCGTAAACCCATTCCTGCCCGCGGGCGATGGCGCGGGTGAAGCGCAGCACGGTATCGGCGTTTTCGGTCAGGTAGCTCTGGGCGGCAAAGTAGGCGGTATAGGGAATTTCGCCGCTCTGCTCGCCGATGGAGCACAGCACCACGCCCTGCCCGGCCAGCTCCACCTCGGTGGCGGTGGGCTCAAACAGCGCCACATAATCGGCCTCTCCGCCCACAAAGGCGCCGGCCATCATGTTGAACTGCACGGAGGTATCCACAGTCGCATCCTCATGGGGGATCACGCCGTTTTTGCGCATCACATATTCCAGCGTCATCTCAGGCATGCCGCCCTTGCGGCCGCCGATGATGGTTTTGCCCCGCAAATTCTGCCAGGCAAAATTCTCCGCCTGCCTGCCCACGATGAAGGAGCCGTCGCACTGCGTCAATTGGGCAAACACCCTGGGCGCGTCCTTGCGGCCCTCCAGCAGCACATAGATGCACGCCTCGGGCCCAGCCAGGCCGATATCCACCTCGCCGGTGAGCACGCTGGTCATCACCTTATCCGCGCCGCCGCCGTTCATCAGGTTGATTTCCAATCCCTCATCGGCAAAAAAGCCCAGCGCCATGGCCGCGTACTGCGGGGCGTAGAACACCGAGTGCGTCACCTCGCTGACGCGCACCCGAACGGGTTCTTCGGCCAGCGCGGGCACGGCGGCGCACAGCAGGCACAGAGCAAGCAGCAGGATCACAGTCTTTCTCATGCGGATACCCCCAAATGTTTTTTCAGCGCCTTTTCAAGGAAAAGCACGCCCTGATACATGGCTGCGGCGCACAGCAGAAGCAGCAGCACCGTCGCCATCACCAGATCCATCTTGAATACCTGAGAGCCGTAGACAATCAGGTAGCCCAGCCCCTCGCGGGACACCAAAAATTCGCCCATGATCACGCCCACCCAGGACAGCCCCACGTTCACCTTCAGCGCGTTTACAAAGGTGGGCAGGTTGGCAGGCAGCACGAGCTTGAGCAGCGTCTGCGCGCGGCTTGCGCCCAGGGTTTTCATCAGGTTGAGCTTGCCCCGATCCACGGCCAGGAAGCCGTTGTGCACCTCCAGGATCGTCACAATCAGCGATATGGCCAGGGTCATGGCGATGATGGACGCCGGGCCCGCGCCCATCCACACGATAAATACCGGCCCCAGGGCGGTCTTGGGCAGAGAGTTGAGCACCACCAGGTACGGATCCAGAATGCGCGAGAGCATGGGGCTCCACCACAGCAGAATGGCAATCACCGTGCCCGCCAGCGTGCCCAGGGTAAAGCCGATCACCGTTTCCAGGCACGATGCGCCCAGATGCCGGAACAGCTCGCCCGAAGCATACAGGTTTTTCAGCGTTTTCCAGATGCGCGATGGGCTGCTCATGATAAAATCGTCAATCCAGCCCTGCTGCGCGGCGATTTCCCACAGCGCGAAAAAGCCGATCAGCAATCCCAGCTGGGCCAGCAGCACCCAGCGCTTCTGCCGCTTGCGGCGGCGCAGATAGGCCGCGCGCTCTATGGTATGCGCTTGCTCAGGCACTTAGCTCCAGCTCCTTCCAAATTGCGTTGAAATAGGTATGGAACAGCGCGTGATCGCGCCGCTGCATGGGGGTAAGCCCGCGCAGCTCGCTCAGATCATGAATGGCCTTCACCCGGCCCGGCCGGGCGGACAGCACCACCACGCGGTCGGACATGCTGACGCTTTCGGATATATCGTGCGTCACCAGCAGCGCCGTTTTGCCCTCGCGGCGGATGATATTGTGGATATCGTCCGATACCGACAGGCGCGTTTGATAATCCAGGGCGGAAAACGGTTCATCCAGCAGCAGGATTCTGGGATCGGTGGCCAGGGTGCGTATCAGCGCGCAGCGCTGGCGCATGCCGCCGGATAGCTGCCCCGGCGCGCGCTGGGCAAACTGCCCCAGGCCGTAGCGCTCCAGCAGCTCCTTTACGCGCTGCAGATGCGCGCCGTCCCTTTGCCGCTGCAGCTCCAGCCCCAGCGTTACGTTGTCCCAAATGCTGCGCCAGGGAAACAGCTGATCCTTTTGCGGCATGTAGCCGATCTTGCGGCTGACCCCGCGCAGCGCCTCGCCGTCCACGCGGATCTCGCCGCCGCTGGGCGCGTCCAGCCCCGCAATGATGGATAAAAGCGTGGATTTGCCGCAGCCGGACGGCCCCACGATGCTGACAAACTCGCCCTCCGCCACGCCGAAGGCAATATCCCTCAGCGCATGAATTTCGCTGTCGGGAGACTGATAGGTTTTGGATACCCCGTTGATTTCTACAAGCAAGATCGTCCCCCCGTTCCGATGGGTTTGGCAACGCAGTGCGCATTGCTAAAGCATCCTATGTCAAGCGCAACGATCGGTGCAAAAAAACGGCTGGTCGGCGCACAGCCAACCAGCCGGTAATGTATTTTGTTCGCTTATTCGATGGTGATGCAGTTGCAGGGGCACACCGCGGCGCAGCTGCCGCAGCGCACGCACTTATCGGGCAGAATACGCGCATAGCCGTTTTCCACCACGATGGCGTCGTACTGGCACTCCTTCTTGCAGCGGCCGCAGCCAATGCAAGCCTTCATGCACACCGCGCGCGCAGCGCGGGCCACATCGCTGTTGCGGCAGCGGACGATCACGCTCTGCGATACGGGCAGCAGCTCAATCACGCTGCGCGGGCAGGCTTCCACGCACGCGCCGCAGGCAGTGCACTTTTCTTCATCGATGTGCGCCACGCCATCCTGCATGGTGATCGCACCAAAGGCGCAGTGATCCATGCAATCGCCCAGGCCGATGCAGGCAAACCGGCAGTCCTTGGGGCCGCCCGCGATGCCCGCCGCCACGGCGCAGCTGCGATAGCCGTCGTAGGTATAGCGCTCCTTGGCCACGCCCTTGATGCCCTGGCAGCGCACGCGCGCCACCTGGCGCTCTTCCGACGCGCCAGCGTCCACGCCCATGATGGCGGCAATCTTCTTGGCGCCCTCCGCGCCCGCAGGCTTGCAGCCGTTCACCGGCGCTTCGCCCTTCACCACGGCTTCGGCAAAGCCGTCGCAGCCCGCATAGCCGCACGCGCCGCAGTTCGCGCCCGCGCAGCAGGCACGCACCTGCTGCACGCGCTCATCCACATCCACATGGAAAGCCTTGCTGGCAAATGTCAGGATCAGGCCAAAGACCAATCCGATACCGCCCAGCACCAATCCGGCGTAAAGAATTGCCATAGTCGTTTTCCTCCTTACACCAAGCCGCTGAAGCCCATGAAGGCGATGGCCATCAAACCGGCGGATACCAGGCTGATGGGGAAGCCCTTCATGCAGGCGGGAATCTTGCTGCTCTCCAGGCGCTCACGCACGCCGGCCATCAGCACGATCGCCAGCAGGAAGCCCAGCGCCGAGAAGGTGCCGTTAAGCACGCTGTAGAGCATATTGTACTGGTTGGTCACGTTCAAGGTGGCCACGCCCAGCACCGCGCAGTTGGTGGTGATCAGGGGCAGATAGATCCCCAGCGCCGAGTAAATCGCCGGCATGGACTTTTTGAGGAACATTTCCACAAACTGCACAAGCGAGGCAATTACCAGGATGAAGGCGATGGTCTGCATATATTCCAGGTGCAGGGGCACCAGGATCCAGGCGTTTACCATATAGGCAAACAGCGAGGCCAGGGTCATTACGAACGTGACGGCGATGCCCATGCTGGCGGCCGTTTCCACCTTGCTGGATACGCCCAGGAAGGGGCAGCAGCCCAGGAACTTGCTGAAGATAAAGTTGTTGGTCAGCACACAGCTGATCAGGAACAGCCAGATATTCATGCCTTCGCCCCCTTCTTACGCTTGTTTCCGATGGCATTGATGATGCCAAGCAGCGACCCAAACACCAGGAAGCCGCCGGCAGGCAGGATGATCAGCAGCATGGGCTGATAGGACGCGCCCAGCAGACTGATGCCGAAGATGGAGCCGTTGCCGACAAGCTCACGGATGGAGCCGATCAGCGTCAGCGCCAGCGTGAAGCCCGCGCCCATGCCCAGGCCGTCCACCGCGGAATCCAGCACGGGATTCTTGCTGGCAAAGGCCTCGGCGCGCGCCAGGATGATGCAGTTTACCACGATCAGGGGAATGAAGATGCCCAGGCTCTCATACAGGGAGGGCAGGAAAGCCTGCATCAGCAGCTGAATGATGGTAACGAAGGTGCAGATGATGACGATAAAGGCGGGGATGCGCACCTTATCGGGGATCACCTTGCGCAGGGCGGAGATGGCCATGTTGCTGCCCAGCAGCACAAAGGTGGCCGCCGCGCCCATGCCCAGGCCGTTGATGGCGCTGGTGGTAACGGCCAGCGTGGGGCAGGTGCCCAGCACCAGACGGAAGGTGGGGTTTTCCGTCAGCACGCCGTTCATAAAGATGCGGCCCAGGCCGCGTTTTTCATTGCTCATGGTTTATTTGGCCTCCTTCCGGGCCTTGCGGCAGCCGTAAATCTTCTGGGGCATCACGCGATCCAGCAGCGGCGCGGCAATGTTCATCAGCAGGATGGCGTAGGTAACGCCTTCGGGATACGCGCCGAACTTGCGGATAATGACCACGATCACACCGATGCCGATGGCATAGACGATCTGCGCCCAGCGGTTGAGCGGGCTGGTCACATAGTCAGTGGCCATATACACCGCGCCAAAGAGCAGGCCGCCGGACAGCACGGTGGTCAGGGGATCCAGGCCCAGCGCCCAGCTGAGCAGCGCGGCCGCGGCCACGGTGAACACGGGAATTTCCCAGCGGATGGTCTGCGTAACCAGCAGGTACACAAAGCCCAGCAGGATCGCCACCTTGCAGGTTTCGCCAATGGCGCCAGGCACATCGCCCAGCAGCAGCTGCATGGTGCTGGCCTCGCCCGTCATCAGGGGCGTGGCGCTGGTCACAGCGTCAAAGGGCGTGCAGTGGGTGGTCATCAGCGCGGGCCAGGAGGCCAGCAACACGGCACGGGCCGTAAGGGCAGGGTTGAGGAAATTATCGCCAATGCCGCCGAAGAGCTGCTTGACCACGATGATGGCAAAGAACGCGCCGATCATCACCATCCACCAGGGGGCGGAGGGGGTGATGCACAGGCCCAGCAGCAGGCCCGTGACCACGGCGGAAAAGTCGTTGATGCGCACGGTCTGATGGGCAAGCTTCTGCCACACCAGCTCCGCCAGCACGGCGGAAACCACCGACACGGCCAGCACAATCGCCGCGCGCAGGCCAAAGTAATAGATGCCCGCCGCAGCGCAGGGCAGAAGCGAAATCACAACGTTAAGCATCAGCCGCTGCGTGGTATTTTTGGTGCGCACGTGCGGGGCGGGAGAGAGAATCAGGCTCATTTTCCGCTGCCTCCTTTTTTCGCCTGAGCGGCGAGCTTCTGTTTAGCCACCTTGAACGAGGCGGTCAGCCAGCGGTGCGCAGGGCAGATGAAGGAGCAGCTGCCGCACAGCGTGCAGTCCATCACATGCAGCCGCTTGCATTCGTCGATGCGATCGGCGTCCGCGGCGATCTTGATCTTGAGCGGGTGCAGCCCGATGGGGCACACCTCCACGCACTTGCCGCAGCGCAGGCAGGGGCCTTCCTCCACGCTGGCAGCGTCCTGCTTATCCAGCACCAGAATGCCGCCGGTGGCCTTGGCGATGGGGATGGAGGTGTTGGGCGCGCACATGCCCGTCATCGCGCCGCCGAAGATCACCTTGCCCACGTCTCCGCTGAAGCCGCCGCACTCGCCGATGATATCCTCGGTGATGGTGCCGATGCGCAGGCGCAGGTTGGCAGGCTGGCGCACAGCGCCGGTGACGGTGACAATGCGCTCCACCAGGGGCTTGCCGTCGATCACAGCGTCGGCAACCGCCGCGCAGGTGGCCACGTTCATCACGATCACGCCCGCCTGGATGGGCAGGCCGCCGCTGGGCACCTGACGGCCGGTCACGGCCTCAATCAGCTGCTTTTCGCCGCCCTGGGGGTACTTGGTTTTCAGCACCTGCACGCGCACGCCCTCGCGGCCCTGACAGGCCTTGCGCATGGCCTCGATCGCATCGGGCTTGTTATCCTCGATGGCGATGATGCCTTCCTTCACATTGATGGCGCGCATGGCGGCGCGCAAGCCGTCCACCACGCGGACGGGGTTTTCCAGCATCAGGCGATGGTCGCAGGTCAGGTGCGTTTCGCACTCGGCGCCGTTGGCGATGATGCAATCGCACTTCTGCTCGGGCTTAATGGACAGCTTTACGTGCGTGGGGAAGGACGCGCCGCCCAGGCCGCAGATGCCTGCGTTCTTGATGGCGGGGATGATCAGCGCGGGATCCACGGTTTCCACGCTGCCCAGGGGATGAAGCTCCACCCACTCGTCCGCAAAATCGTTATGAATGGTTACGCACATGGCCGGCTGCTCGGACAGGTAGGGAATCGGCTCCACCGATACCACCTCGCCCGACACGCTGGCATGCACCGGCAGGCCCAGGAAGCCCACCGGCTCGCCGATGACCTGGCCGATTTTCACATGGTCGCCCTTGGCTACGCAGGGCTGGGACGGCGCGCCGATGTTCATGTTCATGATGATGCGCACCGTATCGGAAACAAAGCTGCGCGTGGCCAGGCCCTGGGTCTGGGCCTTGCTGCCGTGCGCCGGGTGTACGCCCCCGCGGAATGTTGCTTTCAACTGCGATCCCACCTTTTATTTAATGGTTCTTTCTGCCTTGCTTGTTGGGTAAACCGGGATGTCTATGCGTCCGGCGCCTCCACCGGGGAGGCTGCCGCCTCCACCTCCAGCTCCGCGTTCACGCGGTTGGGCAGGCACAGGATGTGCGCGCCCAGCGCGCGCCTGCTCCAGTTATCCCGCGTGACCTCGCCCTGCTGCACGCACAGCTGGTTATGGCAGGTGGAGGATTCCATATAGAAGCCTCCCTCCGTCATGCGGATCACATTGGTGCTGCCGTCCTGCTGCGTCACGGTCAGGGTTTGTCCGGGGCGCAGGGGTTCGCTGGCGTAGAGCGCGCCGTTTACATAGACGTTTATCTTGCCTGTCGCGGTCTTCCCCCTGCCCAGCAGGCGATAAGCCGCCAGGCTTACCACCGCCAGCAGGAGGATTCCCGCCACAATCAGGATTTCTTTTTTGCGCATGCAGCCTCCTGCTCGGAATTGGCGTGCCTGGCCTCATGGGACTCCTCGTTTTTGCTTTCCCAGTGGATCAGCACGGTCATCGCGCCGCGCAGCAGCACGGTAACGCCCACGGCGATGAGATCCTTGGTGTCCGGGCTTACCACGGTGCGCAGCACCTCGCTGGCCAGCATAAATTCCAACGCCAGGGCGATGCCCTTGCCCAGCATTAGCGGCACGATGTGGTTGCGCTTGATCCCCGCGATCATGCAGCGCACAGCCGTGGCCATGATGACGACCACGCCCACAACCTCCAGAATCATGATGCTGTACTGGGTAACCTGCGTCAGAATATTCTCAAGTACCTCGTACATGGCTTACTCCCCCTGGCTGGCGAAGGCGGCGTTGACAGCCGCGACAACCGCCTTGCTGCTCACGGTCGCACCGGCTACCACGTCGATGGACGCTTCGTCCACGGGCGCGGTCTTGCCGACAAACTGATTGAGATAATTCGCGTCGGTCTTAACCATGTTCAGGAAGCCCGCATCCGTGTCGGTGCTGCTCTCGCCCAGCTCCACCTTCACGATGGCGTTGCTTTCGTCCACGGTCACATTCACCGGGAACTCGCCCGTCAGGCCCTTGCCCTGCGCAGTCAGCACCGTGCCGGCCGCTTCCTCGGCGGCGGGCTCGGCCTTGGGCAGATTCTCGCAGGCAGCGTTGACAGCCGCGACAACCGCCTTGCTGCTCACGGTCGCACCGGCTACCACGTCGATGGACGTTTCGTCCACAGGCGCAGTCTTGCCGACGAACTGATTCAGGTAATTCGCGTCGGTCTTAACCATGTTCAGGAAGTTCGCATCCATGTCGGTGCTGCTGTCGCCCAGCTCCACCTTCACGATGGCGTTGCTTTCGTCCACGGTCACATTCACAGGGAACTCGCCCGTCAGACCCTTGCCCTGCGCGGTCAGCACCGTGCCGGGCGCTTCTTCGGCGGCGGGCAGGTTTTCGTCCACGACAATCTCCGTCGCGCTGTCCGCACCGCCGATGACGGTGATCCCAGCCTCGGGCAGATTCTCGCAGGCAGCGTTGACAGCCGCAACAACCGCCTTGCTGCTCACGGTCGCACCGGCTACCACGTCGATGGACGCTTCGTCCACGGGCGCGGTCTTGCCGACGAACTGATTGAGATAATTC
>SFIM01000060.1 GCA_004556155.1 Clostridiales bacterium
GATGAGTCCAACTTCAGCACTAACAAGCTGCTTCAGGACGTTAACGTGGGATGGCTGGAGCACATCAGAACCGACGCCAGCGAGCGCGTTATGAATGATGTAACGCTGACCTCCCGCAACATGGACAACACCGTGGCGCACGCGGGTAAATATGCGAACGCTGATGCACTGGTACAGGACGCGCGCTCATCCCTGCTGGATGAATGGCACAAGGAAGCTGACGACCTCGTGGTGATTATGGGGCGCAACCTGTTTAACTCGCTGCGTCTGCCCGTGCTGAACAGCATCAGCGGCCAGAATCCCAATGCGGAATTACTTGCCGGACAGCTCATCCTGTCATCGCGCGCCATTGGCGGGCTGGATGTATTCCTTGCGCCGTTCTTCCCGGATGCAACGATGCTGATCACCTCGTTCAACAACCTGTCAATTTACTGGCAGAAAGGAACAATGCGTCGCCTGATGAAAGACGAGCCGGAATACAACCGCATCGCCACCTACCAGTCCATCAATGACGCTTATGTCGTTGAAGACTATGGCAAGTGCGCGATGGTCACTGGCCTGAAGTTCGCCGACAGCTAATCACCTCACGGCGGGCATCATGCCCGCCTGTAACGGAGAGAAAAAATGATTACTCCTGCACAGCAACACTGGCAGAACGTGATGGCACAGCGCGCAGGCCGGGCGAATGAAGGCGTGGACCACGCCGCGCGTACCGCGCATGAAGAGGTGCTGTATCGTCTGCGTCTGGCACAGGCCCGGCTTAAGGGCGTACAGGCCAGAAGCGCGAAAGCCGCCATCAAAAAAGAGTTATTGCCGGACTTTTCCGGCTGGATTGAGGGAACGCTGGAGGCTGACGGCGGGCAGCAGGATGAAGTGATTGCCACGCTGATGGTCTGGGCGATTGACTGCGGCGATCTTCCGCTGGCGCTGCGTATTGGTGCATATGTGGTCCGTCACAACCTCATCATGCCGGATAACTTTGGACGTACTGCTGCCACGGTACTGACCGAAGAAATCTGTAATCCGGTACTGACGCAGGCCGGGACGGATGCCGACGCGGATTTGTCCGCCTTTATCGAACCACTGGACACCCTCCGGGAGATTGTCACCGACCAGGACATGCCGGACGAAGTGCGCGCCAAATTATGCAAAGCGTGCGCCTTTGCCCGCCGTGGCCTGAGTGATACGGACAGCATGGCCCTGTCACTGAAGCTGCTGCGCGAAGCAATGCACCTGAACCCGAACGCAGGTGTGAAACGCGAGATTGCAACCCTTTCCCGCGCCCTGAAAAAAGCTGATTCCGCAGCCGCACCAGAAGACGCCAGCGCACAGCAGACGCAGGACGAAAGCAGCAAAAGTAAAAAGACAACGCGGAAGCCTGCAACACGAAAAACCACCGCGACGCAGAAGGCGAAGCGCGGTTAACGACTGACCCCGTCAGCGGGCGGCGTGCGCGGTGTTCCGGTTTGACTCCGTGACCGTTTACACCGCGCACCCACCGCCCGATTTTTTTCAGGAGTGAACCCCATGAGTATGGTTGCCAGAACTGAACCCAGACCCGCAGAGGACGACATCACCGATACCGATGATGGCGATACCCGCATTTCAGCGGGTGCATTCTGGCCGGATATTGTGCTGCGCGAGCTGCGTCTGGCGGTACGACTGCCGGGCCGCGTGACCACCTCCCGCCTGCTGCATACTGCCACCGGGGCTGTGGCACACGTTACCCGCGAGCTGGAAGCATGGCAGCAGGAACAGCAGGCAGCTGGCCATCAGACGCTGGCCGATGTTCCGGCACCCGTAATTAACGGAGAAAGCGTCAATCTCTGGCACTGGCGCAATGCTGTTTACACCGCCACACGCGCCCTGATTCTGGAGCGTTACCGCGATGCGGACACAACGGACAAGGGCGACCGCCGGGCGGACGCACTGGATATACAGACATCGGATTTGTGGCGCGATGTGAGCTGGGCCATCTCTGACATTCTGTGCCGCCCGCGAATCTTTGCGGAATTGTGCTGATGAAAGTGAAGGCACTGGAAGGCGACACCGTGGATTCGCTCTGTTTCCGGTACTACGGCACGACGCAGGGCGTCACCGAAAAGGTGCTGGATGCCAACCCCGGACTCTGTCAGCAGGTATTTCTGGACGCCGGGCAGGAAGTGGAGATGCCGGAGCCGGAGAAGAAGAAACGAGAAATGATTCAGTTGTGGGGGGAGTAGCAGTGAGCACCATTCAAACAGGGATCACAGAGCAGGTTATTGCGTGGCTCTTTGACCACCTGCCAACGGTGTATGCAGTAGGCGCGGCAGTCAGCATTTCCGCGCTGATGAGTCTTTATGACGGGCGAACACTGGTTCAGACCGTAACGGGATCGCTGGCGTGCGGCGTTCTTGCCATGGCCGTGGCCGGGTCGTTGCGCTTCTTCGGGTTTCCTGAAGATGCTGTGACGTTTATCGGCGCATCAATCGGTTTTATGGGGGCAGAGAAAGCACGCGACAAGGTTATTGCGGCCTTTAATCGCAGGGTGAAGGAGAAGGACGAATGAGCAACACATTTAAATTCAGCAGCCGGAGCGAAAATAATTTGCAGGGCGTAAATCCTGATCTGGTGAAAGTGACCCGGCGGGCACTGGAAATCTCGGAAGTGGATTTTGGTATCACCGAAGGGTTGCGCAGCCGTTACCGCCAGAAGCAACTTGTGGCCACGGGTAAGAGCCAGACCATGAACAGTCGCCACCTTACGGGGCATGCCGTGGATGTTGTGGCTTATATCGGCAGCCAGGTGTCATGGGAATGGCCGCTGTACGAAAAAATCGCAGCAGCATTCAGACAGGCCAGCCGGGAACTGAATATTCCGGTGGAATGGGGCGGCGACTGGAAGACCCTGAAAGACGGACCGCATTTTCAGTTACCACACGGAG
>SFIM01000015.1 GCA_004556155.1 Clostridiales bacterium
CAGTTGAAGATTGCTCATGCTGACGTTTCCGCGCTGTCTCGGGAGATGTTTCGCTATCTTTTCATACTGCTCCTGCGTTATCTGCATGGCTCCATTATATCAGATATTTCTTTATTGTCAATAGTGTGAACACGTTCTAAAGCAGGAGTAGAAGTAACGGCTGCTGCAGGAGACGAAGTCGGCTTTGATAGAACGGCTGAGCTGAACAGAATAAGCAAATCGGACTGTGATGCTTTCCCGTCATTTGTAAGATTGTTGTATTTCTCAAATTGCTTGAATGCCTTTTGTGTTTCAGTATCATATTTCCCGGTTATACTTCCGCTGTAGAAGAAAAGCTCTTTTAACCTTTGTTGAACACTACTAACAGAATCTCCCTTTGAACCGCGGTCTAGCTCTTCGTATTGCACATATCCTTTATCAGCGAGAATTCTCTGTATTTCTTTTTGTAGGGATAAGAGCTCATTGATGGATCATTGCTGCAAATCAATGCTTGGATTGCCATTTATGTCATTTTCAGGAGGCGTGATTTCTGCGGATGCTTGTGAAAAGAAGATGATTACAAAAAGAACCACCCAAAGCAAATGAGCTTTCTTGCACATAGAAGCCTTTCTTTTGCTTTTACAATACAGCAAGGGAGTGCCTCCTCTTTCTGTAAAAGATACTGTCATTCTCGAATGGAAAGCGATGACTATATTACGACGAAACGGAGCCTCTATATCCCTCTAAATTCGACAAAAGCAAAGAGGAATCCTGCAAGAGAAGGAAATTATTTGAATTTTTCAGTTTTGCAAGCTAAACAGCTTTACCGGCTCAGCGCCTTTAGGCGGCGCGCCAGGTCGGGGCCTTGCAGGTCTTCCAGGTCGATCACATCGATGCCCAGCTCCATGGCGCGGTGGCGCATGGGGGCGCGGCCGCGCTCGGCTGTGACGATGGCGGCGCGGGCAATCTGCCCGCCAAAGCGATCACGCAGGATGGCCAGCTCGTTGAGCGCCTCGGTCTTCACATCGCAGGTTTTGCAGCTGATGAAGATGGGGCGCACGCCGCAGGTGGCCATCACGTCGATCTCGTTGGTCACGGCGTCGGGCTGATTGCCGCCTTGCCAATCTACTACCACGCTGGTGCGCACGTCATCAAATACGCCCAGCGCGCGGCAGGATTGGTAAATATGCAGCTCCAGCGCGCTGCCAACATCGCGCAGCCAGGCACGCACCTGCGCATCGCGGAAGGAGAAACGCACGCCCTCCTGCTCACTGATAGACAAGTCGTCGATCAGTCCGGCGGACTGCATATCCCGCAGCGCGTCCGGGTTGGCCTGCACGCGCCCGCCCTGCGGCGCTTTTACCTGATACGCGCCCTGTGCCAGCAGGGTAGGATGGACTTCCTGTCCCTGCGAAATGCGCTGAATGTAGGTGACGATACCGTTCCATTGCCGGCGATGCTTCATATAAATGAGATACAGCTGGGGGATCAGCTCGGCATAGCGCGCAAGCACGGCGTTGTCCACGCGCCCGGTGCGCATCGCGCCGCCCGCCATCAGGAAGCAATCCTCCACGCGCAGCCGTACCTGGCAGGGCAGATCGCGCGCGAAGGCCGCGCCGCGAATATCAAAAAACGTATTGCGCTTGCGGCTGTAGGTGAACACGGGGATATCGACATTGGCACACAAAAGCCCGGCGGCAAACAGCGCCGCGTCCGTGCCGCCGGCGATATCCAGCGCGCAGTCGGGATAGCGGGCTACCACCTCGCGCAGATGCTTGGCCACGGCGGAGGCGTCCAGCAGGCTGGCGGTGACGAATTCCAATTCGGCCTGCACGCCGCGATGGGCAAAATACTCGCGCAGCTTTTGCTGCAGACGCGCATCGCGTCCTACCTCCGGCGGGCAGATGAACACCGTGCGCTCGGGGGAGAATACCTCGGTGCTCAGCACGTTTTTCAGCGGGCGCTCATCATACAGCTCAATCAGCGTTTTCATGCGGCAAACCTCCGTTCTTATTGCTATTATACGATGCAAAATGCGAAAAAATCAAGCGCAGCGCATGAAAACCGGACGAAAAAGCTGGAAAAAGGCCTTGACACTGCGCGCTATCCCTGCTATAATAGTCACTGCGTTAAGCAGGAGCCGCCCGCTCCTCACCCCGCGAATTCCGTTTCGCCCGGTGCAGGCAATCCGATCTGCAATGTTATTTGTGCGTCGGCGGGTGGTTTCATCCGCCGGCTTTTTCTATTTCAAAACCGGAATCATGATGGAGGTGCATCGACATAGCTGCCGAACTGATGATCAACGAAGAAATCCGCGACCGCGAGGTGCGCGTAATCGGCGCGGACGGCGCCCAGCTGGGCGTATTGCCCACGCAGCGCGCGCTGGAGCTGGCCGAGGAGGCCGGATTGGATCTGGTCAAAATTGTGCCCAACGCCCAGCCGCCTGTCTGCAAGCTGATGGACTATGACAAGCATCGCTACGAGCAGGCCAAGCGCGAGCGTGAAATGCGCAAAAACCAGAAGGTCATTTCCGTCAAGGAAGTGCAGCTTTCGGCCACCATCGAGGAAAACGACGTGCAGACCAAGGCCAAGAACGCCATCAAGTTCCTTCAGGGCGGCGATAAGGTCAAGGTTTCCATTCGTTTCCGCGGCAGGCAGATTACCCACACGGAAATCGGCCTGAAGGTGATGCAGGATTTTGTTGATCGCACCAAGGACGTCGCCGTAGTCGAAAAGCGTCCCTCGCTTGAAGGCCGGCACATGATCATGATCCTGGGCCCCAAGGCGGACAAACCTGTCAAGGGTGACAAGGCCAAGGCCGCGCAAAGCGCGCCTGCCGCCGAATAATCCTTATATCATTCCTGGAAGGAGGAACCCCTATGCCTAAGCAAAAGACGCATCGCGGCGCAGCCAAGCGCTTTTCTCTGACCAAGACTGGCAAGGTCAAGCATAAGAGCATGAACTGCAACCACATCCTCAACAAGAAGACCACCAAGCGCATCCGTCATATGCGCAAGGGCGGCGTGCTGCAGAACAAGGCTGAAGCCGCTACCATCCGCACGCTGATCCCGTACAAATAAGCCCATTTCCGGCAAGGAGGATTTACCATGGCACGTATTAAGAGGGCTGTTACCGCCCATAAGAAGCGTCGTAAGGTGCTCAAGCTGGCAAAGGGCTACTTTGGCGCGAAGTCCAAGCAGTATCGCACCGCGAGCGAGCAGGTTCGCCGCTCCCTGCGTTATGCCTATACCGGCCGCAAGCTGCGCAAGCGCGAGTTCCGCAGCCTGTGGATCACCCGCATCAACGCCGCCGCTCACCTGAACGGCATGAACTATTCCACCCTTATCAGCGGCCTGAAGAAGCAGGGCGTTGAGGTCAACCGCAAGATGCTGGCCGATCTGGCTGTCAACGACGCGGAGGGCTTCGCCCAGCTGGCGCAGATCGCCAAGAAGGCCTAATCGCCTTTTCAAGCGAAAATCAGCCTCCCGGAAAATTCCGGGGGGCTTTTGATGTGCGCACAATTGACATCCGTTTTGCCGCCCATTATAATGAAAAATGCACGCTTTATAAATTATAGGAGAGTAAAATGAGCTACTTGCAGGATATTACGGCGCGCTTTCCGGTCCGGAAGCGCGATGAAGAAAAAGAAGCGTTTCGCAAATGGGCGGTAGCGCAGGGCAAGACCCTGGGCTATTCCGCGCGGGTGGAGGAGCTGGCGCGCGGACGGCACTGCAACGTGGTGTTTGGCAGCCCCGAGCATGCGCAGGTGATCTATACCGCCCACTATGATACCCCGGCGCGCTTGCCCATTCCCAACCTGATGACGCCGCGCAATATCCCCATGTTTGCCCTGTATCAGCTGGGGATCATTCTGGTTTTGCTGCTGGCCGCTGCCATTGCCTTTGTGGGCGCGCAGCTGCTGATGCGCAATGCAAGCCTGTCGCTGATCATCGCCCTGGTGGTCTATTATGCGCTGCTTTTGCTGATGATTGCCGGGCCGGCTAACCCAAACAATGTGAACGACAACACCTCGGGCGTGGCCGCGGTGATGGAAACCATGGCGCGCATGCCCAAGGAGCAGCGCGAAAAGGCCGCGTTCATCCTGTTTGATAATGAAGAAAAGGGCCGTCTGGGCTCCCGCGCCTTCGCGGCGGCTAATCCCAAGATCAAAAAGCAAACGCTGCTGATCAACATGGACTGCGTGGGCGTTGGCGAGCACATTTTGGTGATTGGCAAAAACTATGCCCGCGCCAAGACGGAGTACGCGATGCTGGAGCAGAGCTTTACGCCCCGCGACGGCCTGCAGCCGCATTGCTATGGCGTCACGGGCAGCGTGTGCAATTCCGATCATCAGGCCTTCCGCTGCGGCGTGGTCATCGTGGCTTGTCGCCGCAAGAAGGGCATGGGCTTCTATACCACCGATATCCACACCAGGCGCGACACTCAGGCGGATCAGAAAAACCTGGATTATATTGCCGAAAGCCTGTGCGATTTCACAGCCAAACTGTACAATCTTCCCCGGCGTTTGACAGGCAAAAGCCCTTTGCGGTACAATAAAGCGTAGAAACGGAGGTGTAAACGCATGATGAAAAAACTGCTTGCGATCATTCTGACCTGCCTAATGACCCTGCCGCTGGGCATGGCCTGCGCGGAGATAACGCAGACGGAGGACAACGCTTTTTCTGCGCAATGGATTGCGGAGCAATCCGCACAGCTGCTGGCGCTGGGCGAAGGGGTAACGCTGCAGACGCAGCGCTATGCGTTTACCCTTGCGGACGGCGCGCAGCTGGAAAGCCTGTGCCTGACGGCCTCAGGCAGCATTCGCTTCGGCCGATATGGACAGCAGGTGCGCACGGCGCTGATCAATCTGGATACGGGCGAAAGCGTATCGCTGGACGCGCTGATCCTGGATGAGACGGCGCTGGAGGAGCGCCTGACGGCCTGTGTGGAGGGCTATCAGGAGCAGCTGAACACTTATCTGGATGCAAACGACTTGTTGCCCGTGCCGCTGGACAGCGTGTGCTTTACGCCCCGAGGGCTGCTGATTCATTATCCGGCGGAGCGCTTTAGCTTCTTTTCGGGCAACAGCGGCGCGGTACTGATTCGGTATGATCTGCTGGCAGACCTTCTGCCCGCGGGCGTATCGCCCCAGGATGGCTTGCCGGCCGGGCAGCTGGCCCAGCAGGTGCGCGATGCGGCGGCGCAGGGATACCTGGCCGGGATGCCCGAGCTGCGCGTGGGGGAAAGCCTGCATGCGGCGCTGACTGCCTATGGTACGCTGAGCGAGCCGGACTATATCGAGGATGGCGAAATCTTCGAATTTGAATCCCCTCTGTTTTATGGTGCGTATGCTGTCGCGCCCCGAGGCGCGGAGGATGACGAAGCTGCCCTGATCACCGCCGTGCGCAGCCGTGAAATCTGCCTGGGCGGATTGAGCACGGGTGCGGCCGCGCAGCAGAATGTTATCGCGCTGCTGGGAGAGCCGCAGGCAAGCGTGGAAATCAGCGCCGAGACGGCGGAATACAATCGTATGCCTGTGGGAAAGGGATTGCAATATGCATGCGGCGCATACACGCTGACGTTCTATTTTGACACGGAGACGCAGCTGCTTTACGCGGCGGAAATTACCGCGACCAATCCATAACAATCGCTGATAAGGAGATAGAATTCATGGCGCAGGCGAAAGCAAAGAATGCGCAGATATTGACAACCGATCGCGGCGGCCCCCTGCGCCTGGCGCTGGGCGGCGTGCTGCTGGCGATTGGCCTGGGCTGGGCGTTTGCCATGGTGATGAGCACGGTATCGGCCTGGAACACGCTGCGGCTGTTTCGCGATACGGCCAACGGCCTGGCGGGCGTGTTGTGCCCGCTGCTGCCTGTGTTTGCCCTGGCTGGCGGGGCGATGTTGTGCGTATCCGCGCGCAGGCGCATATCCCCGCGCGCCTATTTGCTGCTGCTGGCCATGTACCTGTGCCTGTTGGGCATATTGACGCTGGTCACCAGCGTGTCCAGCCGCGGCAACACGCTGATGAATTACATTGCCAACAACAATAAAAATGTGCTGGGACTGATCGATAATACCTCCTTTAGCGCGTACCTGACGGGCGCGTATAATCTGCGCGGCTTTAACGGCGGCCAGTTGGCTGGCGGCGGGCTGCTGGGCATGCTGATTGCTTATCCGGTGTACAGCGTGTTCAACACCGTGGGCGGCGCGACGCTTTTGATCATGTTGGAGCTGGTGCTGCTGCTGGTGCTGCTGCGCCTGAACCCGGCGGAGCTGATCACCTCCATGAGCGATCGCCGCTATCAGCGCCACCAACAGGAGCAGGAGCTGGCGCAGCAGGATCTGCCGCCGCAGACCGATGCATATCAAAGCGCGCCCCAGCCGCAGCAGCAGCATCCCGTGGAGCCGCTCATTCGCCCGCAGACGGTCAACTATACCACCACCAGCGTGCAGAGCGATCCCGAACCTTCCTATCTGGTGCCGGACGATGCGCCCACGATGCAGCCGGAGGCCGAGCCACAGCCCGATCCCATGATGCAGCGCGGCTTTGTGCCGGTGGAATCAGGCGTATTGTACGAGGAGCATATCCCGGTGGGAGAGCCCTATGCGCAGCCGGCCGCCGAGCCTGCGCGCAAAACGCGCCGTCAGCGCGCGGCGGAAAAACAGACGGAGCAGATGGAGCCTGCCACACAGCCTGCGGAGCCGAGCGACACGCCGCAGCCCGCGCCTTTTGGCAGCTTCTTTGATCAATCCGCCCCCGCGCCGCAGCCCGATGAGCAGCCTCCGGAGGAGTCCGAGGATGAGCTGCCTTGGTATGAGCGCAGTGAGGATATCCCGCCTATCGATGATACACAGGTAGAGCAGCAGCGCATTCCGGCCGCATCCATGAAGCCTGTGCCGATTCCGATGAGCGCCAGCACGGTCAGCGGCGGGCGGCATGTTTCGGGCGAGGTCAAGCAGGTATATACCGATCCTGCCGTCAAGCTGACGGGCGAGCGTATTCCTATCACGCCGCGCAATGAAAACGCGCCTAAGCAAGATCCCTTTGCCCAGAAGCACACGGCCGAGGCCATCCGCGCCGTTACGGGCAAGTATGCCTTCCCGCCGCTGACGCTGATGCAGGAGCCCAAGCGTCAGCTGACCGATACCTCCGCCGAGGACAATGGCCGCGCGCAGCTGCTGGAGCATACGCTGGCCTCCTTTAATATCGAGGCGCGGGTGGAGTATGTGGTGCATGGTCCGGCGATTACGCGCTTTGCCCTGCGCCTGGCTGACGGTGTAAACGTAAACCGCCTTAACACCATCTCCAACAACCTGGCCATGACGATGAAGGCCGTGGGTCTGCGCATTGAAATCCCCATCCCTGGCACGTCGCTGGTGGGCATCGAGGTGCCCAATCAGAAGGTCAGCATGGTGACGCTCAAAGAGGTGCTGGACAGTCCCGCCATGCGCGCCAATCCCTCACCCACGGCTGTGGCCATCGGCAAGGATATCACCGGCACGCCCATCATCTGCGAGCTGTCCGATATGCCGCATATGCTGATTGCCGGCGCTACCGGCAGCGGTAAATCGGTGTGCATCAATGCCATCATTCAAAGCATTCTCTATCGCGCTACGCCCCAGCAGGTGCGCATGATCATGATCGATCCCAAGCTGGTAGAGCTGCAGCCCTATAACGGCATTCCGCATCTGCTGACCGAGGTGGTGTCCGATCCCAAGAAGGCTGCCGCCGCGCTGGACTGGCTGGTGCAGGAGATGGGCGACCGCTACCGCAAATTCCAGCAGGCCGGCGTGCGCAATATCGCGGGCTACAACAAGAAAATGACCAACGACAACGACAAAATGCCCGATATCGTGGCCATTATCGATGAGTTCAGCGACCTGATGGTGCAGTGCCGCAAGAGCGTGGAGGAGTCCATCCAGCGCCTGGCCGCGCTGGCGCGCGCCGCGGGCATTTATATGATCGTTGCTACGCAGCGCCCCTCGGTGGACGTTATCACGGGCGTAATCAAGGCCAACATCCCCAGCCGCATTGCCTTTGCCGTGGCTAACAACGTGGACAGCCGCACCATTATCGATTCTGTCGGCGCGGAAAAGCTGCTGGGCAAGGGCGATATGCTCTACTTCCCGCGCAGCGAGTTCCGTCCCCTGCGTGTGCAGGGCTGCTTTGTGTCAGATAACGAGGTGTCCGAGATTACCGACTATATCAAGGAGCATAACGACGCGCTGTATGACGACCGCATCGACGAGCATATGGAGCGCGTGACGGCTGAGGAGGAAAAGGCAGCCAATAGCAAGAATGGGCATGCGGACGAGCCGGAATTCCAGGCGGATACTGAAAACGAGCTGCTGCAGCGCGCCATCGCCATGGCGGTGGAGAGCGGGCAGATGAGCATCAGCATGCTGCGCCGCCGCCTGGGACTGGGGCATTCCCGCGCGGGCAAGCTGATTGATACCATGGCCAACATGGGCATCGTATCCCAGGATGAGGGCCCCAAGCCCCGCCGTACCCTGATTACCCGCGAGGATTACCTGAAAATGCAGTCGCAAATCATGGATGAATAAAGAAAAGAGGGAAATTTTTGAACATCTGGCACGACATATCGGCGGAACGCATTACCCCGGAAGATTTTATCGCCTGCATTGAAATTTCCAAGGGCGGCAAAAACAAATATGAACTGGATAAGGAAACGGGTATGCTGATTCTGGATCGCGTGCTGTACACGGCCACGCACTATCCGGCCAATTACGGCTTTATCCCGCGCACCTATGCAGGGGACGGCGACCCGCTGGACGTGCTGGTGCTGTGCCAGGAGAGCATTCTGCCGCTGACGCTGGTGCGCTGCTATCCCATCGGCATGATCCGCATGGTGGACGGCGAATCGGCGGATGAGAAAATCATCGCGCTGCCGCTGCGCGATCCTTCCATGAATTGCTACCGCGACATCTCCGGCCTGCCCCGGCATCAGCTGGATGAATTCTCGCATTTCTTTGAGGTCTATAAGATGCTGGAAAACAAAAAGACCAAGGTGACCGAGATGTGCGGGCGCGAAGAGGCGGTTAACGTCATCCAGAACTGTATTGCGGCATACAACCTCAAATATCCGGATACTGCCAAGCAAAACGAAGGTTAATGATAATGCAGCTGTTTGATTCCCATTGCCATTTGGATGATGAAAAGTTTGATTTAGATCGCGCCGAGGCCATCGCGCGTATGCGCGAGGCGGGCGTAACGCGCTGCACCTGCGTGGGCAGCGATCTGCCGTCCTCTCGGCGCTGCCTGGATTTGGCGCAGCAATATGATTTTATTTACGCCGCGGCAGGCGTGCATCCACACGAAGCCAAGGATGCGCCGGCGGATTATCTGGAGCAGCTCAAGGCTCTGCTTGCGCAGCCCAAATGCGTGGCGCTGGGGGAAATCGGGCTGGATTACTACTATGATTTTTCTCCCCGGGATATCCAAAAACAGGTATTCTCCGAGCAGTTAGAGCTTGCCTGGCAGCTGGATGTGCCGGTCATTTTGCACATTCGCGATGCGCATGGAGACGCCTATGATATGCTGCGTGCACGGGCGGATCGGCTGCCGCAGGGCGTGATTCACTGCTGCTCCGCCAGCGCTGAGCTGGTGCGCGAGTATATAAAAATGGGCTTTTACGTCTCCTTTGCTGGGCCGATCACCTTTAAAAAAGCCGCCTCGGTCGTATCCGCGTCGCAGACCGTGCCGCTGGAGCGCTTGCTAATCGAAACGGACAGTCCCTATCTGACCCCCGTGCCTCTGCGCGGTCAGCGTAACGAGCCTGCCTATGTGCGCTATGTGCTGGAAAAGCAGGCCGAGGTACACGGCGTGAGCGCAGAAGAGCTGGCGCAGATCACCACGCAGAACGCGATGCGCCTGTATCGCATCCCGGCATAACAGCCACCTTTGCCGCATAGGATGGAGCACAAGGAGGTGGCGCGTATGCCCTGCGAGCCGGTGCGCATTGCCAAGTATCCATCCAAAGGCGGAAAGATCACCCGCATCATCGGCATTGTGCTGATTGTGGCGGGCGTGATCCTGATTATCCTGTGCGTGCCGTTGTGGGCGTGGCTGTCGTTGATTGGCGCGGCGCTGATGATCGTGGGGCTGCTGCTGCTTCGCAAATAGGAGGGATGCCCATGGCGGTGCGGATTGTATGCGTGAAGCTGCCTCGCGCGTTGCGCGGACTTGTGAGATTGTTTGCGAAAAAGGAAAAATGAGCCATACAAAAAGCGGAGAATGCCAACTGCGGCATTCTCCGCTTTGCTTATTCTCCCTTGATTTCCCGTTGCATTTTCTTGGTCAGCTTACTGAAAACCAGTTGGTAGCTCTGCGCGCACAGGTCGCGCAGCAGGGCTTCGGGCACGCTGCCATCCAGAAAGATGGAAATCCAGTTTGTTTTATCCATGTAAAAGCCGGGCCGGATATCGGGATACTCGGTGCGAAGGGCCTGCGCGTGCAGGGGATCGCATTTGAGCGTCAGCAGGGGATGGCCGGCATAGGCATGATGCTCGGGGCCGGGCAGGCAGGTGGCGGCGAACATCTTGCCGCTCACCTGATAACGCTCCCAGCCCCACTCAGCCTTGTAATCCCAGATCGAGCCGGGATAACTGCGCAGCAGCGCGTCCAAAAACGGATAATTGTGCGTCATATGCACCTCATAGATATTGGCTGTATTTTTGCGTCAGCGACAATACTTCGGTGGCAATCTCCTTCGCCGGGCGGCGCTGATACAGGGCGTCGGCGATGCAGCGGCCAATGATCGCCATGCTGTCCTCGCGCATGCCGCGCGTAGTCACGGCAGGTGTGCCCAGGCGTAGGCCGCTGGTTTCGTTGGGTTTGCGCGGGTCGTTGGGAATCATGTTTTTGTTGGCGGTGATGTGCACCGCGTCCAGCGCCAGCTCCAGCTGCTTGCCTGTCATGGGTGCGCTGCGCAGATCCATCAGCATCAGGTGGTTGTCCGTGCCGCCGGATACCAGCGGGCAATCCTGAGTCAGCAGCGCATCGGCCAGCGCAGCGGCGTTGCGGACGATCTGCTGCTGATACTGGATAAACGCAGGCTGCAGCGCTTCTGCCAGGCAGACGGCCTTGGCGGCGATTACATGCAGCAGCGGGCCGCCCTGCGTGCAGGGGAAAACCGCCTTGTCCACGGCCTTGGCGTATTCTGCGCGGCACAGAATCATGCCGCCGCGCGGGCCGCGCAGCGTTTTGTGGGTGGTGGTGGTGACGATATCGGCATAGGGCACAGGCGACGGATGGCAGCCCGCCGCCACCAGCCCAGCGATGTGCGCCATATCGACCATCAGGTACGCGCCTACTTCATCGCAGATATTGCGGAAAATGGAAAAGTCAATCGTGCGCGGATAGGCGGATGCGCCCGCCACGATCATGCGCGGACGCACGGCAAGCGCCTGCTCGCGGATGGCGGTATAGTCGATCAGGCCGTTTTCGCCGGTAGCATAGCTGTGAAAGCGGTACAGCTTGCCGCTGAAATTGACAGGCGAGCCATGCGTCAGGTGGCCGCCGTGATTCAGATCCATGCCCAGAATGGCATCGCCGGGCTGCAGCAGGGCCATATAGGCGGCCATGTTGGCCTGGCTGCCCGAGTGCGGCTGCACGTTGGCATGCTCCGCGCCAAATAGCTGCTTGGCGCGCGCAATGGCCAGATTTTCTACTTCGTCTACAAACTCGCATCCGCCGTAATAGCGGTGGCCGGGATAGCCCTCGGCATACTTATTGGTCAAACACGTGGCCATGGCCTCGCGTACGGCGGGACTGGCGTAATTTTCCGATGCGATCAATTCCAGGTTGTCGCGCTGGCGCTGTGCCTCGCGCGAAATGGCGGCAAAAAGGGCCGCATCCTGCGATAAATGCTCCATAAAAGCTGATTCCTCCTTACAAAAAGACCGCGCCGGCTGCACGCCAGGCGCGGCAGATCATTACCATTTATTGTGTACCTTTTCGGCAAAGCCTGTCAGGTTCTTTACCTCCAGGGCGCTGCCGTCATCGAGAATCATGCGCCCGGAGTATCGGCCGAACACCTGATGCTGATCCGACAGGATGAGCTTTGCATCCGTGCAGGCGGCGCGATCCAGGATGGGCGCGAAATCCATCTCAAACCGCCCATCGTCGCTGGTAAACGTCCAGGGGGATAGGTAATCCTCCTGCCCGTTTTTCATGGGGATGTTGAACGTCACCTGCGATAGCTTGTGCGCGACGCCGTCCACAAATACCATGTTCTCACTGGCCGCGTTGGTATCGCCAAAGCCGTAGCCGACGTTGAAGCCGACACGCCGCCCCTGCGCGATGCCGGAGGCCGAGCCCCAGTACCAGGTGTTTTCATAGGTCCACACGCCGCGCCCCCAATCAAGCACCGCAAAGGACGTTGCGGGGGAAAACAGATACTCCCGCCCGGCGAAGAGCACCCTCCCCTCGGCTCGAAGGCAGTTGATCTTTTGATTATAGTAGAACGCCTTTTCATCCTTGGCAAAGGGCGTTACGATGACCATGCTATCGCGGGGCGCGTCGGTCAGGGTGATATCAAAGCTGATGGCGTCCGTGCCGCGAAAATTCTGCATGCTGCCATACAGGCTGCGGCGAAGACCGTCGTTTTTGAAGTGCATTTCATACCCGCGGCCGGATACGTCGATATCCCCGCGCGCTGAGGTGGTGGGCAGCTTTCGCCGCCCCAAAGGCATAAAGCCCATGCGCGAGGTGGTCTGCTCCCATTTTGCGTCAAAATCCAGCAGGGAGATGCTGTCCAGGCTCATGTAGCCGTTATCGTCAATCGTCAGCGTCAGGCCGAAGGAATCATTGCCGATATAGTAATAATCCCACTCCTTGATGCGCAGCGGAGAGGCCGCCACGCGGCTGCGGTCATATTGCAGCAAGAGCGATGTAGCGTAGCCGCGCTGGGTCAGGCGGCCGCGCTCATCATGCAGCGGGCCGGGCTGGGTGATGCGGTGCTGGGGCTTATCGGGCATGGACAGCGCCTCCTTTTATTTGCCGTATCGAGCCTCGTTTTGCTGCCGGTAATTGCGGCGCAGGTTGTACAGGTGCTTTTTATAATAGGCGCGGGAGATTTCCTCGGGCGCGATATCGTAGCACAGCAGCACGTCGTTCAGGTACATCATCACGTCCGCGATTTCCTCCGTCAGGCAATCGCGCGCATAACAAGGCTGCGACAGATGCGCCGGATCGTTCTTTTTGACCACGTCGATCACCTCGCCCAGCTCACCTGTCAGCCAAAGCAGCTGATTGCGGCCCGCAGTGGCGTCCAGCGCGCCCCATTCGGGGTGCTCGGCGTGCAGCTCGGTCTGCATTTCCAGCATGTCGGCCAGGCTCAGATCCAGCTCCTCCTCTTCCCAGGTCAGGTCGCGCATCATTTCGGTCAGCGTGTTATAGCGATAGGGCGTATCAAAATCCGGGTAGAACCCCTCGGGATCAAACAGCGCCCCGGCCATGCCCGCGTTGATGCCGCTGAGCAGGTCGATATCGCGGTCGCCGATCATGACGCACTGCGCGGGGGAAATGTGATGCTTATCCATCAGGTACAGCAGCGCGTCGGGCGCGGGCTTGCGGGGAAAATGATCCTCCGAGGTGACGATATCGGTGAAATACCTGGCGATGCCGTAGTGGTTGAGCGCATCGATGGCATTGCGGCTGCGGTGGGTATACAGGTAATTGTGCCCGCCGTGGGCGCATACACTTTGCAGCAGGCGGATTGCGCCGGGGAATGGCGGCATGGTATCGTAGCCCTCGTCCTCGGCGTGGGCGTTATAGGCCAGCAGCACTTCCTTGGCACGCTCGCCCGCCAGCGTCTGCGCGGTATGCGGCAGGGAGACCTTGGTCAGCGGAAGCAGCTGCTCAATGCTTACCTGCATGCCGATTTCGGCAAAGGCCTTTTGCATGGCGCGGTTGATGCGCGGATAGGTGTCAAACAGCGTGCCGTCAAAATCCCAGAAAAAGCCTGTGAATTTCACTTATTTCTTTTCCTCCAGCATGCTGGTGCAGTGGGGGCAGCGGGTGGCCTTGTCATCGATTACGCTGAAGCAGTAGGGGCACTTGCGCGGTTCTGGCGCGGGGGCTTCGGGCTTTTTATGCTCCAGCTTGTTGACCAGCTTGATAAACAGGAAAATGCACAGCGCAACCAGGATGAAGTCAATGACAGTCTGGATGAAATTGCCATAGTTAAAGGTGGCAATGCCCGCCGCGGCGGCCTCGTCGATGGTGTTAATCACCGTGCCCTCGGGCGCTTTGCCCAGCAGCAGGAACATACCCGATACGTTTACGCCGCCCGTCAGCAGGCCGATCAGGGGCATAAACAGATCGTTGACCAGGGAGGTGACGATCTTGCCGAACGCGCCGCCCACGATAACGCCGACCGCCATGTCCATCACGTTGCCGCGCATGGCGAACTTCTTAAACTCCTCAAAGAACTTTTTCATATCTTTTCGCTCCTCTCGCGTAAATTATTTACATTTTATCATGCATTGCCGCGATATTCAAGGCTTTTCGGATCCGGAAAGCAGAATTCCCGCGCTTTCGGCCAGCGCGCGCCAGAATGAAAAAAACATGTGCGCGCACAGGCGGATGTTGGGCATATCCACGCGCGAAAGGATGGCGCGGGCGATGGGAAGGGTGTTTGAAAACCAGCCGCGCACCAGATCGTTTAGCGTCTGCGCCTGAGTGGATTGAAGAATATCAAACAATAGCTCGGTAAACTGCTCGCGCTGGGCAAGCGTCAGGCGCAGGAGCCATTTTTCCATTGTCAGCGCTGCCGCACGGCTGAACAGCGTCTGGGGGCTATCCACAAAGCCACCGTCCTCCACCTGCCAAAAGTAAGGATAATGCTGCAGCGGCCCCATCCATTTGCAGGCGATGGTGCGCACCTGCGGCGGCTGCGAAAACAGGATGCCGATCAGCGAGCCCTCGGGCAGCAGCACGCGCGTGCGCGCAGCCAGGACGGGGGTTAAAAGCCGCTCCAGCGTTTCGCTGGGCAGGCCGGGGCCGTCAAAGCTGACCGCGCAGGCAAGCCGATCCTGCACGTCAGCGGGGGCATGGAGGGCGGCGTACAGCGCCAGATTGCCGCCCTTGCTGTGACCGCATAGCGACAGTGCGCCAGGGTGTGCCTGCGCCTGACGCAGCAGATATCGCAGCGCTTCCTGCTGCGAGGCAATACAGGGCTGGCAGCTTAAAGCTAAGTCTTCCTTCCAACCGGCCAGTGTGTTATCCGTGCCGCGATAGGCCAGCAGGCGCGCGCCGTCGATTGCCAGCGTCAGGGCGGCAAACTGCTGCCCATCCGGACACAGCAGGCGGGTAAAGTCGATGAACATGATCCGCGCATAGCGCGGGGCGTGCAAAAGCAGCGACAGCAGCCGCTGATCGTCGCTGCGCTGAAAGGCAAAGCGCTCCTCCGAGGCGTCGGGGCTGGGCGCGGCGGCAAGCATGGCGCGGATGGCCTGGGGCAGCGGGCAGGGCGCAAAGGGCATGGCAGGCAGAAAATCACAATAGGACAGCTGCGCGAAAATCAGCCTGTCCACATCGCAAAGCGGGCGCAGCGAAAAATCATTCGCTCCGCATGCTGAAACAAATGAAAACAAATCGCCCATGGCCGCGTCCTCCGTATCCTGATGGCTTGATTATAGCAACCCGGAATTTTCCTGTCAACGCTTCCGCCTTGCCGGATGCGCCGCGATACGCTATAATGATATAAAAAACAATGGGAGGGATTGCGATGAAGGCGCTTATGATCGGCGGAACGGGAGTAATCAGCACCAGCGTAACACGAAGACTGCTGGAACAGGGCTGGGAGGTCACGCTGCTCAATCGCGGGCAGCATGCCGCCGTGGAACGCCCCTTTGACGGCAACGTGCGGCAGATGATTGCGGATATCAACGATGAGGCGCGCGTGGCGGAGCTGCTGGGGGATAGCATATATGATGCGGTATGCGATTTTATCGTGTTTACGCCCGATCAGGCCGCGCGCGATGTGCGCCTGTTCCGCGATCATGCCCGGCAGTATGTGTTTATCAGCTCGGCTTCCGCCTATTGCAAGCCCCTGCCGCGCCTGCCTATCGCCGAGGATACGCCACTGGATAATCCGTACTGGCTGTATTCCAGAAACAAGGCAGCATGCGAGGAGCTGTTGCTGGCCGAGCATGCGCGAACGGGCTTCCCGGTTACGATTGTGCGCCCCAGTCACACCTATTGTGAGCGCAGCCTGCCGGTGCAAATCCACGGCGCGGGCGGCGCATGGGCGGTGCTGGAGCGCATGATGCAGGGCAAGCGGGTGCCAGTTGCCTGCGATGGCGAATCCTTGTGGGTAATGACCACGGCTGAGGATTTTGCCGTGTATTTCTGTGGGCTGCTGGGCAATCCGGCCGCCATCGGCGAGGCCTTTCACATCACCAGCGATGAAACAATCACCTGGAACCAGGCGTACCGCGCGCTGGCGGACATTCTGGGGGTGGATTATCGCCCCTGCTATGTACCCGCCTGGCTGCTGGCGCAAAGCAGGCTGTATGATTTTAACGGCTCAATCCTGGGCGATAAGGCGAACAGCGTGATCTTTGACAACAGCAAAGTGCGGCGCGTAACGGGCATTGGCCGCATTGATTTTACACCCTATGCCGTGGGAGCGCGCCGTTCGGTGGAGTATTTTCTTTCCCACCCGGATATGCAGCGTCCTGATCCCGATTTCCAGGCGTTCTGCGATCATGTGGAGGATGTTGCGGCTGGGATGATGCTGTAATGATAAATAAAGCCGTCAAGGCGGCATGGGTTATTTGCTGATGGACATAAAGTCATCGTCATCATCGTCGTCTGCTTCGGAATCGTCATACATATGCAGACCGTAAACGTTTCTATAAACGGTATAGAGGCTGACTGCCACCCAAAGCAGTGCGGCCCAGTCGGGTATTTTTATGATCTCCATGCCGTCAAGCGCAGCGGCCACAAGGATTAACAACAGCAGCAAGCACATGAGAATGAACCACAGTTTTTGGTCATAGTGCATCTTCCGCCATTGCAGATTCCGCCAATTTCTTTTTGACATGGTAAAACCTCCGCTTTTGTGCTTACGTATGAGCGTATTCTAACATTGCCCAGGCGTGCTGTCAATTGAAGCTGCCAGCTCCTTCGTGCGTTTCGGTTTCCCGTTTTCTGCTTTTGCGGCGCTTAAACAGCGTGCAGCATACCGTCATATCGTCCTGCGGCACGCCGCCGCAGCGCCGCATGGCCGCGCTCATCAGGGCGGTGCACAGCGTTTCGGGGGAGCGGTGCAGGCGATCGCGCATGAACAGCTGCACCTGCCCTTCCAGCGCGCGCATGCCGCCGCAGGCGTCGGCCAGGCCGTCGGTAAACTGAATGACCATATCGTTTTCATCCACGGCAAAGCTGTGGGTGGAGGATTGCACCGCGGGCAGGATGCCCAGCGGCAGCGCGCTGCTTTCCAGCACGCGCAGGGTATCGCCGCAGATGACCATGGAAGGGCACGCGCCCAGCTTGTCCAGCGTTACCTTGCCCTGCCACAGGTCGGATACGCAAAGATCCACCGTGGCGTATTGTTCCCCATCTGTGGAGGATAGCATGATGCAGTTGATGGCCGACAGCGCCTGCGGCACATTGTAGCCCGAATCCAGGCACAGCGACAGCAATTCCAGCGTTTTTTCGCTTTCCTCATGCGCTTGCCCGCCATGCCCCATGCCGTCGCTGAGCATGGACAGCTCCGTGCCGCCCGGCGCAGAGCGCAGCAGCAGCGAATCGCCGTTTTCGCCGCGTCCATCCCCCGCCGAAGCCGATAGGTGGTAGCACTCCACCATCAGCGGCGGGGTTTCTTCTATCTGGACGGTATCCTTGCTGCGCCGGGCGATGTGCAGCGGCAGATCCAGCTGCTGCGACAGCGCGCCGCAGTAGCGCTCCAGCATGCGCTGGGAGGTGAGGGGCGATTCAAACCGCAGCGCCAGCGAAACATGCTGGTGGATGCGCAGCGCGTACAGCAGCCGTCCCGGCACACGCATGCGGCGCAGCAGGTAGGCAGCTTCACCGATGAGCGCATCATCGTCGCGGTCGCAGTCGCGGCCATCGGACAGATCGCCCATTGCTTGGGCAATGGCGGACAGATGCGTGCGTGTGGCCTCGCGCTCCCGCTGGGCATAGGCGCAGCGCAGGGCGCGCTGCTGGGCGGCGCGTTCACAATCCAGCGCCAGGGCGGGCCAGGCTTCCAGACGGGGACAATCCGCCATGCGCGCGGTGCGGTCGCCATGCAGAAAATACTCGCTTAGCAGCGCCTTGGTTTCCGGGGATTTTTTGTGCCAGCAGCGGGGCAGCAGTTCGCACCCTGTGCACATGCGCTCCATCACGTCCTCTAACTGCTCCTCCTCATCCGGCACGCCCACGCGCACGGGTGGCAGCAGCTGGGATAAGCGCAGCAGGTTGCCTGTCCACTGCGCGCGCATGCATTGAGCGTAGGCGGAGGCATTGTCCGCGGCGTCCGGAGACATGCGCCGCACGGAGGCATACACGGTGGATACCATCCGTCGGGGCAGCAGCAGAAAGACCACGCAGGACAGGGCAGCAGCAGCCATGAAGCTGTAATCCATGGAAAAATGCACGGCGTAGCTGGTAAACGCGCCGCACAATAAATAGATAGCGCCGAGCACCCAGCGCTTGCGGCCATAGAATAGCCCGCATACAATGCCGGAGAAGGCGAAGCACACCGCATATCCATCGGCATGGCCGCACAGGGACAGCGCGATGCCCGCGATCAGCCCGGCGCACACGGCGGCCGTGCAGCCGCCCACGCAGGCGGAGAGCAGAATGGCCAGCCCCGCCAGGGCGAAACCGATATTCACCATGCCAATTGCTACCCGGCCCGCGCCGCACAACAGCACGGCGGCCAGCACCAGGCAGCACAGCAGATCGTCAATGCGCACGCGGGCACGGCGTTCCTGTGCCAGCGCGGCGGCGTGGCAAAAGGCCGGGGTGCACAGCACGCCTACGATCAGCGACACCGTGCACAGAATCATATCCTCCTGTGTGCCGGGGGAGAAGATCATCATCAGGCACCGCAGCGACAGTGCGCAGGCAGCCCAAGCGGAGGCAATCCATACCGCCCGCGGCGGGCGAAAGCGCAGCATCATCAGCAGCGCGCAGCCCGCATACTGCATCGGATCGATCGCTACGCCCCAAAGCAGGCGCATCCCCAGGCTCAGCAATAGCCCCGCGGCGGGGAAAAGCAGCCCACGGCGGGTATACAGCCACGCGCATAGCGCGCACACGGCAAAGGGCGAGGGCAGGCGGAAGCACTCGCTGAGGCTGAGAAAAAAGAACAAAAAGGCTTCCCCGAATTTGCCTGCCAGGGCGGGGCCGCTTTCGCGCAGATAAAGCCGCAGCGGCAAACGCTGCTTTTTTCTATGTGCGGCACGCTTCCTTTGTACAACCGTCTGCATGGCCTGATGCACGGCTGTCACGCTCCATATGCTGTGATTGTATACAGCAGTATACGCGCAGGGAGGGGATGGCCGCGTCGAAGCGGCGCGCGAGATACGTCAAAATAGCAAAGTCCCGCGCGAAAAAGCGCGGGAAACGGCTGAGTATCGGCAAAGCAACTGCTTTGGATAAGAAAATGCCGCCCGATGGGCGGCAAAACTGAAGCGTGCTTGCTATCGAGCCTTAAAGCAGCTCCTCCATTCGGTTCAGGCGGCGCAGCGCCTTGCCCAGCCCCAGCGTCCACAGGCCGGGCAGGGCGGCGATTGCTGCGGCGGCCAGCGCAAGGGGAATATAGATCAGCAGCTTTACAAAGGCCGACAGCGCGGCCAGGTCGTCAAAAATCAACCCCAGCACGGCGGCGGATACCGCATCGTATTGCCGCCAGGCCAGCAGCAGCGTCAGCACGGCCATCACGATGGCCAGCACCCTGCCCAGCAGCATGAAGCCGCGCCCGGCGCGCACATGCGAAAAATCAGCGTAATAGGCTGTCTGCGGGGCAACCACATTGGCGTGCGCGGGAGCGGCAGGTTCGCCCGAGGGCATGACCCGCTGCTGCACAGGCGCAGTGTAGGCCGCGGCGTTGCGCGCCGGGGCGGCGTTGCCCGAGCCAAAGCGCCCCGCGCTGCGGGCGGCTCCGCACTTGGGGCAGATGGTGTAGGTATCTTCATTTACGGCATTGCATTTGATACAGGTCCACATTGGTACTTCACGCTCCCATGTTCCTTCGTATGCCTATATAACGAATCAGGATGGTAAGTTCTTGCATTAAATCAGACGGAAATTTTGCAGATCATGGCCACCGCATGCGCGCTGATGCCCAGCTCCTCGCCTTCAAAGCCCATATGCTCGGTGGTGGTAGCCTTAACGCTGACCGCTTCCACGGACAGGCTTAGCGCGGCGGCGATATTCTCCCGCATCTGGTCGATGTGCGGAGCCAGCTTGGGGCGCTGGGCGATCACGGTCGCATCGATGTTCATGGGCGCAAAACCGTGATTGCGCAGAATTTCAGCCGTCTTTTGCAGCAAAACCAGCGAAGAAATGCCCTCGTACTGCGGATCCTTGTCTGGAAAATGCCGGCCGATATCGCCCAGCGCGGCCGCGCCCAACAGCGCATCGGCAATGGCGTGCAGCAGTACGTCGGCGTCGCTGTGGCCCAGCAGCCCTTTTTCATGCGGGATATCCACTCCGCCCAGGATAAAACGGCGGCCCTCCACCAGCCGGTGCGCGTCGTAGCCGTGCCCGATGCGCGGCATGCCGCTTAAATAAAACTCTGCCAAGGCAATATCCTCCGGGGTTGTCAGCTTCAGGTTGCGCGGGCTGCCGGGGCACAGATGCACCGGCACGCCCAGCTGCTCCACCAGCGCCGCGTCGTCGGTGCAGCGCTCGGTGATTTCGGCGTGCGCGCGGCAAAGTAGGTCGCGAGAAAAGCCCTGCGGGGTCTGCACGGCGCGAAGCTGCCCACGCGGCGGAGTATCGGCGACGATATCGTCCGCGCCCACGCGCTTGATGGTATCGGTGACGGGCGTGGCGGCCACGCCGCTGCCATACTTGCGCACGGAGGACAGCACGTTTTCAATCGTCTGATCGTCCACCAGTGGCCGCGCGCCATCGTGCACCAGCACGATATCGCAGTCCTCCGGCAAAAGCGACAGGCCGTTTCGCACGGATTCTTGCCGGTCTGCCCCGCCGTAGGCAACGCCATCGACGGTTAATTGCGCGTCGTTTAGCGCCGTGCGGGTTTCATCTTCATCCTGCGGGCGAATCACCAGGATTATGCCGTCCGCATGGCGGCGCAGCGTGCGCAGGGCGCGGCAGAGCGCCGGCTCGCCCAGCAGGGAAATTAACGTTTTATTGGATTGCGTGCCCATGCGCAGCCCGTTGCCGCCGGATAATAAAATGCACCAGGTGCTCATTCGTTTTCCTCACAAAGCGCTTTCAACAATTGCTGATATACCTTGCCTGCGCATTCGGGCCAGCGGCGGGCCATGCGCTCGGCCATGGCGTGCTCGGGCACGGGCAGGTCGATGCTCAGCCGGGCCACGTTGCCCTCCACCAGATTAAGCTGTACCACGTATTCGCCGCTGGCGTTTTGCGTTACTTTGGCGGCGTATTGCTTCTCACGCTGAAAGCGCTGCTTCCAGGCCGGAGCACGGTCGCAGATGAGCACTACCTTGCTGTGCGGCAGGCGGTTGATAAAGAAGGATAGCGTTTCAAGCCCTGCGCTTGTGGGGGCGTACAGGTAGTCCAGCGGATGATTGGTGCGCACAAGCTGCCCCTCGTCCACCAGTTCATGCAAAGCCAGGGCGAGGTCAAAATAGCTCATGATATCGTTTTCAAACATGAAATACAAAAGCTGCGTATGCGTGCAGCCGCCCAGCTCCCTGAGCGCCAGCAGCGTGTAGAGCTTCCGGTCGGTTTCATCCAGCAACGCCGGCTGATTGGGTAACATACGCGCCTCCTGTCAAATCAAAGAAAAATATGTCTTACTTCTTAAATTCCATGCGTACGCCAAAAATCCTGCGAACGCGCGCGAATTTCATCCTCTGAGCGCACGAGCTGAGGATGATAGTGCGGCGGCATCAGCGCCTGCCAGCGTGGGTCGGCATAGCGGTCATCCAGCAGCAGCGCCACGCCGCAGTCGGTTTCGGAGCGGATGACCCGTCCCACCGCCTGCAGCACCCGGTGCATGCCGGGATAGCGATAGGCCATGCCAAAGCCGTCCGCGAAGGCTGCGTCGTAGCAGGCGCGCAGGGCTTCCTGGGCAGGATTTACCTGCGGCAGCCCAACGCCTACGATTGCCGTGCCAATCAGGCGCGCGCCGGGCAGGTCAATGCCCTCCGAAAAGATGCCGCCCAGCACGCACAGGGCCAGAAAGACGGTATTCGGCGTTTCAAAACGATGGAGATACTCCGCGCGGGCGGCCTCGTCCATGCTGCGCTGCTGCACATGCAGGGGCAGCTCGGGCCGCAGGGCCAGCAGCTGATCGCGGATCAATTCCAGATAGGCATAGCTGGGAAAGTAAGCAATATACTTGCCTGCCTGCCCATCATACAGCGCCAGCAGCGACAGCGCAACCTGCCGGGCTGTGGCTTCGCGCTGCTGATAGCGCGTATCCAGCCCGCGCTGGAGGATCATGAGATTGCCGCTGGGAAAGGGCGATGGCAGGGCGAAGGTGGCGTCCTCCTCCGTGCCGCCCAGCAGCTGACGCATGCGGGGAAGGGGATCCAGCGTGGCCGAGAAGTACACGCAGCCGCGCATGCGCCGCGTGCAGGCAGCCAGGTGCCCGGCGATATCCAATCGCAACAGATGGACGCTTTGCTCTTTTTCATGGGACTGGTGCAGCGCCTGGTATTCCTGTGGATGCGCCTGCATGCGCTTCAGGCACAGCCGCGCCAGCAGCAGGGTGCGGTACAGCTCATGCGTACCCTCGGCCAGCGCTTCGCCCAGCACAGGGGTGAGGGCGGAGAGCAGCGCGTCCACGGGCGCGGACAGCTGCAATGCATCCTGGCAGGGGCGCAATGCCTGCAAATAGGCTGTCAGAGCCTGATAGACCGTGTCTTTGCGCCCGCGCAGCTTGCCGCTTTCACGACGGATGGCGGCAGCTTCGCGGCTGTCCAGCGTGCAGGACAGCATATCGCGCACGCGGGAGGGCAAGTTGTGCGCCTCGTCAATCAGCAGCGTGGGCGTGCGTCCAGCCTCGAAGATGCGCCGCAGCGATACCAGCGGGTCAAAGGCGTAGTTGTAATCGCAGACGACCACATCGGCCGTTTCACACAGCAGGAGCGAAAACTCAAACGGGCACAGGCAGTATTGCTCGCACAGTGCATCGATGCGCGCAGGATCCCAGCGCTTTTCCCGGGAAATGTCCATCAGCGCAGGCAGCTCACGGTCATAGTATCCCTTGGCGCGCGGGCAGAAATCCGGATGGCAGCGCATTTCGGCCTGCGGACAGCGCTTTTCCTTGGCTGTCAGCACCACCCAGCGTGCGATCAGTCCCTGCGCGCACATGCGCTCTAATGCGTCCAGCGCGGCCTGCTGCGTGGTGCCGCGGGCGGTAAGATAGAAAATCTGCTCCGTTTTACCCTCGCCCAGCGCCTTGAGCGCCGGAAACAGCGTGGCGGCGCTTTTGCCCGTGCCGGTGGGCAGGCAGGCGAACAGCCGCTTTTGCCGCACGATGGCGGTGTATACCTGCGCGGCCATCTCGCGCTGGCCGGGACGAAAGGCGGGATAAGGAAAGGGAAGCTGTGCGATGGAGGCGTTGCGCTGGGCGAGATAATCATCCTGTAGGGCGCGGAAGCGCGCATAGGGCAGCACAATCGCTTCAAACTCCGCCGCAGCCTGCTCACGGGTGAGCGTTTCGTCAAAGACCGCGCATACATCACCCTGCTGGGTGATATAGCTGACGCGCAGGGCGATTTGCGAAAGCCCCAATTCCTCGCACAGCATAAAGGCGTAGCACAACGCCTGCGCCCGGTGAGCGGGCAGGGGAGCGGCGGGCGGCTGCGCGGCACAGAGCTTTAATTCCTCCACCAGCGGCGGATCCTGCGTGGGATAAAAGATATCCGCCCTGCCGTACAGCTCCAGCGCAATCCCTGCGCGCGTGCCTGTCCAGCGCACGGCGCGCTCGTTTTCAGCGCCTTCAGCGCCGCTTTGCTGCTGGCGCGCCTTGTGCCCCAGCATGCCGGCGTACATGGCCGCGGCGTTGGCGGGGGTCAGATCGCCCGCGCGCAGGGAAAACTCCACCAGCCGGCGGACGGATAATTGCGTGCAGGGGGAATCCATGGCGGGCGCTCCTTTCGGTTGAATCGGGGATGATATTATTGTAGTATCTGGACAAGCCAATGTAAAGGGCATATAATAAACACGTGAAAAAACCTTGGGAGGACGCAATGGATGAGCTGAAATGCACCGCGCTGGCGCTCAATGAGGATGAAACCGCGCACGCGCTGATATACAGCCGTATGGGCCGGGGCGCGGCGCTGCTGGGCGGCGACGCATACCCCATGCAAAAAAACATAAACGCCGCTGACTGGGCGGCGCGCGATACCCTGCAATTGGTACTGGGCGATGAAACGGCGGAGGTGTTCGGCCAGAAAGACGGCAGCTTTCCCGCTGCGCTGGATGCGCTGCTGTATGCGCGCTGGCAGGCAAAAAAGCCCGGCCTGATCGTGCTTTCCTGCGCGGCGGCGGAGCACAACGCCCAGCATTTGCTGGAGGCGGCCATTGCCTGCGCCGTGGCGCGGCACGCGCAGCCCGGATATCTGCGCTATCTGGTGTCCGACAATGCTTTTTGCGCTACGCTGTCGGACTGCGCCGAATGGCTCATTGAGGCGGATGAGAAAACAGCCGCGCGCCTGCCGCTGCCCAAGAGCGACGCGGTGCGCTGCGTGCCCGATCTTTCTCCCTACGCGCTGCGCCGCACGCGCATGCTGGGCGGGGCGGGGGCGATGGCCGCCGTGTGCGCCTGCTTGGCCGGGGTGGAAACGCTGGGCGAGGCGTTCAAGGATGAGGATATTCGCACGCTGCTGGGCAGGGCGCTGACGGAGGAAATGCCGCCCGATGCTGGCTTTTCCCGCACGGAAAATCTGCAATACGCCGTGCAGGTATGCTCCTATCTGGAAAATGCCTGCGCGGGCGAAAAATGGCCTGAGATGGGCGAGAACCTGCTGGCGCGGTATGTGCGCGCCATCCTGCCCGCGATGACGGAGTACGAGCAGAAAAGCGCCGCGCTGCCCCGCCGGCTGGCCTTTGCCGTCAGCGCGCTGATAATGCTGTACAGCGGCGTGCGGCCGGATGATCAGGGTGTGTATACCCTGGCGGGCAAGGACGGCTCCATGCCGGTGCTGGATCGAGCCGAGGCGCTGCGGGCGTTCTCGCGCCTGAGCTGCGATATGCCCTGCGAGGCGCTGGCTTATGCCGCGCTGTCGGACTGCGAAATCTGGGGCTGTGATCTGCGCGAAATTGAAGGGCTGGAAGAGCTGGCGACCGAGCAGCTGCGCGATATGCAGCTGTTGGGCGTGTGCGAGGCCATGCGCAAAGCCGGCAAATAAAAAAGGAAGATTTGTTCATCTGCCTTTAGGGGTCTTACTTTTCCCACAGGGCTTCGGGATACTCGCCCTCCTGCGTTAGCCTGGCCAGCGCCTCGCGCACAGCGGGAAGATCGGGCTGGTAGGTGATGCCGTACCACTTGCTGGTGGTGTGCAGCATGCGCACGGCGGATTCGCCATCGCGCAGGGTATCGTTGACCACGAAGGGCAGGTAATACTCGCCCTTGAGCGGGTTGGCTGCCATGGCGTTTTGGTAAAACGCGGGGAACCGCGCCCACAGCTGATCCATGAAATCGGGCGTAAAGGCCCACAGGTTCATGGATACCGGCGTATCTGGGGAGAGCAGACGGTAGGTTTCACCGTCCGTGGTGGTCAGCGGGCCGTCGCAGGTGGAAATGATGTGCGTGTTTTCCACGATGCTTTCAAGATAGCCCTCGGGCGAGGCGTGGCATACGCCGCGCGAAACCGAGCCGTTTTCGGACAGGGTATTCTTTAGCAGAAAGCCCGTCATGGCGTATTCGCCGGGCTTGTGCGGCTGGGACAGAAAATCGTAAATCTGCTGGAAGGCGTCGCGGCCGTAGAAATCATCGCCGTTGATGGCGGCAAAGGGCGCGTCGATATACTCCCGGCAGCACATGACGGCATGGCCGGTGCCCCAGGGCTTGGCGCGGCCGGTGGGCACGGTGCAGCCCTCCGGCAGATGATCCAGGTGCTGGAGAACGTAGTGCGTCTCCATCAGCCCTTCCACATGGCAGCCGATCTTCTGGCGAAAATCCTCCAGAATATCGTCCCGGACGACGAAAATCACCCGGCGAAAGCCCGCACGGTAGGCGTCGAAAAGGGAATAATCAATAATGCACTCGCCATGAGCGCCAAAGGAAGCAAGCTGCTTGATGCCGCCGAAACGGCTGCCGATGCCGGCTGCCATGACGACCAGAATGGGTTCACTGCGCATGAAATCAATACGCTCCTTGTCCATTTTTAAGATGATTATACCACAAACGGCAGAATTTGCAAATTTGGTTTACAAATGGGAGGAAACGCCGCATGCATATCGTATTATACGCGCCGGAGATTCCGCAAAATACAGGCAATATCGCCCGCACCTGCGCGGCGACGGGGAGCGTGCTGCACCTGATTGAGCCGCTGGGCTTTGAGCTGAGCGATAAATATCTCAAGCGCGCCGGGCTGGATTACTGGCATTTGATGGAGTTGCATGTCCATCCGGATTTTGATACAATGATGGCGGAATATCCGCATGCTGTCTATCATTTTGCCACCACCAAGGCTCCGCGCGGCTATCATGAGGTCAGCTACGGGCCGGAGGATTTTCTGGTGTTCGGCTGCGAAACAAAGGGCCTGCCCGAGTCGCTGCTCAGCCGAGTGTACGATCGCTGCATCCGCATTCCCATGCGCAGCGAGGCGCGGTCGCTGAACCTGAGCAACTCCGTGGCCATTGTGCTCTACGAGGCGCTGCGCCAGCAGGGCTTCCCCGGCCTGTGCGATCACGGCGCGCTGACCGGGCGGCAGGATGACGCGCAGCCCTGGATGGACTATGTGTAACGCGAAAGGAAAAAAATAGAATGTATCAGCAGGATAACCGCGACGCGTATTTTGAACGCAAAGAGGAAGAAAAAGAGGCGCGGCGGGATCGCTGGCGGCTGACCATGGGCCTGATGGAATTTCTGGCCGTGGTGGCGGGCGTGGCGGTCACGCTGGTGCTGGTGCTGCTGATCGTAAGCCTGCTGTCCTGGCTGCGGCAGGATGCGTCCGCTACCTTTGACGTCATTTTAGCGCTGTTTAAGTAACCGCACAAAAGGGGAGACTACGCCTATGAAAACCTCCTGGCAATCGCTGTATGATGAGATTTTTGCCTGCGAAAAGTGCGAGCTGTGCCGCCGCATCCACAACAAGGTGCCAGGGCAGGGGGATATTCATGCCCGGCTGATGTTTATCGGCGAGGGCCCCGGCGCGGACGAGGATATGCAGGGCATGGCCTTTGTGGGCGCGGCTGGGCAGCTGCTGACCAAGATGATCGCCGCCATGGGTATGACGCGCGAGGAGGTTTACATCTGCAATATTGTCAAGTGCCGTCCGCCGCAGAATCGCACGCCCTTCCCCGAGGAGGCTGCGGCCTGCCTGCCCTATCTGCGCGAGCAGGTGGCGCTGGTGCGCCCGCAGGTGATCGTGCTGCTGGGGGCGACGGCGGCCAAAACGCTGCTGCGGCCGGATTTTCGCATCACCCGCGAGCATGGCCAGTGGGAGGAGCGCAAGGGCGTGTGGCTCCTGCCTACCTACCACCCTGCCGCGCTATTGCGCGATGAAAGCAAAAAACGCGACGCCTGGCATGATTTGCAGCTGGTGATGGCAAAACTAAAGGATCTGGAGGCGCAGTGATATGGCGGATATGCAAGCGTTTGAGCAGGAGTGCACGCAGTTCTTTCGCCCCCTTTGGCCGGGCGAGGATAAAATACTGGTCTTTGGCGACGGCAATACCGATCATCCCCCGCTGATGCTGATTGGCGAGGCGCCGGGCGAGCAGGAAACCCTCAAGCGCCGCCCGTTTGTGGGCAAGGCGGGCAAGAACCTGGATGGCTTTCTGGAGCTGATGGGCATGGAGCGGCAGGAGATCTATGTCAGCAACGTGGTCAAGATTCGCCCCACGGCGCGGGGCACGTCCGGGCGCGTGCGCAACCGCGCGCCGTCCAAGGAGGAAATTGCCCTTTTCCTGCCTTTTTTGATGAAGGAAATCGATCTGGTCGCTCCCCGTGCCCTGGTGACGCTGGGCAACGTACCCCTGCGCGCGCTGACAGGGGATAAATCCACCATCGGCGATATGCACGGCGCGTGGCACACGGCGGTCAATGGCCTGCCGCTGTTTGCCCTGTATCATCCCGCGGCCATTATCTACCGGCGCGAGCTGCTCAGCGTGTACGAGCAGGATGTGTGCAGCCTGCGGGATTCCCTGACAATTCAGACGCAAAAGTGATGCTTTCAGGCATAAGCTGTTTTCATCGCGCGTGAAATATGCTATGCTGACCTCACAAAGCATGAAGGGAGGCGCGCTGCGATGGAATGGCTGATACCAATTATCATCTGCGTGCTGGCGGGCGTGATTCTGCTGATCGTGGAAGCGTTTATGCCAGGGTTCGGCGTGCCCGGCATATCGGGCATCATCCTGCTGCTGGCGGGTGTGGCCATGACCTGGTATGAATACGGGGCCATGGTCGGGCTGGGTACCACGGTAGCCGTGCTGGCGCTGGTGGGCGTGGCGATATCCGTATCGCTCAAATCCGCGTCCAGCGGCAGGCTGTCAAAATCCGATCTGATTCTCAATGATACCGAGACCCCGCCGTCCGAAAACGCGGATATGCAGCTGCTGGTGGGCAAGGAGGGCGTGGTGAAGAATACCCTGCGCCCTGTGGGTACCGCTGAGTTTGACTGCGGAAAGCTGCATGTGACCAGCGACGGCGAATATGTGTCCGAGGGACAGAAGGTTCGCATCGTCCGCGTGGAGGGCACGCAGATCTTTGTAAACAAAATCTGAAAGTGGACAAAAGGAGAGGAAAACTGTGGGATTTGATGGAGCAACCGTAATGATTCTCGTATTGCTGCTGCTGGCGGTCGTGCTGGTGCTGGTGTTTCTGCGCTATGTTCCGCTGGGGCTGTGGGTGCGGGCGTTGTCCTCGGGCGTAAAGGTCAAGGTATCCGCGCTCATCGGCATGCGTCTGCGCCGCATTTCGCCCCACCGTCTGGTGGATACGCTGATCATGGTGCGCAAGGCCGGCCTGGATATCACCCTGGATCAGCTGGAAAAGCACTTGCTGGCGGGCGGCAACATTGAGCGCGTGGCCAAGGCCATGATTTCCGCCCAGCAGGCCAGCATCCCCATGACCTTTGCCGAAGCCTGCGCCATCGATCTGGCCGGCCGCGACGTGCTGCAGGCCGTGCAGATGAGCGTTATCCCCAAGGTCATTGAAACCCCGCCTATCTCCGCCGTGGCCAAGGATGGTATCGAGCTGCGCGCCAAGGCCCGCGTGACCGTGCGCACGGATGTGAACCGTCTGGTGGGCGGCGCCGGCGAGGAAACCATTATCGCCCGCGTAGGCGAGGGCATCGTAACCACCATCGGCTCCTCCGAAACGCACAAGGCCGTGCTGGAGAACCCCGATCTCATCAGCCAGACCGTGCTGAGCAAGGGCCTGGATAACGGCACGGCGTACCGCATCCTGTCCATCGATATCGCAGACGTGGACGTGGGCCGCAACGTCGGCGCGCAGCTGCAGATGGATCAGGCGGAGGCCGATCGCCGCATTGCCCAGGCCAAGGCGGAGGAACGCCGCGCCATCGCCGTGGCGCGTGAGCAGGAAATGCTGGCCGCTGTGCAGGAGATGCGCGCTCGCGTGGTCGAGGCCGAGGCGCAGGTGCCGCTGGCCATGGCTGAAGCGCTGCGCGAGGGCAAGCTGGGCGTGATGGACTATTACCAGATGAAAAATGTGATTGCCGACACCAACATGCGCGATGGCATTGCCAATGCCGCCAAGCCGCAGCCTGCGGCCAGCACCGGCGCGGAAAAGGCCTGAGCGCCCATTTGGAAAGGAAAGTAAACCGTGGAAATACTGCTGGTTGTCCTGTTGATCGTGATCAGCGTGGCTTCAAAAAGCAGAAAAAACAGCCAGGCGGCTGTACGGGCGCATCAGCGTACCGCGGCCGCCCGGCCCGCGCCCGCTTCCAAGCCCCAGCCTGCGGCCGTTGCGTCCCCCAAGCAAATGCAGCCAAAGGCTGAGCAGCTGAAGATGGAGGACTTTGACTCCGACGATGCGGACAGCTGGGACGGCTCCATTGAGATGGCTCCCGAACCCCCGCATACGCACGAGGGCAAGGACGCCTCCTGCCCGGAGGAGGAGCGCGCGAAGCCACGCCCGCATCCCGCGCTGCAGCATCAGGAGATGCCTGATCTGGCCTGCGATACCGTGCCGGGGCTGACGCTGAATTTCTCCAATAGCCAAAGCCTGGTGCAGGGTGTGATCATGGGCGAGGTGTTGCGCAGGCCGGAGTTCAAAAACGGCCGCCGCGTGATTCACTGAAATAGATTGAGGATGTTATGAGCGATACGCAAGCGATAAAGGTATTGATTGCCGACGACGAGCCGGGCATGCGGCTGATTCTGCGCAAGATGATCGCGCGCGTGGAGGGCTATGAGCTGGTGGGCGAAGCGCAGGACGGCGAGCAGCTGATTGCGCTGTTTGAGCAGCACCGACCGCAGGTGGTATTTCTGGATGTGGATATGCCGGTGATGAACGGCGTGGCCTGCGCCAACCGCATTCAGGATGAGGATCCTGCCTGCGTGCTGATCTTCGCCACCGCGCATGAGGAATACCGCAGCGACGCCTTTGCGGTCTATGCGTTTGATTATCTGCTGAAGCCTTTCCGCATGGAGCGCGTGATTGAAACGCTGACCCGCGTGCGCGAGCGCTTGCTTGCCGTGCAGCAGCGCCCGCAGAATCCTGTGCCCGCGCCTGTGCAGCGAATAAAGCCCGCCGGGCGCATGATGCTTAAGCACCGCGACGGCGTAACCTTTATCAACATGGAGGATATCCTGCTGGTTCAGCGCGAGGATCGCAGCACTGCCATCTATACGGCCGACGGCGGCAGCTACTACACATCGGATACGCTGTCCGAAACCGAGGCGCGGCTCGATCCGGCGGTGTTCTTCCGCTGCCATCGCAGCTACATCATCAATCTGAATCGCATTCATGATATCACGCCCTATGGCCGCTGGACGTATATCGTCCGCCTGACGGGCACGGATCATGACGCGCTGATTACCCAGGAAAAATATGAAGAGCTGGAGCGTATGTTCCAGTGAATACAGGCCGGGCGGGGGAGGCTCCGCCCCGGCGCTGTTTTTGGAAAGAGCCTATGGAATACCAAACGATTATCCATCCCTTTGAGCCGGTGTTCGATGCGAAGTGCCGGGTGCTGATCCTGGGCTCGCTGCCCTCGGTCAAATCGCGGCAAAATGATTTTTATTATGGGCACCCGCAAAATCGCTTCTGGCGCGTGCTTGCCGCCGCGCTGGGGGAGCCTGTCCCGCGCACGATTGCCGATAAAAAGAGGCTGCTGCTGACTCATCATATTGCGCTGTGGGATGTGATCGCCCGCTGTGATATCCGCGGTTCGCAGGATGCAAGCATCAAAAACGCGCAGCCAAACGATATTGCCGCCCTCGCCGCAAAGGGGGAGATTCGTCATATCCTGCTCAATGGCCAGGCGGCAGGCAGACTGTATGAAAAATATGTCCATCTGCCGCAGATTTCGCACCGGATTCTGCCCTCCACCAGCCCGGCCAACGCGGCCTGGACGATGGAAAAACTGACCGAAATATGGCGCGAAGCGCTGAAAAACGCCTTGAATTAGGCGAATTTCTATTGACATTGCCGCCTGTGTGTGGTATATTATTTGGGTAAGCCGCTCGGGAGAGGCTTCTAAACGCGCGCCTGCGCTGCCTCGTGGCTGCAATATGCCTGAGTTCCCGGCGAGTTCTGTATGAGGAGGTGCTGCCAGAATGTATGCGATTATTGCTACCGGCGGCAAACAGTACCGTGTCTCTCAGGGAGACGTCATCTATGTGGAAAAGCTGAACAACGAAGTGAACGACGAAGTCACCTTCCCCGTGCTGATGCTGGGTGGGGACACCGTTGAAGTGGGCAATCCCGTGGTTGCCGGCGCCACCGTTACCGGTAAGGTGCTGCAGCAGGGCAAGAGCCAGAAGATCGTTGTGCTCAAGTATAAGAGCAAGAAGAACTATCGCCGCAAGGCCGGCCATCGCCAGCCCTTCACCAAGGTGGAGATCACCGCGATCAACGGCTAATGACCAGCGTTACCCTGTATCGTGCCGCGGACGGGCGGCTCAGCGGCTTTGAGTGCCGCGGCCATGCCGGATACGCCCAGGCAGGCAGCGATATCGTATGCGCCGCCGTGTCTGTGCTATCGACCACCTGCGTAAACGCATTGGAAAGCGTGGCGGGGGTCAAGCCGCAATTGACCGTACGGGACGGGCTGATGAAGGCTGTGGTTCCGGAAGATCAGATGACGCACGACGCGCAGATTATCCTGCGCACCTTTGAACAGGGAATACGCGACGTTGCCTCGTCCTATCCAAAGTATATTCACATCACCCTGCGGTGAAGTCAGAACGGAGGAAACACCATGTTGAAACTTAATCTTCAGTTGTTCGCTCATAAAAAAGGTATGGGCTCCACCCGCAACGGCCGCGACAGCGAAAGCAAGCGCCTTGGCCCCAAGCGTGCGGATGGTCAGTTTGTACTGGCTGGCAACATCCTGGTTCGCCAGCGCGGCACCCACATCCATCCCGGCCTCAATGTAGGCATCGGCAAGGATGACACCCTGTTCGCCAAGGCCAGCGGCATCGTCCGTTTCGAGCGCCTGGGCCGCGATAAGAAGCAGGTCTGCATCTATCCCGTCGAGCAGTAAGCTGCGTTCCCATTAAAAAACCCGGCTGTCCAAATCGGATAGCCGGTTTTTTTGCGTGCAGGCAAACGTGCGGCGTTATTTGCGCGGTGCGACGCTGCCGCGAAGGTTCAGCTGCGGCGAGAAAATCATTTTCAGCCTGCGTCCCAGGGGATCAGCCATGCGCTTGAGCAGCGTTTCGGCGGTAGCCTGACCCATCTCCTGGGGATCACAGCTGATGGTGGTCAGGTTCAGGCCGTTTTCGTTGACAAGCGGGGAATCGTCAAAGCAGATGATGCTGATATCCTTCGGCACGCTGCAGCCCATCTTCTGCAATTGATGCACCGCGCCTGCGGCCATATAGTTGTTGTCGATATAGGCGGCGGTATAATCGCGCCCTTCCAGCCATTGGGCAAAGTCCTTGCCTGATTCGCGCGAGAGATCGCCATAGCAGATATCGCCGGCGGTAAAGGGGATGCTGTTGTCCTTCATTGCATCCGCAAAGCCGCGCAGACGATCCTGCGGCGCGGCAGAATTGCGCGGCCCGGCCAAATGGGCGATGTGCCGATGGCCTTTTTCCAATAAATATTGCGCGGCCATGTAACCGCCGCGATAGTTGTCAATGCGCACCACATCAATATCCAGCGTGCGGATATAGCGGTTTACCAGCACGATGGGGATGGCGGCGCTTTGCAAAAATGTAACCAGCTCGTGGGTTTCCATGGCGGTAATCATAATGATGCCCGCATAACCGCAATCCTGCGCCGATTGCAGGCGCTCCATTTCCACCTTGGAATCATAGCGGCTGTTGCACAGCACCATGGAATAGCCCTGGGCGCTGAGCACATCGCTGATGCCAATGACGATATTGGCAAAAAACTCGGTAGCGATATCGCCTACGATCACCAGCACCATCTTAGAAAGCGTACTGCGGCCCAGAAAAAAATCATCGCAGTTATTGACGCCCAATGCCTGCATGGCGCTGCGGATACGCTGCAGGGTGTCGGGGCGCACCTTGGCGCTGTGCGTCAGCGCGCGCGATACGGTGGCAAAGGAAACGCCGGCCATTTCGGCAATTTGCTTTTGGGTTACCATCGCTGTTCACTCCGTATTTTCAAAAAATGCATCGTTTCCATGAATTTACAGCACTGTGATATGATTATAGCATGAGATGGACAGACATGCAATGCATTTGCGATAAAAACTATGAAATTTTTGAAATTTTTGAAATTCAATTGACTATTTTAAACGGCAAGATGATAATAAAACGGCATTGAATCGACCGGATCAGCAGCACTGGAAGATATGCAGCCTCATTTAGCATGAAAAACAATGTGAAATATTATTTCGCAGGGAGTGAAAACCATGGCGCACAATATCGGCGGAAACCGGGAATTATTGATCGATAACGCACTGATAGATACGGCACGCACCACCGCGCAGGAGGTGCTGCATCATCCTGTGCGGCGCGAATGCGTGATGACTAACAGCGCCCCGTGGGAAGCGGACGGCTGGGTGTATTATACCCTGATTCAGGAACAGGGCTTCATCCGCATGTACTATCTGTGCATGCCCATGTACAATCGTGAGCACACCCGCCACGATCCGCCTTTCCATCACATTTGCTATGCTGAAAGCACGGATGGCGTGCACTGGAATAAGCCCGAGCTTGGTATTTGCGAAATTAACGGCAGTACACGCAACAACGTTATTGTGCTGAGCGAGACGATGGACGCCCTCCATGTGTTCTTGGATAAGAACCCTGCCTGCCCCAGGGACGAGCGCTATAAGGCCGTGCTGACGCGGCCGCATCATCAGCTGTGGTGCATGCTCAGCGAGGATGGCGTTCACTTCCGCATGGGCTGGATGCTGTCGGATAACGGCGTGTTTGACTCACACAATACGGCCTTCTGGGATGAGCGCCTGCGCCGCTATGTGTGCTATATGCGCGATTTCCATGACGGCGCGAACGGCGAGCGCATCCGCGATATCCGCAGGATTGAATCGACGGATTTTAAAAACTGGTCTGAGCCGGAGCGCATCAGCTATACCGATTCTCCCTACGATTTTCACATGTACACCAACGGCGTACAGCCCTATTTCCGCGCGCCGCAGCTATATGTCGCCTTCCCCGCCCGCTATACCGAGCGCAAGGAATGGACGGCCAATTATGATGCGCTCTGCGGCGCGGAGCATCGTAAATGGCGCATGCAGTTCCATCCACGCTACGGGTTGGCTGTGACCGACGGGTTGCTTATGACCTCGCGGGATGGCAAGAGCTTCCGCCGCTGGAACGAAGCCTTTCTGCGTCCTGGCCCGGAAAGCCCCAAGCGTTGGGTGTACGGCGATGGCTATGCCGCCTACGGGCTGATTGCCACGCCTACGGGCGTGGAGGGCGAGGATGACGAATTGTCCTTCTATGCCACTGGCAACGACTGGTCGGATACCCCGGTGCAGCTGTTCCGCTACACCCTGCGCCTGGATGGCTTTGTCAGCCGCAGCGCGCCCTATGCGGGCGGCGAGGTGGTCACCCAGCCGCTGTGCTTTGCGGGCGACGCGCTGCATATCAACTTTGCCACCTCCGCCGCGGGCAGCCTGCGCGTGGTAATCGAGGATGAAGCCGGCAATGCCCTGTCTGGCTTTGACAGCAGCGAGCTGTTTGGCGATGCGGCGGATCGCGCCGTGCACTTTGACGGCAATTTGGCGGCGCTTGCCAGGCAGCTGGTGCGCCTGCGCTTTATTCTGCGGGATGCAGATTTGTATGCGTTTCAGTTTTGTACGGAAGGGAAATGAGTGAAGATGTTCCTGCCTGCCTATATCAATCCTCTGGTGGACGACGTGGTGGTTGGCAGTGACGATAAAAACAACTGGCAGACCAGCCTGTGGACTGCGTCCGGCATCTATGCGCACAGCCGCCCGGTGTTTGACCTGCAGAGCACCTTTACCGAGGAGGAGCAGACCGACCTGGCCTATTATCAGGAGCTGATCGACTATGCTACTTCCAGCCGCGCCAAGTTCATCAATGGAGATGTGGAGCTGAACGACGAAACCTGGCAGAAGTATCTGGATACGTTGGAGTCCTACGGCATGAGCGATTATATCGAAATGTGCCAGCGCGCCTATGATCGTTACAGCGCTCTGCCGGAAACAATCGACTAAATAATCCGCTGAAAGCCCGCTTTAGCGGACTTTCAGCGGGAACGTCATTTTCTTGTGAGCCTGCGGCTCACGGGCAGAAAATGACATAGGAAGCAGCCTGTCGGCTGCTCCTCGCGCCGGCGGCATCGCCGCTCTCGTGGCTTCGCCATGTTAATTGATGATTGATGCTGCAAGAATCAGGCGAAGCCTGCGCCGCTGCTGCGGATGAATAGCGCCGCCAAAGGCGGCTGAGGGCAGGCGATTTTGCAAATCGCCGCCCGAAACCTGCGCTTGCCGTATGGCAGTAGCGCGGGGCGTAAAAAAGAAGGAGCTGCGCCCCTTCTTTACTTCTCGGCTAAATTAGCAATGCTTTTCTGGTAGTAAAACGCCCGCTTCCCTGGATGCTCTGGGGAAGCGGGCGTTATTCATGCTGTTTACAGGTTCTCGACAGCCGCACGCTCGGCAGCCAGGGCTTTTTGATAGCGCGCAAGATAGGCTTCAAAGCCCGCGCGGCCAACAGGGTCGGGGGAGAGGGCTGTGCTCTGGGCGTTTGCAAACACGTTGTCCAGAAAATCAGGCAGCGTTTTATGCGCGCCTTTTTGCAGCATGTAGGCCGTCAGCAGGGCCATACCATATGCGCCGCCCTCGCCTGCCGTCATCATGCAGCGCACGGGCGCGTCAACCGCATTGGCCAGATATTGCTGACCAACGCCCGGCGTTTTGAAAAAGCCGCCGTGGCCGGTCAACATGTCGATGGCTACGTTTTCCTCGCGCAGCGATTGCATGCCGATGGCCAGCGTAGCCAGGGCAGAGTACAGCTGCGCGCGCATCAGATTGGGCAGCGTCAGGCGCGCGGAAGCGTTGCGCACAATCAGCGGGCAGCCACGCTCAAAGCCCGTCACATGCTCACCGGACAGGTAGTTGATCACCGTCATGCCGCCGCAATCAGGCTCCCCATGCAGAGTCTGGGAAAACAGGCGGGTATAGAGGGCGTCGGTCGAAAGCGGCTGACCAGCCAGCGCGGCGAGCTCACCGAACACGCCCGCCCAGGCATTGATATCGGAAGTGCAGTTATTGCAGTGCACCATGGCGACGGGGCTGCCGTCCGGGGTGGCCACCACGTCCAATTGCGGATAGACGCGCGACAGCGGGCGCTCCAGCACGACCATGGAAAAGATGGATGTGCCTGCGGAGACGTTGCCTGTGCGCGGGCGTACGGCGTTGGTGGCTGCCATGCCCGTGCCTGCGTCGCCTTCGGGCGGAGCCAGGGGGATGCCTGCCTGCAAGCGCCCGGCAGGATCCAGCAGCTGCGCGCCATTCTGGGTGAGGTATCCTGCGCAGGCTCCGGCAGGCAGAGCCTCGGGCAGCAGCTCGCGGATATGCCAGGGCATGCCCATGGCCTGCGCCCTTTCATCAAAAAGGGACAGCATACGCTGGTCATAATTCAGCGTTTGCGCATCAATGGGAAACATGCCGCTGGCCTCGCCCACGCCCACGGCGCGGCGGCCGGTCAGCGCTTCATGCACATAGCCCGCCAGCGTGGACAGGCGGTGAACGCTGCGCACATGCGGTTCGTTTTGCAGCATGGCGTGATACAGGTGTGCGATGCTCCACCGCTGTGGAATGGGAAAGCCAAACAGCGCGGTCAGCTCCTGGCTGGCCTGGGCGGTAAAGGTGTTGCGCCAGGTGCGGAAGGGGACAAGCAGCCGGCCCTCGCCGTCAAAGGCCAGGTAGCCGTGCATCATGCCTGAAAAGCCCATGGCGCGTACCTGCACGCCCGGCAAGGCGTCCAGCGCCTGTGTTACCGCCGCGCGCAGCCCGACCCACACGGCATCGAGGGGATAAGTCCATACGCCGTCCTGATAATCGTTTTCCCAGATATGGCTGCCTTGCGCGAGGACGGTGTGGTTGGCATCCGTCAGCACGGCCTTGATGCGCGTAGAGCCCAGCTCAACGCCAAGAATTGCGTCCATCGGAAAATCACCTTCTCAAAAATTGTTTATAATTATGCGGCCTGGCGAATACACCCTGACCGCGCCGGAAAACAGGAAAAGTACAAAGAATGGAAAGCAAGAGAGAAATTCCAAATATGGATGTTTCAAAATGCGAAATCCGTGAAATGATTTCAAGGAAACACGAAGAATAAAGCCAATGTTTACGAAAGTTATTATATCATATTCGAGCACAAAAAGCAATGCGAATATTGCCGAATGCAGCACGTTTACTGGCGCTCTCGGTCATCGATTTGCCGTTTTGCATTCCTTGAAACCACGGGCGTTTTATGCTAAAATAACTGCATATTTTTACCCAGGAGGAGGCTTTCTTCATGGAGCGCGAATCTTTCCGCTCGCGGCTGGGCTTTTTGCTGGTCAGCGCGGGCTGCGCAATCGGCATCGGTAATGTGTGGCGTTTTCCCTATATCGCGGGCAAAAACGGCGGCGGCTATTTTGTGCTGTTTTATCTGATCTGCCTGCTGGTGATGGGCGTGCCGGTGCTGACCATGGAGCTGGCCGTGGGCCGCGCCAGCCGCAAAAGCGCGATTCTATCTTATAAAAAGCTGGAAAAGCCGGGACAAAAGTGGCACATCCATGGCTGGTTCTGCCTGGCGGGCTGCTATCTGCTGATGATGTATTACACCACCGTGACGGGCTGGATGGTCAGCTATTTCGGCTGCTTCCTGACGGGCGCGTTTACGGAGGGCATGACGGCGGAGGCCGTTAGCGGCGTGTTTGGAACGCTTTTGTCTTCGCCCGGCGAAATGGCGATCTGGACGGAGATTGTGGTGCTGTTGGGCTTTGTGGTGTGCAGCTTTGGGCTGCGCAACGGTTTGGAGCGCATTTCCAAGATCATGATGCTGGCTCTGCTGGCGCTGATTGCGCTGCTGGCTGTGCACAGCCTGACGCTGCCTGGCGCGAAGGAGGGCATGAAGTTCTATCTTTTGCCCTCGGTGGATAGCATCCGCGAAAATGGCATAGGCAACTTGATTGTGGACGCGATGAACCAAGCGTTTTTCACCCTGAGCTTGGGCATTGCGGCCATGGAGATCTTTGGCAGCTATATGAGCGAGCAGCACGCGCTGGCGGGCGAGGCCGTGCGCATCTGCGCGCTGGACACGCTGGTGGCGCTGATGGCGGGCACGATCATCTTCCCGGCTTGCTTCTCCTTTGGCGTAAAGCCCAATCAGGGCGCGTCGCTGATCTTTGAAACGCTGCCTAACGTCTTTGTCAATATGAAGGGCGGCCGCCTGTGGGGCACGCTGTTCTTCCTGTTTATGATTTTTGCCAGCTTCTCCACCGTGCTGGCCGTGCTGGAAAACATCATTTCGGTCTGCATGGATACCTTTGGTTGGAGCCGCAAAAAGGCCGCGCTGATCAACGGCCTGCTGTTGGCTGTGCTCAGCCTGCCCTGCGTGCTGGGCTTCAATGTATGGAGCCATGTGCAGCTGGGCGGCCGCGGCGTGCTGGATATGGAAGACTTTGCGGTCAGCAATCTCCTGCTGCCCATCGGGTCTCTTGTGTATCTGCTGTTCTGCGTAACCAAGTGGGGTTGGGGTTTTGACAAGTATCTGGCTGAGGCTAACCGCGGCAGCGGCTTGAAGCTGTCGCCCAAGCTCAAGCCTTATTTCCAGTGGGTGCTGCCGGTGCTGATTCTGCTGATTCTGGTGCAGGGACTGCTTGGCTAAAACTGGAAGAATAACTGCTGATAAGAAAAGCCTGCGTATCAAAAAAAGATACACAGGCTTTTGCTTATGGCCTAAACAGCGCTTATACAGTGAGCGTCTTTTCAATCAGCACCAACTGCACATCCGGAATATCGTTAAATACAGTGGGCACAATGCCAATCTCCTGATAGCCCAGCTTTTTGTACAGGGCGCGCGCGGCTGTGTTGCGCGCGTTGGTATCCAACCGCAGCTCGGAGCAGCCGGTTTGCCGCGCCAAATCTTCATAGAAGCGAACAAAGGCACGGCCATAGCCTTTGCCTGCCGCATCAGGAGAAATCACCAGTGTATGCAGCACGCAAACTGCGCAGTCCGGCACGCTGCGCATCCAGCGGCCTTGTTTGTATACGTCTACCTGCGCCTGGTTGATGATGGCGGCGCCCAGCACTTGTCCGTTTTCTTCCAGCACATACAGATCGTCACGCTGCAAGGCGGCTTCGACGGTTTGCCGCACGGGATACACGCCGCGAATCCAGCCGGTGGTTTGCAGACCGGCGGCTTCGGCATCGTGGATTTTATTATAGATGGTTTCGATGGCGGAAAGATCATTGCCTGTGGCTTTTCTGATGAGAAAATCCGGCATGCGGCACCTCGTTGTATTATAGAATCATCAGCTCGCGTGGGGCGGCGTTGAGCGTTTCGCAGCCATCCTCCGTGACGGCCACCAGATCCTCCACGCGCACGCCGAAGCGCCCCGGCAGGTAAATGCCAGGCTCTATGGAGAAGGTCATGCCCGGCTCGGCGATGGCCTCGCTGCTGGCGCTGACGTCGGGGAACTCGTGCACCTCCAGGCCAATGCCATGGCCGGTACGGTGGATAAAGTATTCGCCGTAGCCTGCATCCTCGATGACCTTGCGTGCTGCATGGTCAATATCGCGCAGCGCCGCGCCCGGCCGCACGGCGGCGCGCCCGGCGGCATTGGCCGCGCAAACCAGATCGTACACGCGCTTTTGTTCGTCGCTGGCATGGCCCATAAACACGGTGCGCGTCATATCGCTGCAGTAATCCTGCCAGATCAGGCCCACATCCAGGATGACCGAATTGCCGTCCTTGAGGATATCCGCGCCGGTATCGTGGTGCGGCTCGGCGCAGTTGGGGCCAAAGCAGACCAGCGGCTCAAAGCTGGGCTTGGAGGAGCCAAGCTGATTGGCAAAGCCCGTGTGCAGCGCGGCGGCTTCATTTTCGCTCATGCCGGTGTGCAGGCGCGCGATGGTCTGCATGGTGGCCTGGTCGTTTTTATGGGAGCTTTCGCGCATCCATTGCAGCTCCTGCGCGTCCTTGTGCATGCGCGCGTCGTCCACGCAGCGGGAGCCGACCACCGGGCGGATATCCCCGCGCGCCTCCATCAGGCGGATGGTAAAGTGGCTGGGCCACAGCTTGTCAATGCCGATGGGGCCGGATTGCAGGCCGTCGGCCAGGATGCGCACGCAGTCCTGGGTGTCGTCATATTCGATCAGCTCTGCGTCGATATTGCCCCGCAGGGCAAAGAGCCGGTTGGCGTACAGGCGGGTATCGCCCTGATCGTTGATATACAGCGCTACCATGCGCTCGCCGGGGGCGATCCACTTGCCGGTAAGATAAAACAGAGAGGCGGGCGCGGAAATCAGCGCCTGCTTCAGGTTCATTCTGCGCAGGTTTTCAGCCACGCGCGCAACGCGGGATGCATGCATAAAAATGCCTCCTTTCAAGAACAATCGTATTGTATCACCAGTATATTTCCGGCGCAAGGCTATGTTTTCTTTTGGAGGAAAATATGTTATAATATAGGCGTTATTTACGATGGAGGGTTGCCTGCATGAGTGAAGCGCGCCACACCGCTGCCGAGCACAGCATCATCACGACCTACCGCAAGCCGATCTGGCGCAACTTTATCTCCGCCATCAAGACCTACCAGCTCATTTCGGCTGGGGATCGCATTGCGGTGTGCATGTCAGGCGGCAAGGATTCGCTGCTGCTGGCGGCCTGCCTGCGCGCGCTGCAGCGCCACAGCGAGGTGCCCTTTGAGCTTTGCTACCAGACGATGGATCCCGGCTATACGCTTGAAAACCGCGCCAAGGTGGAGGAGAACGCGCGCAGGCTGGGCTTCCCCATCGAGATATTTGAAAGCGATATCTTCTCCATCGTAAATGACGTGCCCGCTTCGCCCTGCCATGTGTGCGCGGCCATGCGCCGCGGCTATCTGTACAAGGAGGCGCAGAAGCGCGGCTGCAACAAGATCGCTCTGGGCCATCACTATGACGATGCGGTGGCCACGGCGCTGATGAGCCTGTTCTACGGCGGCCAGTTCAAAACCATGATGCCCAAGGTGAAAAGCGACAACTGGGCGGGCATGGAGTTGATTCGCCCGCTGTTTCTGGTACGGGAGGAGCATATCATTGCCTGGCAGCAGGAGCAGGGGCTGGAATGCCTGCGCTGCGCCTGCCGCGTGACCAGCAGCGAGGATGGCGGCAAGCGCAAGTATATCCGTGATCTGATCGAAAGGCTGTCGCTGGATAATCCCAAGCTGAAAAACAATATCTTTGCCGCGCTGTCCGCCGTGGATCTGGATACGGTGCTGGGCTACCGCGCGGTGGGCGCAGACACCGTAACGCCCTTTACGCAGGATTATGCCGCGCCGCAGCGGCAAGAACTGGAGGTGAACGCATGAACCCGCAGAAAATTGCCATTATGACCGATTCCTGCACCGACGTGCCGCAGGAGCTGGTGGAGCAGTATCAAATGTATGTTGTGCCCATGCGCGTGATCTATCATGATCGCGAGTATACCGACAAGGTGGATATCACGCCGCAGCAGGTATACGACCGGCTGGAGGAGGAGGTGCCGCATACCTCCCTGCCCAGCATTGATACCGTGTGCGATGTGCTGAGCCGCATCGAGCAGGCGGGCTACGAGCATGTGATCGCTGTGTCCATCTCGGGCGCGCTCTCGGGCACGGGCAACGCCATGCGTCTGGCGGCGGAGCAGTTTCCAAACCTTGACTGCCGGGTGATCGATACGCTCAATATCGGCATCGGCGCGGGCTTTCAAGCCATCTATGCCGGCCGGCTGATCGAGCAGGGCCTGGATATGGAGGAAATCTGCCGCAAGATTCAATACAGCGTGGAGCATACGCGCGTGTATTTCTGCCTGGCAACGCTGGAATACCTGCGCAAGGGCGGGCGAATCGGCCGCGTGGCCTCCATGCTGGGCTCGGTACTGAATCTGAAGCCCATCATTTCCTGCGATGCGGACGGCGCGTACTATGTGGTCAGCAAGGCGCGCGGCCGCGTGAAATCCATCGCGGAGACGGTTGCGCTGGCGCTCAAGCAGGTGCAGGGCAACGCCAAATACTGCATCGCCGTGGCCAATGGCAGCGCCCGCGAGGAAGCAGCCAAGCTGGCGCAGGAGCTGCGGCAGCGCCTGCCGGATGCGCAGCTGTTTCTGGAATGTGAGGTAAGCCCCGCTCTGGGCGTGCATACCGGCCCCGGCCTGCTGGGCATCGGCGTGCAGGTAGTGGAAGGATAAACACGGCTTTTTCAAAGCTTATAAAAAACAAATCGGCTGGGCTGGAGAAAACTCCGCTCAGCCGATTTTCTATATGCTCTTATTTAATCAGATACCGGTAGTCCTGCCGCAGGATGTGCCGGAAGAAAGGGATGCACAGCACCAGGTCGGATGCGATCCATGCGGCGGGATCGGCCGCGCACAGGGCATAGAAGGCCAGTGGGCGCGCGTTTGCATCCACCTTGCCGCCGGCAACCGCCGCGGGCAGCAGCAGGCACACGGTGATGCGGGCAATCAACTCGCCTGCGCCTGCGCACAGCACATATTGCGGCCGTTCGATGCCCTGAATGCAGTTGCGTATGATGTAGATAAAGCCAACCAGCAGGAAAAGACCGAAATCCACATACACAAGCGTGTTGCCGTAGCGGATCGTTTCAGGCGTAACCTTATCTGCACTTAGAAATACGCGCAGATACAGGCCGTCAATGCTCAGCAGCAAGCCGATGGTGGCGCTGAGAACGCCTACGATCAGCAGCATGATCAGCGCTTGCAGCGTGCCCTGCCGGATGCGCTTATAATCGCCCGCGCCCAGGTTCTGCGCCGTAAAGCTGGTCATGGATACGCCCAGAGCGTTCAGCGGCGTTGAAATCAGGCAAAACAGCTTGTTAGCCGCGCCGTAGCCGTTCTGCGCGGCGCTGGATACCAGCAGGCCGTCCACCATGTCAAACTGCACCACCACGCTCTGCATGATGATAATGCCAATCGCCAGAACGGAAAACTGCAGGCCCAGCGGGATGCCCTGGATGATGTGCTGGCAGATATCGCTGCGCGTAAGGGCGAAATCCTGCCGAGATAGCCGCAATTGCGGATAATGCGCAAAGGCGTAGATAAAGCAGGCGATGGTGCTCAGCAGCTGCGCCAGCACCGTGGCGATGGCCGCGCCCGCAACACCCCAGCCAAAGGAAAGAATGAACAGCAGATCCAGCGCCACGTTCAGCAGCGTTGAAAACAGCAGGAAGGCCAGCGGCGTGACCGAATCGCCGATGCTGCGCAGGAAGGAGCAGATGAAGTTGTAGAACAGCTGCGCCCCGATGCCGCAAAAGATGATGGCGCAGTAGGTATGCGCCGCGCGGTACACATCGCCCTGATCGGGGGTTACGTGAATCCACGCCAGCAGGGGATTGAGCAGCGCCATGGCCAGCGCCGTCAGCAGGATGGTCAGCACCGTGGATAGGACGATCTGCGTGGCCAGCGACCGCCGCACGCCCCCCTCATCATGCGCGCCCGCGTGGCGCGAGGTGATGACGCAGAAGCCCGCGCTGACGCCGAAGGCAAACTGCAGGAAGATGAAAATCAGCGACTGTGTATCGTTTACGCCCGCCACATCGGTGGAGGCCAGCGTTTGGCCCACGATCGCCGCGTCGCTGATGGAGTATACCTGCTGCAGCAAGTAGGACAGGATGATGGGCAGCGAAAAGCGCAGAATGGTGCGCCAGCAGCTGCCCTGGGACAGATCCATGGGCTTGAATAGCGATTGAATGCGCTGCATCATGCGTGACATAAGGAATACCTGCCTCCATAGCAAATTTCCGAGCCAAGAGAATAGCACCGGCAGCGCCAAAAAGCAAGAGGGAAAATTAGAACGATTTTATACCAATGGCGCCATTACGGATGGAGGCTGGCCGGCGGCGCTTTCAGCCAGCTAAAGCGTATACCCCAAGGATCACTTTTGAATCCATCCGGTCGCGCCGCGCAGGCTGACAATATACCACTCGTCCTCTTCTTTTAAAATGGGAAGCTTCGCGTTCTTGTCAAGCAGCGCGACCTTGGGCGCGGAGGGATCGTTCCAGGCGTATACCGGCGTTTCCGTTTCGGTTACATACCAAGCCGGGTTGAAGAGGATGTAGTCCGAATCTGCCCAGCCGCAGGGCGAACCTTCAAGCTCGCCAAGAATGCAATATACGAATCCGTTATTCTCCGCTGTCCATCCTGAAGCGTCTGCATCCTGCACGGATAGACGATCCCCATAATGCAGCGTTTGTATCGCTTTGGCGGAAGCGCTGGGTCCTTCGCGCAATGTGAGCGTTTCACATAGCACCACACAAGGATAACCGATTTGCGTTCCCCAGGGGTCGGGCGGTATGATCTCCGCATGGGCAAACCCAGCGCATCCAAGCGCAAGCATCAGCGCAGCCAAAAGCGTCAGTCAACCATACTTTTTCACGATCAGCTCTCCCTTTTTATTGATTCAACAATAAAACGATGCACATGGCAGTTTTATTCCTTGTGAGGGAAATTTTCTCAGCTTTTGGGTGAATGGCGGCTTTTCCGACACGAAAAACGGCTGCCAGAATATCCATCTGGCAGCCGCCTGTCATTATGAACGTGATTACGGGGTGATGCGGTTGGGGCCGCGGAACAGGAACATGACTTCCTTGATCGGAATGCCCAGCAGCAACATGGTCAGGCGATCCACGCCCAGGCCGAAGCCGCCGTGCGGCGGGCAGCCATAGCGGAAGAAGTCCATGTAGAACTTGACGTCCTCGCCCAGGCCCTTTTCGTCGGCCTGCTTGCGCAGCTGCTCATAGCGGTGCTCGCGCTGCGCGCCGGTGGTGATTTCCGTGCCGCGCCAGATCAGGTCATAGCCCAGGGGCATGCCGTGCTCGTCGCGCATATGATAGAAGGCGCGCTTTTCGGGGCCGTAATCGGTGACGAACAGGAACTCATGGCCGAACTTGTCCATGCTCAGCTTGGCGCACAGGCGCTCGGCGTCGGTGGTCAGGTCGTTCTTTTCGCTCTCGTCGCAGGTGTAGCCGTAGCGCTCTTCCAGCTCCTTATACACATCCTGCAGCTTCATCTCGGGGAAGGGCAGGGTGGGCACGATGGTTTCCATGCCGAACAGCTCTTTGATCTGCTCGCTGTACTTTTCCTTTACGCGCTTGAGAGCGGCCTGCAGCAGCTCCGCTTCGATGGCCATGACATCGCGGAAAGAAGTGATATAGCTCATTTCCAGGTCGAAGCCGGTAAACTCGGTGGCGTGCTTGTTGGTGAAGCTCTTTTCGGCGCGGAACACCGGCCCCACCTCGAAGATGCGGTCAAAGCCGGCGGCCATGGCCATCTGCTTATAGAACTGCGGGCTCTGGCTCAGGTAAGCCTTGCGGTCAAAGTATTTCAACTCAAACACATCGGAGCCGGATTCGGACGCGGCGGCGATCAGCTTGGGCGTATGGATTTCCATAAAGTTGCGCTCCAGCAGGAACTCGCGCATGGCGGCCACCAGCTCGGTCTGCGCCTTGAAAATCAGGGTGTTGCGGTCGCTGCGCAGGTCGATCCAGCGATAGTCCAGGCGGCTATCGATGGCCGCGTCCTTGCTGATGGGCAGGGGCTCGGCGATGGATTCGATCTTCATCGTATCGGGCAGGATTTCTACGCCGCCCAGCTTTACATAGCTGTTTTCAACGGCCATGCCTTCGGCGGTGATAACGGATTCCACCGTCAGTTGATCGACGATGGCGGCGATCTCGGGGTACTTTTCCTTTTCGATGGTTAGCTGCACGCGGCCGGTATAGTCGCGCAGCACCAGGAAGGCCATGGTGCGCTTATTGCGGATGTTCTCCACAAAGCCCTGTACTTTGTTGCGCTCGCCCAGCTTCAGGTGGGCAATCAAGCTTCTTTCCATATTGATTCTCTTCCTTTCGGCAGTGATTGAAAGCGATGCTCAGCCCTGCGCCAGCGCGCGGATGGCTTCCGCAGCGCCGTCCAGGGGGATTTCCTGCTCCTCGCGGGTGGACAGGTTGCGCGCCTTGACCGTGCCGCGGGCCAGCTCGTCCCCGCCCACGATGACAATGTAGCGCGCCGCGATTTTATCGGCATATTTGAACTGCGCCTTCAGGCTACGTCCGCACAGATCCTCCTCCGCGCGCACGCCCAGATCGCGCAGCTGCTGGCACAAAAGATACGCGGGCTGCTTGGCTTCCGCGCCCAGGTTGGCGATATACACATCGCACAGCGGGGGCTGGGGCAGGGTGACGCCCTGGTTTTCCAGCTCCATGATGATGCGCTCGGTGCCGATGCCAAAGCCAGCCGCCGGGGTAGCCGGGCCGCCCAGCTGCTCCACCAGTCCATCGTAGCGGCCACCGCCGCACAGGGCCAGACCCTCGCGGCCGCGGGAAACCATCACCTCGAACACGGTCTTGGTGTAGTAATCCAGGCCGCGCACGATGTGCGTATCCACCTTGAAGGGAATGCCGCGCGCGGTCAGCAGGGTTTGCAGGGTTTCAAAGTGCTCGCGGCACTCGTCGCAGAGCATATCCAGCATGCTGGGAGCATCCTTGACCAGCGCCTTGCAGCCCTCCTCCTTGCAGTCCAGCACGCGCAGGGGATTGCGGTCAAAGCGTTCACGGCAGGTGGGGCACAGCTGATCCAGCCGGCCGGAGAGATACTCCTTCAGCGCGGCGTGATACTTGGGACGGCAGTGCGGGCAGCCGATGGAATTGATATTGACCGACAGGCCCTTGAGCCCCAGATCGCCCAGGATGCCCAGCAGTGTTGCGATCAATTCGGCTTCCACCGTCGGCTCCTTGCCGCCAAAGCATTCCATGCCGAACTGATGATGCTCACGCAGACGGCCGGCCTGGGGCTTTTCATAGCGGAAAACAGGGTTGTTGAGGTAATACATTTTGCAGGGCAGCGCGTCGGCAAAGAGCTTGCCCTCCAAAAAGGCGCGCACTGCGCCCGCCGTGCCCTCGGGCTTCAGGGTGATGCTGCGATCGCCCTTATCCTTGAAGGTGTACATTTCCTTCTGCACGATATCGGTGGTATCGCCCACGCCGCGCAGGAAAAGCTCGGTATGCTCAAAAACGGGGGTGCGCACCTCGCGGAACCCTGCCAGGGCGGCGCGGCGGCGCATGACGGCCTCGATCGTCTGCCAGATATAAGCGTCCTGGGGCAGCATATCGCGCGTGCCCTTTGGTGCTTGCGTCAGCATGAAATCCCTCCTAAAAAATAATCCCATGCGTATTGCATGGGACGAAATTACATTTCGCGGTGCCACCCAGCTTGCATCCTAAAAGGACGCCGCTTGAATTCCTTAACGCGGAAAACGCTCGCTTTCGCGGGAGGCTCCGGGCTGTCGTCTCGTGCGCCGGCGGAGGAATTGCAGCCGTGTTCCTCCTCTCTATGCGCCGTCCGCACACGAGGGTTGACCTTTCATAGCCGATTGTATTATATAATGAAGCGGCGGATTTTGTCAAGCGCGAAGGCGCCCTGCGGCGGATGAAATCAGCGCGAAAGCTTTATTATGAAAAATTTATAAAAAAACGGCGTATATGGTGGATTTTTATAGCGCATTGTGCTATAATCAAATTCCAGTTCATCATCGAGGTTTTTTGCCATGTCTTTCAGTTTGATTCATGCCAACGAGCTGACCAGCCTGGACTTGCTGATCCGCATTTTTGTGGCCGTGTTGATCGGCTGCGTGGTGGGCACGGAGCGCGAGTATAAAAACCGTCCTGCCGGTTTGCGCACGCACGTGCTGGTATGCCTTGGCGCGTGCATGATTGCCCTGGCTGAAGGCCTGTTTACTGCCAACATCGACACCTCCACCAGCAGCAACGTCACCTACAACTTTGGCCGTCTGTGCGCGCAGGTCATCAGCGGCATCGGCTTCCTGGGCGCGGGCACCATCTTCACTCAGCGCAAGAAGATCGCCGGCCTGACAACTGCCGCCTCCCTGTGGAACACCGCGTGCCTGGGCATTGTGACGGGCTACGGCTATTATTGGCTGTCTCTGTGCGGCTGCGCGCTGGTGCTGGTTACCTTGATGCTGCTGCAGAAGGTCATTCGCGTCAATGCCATCAAGCGCGTGGAGGTTCGCTTCAGCAACCGTGCTGAAACCATTCCCTTCATCAATGAGTTCTTTGAAAAGGCCGGCATCAAGGTGCTGGATCTGGACTTCCACATTGAGGCTCCTGCCGAGGATTCGCCCAAGGATGGCAACCAGTATACCAACACCTACACCCTGCACCTGCCCGGCAACCTCAGCTATACCGATGTGATCAACCAGCTGGCTGCCTATCCGCACATCTACTCCGTAAGAACCACCAACACCTGATGGACTACGATCCTGAGCGGCACATGTTGCGTTGCAATGTGTGCCGCTTTTTGAAAGGAAAACATGCCCTTGCAGTTTACCATACTAACCAAATCTGAGGATGGCCCCTGCCTGTACTGGTGCACGGGCGCAGGGGAAAGCCTGCAGGCCGTTGCTGACACGCTGCGCCGGGAAGAGTGCCCGCACACGTTGATTGCCTGCCAAAGCGCGGATTGGAACCGCGATTATTCGCCCTGGCCCGCGCCGCCTGTCTTTGGCAAGCAGGGCTTTGCGGGGCAAGGCGAGCAAACGCTGGCTAAGATCCGCGCTTTCTTTACGCAGGATGGCGCGGCGGAGCGCCCGCGCGCCATCGGCGGATACTCGCTGGCGGGGCTGTTCAGCCTGTGGGCGCTCAGTCAGGACGCGGGATTTGCGGGCGCGGCCAGCTGCTCCGGGTCACTGTGGTATCCAGGCTGGGCGGAATATGCCGCGCAGGCGCGCTATCCGCAAGGCAGCTGCGTATATCTGAGCCTGGGGGAACGCGAGGAGCGTGCGCGCAATGCGGCGCTGGCCAGAGTAGGCGACGCCACGCGTGCGCAGTATGCTGCGCTGCTGGCGGATGCGGGCATTGAGGATACGACGCTTGTGTGGCATCCCGGCGGGCACTTTGATCAGCCTGACGCGCGGATGATCGCAGGGCTTGCCTGGCTGCTGAAAAAACTATGATTTGTGGTATTGCCTGTTTTTGCCAGACATTGAACGAATGAGCCGCATGACAGCGCATGGATGCTGGAAACGACTTCCAAAAGCCTGAATGCATGCCATAAACTGCCAAAAATTCGGGGAACGAGCGCCATCTTAGAAGCGTTTAATAGGCAGCGATGCACAAAACATCGCAAATTCTAAGGAGGGTGTTTTACCATGAAAACCTCGAAGAAATACGTTCGTACCGTTTCGGCGGCGCTGTGTTCACTGTTGCTGCTCTCCAGCGCGCCCGCGCTGGCGGATACCTATGCCACCGTTCGCGGCGGCGGCTTGAACCTGCGCCAGACGGCCTCGCTGGACGCCAAGGTGCTGGGCCAGTATCCCACCGGCACGTGGGTGACCATCCATGAGCAGGGCGATACCTGGAGCCGCGTAACTGTGAACGGCAAGTCCGGCTACATGATGACCAAGTATCTGTCCAGCGGCGCCCGCAACGGCACGCTGTATGTGCGCACCAATACCGGCATCGGTCTGAACCTGCGCAACGCGCCCAGCACGGAGGGCGATATCATCACCTCCTTTAAGCCCGGCACGCAGGTCAAGGTGCTCAAGCGCGGCAACGGCTGGCACTATGTATCCGTGAACGGCAAGGAAGGCTACATGAGCAGCAAATTCCTGAGCGCCTACAATGTATCCTATACCAAGCCCGTCAAATCCTTCACCGCGACCCTCAAGAACATCAATGGCGGCAGCGTGGTCAATTTCCGCCTGTATCCCGGCATGAAGACCAAGATCATCGGCGTGTACCCCGTGGGCACCAAGGTGACCGTGCTGGAGATGGGCGATAACTGGTCCAAGGTGGAAATCGACGGCAAAACCGGCTATGTGAGCACTTATTTCCTGAAGTACTGATTCACAACTGAATAGCGCAAAAGTGAAAAGTGTACAAATGATGCAGGCGGCAGGGGCTTTCTCCTGCCGCCGCCGCATGCGGGCTTTCCCTGTTTATAGGGGAAGCTCTTTCTTTTTTCAAATAGCGCTTGACAAATTGTTTCATTTATATTATGTAAAAACACATATTGCAAAACGCACATTTTAAAATATGTAATGCAAATTGATGACGGAGAGCGTGAGGGCGTAAGAATGGGTTTTCTTTCTTTTAACATGGCCTTTTATCGCGCTGAACTGCGGCGATTGGCTGAAACGCCGCCGACGGTTGCGGCGATTTATCGTGCCCGCACGCTGCTGAAAATGCTGGATGATCTGGCGGACGAGGGCTATACGACCCTGAACGAGCAGCTGGAATCGGGAGGCAACGGCGCCGCATGGCTGCGGGATTATCTGCGGAAAAACCACGCAGAGTCCTTTCCACGCATGCAGTCGTTCTTGCCAGGCTGCAATATTGCCTATGGGCCGCAGAGAATTCCGCTGGAGACTGCGATTCGCCAGGCTGTCGCGGAGGCTCGAACACTGCCGGAGCCGCAGGGATTGCCTTGTGTGAACGACCTGCGCCGTTTCTGCCAATGGGTTGGCTATGAGCCGGACACCGCTTATATCTTTCTATTGCGCGATACGCTGCTGCTGTTTGTGTATTATCAAAGCCGTGGGCGCGCGCAGATGCATCCATGGCTGCTCAGCAGGCAATCGCTGGCTCAGCTTACGGGCAGCGCACATGCCGATGATGAAATCCGTGCGGTTATCTTTCAGGCGCTGGAGCAGGGCTGCGGGATGGACTTTGAAACCTTTTGCGCTGCTGTTTTGCCTGAAATTCGCCGCGTAATGAAAAAATATCCCCAAGCAGAGCGCTGCCTGCGCGATATGCTGCACACAATCAGGCAAAAGCACATCCTGATTGTTGAATCCGGCTGCACCGGCACCTTTCCCATGCTGCTGATGGCGCTGGATGCGTGGGCGGATATGCGCATGTACACGACTTATCCGTATTTGGTGCACATATACGCCGGGCGCATCTATACCCCGCGCTATGAGGAAAACCGGGCGTTTGAAACGCTTGCCGCGCAGGAAGCTTATTTTCGCTTCGACTGCTGGCAGGATGGGCAGTGTTATGTGCGCATCTGTACGGATGAAGGCATAAAGGAGCGCGCCATGGCTGAGATCCGCACCATGCTGCCATCTGGCAAGGAGAAATTATAATGACAACTACCGTTCGTATGCTGCTGGCCGCAGCTGTGCTGATGCTACTGGCGGGCGTGATTTTTGCCATTTTGTGCCTGCGGATTTACGCGGCCCTGCTGGGTGCGGGCGCACTGGGCTGCGCAGCAGCGGCGATGATTCATCGCGGGCGCAGGTAAACCGGCGCGGCGCGGAAATGACCGAGGGCAAATAAGGCATTTGGCGGGAACTGATCCCTTTGTTTGTCGCCTTGCCAATAAACGGGGGCGTGAAAAAAGTCCCCAAGACGACAAAGAAGGATTTGGAGCTCGCAAGCGGGACAAATCCTTTTTTGTGTGATATAATTTACTTGACATGAAAACAACACCACGAAGATATTATACAC
>SFIM01000042.1 GCA_004556155.1 Clostridiales bacterium
CGCAGCTGGCAGATCGTACTTACGCGTTAACGCGTTCGCGCAGGACGGAGGGCTATGCCCGCATAGTGACAACCACCGGCTACGCCGGTGGTTGTGTTCTGCTATTACTGCGCCGCGGGGAATAGGAAGCCAGCGGTCATTTCCAGGTAGTTGTCACCTGCGTAATCCGGGAAGGCTTCGTGCATCTGTGCGATGAAATCGTCAGCGGATTTCGCACTTTCCGCGATTTCGGCAGTCTTCGTCAGATATTCGATCTTGGTCTGCACGGCGTCCCTGCCCTCGGGCATATTGTGGCCCGTCAGCACCAGGTCATAATCAAAGCCTTCCAGCTCCGCCTTGAAGACTTTGATGCGATCGATGCTGGTGAGGATGTTGTGCGTGGCCGATCCCATCATGTGAGTGTAAATGACGTTCATCGCGGGGATCTCCACGCCGTAAGCGTCGTCGCCCTCATTGCGAATCACGAAGTCCAGCCCCGCCAGCGTGACGGTATCGCCAAAGAAAATGATCTGCGCGTTCGCCGGATGATCCGCAGCTACCGTATTGCCAAAGGCCACGATAAAGCCGTCCGTCAGCGCGCGGATAGAGCCATTCTCTGCCCAGTTGGCCACGGCGTTTTCGGTGGCATAGGGCGCGTCGGCGCTATAAGCATCGGAGCCGTTGGGATGATAGGCCATCAGCTTGCACGCTACGGGCTTGCCCAGACTGTCTATATAGGCTTTCCAGGCGTTGTTGCCAGCGGTAAACGCGGTGCTTTCCAGCAGCACCACCCCCTCCGGGCTTTCAACAGCATAGCACACATCGCCCAGCGCGTCGCCGGAAACATAGGCGTGCAGGCGGTTTTCGCCAAAATCATAAACCTGAACGCTGCCTGTTTCCAGCGCGACGGCTTGATAAGCTGCGGCGTTCGTTTCAGCATAAGCGGCGGCAAAGAGCAGCATGCAGGCAAGCAGAATCGAAATGAATTTCTTCATGGGTGGTATACTCCGAGTGGGTTGGTCGTTTCAGTGTTCTGATCTTGTGGCCACGACCATAGGATACACAATTCTCGGAGGAGAAACAAGTACGCACTTTTTTATTAGGTACGCACCTGAAAGTAACTGCCTGTCAAGGGGCGCTTGTTTTATGCACGGGCGCTTTCTATCCGCCGGCTGGGATGATAATACAGCAGCGCGGTCAGCACCAGCAGCGCCGTTGTGGACAGGCTGATAGGATAGGCCGTCATGATGGTTTTGAAGGTGCGGCTTTGCGGAAATACCCCCTGAATCCAAGCGATACGCACGCCGCATACGCCCAGCATGGTCAGCAGCGCGGGCGGCAGCGATATGCCAAAGCCGCGCAGATAGCCCGACATCACCTCGTACATCAGGCTCAGCGAGTGAGATAGCATTACCATCATCAGGCGGATAAAGCCAGTCTCCACCACCTCGGGATCGTTATTGAAGATGGCCAGCAGGTTTTTGCCAAAGCACAGGTGACGTGGCGGCTCTGCTCAAGGGCAAAAAGCCCACGGCTGAGCTGGCGGCGCAGGCGGGCGAGTTGACAATCAGCAAAGCCATGCACATGGAGAAGAACGCCTACAAGGTAAACGGCATTCAGGCTATGGTGGAGCGCTTTGTCGCCAGCCTGGTCAAATAAGCAAGAATGACGATTGCCAGGCAGGGAGCCGCATGACTCTTTGCCGGGCAGAAAGGGAACAATATGCTTAAAAAGTCCGGAAAGGCTTTCCTGGTGGGCGGCTGCATCGGCCTGGCAGGTGAAGCGCTGATTCAGCTTGCCGGTCTGTTTATCAAGGATCCTACGATGGCCATGATGGCGGGCATTCTGCTGTTTGGTATCGTCGCGGTGGGGCTGATTGCATCCGGACTGTACTTCAAAATTGCGAAGCTTGGCGAGGAAGGTGCGGCGATTCCCGTATGCGGTCTGATGCTTGGCGCGGCCACGGGCGCGGCTGCCGCGCGCGCCGCCGGAAAATCCAAGGGTCAGGCTTTCCTGGCTGGCTTCTGGGGCGTAATCAAGGTGCTGGGTACGGGCTATGTGCTGGCCCTTGCCCTGGGACTGTTGCTGCGCTGACGCGCGCGCGGAAAGGTTGGGTTAGAATGGCTTTTGTTTACGCATTCCTGATCTCGGGCTGCATCTGCGCGCTGACGCAGTGCCTGAGCAGCCTGAAGGTTCCCTTTCCACTGGTGGCGATTCTGCTGATGGTGCTGGGCGGCGGCCTGTGCACCAAGCTGGGATTTTTGATTGGCTCAATGCCCTCTCCGCTGCGGGCCTGGCCGTTACGGCTGTGGGCTGCGGAAACGGCGCATATAACGCGGGCGTTGCGTTGGCTGCCGTGGGCACGGCGCAGCCGCTGCTGCTGACCGCCGCGCTCAACGTGATCCTGGTTGGCCTGGGCGCGGGCGTGGTGAGCGCCTGCACCAACATTGCCATGAAGGTGAAGCTGGACGAAACGGGTGAGGAATACGCCTTTGCGTTTCCCTACTCATTCAAGCAGTTCTTTACCGCTGAGGATCCGGCGCTCCAGCAGGAGATCCTTGATTTCTATGATTCCGGAGCCTGGGTGGCCCCGATCCATGATCATTACGATTGCTAATGAAAAGCATATAAAACACTGCGAAAAAGCCACGCTGAAGAGAAATCAGCGTGGCTTTCATCGTGTGCAAATGGAAATGCACTTATTGAAATATATAAAAGCGCTCCGGCTTACAGACAATAGCTGCCTGCGGCCGGAGCGCTGGATTGTTTTGCCTTACTTAACCGTAACGGTCTTTTCGGCGGGATTGAGGGTGATGGTGTATTCGCCGGGGGCGACGAGGATATTATCGCCGTTTTCCGTGCCGAACCAGTATTCGTTCGCTACGTTGCCGCCGCAGCCGTAAACGCACTTGAAGGCGACCTTGCCGCCCGCCCATTCGGCGGTTTCCTTATCGGTGAAGCTCACCTTCAGGGAATAGGTGCCGTCGCCGTTATTGGCCATTTTATAGGCCTCGTTCTCGGCGTTCGCATCCGCGGCCCAGCCGCCGTTGCCGCAGGTGCCGACTACATAGTACGCGGGAGTCTCGCAGACGATGGGCGCGGCCAGTTTGTTATCCTCCGTCAGCTTGACGAAGACCATGTAGTGTCCCCTGTTGACCTTGATGTTGCCATCGGGGGCAGCAAACCACGCATCGGAGGCGTAATTCTTCACGCCGAATTCGCCCTCGTCGTCGTTGCAGTCAAATTCGCCGTACCAGACGTAGTCCGAGCCGTTCTGCTGGAGCTTCACGTTCTGCTCCACATCCCAGCCAAGGAAGGAGGCGTGCACCTGCAGGTCAAAGGAATACTCGGCCGCCGCCGCATCGCCCAGGCGCTCGGCGCTGATCTTGCACAGGGAGATGGTTTCCGCGTCAGTGGTCAGGGTCAGGCGATAGAAGCCGTCCTGAAGCACCTTGATGTTCGCGCCGGTGTCAAAGGCGTCCTCGCCGCCGGTCATGTATTCGGACTTGACCACATTGCGGCTGTCCAGGCTGTCCACCTCCGACCAGGCGTAGCCCTCGCCGATCACGGCGATTTTGAATTCATCGCCCGTGTAGAGGTTGACGTCGATGGCGAAGGTGTTGAACTGGCCTTCGACGGGCTGGAGGCGGTAGTTGTCCTGCGGCCAGACCTTGCCCCAGGCGTTATCCGGGTAGCCGGTCAGCGAGCCGGCCAGCATCCACGGGCGCTCGTCGGCCATGGCGCTCTGCCAGGCCACGAACAGGGTGGTGTCCTTCTGGATGGGCTTGCCGTCATAGGCGCGCAGCAGCGCGGGCGTGACGTAGACGCCCTGCAGCACATAGCCTTCCTTCACATAGCCGATATCGGTGACGGCTTCGCCCTTGGCGATTTCAAACTCATTCAGGACGGTCACGCCGTCGCTGTCCACGATGGTGATTTTCACCTTTTCGCCTTCGGCGAGCGCCGCGCAGCAGCACAGGCACAGAACCAGCGCCAGCAGGATAGAGAGAGCCTTTTTCATGGATATTCCTCCTTTTATTTTGATAATCCCCTTGCGGGGCTCATCTCTTATTGAAAAATCGTAATGCCATAGGAGGGGACGAGCGCCTCGCCGCCGTTTACCTCGGCCTCGCCCCAGATTTCCAATTCGCCCGCCAGCTGCGTATAGCCGCCGGGCAGCGGGAAGGAAAGGTCGTCGATGGACAGATTGACCGCAATGAGAATCCGGTCGCCCTGCCAGTCCTTTTCGATCAGGCACAGGCTCGCATCCGGGCTTTCAAGCACCATTGGCGTGCCGCGCGCGATCTGCGGGAACTGATGCCGCAGCGCCAGCGCCGCGCGATAGTAATTGAGGATGGAAAGCGGATTGCCCTCCTGCTCCTGCACGGAGGGGAAGGGATAATCGGCAACCGTTGTGCCGGGCGGGCAGCGGGTGATGTTCATCTTCTTATCCCAGAACATGCCCAGCCGCTTGTTCGGGTCGTTTCCCGTGCCCGCCATGCCGATTTCATCGCCGTAGTAAACGAAGATGGAGCCGTTGAGAATGCTCAGCAGGCCGCAGGCCATCTTGGCGTTCGTGGGTGAACTGGCGCCAAGGCTGTTGATGATGCGCGGCGTATCGTGATTGCCCAGGAAGGGGGTCATCACGTATTCTCCCAGCTCGCGCTGAAGCAGATTGATGACGTTGCCCAGGCTTTCGCCCTTCTTTTCCACATCGTTTCCCAAAATCTTGGCGATATAGCCGCTGCCCTGCGCCACTGGGAAGGCGAAAAAGCTGTCCACGCCGCTGGCGTAATAATCGTGGATGGTGTACAGGCTGTCCCAGCATTCGCCCACGATAAAGCAGTCGGGGCGGATGGCCTTGGCCGCGCCGTTCAGCCAGCGCAGGAAGGAAATGTTCTTTTCCTTATTGCCGGTATAGTAGCTTGTCACCGCGTCCAGGCGGAAGCCGTCCACGCCCATTTCCAGCCAGAAGCGCATGATCTCTTCGATTTCCGCGCGCACCTGCGGGTTATCCAGGTTCAGATCCGGCATGGTGGATACAAAGCGGGATTCAAAGTATGTGCCGTCCGGCAGCGCGTTGTAGCCCGTTTTGGGGGTATCGGAAAAGTTGTAATACGCGCGGTAGGGCGAATCGGCGCTGGCCCTGGCGGCCTGGAACCACGGGTGCTCGCTGGAGGTGTGGTTGACCACCAGATCAAGGATTACGTTGATGCCTGCCTCGTGCGCGGCGGCCAGAAAGGCCTGAAAATCGGCCAGCGTGCCGTACTGCGGATCGATGGCGCAATAGTCCGTCACATCGTATTTGTGATAGCTGGGCGAGGGATGGATGGGCATCAGCCATATTCCGTCCACATGCAGGGACTGGAGATAGGGCAGCTTTTCCTTCAGGCCGACAAAATCGCCGATTCGGTCTCCGTTGCCGTCGGCAAACGAATAGACAAAGATTTCGTACCAGTTGTCAGCCAGCGCTGCGTCATCGTTATTCAGCGCCAGGGCGGGCGCTGCGGACACAAGCAGGCAGGCAGCCAGCAGGAACGCAAGGATTTTTCTCATGGGCACGCTCCTTTCATGGGAAAGCAGGGGCAGGGAAGGGCATTTTGCCCTCTTTTATCCCTTCACAGCGCCGGCGGTAAGGCCGTTGACGATGTGCTTGACCAGGCAGAAGTAGAGAATCACGATGGGCACGGCGATGAACACGCTGCCGGCGGCGAAGCGGGAAAAGTGCGTTTCAGGCATCGAGAACAGACCGACGGCGACCGTCCACTGATCGCGGTTCTTCAGCAGCAGCTTGGGCAGCAGGCAGTCGCTCCACGGCCAGGCAAACTGCGTAAGGGCGGTGTAGACGATCATGGGCTTGGACAGCGGCAGGGTGATCTTGGTGAAGATTTGCAGGTTGGTCGCGCCGTCGATGCGCGCGGCCTCGTGGATGGTGGCGGGGATCGTATCAAAGTAGCCCTTCTGCACCAGATACCCCATCGGCGCGGTGCCCGCGTAGAGGAAGATCAGCGCCTCCAGGCGGTTGAGCAGCCCCAGCTGCGCCATGATGATGTAGATGGCGGTCATGCCCATGAAACCAGGAAACATGCCCAGCACCAGCGTCAGGTTCTTGATTGCGTTGCGCCCCTTGAAGCGGAAGCGGCTCATCACATAGCCGGTCAGGATGACCAGCACCGTGCCGAAAACGCAGCTCATGGACGCGACGTAAAGGGTGTTTATGAACCACTGGCGGTAGGGATACAGGCCGTTCACATCATCGGTAAAGAGGTCGACGAAGGTTTTCAGGCTGTATTCCGCCGGGAAGAAGCCGTGAATCTCGTACAGGCTGCCCGATTTGCTCAGCGAGGCCAGAATCAGCCACAGGCAGGGGAGCAGAAAGATCAGGGAAACGACGGTCAGCGCCAGATAGGTGAACCCATCGTCCACAGCGCGGCGCAGCGTCAGCTTTCGTTTTCCGGGCTTGGCCGGCATGGCGTGTGCGCTCATTGATAGGTGTCCTCCTGCTTATAGGCCGCGGAACGAATATAGACCGTCAGGGAGAGCGTGGCCGTGATGACGAAAATCATCAGCGAGATGGCCGCGCCGACGGAATAGTAATTATTGTCCACGGACAGGTTGTAGAGCCAGTTGATCAGCAGGTCGGTATCCGAGGCAAGGAAGTAATCGCCGTAGTTGGATATGACGCCGCTGCGTATGAAGAAGAAGATGCCGAAATTGTTGAAATTGCCCACGAACTGGCCGATGAGCACGGGCGTGGTGGAAAAGACGACGAAGGGCAGCGTGATCTTGCGGAACTGCTGGAAGGGCGTTGCGCCGTCCAGCGAGGACGCCTCGTACAGATCGTGGTTGATGTTGGTGAGGATGCCGGTGGTCATCAGCATGATGGAGGGAACGGAGATCCAGGCGTTGACAAACAGGCCGATGCCGCGCGCCCACCATTTGGCGGATGCGTCGTTGGTCAGGAAGAAGATGGTATCCTTCCCGGCGGCGGCCAGCAGGCTGTTGATGGGGCCGGACTGGGAAAACATGAACTTGAAGCCCAGCATGGAGATGAAGCCGGGGATGGCGTAGGCAAGGATGGGGAACGCCCGCCAGATTTTGGAGCCGCGCACGTTCTTTTTGTTCAGCAGCAGCGCCAGCCCCAGCCCGCACAGAAAGTTGATGGCCGTGCTGCTTACCGCCCACAGCACGTTCCACGTTAGAATCTTGCCGAACGTGCTGCCCAGCTTGCCCACGCTGAATATCTTTTTCCAGGCGGAAAAGCTCCAGTCGGCCAGCCTGGGATACACAATATCGCCGCCCAGGTTGGTAAAGGCGATGAGGATCATAAAGATGATGGGCAGCACCGAGAAGATCATCACCGTGACCAGCGGCAGGCACAGCGCCGCGATGTGAAAGCGCTCGTCCGCCAGCGCGGCGAGCGTTTCGGGGAAGGAGCGCGGCTTTTTGCCCTTTTCAACCTGCCGCGCCGTAAAGGCTGCGTCGCGGATATTGCATACCCACAGCAGAATCAGGAAGCACAGCAGGATGATGGCGAAGATGCCCAGGATCAGCATGTTCATGCTGTTGTCGCCCTTTATGCCCATCCACAGGTCTTCCTCCTGCGTGCCCAGGGTGAAAAAGCCGATGAAATCCCGCGCGCCGCGCGCAATGAAATACCATATGCCCGCCGCCTCCAGCCCCATAAAGAGCAGGCCCTTGATGATTTGCCCGTAGCAAAGCTGCCCCAGCCCCATCACGGCGGCGGACAACCATACCCGCACGGGCGCCCAGCGGATGAAGCGGGCAAGCGCCTGCGCCTGCGCCCGAAGGCGGGCGCAGGGGGCGCGGCGGGCGGCTTGTTTGGTCGCTTGCATAGTCATGGTGGACGACTCCTTCCGAAAAAGTGCTGCTTACGCCAGGGTGTGGATCGCATCGAAGATCTGCTGCACCATGCGCTCCAGCCCCTGCTGGATTTTTTCAATGGTTTCATACAGCTCCGCTTCGCCGCGGGACAGGCGGAACGCGTCGGTGCACAGATCGATCAGGAAGGATTCGCCCGGCGTCCAGATCTGCGCGGTCTCGTTGATGGCGGGCATCACGTCGATATAGCCCTCGTTCAGGTTGTCAAAGATCATCTGCACGGTCGCGTCGGTCTGGCCGATGGCGGCGGCAGCGTCGCTGCGGGCGGGGGTAATGCCCAGCACCTGGTTGCGCAGCATCACCTGCTCATAGCTTGTGGCGAACTCGACAAAGGCGAGCGAAGCGTTGGGGCATTCGGTGTAGGCCGAAATGCCGTAGCCGTTTACGCCGCCCATCATCTTGGTGCGGACGGTCTTGCTTTCCATATCCAGGATGGTATCCTGCCATGCGTCGCTGGTCAGATCGGCGGAGGCGGGCAGGCGCGGCACGTTGATCATCTTCAGGTCGGCCTCGGCCTCTTCCTGGGTCCAGCTGCCGGTGTTGACCATCGCGCGGATGAACATCTGCTTCACGTCCGGCGTGGTGATGGTGCACAGCATCTTGCCCTGTGCCAGATAGGCATAGGCAGCGGCGGCAAAGGTTTTGTCCAGCACCTCGGTGTTGTTCATCAGGGCAGCCCACTGGCGCAGCATATACAGGCCTTTAGCCGCGTCGCCCTTGGCCAGGCCGATATCATCGGGGTTGGTATTGCCATCGCCAAAGACATACGCGCCGTAGGTCAGCGCATAGCCCACGGAGAAGTATACGTCCACCAGATCGTCCAGATAACCGTATTCGGTTTTGCCGCCGTTTTGCTGGATATCCTGGCTCAGGGCGTACAGGGCGGTGAAGGTTTCAAAAAAGTCGGGCGTGCCGTTCTGGTTCAGGTCCCACTCCGCCTGCCAGTTGTCCGGCAGCATGGATTCAATGTAGAACAGCATGCCGCTTTGCACGTTGATGGGTACGCCGCAGTAAAAATCCTCGCCGTACATCTGCATCCTGTAGGCGTCCCATGCGTTCTGCGGGATCAGATCCCTGCTTTCCAGGCTATAGATCGGCAGGGGCAGCAGGTGCTTTTTGGTGGCGTATTTCATGAGAATGTCGTTGGCCTGATACCATACGTCCGGGCCGTAGCCGTAAGGGCCGTCGGTTGCCAGATCGCTGTACTGGTCGATGTCCATGATCTGGGCGGAAACGCCCTGATCGCGGTAGGCCTCGTTGAACGCATCGATGAGCTGCTGCACGTAGCCCAGCTCGATGGCCGTGTTGTTTTCCAACACGTTGACCACGGCGCCCTTTTCCAGCTGTCCGTTGAAGCGGGCGGTAACGGCCTTATACCGCTCGCTCCCCTCGGCGAGGGTCGGCGCGCAGGCGCACAGCAGCGCAAGGCAGAGAAGCAGTGCAAGCGTCCTTTTCATGGTTTATTCCTCCTTGATAATGGATGCGTCGGCATCCAGAATGACAAAGCCGTTTGCCGCGATTTGCCCCTCCCGGCCGCGGAAGCAATAGCGCGCGGCGCGGCTGGAGGCGTTGACGAGCAGAGTAAGCTCCTCGCGCTCCAGCGTCAGGACGTCGCCGGAGGCGGAAATGCGGACGCTGTCGCCCGCCAGGCGGCCGCCCGTTTTCAGCCGGGCGAGAAGCTGCACATGCCGTCGAAGATCCGCATCCCATGCCGTTTCGTCCCAGATAAAGCCTTTGCGGCAGTCGGGGTCGTAGCCGCCGGTCATGCCGATTTCATCGCCGTAGTAAACGCAGGGCATGCCGGGAAAGAAAAAGAGAAGGCACAGCGCCAGCTTCAGCCGCTGCCGGTCACCCCGCAGCAGGGTGAGAAAGCGATCGGTGTCATGGGAATCAAGCAGGTTCATCATCATCCGGGCGGATATTGATGTGGTGCGAAAGAACAGGCGGGTCAGCCGTGAGGCAGCCTGCCGTGCTGTCAACGCGCCGTCCACCAGATAATCGATCAGCGCCTTGGTCAGACCGTAGTTCATCACGCCGTCCAGCTCGTCGCCCGCCAGCCACGCGCGCGGGTCATGCCAGGCTTCGCCCAAAATCAGCGCGTCCGGGTTGGCAGCCTTGACGGCCTTGCGGAAGGCGCGCAGGAAATCATCGCTGATTTCGTCCATCACGTCCAGCCGCCAGCCGTCTATGCCGAATTCCCTGATCCACCACGCGCCCACGCCGCAGAAATAATCGATCACGGCGGGATTGCCGGTATTGAGCTTGGGCATGTCGCTGGAAAAGCCGAAGGTGCGGTAATTGCCCTTTTCACGGCTTGGAAAATCGCCGTCGATCAGGAAAAAGTCATAATACGGCGAGGCCTTGCCGCGGCGCTTCACATCCTCAAAGAAGGGGTGATGCTCGGAGCAGTGATTGAATACGCCGTCCAGCAGCACGCGCATGCCGCGCGCATGCGCCGCCTGCACAAGCTCCCGGAAGGCGGCCTGGCCGCCGAACCCTGCGTCCACATCATAATAATCCACGATGCTGTATTTGTGGTTGGTGGGGGAGGGGTGAATGGGCGTAAAATACAGGCAGTTAACGCCCAGGTCGCTCAGGTAATCCAGATGCTGCGTTACGCCCGGCAGGTCGCCGCCCAGATACATTCTGGGGGTTGGCGTTGCATCCCACGGCGCGGTGATATAGGGCTTTTCGCCCATGCCGTTGGCAAAACGCTCGGGAAAAATCTGGTACATGACCGTCGTATCCGTCCAGGGAATATGGCGGTGCACATTGCAGGGAAAAATATAGGGGTACTGGAAGAAGGTATAGTAAGCGCGCTCAAAATCATATGTGCGCGAAAGCCCTTCCTCGCTGAAGTAAAAGCATTCGCTATTATAATATAGTAGAAAAAGATAACACAGCCGCGTGTCGTCGCCGGTCAGGTCGATCTGATAATAATTCAGCGTATCGTCATCGGCGATCCTGGGCAGGGGCAGCGTTTGGCGCTGCGTGCTCCATGCATACTTGTTCATGCAGTAGCAGATCTCAGCGCGGTCAAAATCGCCCTTCGCCGTGGTTAGGCGAATGCGGAAAGTGTGCTCATCCAGCGGATAGCAGTCAATGCCGCGGCCGCGATGCGTGACAGCCGGAATGTTCATGCGTTTCCTCCGTTATTGATATGCCAGCCCGATAGCGTTAAGCCCGGGTGCGTGTTGTGCCTGGAATGGCAAGGCTTTTATCGGACTTACAGGTGCCTTTGATAGCGTCCTATTGCGTGCAAACGTTTGCATAAACAGAATACCGCTATTTAGCCAAAATGTCAACTGATTTGGGATAAAAAATGCCAGAAAATCAGGGACAAAGGTGGAATGATACGCAAACACTATGATATTTTGCATATGCGGCTATGTTGCGCGGCGGCATGGAGGGGGAGACGATATAACTGCAAGCTTGAAGGGACGTTATACCTTCAAAACGAAATGATTTTTTTGAAAGTCAAGAAGCCCTTCGGCGCGCATTTTTCCAAGCTCCAGCGACAGACCGCTGCGCTCAACGCCAAGATAATCCGCAAGCTGCTGCCGGGAAAAAGAAATGTCAAATTCGTATTCTCCGCGCCGCTGGGCTTCGGCGGATAGATAGGACATCAGCTTTGCCCGCGTGGTGCGCTGACCCATGTGCGTGAGCTTCTCACTGAAACGCAGGTTTTTTTCGGCAAGCTCGCCGAGCAGGTTACGGATGATGCGGCTGTGGTGAGCACAGGCGGACGGGCACACATCCATGATACGCTTTACATTAAAAAACATGACCGTTGCAGGCGTTTCCGCGATTACGCTTACATTCAGCACCGAGCCAGGCGCGCAGGCAAAGGCGGCGGCAAAGGTCTGTCCCGGCCCTGCCTTGGAAAGAATATTGCGATTGCCCCAAATGTCCTCCTGGATGATCAGCACGCTTCCGGATAGCACAAGGCCGATCGAGTCAGCCGCATCGCCGGCGCGCAGCACGAAGGCTTCCTTGGAAAAGTCCTTTTGTTCTGCGTGGAGACAAGAAAGCACCGTGCTCAGTTCCTCCTCAGAAATGCCCGAAAATAGCTGAGCGGATCGGATAACAGGCAAAAATTCTCTCATAAAAGCCCTCACTTTGTTGAAAATTCAACCGACTTGATGAATTTAATATACTATAATACGAGCGAAAAAGCAAGAAAGGAGACTTTGCTATGAAAAGAAGAATCATTGAAATCGATCAGGATAAGTGCAACGGCTGCGGTGCTTGTGCCGCCGCCTGTCATGAGGGCGCGATTGCCATGGTGGATGGCAAGGCGAAGCTGATGCGGGATGACTACTGCGACGGTCTGGGCGATTGCCTGCCCGCCTGCCCCACCGGAGCCATTACCTTTGTGGAGCGCGAGGCTGCCGCCTACAATGAGCAGGCGGTGCTGGCCAACAAGCAGAAAAAGATGCAGCAGGAGGGGATGCGCCTTCACGGCGGCTGCCCCGGAACGCGGATGAAAATGATTCAGCACGCAGAGACGTCAGGCGTTGAGATGGCTTCTGCCCAGGCGCAAAGCCGGCTTTCCCAGTGGCCGGTGCAGATCAAACTGGTTCCTGTGAACGCGCCCTACTTTGACGGAGCAAGGCTGCTCATCGCCGCTGACTGCACGGCTTATGCCTATGCCGCCTTCCATGAGCGCTTCATCAAGGGGCACATCACGCTGGTAGGCTGCCCGAAGCTGGACAGCGTGGACTACTCCGACAAGCTCACCGAGATCATCCGCAATAACGATATCCAGAGCGTCACCATCGTCCGCATGGAGGTTCCCTGCTGCGGTGGTCTGGAGCATGCCGCAAAAATAGCATTGCAGCAGAGTGGAAAGTTCATTCCCTGGCAGGTCGTGACCATTTCTACGGATGGGAGAATCCTTGAATAGCGATAGAAAAGCGGAACGAGTGAAAAAGGCTTCATTGAAATAACCTAACGAAAAGCGCTCATGCCGGAGTCCTCCTTTTAGGCATGGGCGCTTTTCGTGCGGGTATATATTTTTGCGGAGGATGGGTTTCGCTATCAACGCTCCGCGCTTTCGTGTGCGGCGGCAAGCTGGAATTCCTCCAGAAATTTTTCAGCTACGCGGGAGAAAATATGGTGACGTTTTCATACCAGAAACATGTTGGCCTTTGGAAGTCCGTCGATGGGACGGAAGCAGAGCGGGCTATTGCCGGTGACATTGATGATTCCGTCAATTCCAAGCACATAGCCCAGGCCGTCTTCTGCCATTAGAGAGCCGTTATAAAGAAGGCTGTATGAGCCGACGACATTCAAGCGGGGCGTATTTTCTGCGGGATGGTTTTCAAGCAGCTGCCGCAAACCATATTGACGGGAAACGATTAAGGGAAGATCATTCAGATCTGCAAGCACGAGACGTTCTTTGCCTGCAAGCGGATCATCCTGCCGCATGAGGAGTCCCCATGTGTTTTCGTAGGGAATTGGGAGCATGTTGTATTTGAGCGGATCGATCGGAGAAAAGAGAAGCGCGAAATCCAGAAGTTCGCTGTCAAGCTGGTTTGCAAGATCGAGTGAGTCGCCGCTGCTCATGCGCAGCCGGATTCCTGGAAAGCGTTTGTGCAGGTTTGATACAACGTGTGTTAGGTAGTGAACGCCCATCGTTTCTCCCGCGCCTATGTATAGATCTCCCTCCAGTGTTTCGGCGTGCGACATGATCTCGGCTTTGGTTTTTTCGGCGAGAGATAGCATATGCTCAGCCCTGCACTTTAGGATCCTGCCTTCTTTCGTCAGCGTGATGCGGCGCGCGCCCCGAGTGAACAGCGCCTTGCCAAGCTCTTCTTCGAGATTCCGCAATTGCCGAGACAACGCAGGCTGGGCCAGATGCAGGACACGGGCGGCAGCCGATATGTTTTCCTCCCGGGCGACGGTTAAAAATAGTTCAGTACACGAAGCTCCATCATTTCGCCTCCTGCTTTCATTATAGCACAATCCATGCCTAAAAGGTACACACCATGCCTAAAAGGTATACTTCTAAGGACTTGTAAAAAAGTTAGCAGGCTGATACAATATAAATTAGAGCATGTTCACACTATTGGCAATAAAGAAATATCTGATATAATGGAGCCATGCAGATAACGCAGGAGCAGTATGAAAAGATAGCGAAGTATCTCCCGAAACAGCGTGG
>SFIM01000016.1 GCA_004556155.1 Clostridiales bacterium
CTGTGTTGATGGTTGTAGCAAACTTATTCTAACACAGTGGTCCTCGCTATGGACCTTTTTATTCTCCTAAATGCTCATCTTCATTTTACAATGCGCCAACGGAATGGAATTCGCGGGAGCGTCTTTATATATTGTGCCTGCCCTGATCGTTTACGGATGCTTTCAAAAAAAGCATGCTGGACGGCATTCAATTGTCGGGGATGAAGTAAAGCCATTCAATGAAAAACGAGGAAAAAGGAGCTTTAACACAAAAGAAAATCGCCTTTGTATTCACAAAGGCGATCATCTGGAGCTGATGGGCGGATTTGAACCGCCGACCTCATCCTTACCAAGGATGCGCTCTACCGACTGAGCTACATCAGCGTGACAACGAATTAATTATACACGAACTGCTTCCAAATTGCAATAGGGATTTTGCGCTTTTTTGCATTTTTTTTGCAAAAATTTGGTTTGGGCAGGGGCAGCTTTGACTTCTGCCTGCTGTGCCGATATAATGGAAGCAGAAAAACGCAAAAACGGAGGGCAAAACCATGCAGATTCGGATGCTTCAGCCCGGCGAGGAGATGCAGCTGGCGCGCATGAAGTGGCTGCACTGCCAGGAGGATGACCGCGACTATGGCGAGCACAACCTGGACGGCGCGGATTACGCGACCTTTGCGGCGGTGTTTACGGCGTTTCAGCGCGCGCATCCGAAATACCGCGTCTACGTCGCCGCGCAGGGGGATACGCTGGCTGCGGCTATGTTTGTGTATGTGATTCCAAAGGTGCCAAAGCCCGGCGGGCACGCGCAGTCCATTGCCTACCTGACCAACGTGTATACCCTGCCGGAATGGCGCAATCAGGGCGTGGGCACGCGGCTGCTGCAAGCCATTGAGCAGGCGCTGGCCGCGCAGCGGTGCGAATTGCTGTTTGCCTGGCCCAGCGAACGTTCGGTGCCCTGGTATGCGCGCAACGGCTTCCGCGCCGAAAATGAGATCATGGAGTGCCCGCTCTCGCCCGAATGATTACAGCCGGCGCTGGCCGTCTGTCCATACGGCGTGCACGCGCACGTCCTTGTCGATCAGCAGAATATCCGCGTCCTTGCCCGCTTCCAGCGAGCCCTTGCGCGCCTGCATGGCGATGCTGCGCGCGGGGGTCAGCGCCGCGCAGTGTACGGCCTGATGCAGCGGCGCGCCGCCGTGAACGCAGTAGTTGCGCACCGCGTCGTTCATGCGCAGCACGCTGCCTGCGATGGTGCCGTCCGCCAGGCGGCATTCCACCCCATGCACAAAGATGGGCTGCCCGCCCAGTGTGTACTGCCCATCCTGCATGCCGCCCGCGCGGGTGCAGTCGGTAATCAGCACCAGACGTTCGCCCTTGGCGCGGCGCATCAGCGGGAACAAGCGCGCGTCCACATGGAAGCCGTCAGCAATTAACTCGGCGTAAGCATCAGAGGCCAGCGCCGCGCCCGCCGCGCCCACGCCGCGATGGGTCAGCGGCGACATGGCGTTGAAGGTGTGGGTAAAGTGATCGGCTCCGGCTTCCAGCGCGGCATAGCAGGTATCGCCATCCGCGTTGGTATGACCGATGGAAACGGCAATGCCCGCCGCGCGCAGCGCGCGCACGCAGTCCATGCCGCCGGGCATTTCGGGAGCCAGCGTGACCAGCCGCAGGGTATCGCGCCAGGGCAGGAGACGACTTGCATCCGGGGACAGGATGGCGCTGCCCGCCTGCGCGCCTTTCTTGGCCGGGTTGATAAAGGGCCCCTCGGCATGGCAGCCCAGCGCCCGCGCGCCGTCAAAATCTGGCTGGGCGCTTTCGGCCATAAAGGCGCGGATGGTTTCAAACGCGCGCGTCAGCTCCTCCCAGGCCACCGTCATGGTGGTGGGCAGGAAGGATGTAACGCCGTTTTGCAGGATGCCGCGCGCCATGCGACGCAGGCCGTCCAGGCTGCCGTCGGAGGCGTCCTCACCCAGATATCCATGAATATGCACGTCCACAAAACCAGGGGAAACGTACAGCCCCTGCGCGTCAATGGTTTCGCAGTCCGCGGGCACGGTATCGCTTAGGCCGGTCACGGCGCGGTCAAACAGCAGCGCTTTGCCCGAAACCACGCCGTCCGGCAGCAGAATTTTGCCATTGATAATCGCTTTCATAGTGAGGCTCTCCTTTCACATACGGAGGGGCAGGCGGCGCAGCCGCCCTCGCCCGTTTCACGCAGGGAGGCAGGCAGGGTGTCGCCCACCTGGCGCATTGCGTCGATCACCTCGTCGCAGGGGATGGGGCAGGTCACGTCCGCCAGTGCCAGATCGGCCGCCGACAGGGCGATGGATACCGCGCCGACATTGCGGAATACGCACGGCACCTCCACCAGCCCGCGCACGGGATCGCACACCAGCCCCAGCAAATTCATCAGCGCAAAAGCGCAGGCGTCCGCCGCCTGCCTGGGGGAGCCGCCGCGCAGCGTGGTCAGCGCCGCAGCCGTCATGCCTGCGGCCGAGCCGCACTCCGCCTGACAGCCGCCCTGCGCGCCCGATATGCTGGCGCGGTTGGCGATGATCAGCCCGAAGGCGCCGGCCACAAACAGCGCGTCCACCAACTGATCGTCAGTATAGCCGTATTCCTCCTGCACGGTTAGCAGCGCGCCGGGCAGGATGCCGCACGCGCCCGCGGTGGGTGCGGCGACAATACGGCCCATGGCGGCGTTGCACTCGGCCACGGCCAGCGCCCTGGCACAGATGCGCCCCAGCAGGCTGCCGCCCATGGTTTGCCCGGAAACAGCGGCTCGCATCAGCTTGGCGGCGTTGCCGCCCGTCAGACGGCTGACTGAGCGAAGATTGGGATCCAGACCCTTTTCAGCCGCGTCGCGCATCACGCTCAGCGCCTCCGCCATGTGCGCGTTCAATTCCTCCGCCGTGACTGCGGCGGAGTCGTTTTTTAACTGCCAGGCACGGGCGGCGTTGGCAATGCCAGTATCCTGCGCGGCAAGCAGCAGCTTTTCAACCGATCGATCCATGATAACCTCCTGTGAGGGTAATGGGCGGCGCTTTACGGCAGGCAATCCAGCCGCTGCCCCAGCAGCACCCGCGTTTCCTCGCCGCGGCGCGTGGCGGCAAAAAAGCGTTCGTCCACCGTTGCCCGCCCCTTTTGCAGCAGCAGCACCACGGTAGAGCCGCCATAATAAAAGCAGCCCTTTTCTGCGCCGCGCGTAAATGCGCCCGCGCCGTCATGGTTGCAGACGCGCCCCACCAGCAGGGCGCCCACTTCAATCTGCGCGACGGTGCCAAAGTGTCTGGTCTGCATCAGGGTATACTCGCGGCAATTTTGGATAAACACGTTGGTATGTTCTAACGCAATGGGGCGCACCGTGTGCAGCCTGCCTGGAATAAAAACATTCTCGCCCTTCTCACCATCGTCAATATAATGATAGCGGTGGTAATCATCCACGCACAGGCGAAATACCAGGCAATCACCGCCTGCAAACAGCGCCGCGCGCGGATCGCCGCCCAGCAGGGCGCGCACATCGTAGCGGCTGCCCTTGATATCAAATACGCCCGTCTCCTCCAGATGATACGCGCTCAGCCGCCCGTCGCAGGGGGCGGACAGGCAGGCAGGATCCTGCGGCAGCGGACGCAGCTCGGGACGGATATGGCGGGTGAAAAAGTCGTTGAAGCTATGGTAGGTTTCGGGCAGATAGTCCGCCATGCGGATGCCGCTTTTGCGGATAAAGGGGCCGATCAGCGCGCAGGATACGCGCCGGTTTAGCAGCCATCCCGCGGCGCGCGAAAGCGGCCGCGCCGTCAGCGGGCGCAGCAGCATGCGGCCTGGCACCGTGCCGTATAAAAAGCGCAGCGCGCGCCCATCAGAACGCGCGGAAGCCATTGTATTTTACCAACAGGATCAGCAGAAACTCCAGCCCGCCGATGCCCACCATGATCAGAACCGTGCGCAGCGTGGGCTTGCGCATGCGGAATTTGCACACAAAGGCCAGCGCCGTCAGCAGCATCACCGCGTAATAGCCGATGGCGATGTCCGCGCAGATCAGGTGCCGCAGCAGCAAAAAGGTGGGAAAAATCAGCGCTGAACTGGTAACAGGCAGGCCATAATATACCTTTTGCACCTTTTCGCCCGCCGCGCAGCCGGCCTCGGCCTGCACATTAAAGTAGGCCAGGCGGATCAGCGCCGCCAGCACATAAATGACGAAGATGCCCACATACACGGGATAGGGCACCCGCGCCACCAGGCAGGGATCCTGCGGGGGATCGAAGATCATCGAGGCCTTGTACAGCCCTGCGCCGATGCAGGCGGGCAGCACGCCGAAGGCCACCAGATCGCTGAGCGAGTCGATCTGGATGCCGTATTGCTTTTCCTGCTCTGTGCGGTCGGTCTTGGTGCGGGCGATCATGCCGTCAAAGGCGTCGCACAGCCCGCTGATCAGCAGGAAAATGGCGCCGATGTAGGGATGGCCGTGCCCCGCCAGGGACACGAAGATCCCGATCACGGCCGATACCAGCGAGCCGTAGGTCAGCCAGACGGTATAATTGTAAAAACCCAGCATGCGCTTCACCGTTCCTTGCTTAACTTTCGTTTGGCGGCGTAGACAAGCAGCAGCGCCCCGCACAAAACGACGCAGCTGTAGAAAGAAATCGCGCGGGACAGCAGCTCCAGCAATACCGGAGACTGCGCAAGCGACCGGTATCCATCCAGGAAGAGATAGTCCGCCACGCCCACCGAGCCGGGCAGCGGGACGGCGTTGGAGCCCAGGATCACCATGGTCTGTGCGGCAAACGCCTCGCCTGTGCGGGCGCGATTGCCGCCTTCGGCGAGATACACGCACACGGGAGACAGCACGATGGCCAGCCGCTGCGCCAGGTTAAAGACAAAGCTCAGCAAAATCAGCTTCCATTGTCCGCGCAGCGCGCCGGAGCACTGCTGATAGTCGTCGCGCAGCTCGGCGTATTTCTGCTTGCGGCTTTCGATATCGCGGATCAGGTGCAGCTTATGGCCGATTTTCAGCGCCCAGTCCGCCAGCCGCAGGAAGATCGGCTCGTGGAAAATCAGCAGCGTCAGCCCGGCCAGCAGCGCCACCTGCGTGCCCGCGCCTACCCAGATCAGGATCCTGGAGGCGGGGCCGAACAGCTTCAGCAGCCCCGGATGCAGCGCAAGCCCAGCCGCAGCCATCAGCAGGATGGACAGGGTGTAGAGCACCAGGTTAATCAGCAGCGCCACGGCGGTGGGGGCGGCGGGAATGCCGCTGCGCATCATCAGCACCGCGCTGGCCGGCTGGCCGCCCGTGGCTGAGGGCGTGATGGCGGAAAAGTAAATATCCGCCGCAGAGTACAGCACGCCCTGCCCTACGCCGCGCCGGTAGCCCAGCGCGCGGCAGATGGTTAGCAGCGCCAGCCCTTCCAGCAGAATATACAGCAGCGTGCACAGCGCAGCGGCAGCCAGCCCGGCGGGATGCGCCGCGCGCACATACTCCCCAAAGCCTTCTCGTGTAAAGGAAGCGCTTTGCGAGCAGATGGTAAACACCGTCAGCCCGATCAGCAGCACGAATATCAGGCTGTACAGCCATTGCTTACGCTTCATGAGCAATTCTCCAGCGGGCGGCATAGCGCTCACCCAGGCGCAGCCTGCGCGATATCCACAGGCCGATTTCGCCCACCAGGATGCCTGCGGGAATATCCAGCACCAGGTGCTGGCGCACCAGGACGGTGGAGGCATAGATGGCAAGCGACAGGATAAAAGCGGCGATTTTCACCCACTTTGGCACGCGGCGGCAGCGGGCAAGGCCGCGCCAGCACAGGTGGCTTTCCATGCAGTGAATGGAGGGAAACAGATTGTTTGGCACGTCAGTCCAGTAGATAAATCGCACCAGGCGGGAAAAGATGTCGTTGCCCGTCACCGCAGGCCGCTCCATCTGGGTGGGCAGGATCAGGAAAAAGGCCAGGCATATGAGCTTGCCGATCATCTCGCCAAACAGCATGCCGCCGCGCTCCGGGCTGTCGGCGGCAATGACCATGTAGGCGAACCACCAGTATACAAACGACAGCATGTAGACCACGATAAACGGCGGCACCAGGGGAATGCGATGGTCGAGGGGCAGCGACAGATCGTAGGACGTCATGCTCAGGTTAAAGAGCCGGCTGCCGTAGTAGACCAGCATATTCAGCGCCAGACAGCCCAGCAGCGGCAGCACCGCGTATTTGGGGACATAGTGTTTCATCCAATTGAAAAGCTTCATCCGGGATCTCCATTCCGGGGATTCGCGGGATAGACCCGCTTTTGTTATCATATCACATCGTTGCTTGCAGTGCAAGGAAAAGCCAAAAACTGCCCGTATACGCCAAAACTGCCCGTATACGAAAAGTCTCCCGCGTGCGGAAACCCGCCGCGGGAGGGCGCTATGCCTTGGTATTGTAGGTATTCATGGCTTTGTCGATGCCGTGCAGCACAAAGCACTCCGCCGCCTCGGCCGCGCGGGCAAAGCAGGCGTCCATGGCCTTGCGCTCCTCCTCGGTCTGATAGCGGGAGAGCACCCAGTCCGCCAGGTTCCAGAAGGTCGGGCGCGCGCCTACGCCGATGCGGATGCGCGGAAAGCGGTCGCTGCCGGTTTTGAGCAGGATATCGCGCCAGCCATTGTGCGTGCCCGAGCCGCCGAAGGGGCGAACGCGCAGCGTGCCCAGCTCCAGGTCGATGTCATCCGAAAAGATCATCACATCCTGCGGCTGCACCTTGTACCATTGCATGGCCGCAGCCACGCAGTCGCCGGAAAGGTTCATGTAGGTTTGCGGCTTGATCAGCGCCACGCGCTCGCCGCCCACCGTGCCCTCGCCGATCAGCCCATGGCAGCGCGCGCGCGTGACGGGGATGTGCCAGCGATCCGATAACCGGTCGATCACCTCAAAGCCCGCGTTGTGGCGGGTGTGGGCATACTGATCGCCATAGTTGCCCAATCCAATAAATAGCTTCATATTAGAATTTACCTTAAATCTACCTTTTTACTTTACCCAGTCCGCCACACGTACCTGGCTCGGCTCACCATCGCGGATATCACCCAGCAGCATTAGCGCTTTTTCACCCTCCACAAAGCGCTGCGCAGGATGCTCCATTGCCAGCACGAAGCACATGCCCACGGCCTTCACGTTGAACTCGCTCAGCAGCGACAGCATGCCGCGCGCTGTGCCGCCACCGCGCATAAAGTCGTCCACGATCAGGGCCGAGCCGCCTTCGCGCACCGCGCGGCGGCTGAGCGACATGGTTTCAATGCCGCCCTTGCCTGAAACATAGTTGATGTTTACGGCGCTGCCCTCATATACCTTTGAGGAGCGGCGCGCGATAATCAGCGGCACATGCAGGGCTTCAGCGGTCATCAGCGCCACGGGAATGCCCTTGGTTTCCATGGTCAGCACAAAGTCCACGTTCGCATCATAGTATTCAGCCGCAAACAGCTTGCCCATGCCCGATACCAGCTGGGGATCGGACAGAATATCCGAAAAATACAGGAAGCCGCCCGGCAGCACGCGGCCAGGGGAACGCAGCTTTTCGCAGATGCCTTCCAAAAATGCGCGGCCCTCGCCCTCCTGCACCAGGGGACGATAGCGCATGCCGCCCGCCGCGCCGGTGACGGTTTCCAGCGTGCCCAGCTTGAAATCCTGCATAATGCCGGCCAGGATGGATGCATCCTCGCTGACCGTGCTCTTGGCCGCGCCGAACATTTCGCAGAAAAAAGACAGGGTGAAGATCCGGTTGGGCGCGTCGGAAAGTATCTTAGTCATGACCGCCAGGCGCTCATTGCGCTTGAATTTATCCATCGATGGCAGCCTCCTTGCCATGTAATTGAGAGTGACGACGTATTATACATCAAAATCACGAACAATGCAATAGATGCTGATGGCGAACGTTCGTGAAAATCTGATTTTTTTGCTTTTCAAGCGTGTTTTTTGCTTTTATGCATTGACCGCAGCGCTGGCTATCCTCTATAATAAGGGCGAGGAAGTGATTGCATGGATCAGAACCAGCTGAAGGATTTGCTTTATCGTGCTGACGCGGTGCGCTCCGGCCATTTTCTGCGAGCCAGCGGCCGCCACAGCAATTTGTATATTCAGTGCGCGCATCTGTTTGAAAACGCGCGCAGCGCGCAGGAGGTCTGCGCTCTGATTGCCCAGCATTACGCCAAGTCCGGCGTGCAGCTGGTGCTCAGCGCGGCCATTGGCGGTATGCTGGCGGGCTACGAGGTGAGCTGTCAGCTGGGCGTGCGCAATATGTATGCCGAGCGCCGCGACCAGGTGCTTACCCTGCGGCGCGGCTTTGCCTTTGCTCCTGGCACGCGGGTGCTGATTGTGGAGGATATGGTATCCACCGGCCACAGCGTGCGGGAGCTGATTGAGATCGTTCGCGCGCTTGGCGGTGAAGTGGTGGGCATATCCTGCATTATCGATGCATCGGGCGGTAAAGTGGCGTTTGAATATCCTTATTATCCGCTGTACTGCGAGAAAGTGGAAAATTATCAGGAAGCCGATTGCCCGCTGTGCAAGCAGAACAAACCCTTTGACAATGTATAACAGGAGCAGCGATTATGCAGCTGTTTGATATCATCGGGCCGGTTATGATCGGCCCTTCCTCCTCGCACACGGCGGGCGCGGCGCGCATTGGGCGCATCACGCGCATGTTGCTGGGCGAGGAGGTTCAGTATGCGGATATCCGCTTTCACGGTTCCTTCGCCAAAACCTGGGAGGGCCATGGCACCGATCGCGCGGTGATTGGCGGTTTGCTGGGCCTGCAGGTGGATGACGAGCGCCTGCGCAAAAGCCGCGCGCTGGCTGAGCAGGCCGGCATGCGCTATACCATCTCCGCGGTGCAGCTGCGCGACGCCCACCCCAACACCGTGTTAATTGACGCGGTGGGCGTAAGCGGCGCGCAGATCAGTGTGCAGGCAGTATCGGTGGGCGGCGGCAGCATTCGCGTGCAGTATCTCAACGGTCTGGAGGTAGGCTTTTCGGGCGAGCGCACCACGCTGGTCATTCAGCATCGGGATACGCCGGGGGCCATTGCCAAGGTGAGCCGCCTGCTGGCTGCCGCGCGGCTGAATATCGCTACCATGCGTGTATTCCGCGCCGAGGCAGGCGGGCGCGCTGTGATGGCGCTGGAGCTGGATAGCGTGCCGGATGATTCGCTGGTGGCTGCGCTGCGCAATGTGCCTGCCATCCAGAGCGTGACGCTGCTGGACAGACTGTAAAAAAACGAATAGATAAAAAAGCTGCCCTCTGGCTTAATGCCGGGGGGCAGCTTTTTTGCGCGGAATGCGCCGATTATTCCTCGTCCTTGCCAATCAGGCGGATGGGATAATGACCGCTGTCGGCCATATCCTGCAGCAGCTGCAGGGCGCGGGCGCGGCCATCGGGATTCATGCTGTGGAAAACGGAAATCAGGATGTCCTCATCCGTGGAGCGTTCCTTGTTGTCCACCAGGCGAATGAAATCATCCATGGTCATTCCCAGCGCGTCCATGAGCTTCTGCAGGGACTTGTAGCGCGGATTATCCGTTGCGCCGGATGCGATTTTGTCGATTGTGCTCTTGGGTACGCCGCTCATGGCGGACAGCATGTCGCTGGTGACGCCCTGACGCTGCATGACGGTGCGAATTACTTCGAGTCCCACGATGACTACCTCCGATACATTCCTTTTGTGCTTGCGAAAGTGGAGACACAACGTTCTATACGCTGGATATTATAGCTCAGAATATATTTAAAGTCAATACGCTGATATTATAATTGGCAGATAGGCAGGATGAATTTCCCCATATCATACAATTATGAAAGTACAGCTATTCTTTTTTTGCATATCACTGTCATATCAGCCGTAGTTTTGACTTAATTGCTTTTTTTCGTTGACAGGCGCTTCCATTCTTTGTATAATAAAATGTACGCGAAAGCCCGGTAGGCAAGGCTACCGCAGGGATACGGACTGCTGCCGCGGAGGGGTGGAGACACCCTGAGCAGGTATGAGCAGACAATGTCGAAATACAAGGCATGGTTTAACGCAGTTTCATCGCCCGGCGATGCTGAAGCTCGAACGGTAGCAGCGATGCTTAGCATGCATGCGCCGCGCCGCCTCCGGGTGGCTGCGGCGCTTATTCTATTGCAAAAACCAGAAAGAAGGAGGGCCGTCATGGACGGAGACAGTAATGCCATGGGCGCGGACATAGGACGAACAACGCGCGCGGCAGGTCCTGCGCGGCCCGCCGCTGCATAGCGCAAAGCGCCTGCATCTGCGCCTTCCAGACCAAACTACAGTCAGGAGGGTTCAAAAATGTCGCAGATCGATAATGCCTTTGAAACCACAATGGAAAAATTGTGGGAAAACAAAAAATACAATACCCTGCGCGACGTGCTGGTTACCATGCAGCCCGCGCAGGTGGCGGCGCTGTTTGCCATGATGCCGGATAACGCGCCTGCCCCGCTGTTCCGCCTGCTGCCCAAGGAGCAGGCCGCCGAGACCTTTGTGGAGATGGAGCCCGATATGCAGGAAAAGCTGATCCGCAGCTTTTCGGATACCGAGCTGAAATCGGTGCTGGATGAACTGTACGTGGACGATGCGGTAGACCTGGTGGAGGAGATGCCGGCCAATGTGGTCAAGCGACTGCTGGCTCAGGCCGACCCGGATATGCGCAAGAGCATCAACGAGCTGCTGCGCTATCCCGAGGACAGCGCCGGCTCCATCATGACCATCGAATTTGTGGCCCTGCGGCCGCAAATGACTGCTGCCGACGCAATCGCTTCCATCCGCCGCACGGGTATGGATAAAGAGACGGTTAACAACTGCTATATCATTGACGAGAGCAGGCACCTGCTGGGCGTGGTCTCCCTGCGCGGCATCGTCATGGCGCGCGAGGACGCCAGGATGCAGGACATCATGGAGACCAACGTCATCTCCGTGACCACCCAGGAGGATCAGGAATCCGTGGCGCGCCTGTTCAGCCTGTACGATCTCAACGTCCTGCCCGTGGTGGATACCGAAAACCGCATGGTGGGTATCGTTACCGTTGACGACGCCATCGACGTTATCGAGGAAGAAACCACCGAGGATATCAGCAAGATGGCGGCCATCACCCCCAGCGACCGGCCGTATCTGAAGACATCCGTGTGGATGCTGTGGAAAAGCCGCATTCCCTGGCTGCTGCTGCTGATGCTGTCGGCCACCTTTACGGGCATGATCATCACCCATTTTGAGGGCGTGCTCAGCTTTTCCATCGCCCTGACCGCCGCCATCCCCATGCTGATGGATACGGGCGGCAACTGCGGCAGCCAGTCGTCGGTTACGGTGATCCGCAGCCTGTCGCTGGGTGAACTGCACTTTAAGGATCTGTTCAAGGTGTGGTGGAAGGAAGCGCGCGTGGCCGTGATGTGCGGCGTGACGCTGGCTGTGGCTAACTTTGTAAAGCTGCTGCTGATCGAGCGTGTGGGCGTGCCCATTGCGCTGACCATTTGCCTTACGCTGTGCGTTACGGTGTTCATCGCCAAGATGGTGGGCTGCACCCTGCCCATCCTGGCCGATAAGCTGGGCTTCGACCCGGCCGTCATGGCCAGCCCCTTTATCACCACCATTGTGGACGCGCTTGCCCTGCTGATCTACTGCGCCTTTGCCGGGATGATCCTGGGCCTGGCCTAAACAAGGAGAACTGCTTTTGCAATATAACCAGACCATTCAGCTCAGGGATGGCCGCGCCTGTGTTCTGCGCCATGCCTTGGCGGAGGATGCGGCGGCGGTGATCGACAACTTTAACCTGACCCATGGCGAGACCGATTATCTGCTTACCTATCCGGACGAGAGCCGCAGTGATGTGGCAGCGGAGGCGCGCTTTCTGCAAGCCAAGGCCGACAGTGCCAACGAGGTGGAAATCATCGCCCAGGTGGGCGATGTGATCGCGGGCACGGCGGGAATCGATGCGGTGGGCGGCAGATATAAGCTGCGTCACCGCGCGGAGTTTGGCGTCAGCGTGGCGCGCGAATACTGGGGATTGGGCATTGGCCGCGCTCTGCTGAACGCCTGCATCGATTGCGCCCGCCAGGCGGGCTATACCCAGCTGGAGCTGGATGTGGTGGCCGACAACACCCGTGCCATGGCGCTGTACACCCAGGCAGGCTTTACGGAGTATGGCCGCAATCCCAGGGGCTTCAGATCCCGCACGGCGGGGTATCAGGAATTGGTGTATATGCGGCTGGAGATGTGAATGCAGTAAAGGATAGAAATATCTCATGAATACCAATGCAAGAGCCATCTTTCTGGACATCGACGGCACGCTGATTCCCTTTGGGGCGGAGGCGCCCTGCGAGCAGGACAGGACGGCGCTGCTTCGGGCACGCGCAGCCGGTCATAAGGTGCTGATCAACACCGGGCGCTCGTCGGGCTTTTTGCCGCCGGTGCTGCGGACGGCGGACTACCTGGATGGCTTCCTGTGCGGCTGCGGCACGCAGCTGATTATAGGCGGCAAAACGCTGTTCAAGCAGGAGATTCCCCGCGAGGCGCTGCGCCAGGTGCTGGCATACTTTTTGGAGAGTCCCGGCGAGGGCTGCTTCTTTGAGGGCGAAACCGCGCTGCTGACCATCCAGCGCACGCATCCGCAGGGGCAGATGCTGACCCGCGCGGATGATTTTGACACGCGCTTTGCCGGGGAGAGCGTCACCAAGCTGACCATCTGGGGCGCGCCTACGCAGCAGCAGCGCCGCCTGCTGGCACCGTGGTTTGATCTGATCTGCTCGGAGCGTTGGTATGAGGCCGTGCTGCACGGCCACGGCAAGGGCGTGGGTATGGAGCATGCCTGCAGCGCCCTGGGCGTGCCGGTGGAAAACAGCGTGGCCATTGGGGATAGCGAGAACGATCTGGATATGTTCCGTCACGCAGGCTGGAGCGTGGCCATGGGCAACGCCAGCCCCGCTGTGCAATCGCAGGCGGACTGGGTGACGGCTCCTGCCGGACAGGGCGGCATCGCCCGCGCGCTGGCGCATATCGGAATTTAAACGCCCTTATAATAAGGTATAAACCTTGTACAAAACGCCGTTTTGTGTTATAATGATAATGAAGAGAAATGCTGGCCTTTGCCGGTGCTTCTCATCGTGATTCGATATAACACGCGGCGTTTTTGGCGTATCGCTGGGGCCGGCGCGCCGCGTGCTTCATCTTTCCAGGGAGGTCAAAATGACGGAAGAAATGAACGCAGCTCAGAATCCTGATCATGCGCAGGGCCATTACGGCGCAGGCGATATTCAGGTGCTGGAGGGGCTGGAGGCTGTGCGCCGCCGTCCCGGCATGTATATCGGCTCTACCGATTACCGTGGACTGCATCATTGCGTATATGAAATTGTGGACAACGCCGTGGACGAGGCGCTGGCCGGCTACTGCACGGATATCATCATCACCATCAAGCACGATGGCTCAGTAGAGGTGCAGGATAACGGCCGCGGCTTCCCTGTGGGCATCCATCCCAAGGTGGGGCGTCCCGCGGTGGAGGTATGCCTGACCATGCTGCACGCGGGCGGCAAGTTTGGCGGCGAGGGCTACAAGGTGTCCGGCGGCCTGCACGGCGTGGGCGCGTCGGTTGTAAACGCGCTGTCCAGTCACCTGATGGTCACGGTGTATCAGGGTGGCAAGGTATACCGCCAGGAGTATAATCGCGGCAAGATCGAATACGATCTGAAGATTATCGGCGATGCGGGCGAGCGCACGGGCACCACGGTGCAGTTCTGGCCCGATATCCGCAGCGAGGAAAACCCCGACGGCGTGTTCGATCCTAATATCGAGTTTAACTACGATATCCTCAAAACCCGCATGCGCGAGATGGCCTTCCTGAACAAGGGCATCAAGATCGTGCTGCGCGATGAGCGCGAGGGCAGGGAGCAGGAGCGCGTTTTCCACTATGAGGGCGGTATCCGCGAGTTTGTCAAATTCCTCAATAAAAACCGTGAGGTGCTCTTCCCCGAGCCGATTTACATCGAGGGCGTAAAGAACGGCGTGTCCGTCGAGGCCGCGCTGCAGTATAACGACAGCTATGCTGAGAACATTTATACCTTCGCCAATAATATCCACACCCCCGAGGGCGGCACGCATTTGATGGGCTTCCAGGCCGCGCTGACGCGCGTGATCAACGATTACGGCCGCAATAAGTGCCGCCCGCCCGTGCTCAAGGATTCGGACGCGAACCTCAAGGGCGAGGATGTGCGCGAAAGCCTGACGGCCATCGTGTCGGTCAAGATGCATGAGCCGCAGTTTGAGGGGCAGACCAAGTCCAAGCTGGGCAACAGCGAGGTGCGCCCCATCGTGGATGCGATGGTGGCCGAGGGGCTGTCCACCTATCTGGAGGAAAACCCCGCCGTGGCGCGCATGATCCTGGATCGCTGCTGCAACGCCGCCCGCGCGCGTGAGGCCGCCCGCAAGGCGCGCGACCTGACCCGCCGCAAGACCGTGCTGGAATCCGCCTCCCTGCCCGGCAAGCTGGCCGACTGCTCCGAGCGCGATCCCGCCAAGTGTGAAATCTTTATTGTAGAGGGCGACTCGGCAGGCGGCAGCGCCAAGACGGGGCGCGACCGCCACTATCAGGCCATCCTGCCCCTGCGCGGCAAGATCCTGAACGTTGAAAAAACGCGCCTGGATAAGATCCTGCTCAATCAGGAAATCAAAAACATGATCACCGCCTTTGGCTGCGGCATCGGCGAGGAGTTCAACGCCGATAAGCTGCGCTATCACCGCATCGTGTGCATGACGGATGCCGATGTGGACGGCGCGCATATCCGCATCCTGATGCTCACCTTCTTCTACCGCTACATGCGGCCGCTGATTGAAAACGGCTATGTATACATCGCCATGCCGCCGCTGTATAAGGTGACGAAAAACAAGCAGGAATACTACGTCTATGACGACGTGGAGCTTGAAAAGCTGATGCAGCAGATCGGCCGCGATCCCAAGCCTGAAATTCAGCGCTATAAAGGTCTGGGCGAAATGAGCAGCGAGCAGCTGTGGACCACCACCATGAACCCCGAAACCCGCACCATGATGAAGGTGAGCGTGGAGGACGCCATGGCCGCCGATGAGATCATGAGCCTGCTGATGGGTGACAAGGTGGAGCCGCGCCGCGAGTTTATCGAGCAGAATTACGATATGGTCACCGACCTTGATCTGTAAGGGGGCGGACGGATGAAAAAGCTATGTCTGCTTCTGGCCTTGTGCCTGACTGTATTGTGCGCCCTCCCGATGGGCGCGGGCGCGGAGGCGGCTGATCCCGCCCTGTCCGCCATGGTGCAAAGGGCCTTAAAGCTGGCCGACATCATGCAGGAATGCGCGCAGTCCGAAGCCTATTGCAGCCTGTATGCTGGCTCGGCTGAAATCGGCGCGCTGTGCGCCGCCATGGGCGAGGGCCCCTATGACGCGCCGGTATCCGGCGCGCTGCTGACGCTGTCGCCCGCTGCCATGGACAGGCTGCTGCAAATCGGCGACAGCGCCCCGGCGCTGTCCGAGGGCATCCGGCAAAAGATCAATGCTTCTCTGCCTGTTACGCTGTGTACCATGCAGGTATCCCGCGCGGGCGCTGTGGCGCTGGCCGCATCTGCCATGCTGTCCTGCGGCGATTGCGCCGTGATGGCTGCGGACATGCCCCAGGCGGCGGTGCTCAGCCTGTCCTTTGGCGGCGCGTATGACGTGCTGTGCGCCTTTTATACCAACGAAAGCGGCGTGACCCAGGCAAACGCTTATCTGGTGGCGGCGGAAAACAACATGCTTTCCAGCCCCGAGCTGGCTGAGCTTCTGGACGATGCGGCCACGCTGCGCGCGCTGACGGCGGCGGAGCTTTCCGCAGCCCAGGCTGGCGGCCTTTCCCAATGACCCTGCGAAAGGAATGAGACAATGAGTGATATTCAAGATCGCCTGATTCCGGTAAATCTGGAACAGGAGATGAAAAAGAGCTTCATATCCTACGCCATGGCCGTAATTATCAACCGCGCGCTGCCCGATGTGCGCGACGGCCTCAAGCCCGTTCACCGCCGTATCCTGTACGCCATGAACGAGCTGGGCATGACCCCCGATAAGCCGTTCCGCAAGAGCGCGCGTATCGTGGGCGACGTGCTGGGTAAGTATCATCCTCACGGCGATACCGCGGTGTACGACGCCATGGTGCGCCTGGCGCAGGATTTCAACACCCGCTATATGCTGGTGGAGGGGCAGGGCAACTTCGGCTCCGTCGATGGCGACGGCGCGGCGGCCATGCGTTATACCGAGGCGCGCATGTCCAAGATCACCCTGAGCCTGATTGGCGAAATCGACAAGGATACCGTCGATTTCATGCCAAACTTTGATGAAACGCTGATGCAGCCCACCGTGCTGCCCAGCCGTTTCCCCAATTTGCTGGTCAACGGCTCCTCCGGCATCGCCGTGGGCATGGCCACCAACATTCCGCCCCATAACCTGACGGAGGTTATCAACGCCGCCATCTGCTTGATGGACAATCCGGACGCAAGCCTGGACGACCTGATGGAGCATGTCAAAGGCCCGGATTTCCCCACCGGCGGCATCATCCTGGGGCGCAGCGGCATCCGCGAGGCCTATCATACCGGCCGCGGCCGCATCGTTGTGCGCGCCAAAACCGAGGTGGAAACGCTGGCCAATGGCCGCGACCGCATCATCGTATCCGAAATTCCCTATGGCGTAAACAAGGCCAAGCTGGTAGAAAAGATTGCCGAGCTTGTGCATGAAAAGCGCCTGGACGGCATCAGCGATATCCGCGATGAATCCGACCGCAACGGCATGCGCGTGGTCATCGATCTTAAGCGCGATGTGCAGCCCCAGGTGGTGCTCAACTACCTGTACAAACACACCCAGCTGCAGGATACCTTCGGCGTGATCATGCTGGCGCTGGTGCATGGCGAACCCAAGATCCTTTCCCTGCGCGATATGCTGTACTGGTATATTGAGCACCAGAAGGACGTTGTCACCCGCCGCACCAAGTACGACCTGGACAAGAGCCTGGCGCGCGCACACATCTTGGAAGGCCTGCTCAAGGCCATGGACAGCATCGACGAGATTGTGCACATCATCCGCCACAGCAAGGATGTGCCCTCCGCCAAGGCCGAGCTGATTGCCCGCTTTGAGTTTACCGACAAGCAGGCGCAGGCCATTCTGGATATGCGTCTGGCTCGCCTGACCAATCTGGAATTGGATAAGCTGCTGGCCGAGTATCAGGAGCTGGAAAAGACCATCGCCTACCTCAACTCCATCCTGGCGGACGAGCACCTGCTGCTGTCCGTTATTAAGGATGAGCTGGGGCAGATTCGCGATAAGTTCGGCGATGACCGCCGCACCGAGATCAGCGCCGTCGAGGGTGAGATCGACGTGGAGGATCTGATTGCCCGCGACGATATGGTGGTTACGCTGACGCACTTTGGCTATGTCAAGCGTCTGCCCAAATCCACCTATCACGCGCAGAACCGCGGCGGCAAGGGCGTAACCGGCCAAAGCCTGCGCGAGGAGGACTACGCCGAGCAGATTCGCGTGGTGAATACACATGAGGATATCATGTTCTTCACCAATCGCGGGCGCTGCTACATGATGAAGTGCTTCCAGATTCCCGAGGCTGGGCGCACGGCGCGCGGCACGGCCATTATCAACCTGCTGCAGCTGCAATCGGGCGAAAAGGTCACCACCATGATTCCCATGCCCGATATGCCCGAGGGTCATTACCTGATGATGGCTACGCGCCAGGGCCTGATCAAAAAGACCCCGCTGGAGGAGTTTGCCAACCTGCGCAAGAGCGGCCTGATCGCCATTATCCTGCGCGAGGACGACGAACTGGTATCGGTTGAACTGACCGATGGCAACCGTGAACTGCTGCTGGGCAGCCGCCAGGGCAAGGCCATCCGCTTTAATGAAAACAACGTGCGCGCCATGGGACGCGCCAGCCAGGGCGTGCGCAGCATGAAGCTGCGCGAGGACGACGCGGTCATCTCCATGTGCGTGGTGGATGAGGACGAAAAGGTGCTCTCCATCACCGAGAACGGCTACGGTAAGCGCACCGATCCCGCGGAATACCGCGAGCAGGGTCGCGGCGGCCAGGGCGTAATCGCCATGAACCTGACCGATAAGACCGGCCTGTTGGCCGCGCAGCTGATGATCGCCGAGGACGAGGATATCCTGCTGATCACCGATGACGGCACGATCATCCGCACGGCGGCGGACAGCATCCGCATATGCGGCCGTGCCACGCAGGGCGTGCGCCTGATGCGCGTAGGCGATGGCAGCCGCATTGTGGGCGTTGCGCGCGCTGAAAAGGAAGACGAGGACGACGAAACGGACGCGCCTGAAAACGCGGCGGAGGAAAGCGATGCCGGTGAGGATGTAAGCGCCGAGCCGAACGAGGAAATCTAAGCGATATTTCAAATAAACGCAAGGCCGGTTCAGAGTGAATGCTCTGAACCGGCTTTTGTGCAGAGGGGGTGTAGTTAGTTTACTGTTGCGCCTTTTCGTCCTTGGCTATGCCGCTTACCAGCCGATAATAGGCATTGGACGTGGCGCGGTACACCAGCGCGTAGAGCAGGCCGAACACCACAAAGGTGATCGCCGTGGTGCCCAGCAGCAGCGGCAGATCGTACAGGCAGAACAGCATCAGCAGCTTGTGGAGCATCGGGAAGGCGAAGCCCAGATGAAGACCCGCAAAACCCAGCGGCAGGAAGAATACCATCAGCATCTGCGCGTTGACGCTGCGGCGGATATCGCGCTGCGTCATGCCAATCTTGCGCATGATGGCAAAGCGCGGATGATCCTCGTAGCCCTCGGACATCTGCTTGTAATAGATGATCAGCACCGCGGCGGCGGCAAATACCAGACTCAGCATAACTCCCAGAAACAGCAGCCCGCCGTACATGCCGTAATAATCAGCGGCTTCCTGCGCCAGCAGCTCAACTTTGATTGCGCGGCCCAGCGTCGGCACGCCGTCCAGCAGGATGGCGGATTCCAATTCGGATGAATCGATCTGATCCGCCTTCGCGCAGTCAAAGGCGTTGAGGTAATGATAGTTCAGCCCAAGGCTGGGATTCTCGGCCGCCTGCTGCGCCAGCGTGCCCAGCATGGCCTGCAGATCGTCCGCAACCACAAACAGCGTGCCTACGACGTTCATGGCCGCCGCGCTGTTGGTGGGAAAATCGTTCAGCAGCGCCTTCACATGGTAGGATGCGCCGCCCAGCAGGGCAAAGGTATCGCCCTTGAAGCTGGCGCGATAGGGATGAATCAGCACCTCGTCCGCCGCCAGCGTTTCGGCGCTGCCGGTGATGCGGTTGTAATCATCCAGCGGCACAAAGCAGAACTGATACACCTGGCTGAGGCGGCTGACGCTGTTGGCACGGTCGGCAGGGGCATGCAGGTCAACCGTGCCGTCTTCCAGCGGGCCGTAGCCCGTGACGGCGCGATAGAGCAGCTGCCGCTCGGGGAAAAGGCCGGCGTCGGAAATCACCTTGTCCATGCAGGCATAGGCGGCGCGGGCGTTTTCATCACTGAGCTTTTCAAGCGCATCCACCAGCAGATCGATATTTACATCGCGCGGATAGCGGGCGCGCAGCAGGCTTTCCGAGCCAAAGTACAGGCAGGTGGTGGAGGAAATGGTGACCAGCACCATCGTGGCCAGGATGCAGATGGAGGCCAGGCCCGCGCCGTTGCGCTTCATGCGGTAGGTCATGGAGGCGACGGATACGAAGTGGCGCGCCTGATAATAGAAGCGCTTGTTCTTTTGCAGCAGGCGGCACAGCACAACGGAGCCCGCGATGAACAGCAGATAGGTGGCGATGATGACCATGATGACGGCCACAAAGAACCATGTCAGCGCCTCCAGCGGCTGCTGAATGGATACCGCCAGATAATAGGCGGCCGCCAGCAGCGCTGCGCCGAGCACGCCCAGCGCATAGTTGGCGCGCGGGGGCTTTTCGCCCGCGCTTTCGCTGCGCATTAGCTCCGCCGGGCTGGACAGGCGCACCTGCCCCTGGTCAAAGAGCGCCATCAGCGCGAAAATCGCGGCGAACAGCAGCGCCGTATCGCGGATAGCGGAGACGGAAATGGTGAAGGTAAAGGTGACGCTGCCGCGCAGCAGATTGACCAGCAGCAGCTCGCACAGCTTGGACAAAAGGACGCCCAGCGCCAGCCCGCCCAGCAGCGACAGCGCCGCGCTCATCAGCGCCTCCCAAAGCAGGATGCGGCCGATGCTGCGCTTGCCCATGCCCAGTATGTTGTACAGGCCAAACTCCCGCTTGCGGCGGCGAATCAGAAAGGAATGCGAATAGAACAGAAAGATGGCCGAGAACACCGCCATGACGCCCTTGCCCAGCTGCAGGATCATGGTGGTGCTGGTGCCGCCGCGCATGGCGCGGATGACCGGCGAAACGCCAAGGAAGGCGACGATATAGCTGACGCACACAATGCCGGTGCAGGCCAGCAGGTAGGGGGTGTAGAGCTGGCGGTTCTTGCGCATGCCGCTGACGGCCAGCATGGGGAAAAAGCCTGCCTTCATTGCGCGTCACCGCCCGATTGCAGCATGGTCAGCGCATCCGAAATGCGCTGGTAGAACTGCTCGTTATTGCAGTCGCCCCGGTAAAGCTGGTGGAACACCTCGCCGTCCTTGATAAACAGCACGCGCCCGGCATGGCTGGCGGCCTTGACGGAGTGGGTAACCATCAGGATGGTCTGCCCGTAGGTGTTGATCAGATGGAACAGGCGCAGCAGCTCGTCCGTGGAGCGGGAATCCAGCGCGCCGGTAGGCTCGTCCGCCAGCAGGATGCGCGGCTCGGTAATCAGCGCGCGAGCCACGGCGGCACGCTGCTTCTGCCCGCCGGAAACCTCATAGGGATACTTTTTCAGCAGATAGTCAATGCCCAGCTGCTTCGCCAGGGGCGCGATGCGCCTGCACATTTCGGCGTGGGATTTACCCGCCAGTACCAGCGGCAGGTAGATGTTATCCTCGATGGAAAAGGTATCCAGCAGATTGAACTCCTGAAACACAAAGCCCAGATGGTCGCGGCGGAAGGCAGCGATATCCTGCTCGCGCAGCGTGCTTAGATCCTTGCCGTCCAGCAGCACGCTGCCGCCCGTGGGACGATCCAGCGCGGCCAGCAGGTTCAGCAGCGTCGTTTTGCCTGAGCCCGATTCGCCCATGATGGCGACGTATTCGCCCTCTTCCACGGTAAAATTAACGTTTTTCAGCGCTTCCACGCGGTTGCCGCCAAAGCGGGATACATAGGTTTTCTGCAGGCCCTTGACCTCCAGCATGCTCATAAAAATCAACCTCCTTGCGGGTTTTACGCGCTGATTATAGCAGGCGGCGGGCAGGCTGCGCCATCGAATCGCCTTACATTTTGCCGCCCGCGGCTTACATTATTGTAACATACAGCCGGCAAAAAGGGACGGGTGATGAAAGCTCTATGCCTTGATGGTATGGCGATGCGGGGATTTTGAGATAAAAGGCAGACACATCAGCATATTGATAACGGTCAGCACAAGCAGGCAGGGCAGCGCATAGACAAACTCGCGCGGGTTGAGCCGCCACAGATAATCCAGCACGGGATTGCCGGGGCTGCGCACCAGAAAAAAGTAGTTGGCGCGAACGCCCGTGAGCAGAAAAATCAGCTTGTCTATGCCGTACATGATCGCGCAGGAGAGGACAAATACACCGGCGCTCCTCCATACGCTGGACAGCTGCGGGCGAAAGCGCCCGGCCAAAATGAGCAGGAGGGGGAAGATGGCCAGGATGCTGTGCTGCAAATAGAAAATCAGCGTGACCGGCTCAAACAGATTGCAGTTCAAAAAGCAGGCGTTTGGCAGCAGCAGCGCAAGCGCCGCGGCGGGACAGGCGATGAAATACAAAAAGCTATAGAGCGCCCTTTTTTGCAGCAGCGCTGCAAGCAGGCACACAAACAGGTTGACGCCGCATAGATCCAGCGGCAGATACTCCCATACATTGAACCAGGGCTGGCGGCAGATCAGGGCGATTTTCAGCAGATACAGCCCGATGTTGAACAGCGCGAGGCCGATCATCAGCCGGTTGCCGCCGCGCTGCGGCAGACGGCGCAGAAGACGTGAGCCGAGGATGCAAAGCATCAGCGTGCTCAATAATACGGCGATGTGCGCAGGGTTAAACATACGTATTGTCATGGCTTTGTTTGCAGGGCTGGCGACAGCCCCCGTCCTTTGGTGTGGAGTAGAAAGCAGGGCCTGCTTTCAGCGGTATCATATGCAAACGTAATATACCTGTCAATAAGAAAGAGAAAGTTTTACAATTACACAGATAGAAAAATGCCTGGGGCGATATGCCCCCAGGCATTGCGGGTTAGAAAAAGAAATTTTGATTGCAGGCGGTTATTGAAATTTAACCGTTGATGCTTTCGTCCAGCGTTACCTGATATTTAACGCCGTTGAAGGTAACGGTATCAGGCAGCTTGTACGAATCGTCGCCCTCGGCGGAATCGGGCGCAGGGGTTTCCTGATCGCCCTTGGTGATGGTGGCGTACTTTTCGTAGTTTTCATAATACTCCTGAGAGGAAACCACATTGTACGCTTCGGGATCAAAGGTTTCCACCTCACTGGAGCCGTAGGAACCGGCAGTGGCGTTGAAGGCGATGTCCAGCGTATGTTCCACGCCGTACAGATCGGTTACCATGATGCGCACCGTGCCCTCGCTCGCCAGGAGGCGGCCTTCAGCGTCCAGGGTGACGCGCATATTGGTCTGATCCAGCCTGAGGGACTTCATGGTGTTGAGGATACGCGTGGTGACGCTCAAGTAATAGCCGTTATTGCTCTGCTGCTCACGGTTATAGGCGGCGATATCGTAGATCATCTTCGTTTCGCCGTTCTTGCTCACATAGATGGCCGAGGCCTTGCCGTCCGCCTGCGCCTGCTCCAGATAGAGCTGGTTCATGTCGTTGAACATCTGCTGATAGGCGCGGTACAGCTCGGGGTTGTTGCTGGCGTAGATGGCGTCCATATCCGCCTGGGTCAGCGTTTCGCCGGTCTTCTGCTGATAATACTGCATAAAGCTGGCCGTGGAGTCCTCAAACAGCACAGTCTGGTTGCCGGTGTCCACCAGGTATTCATCCTCGGTGGCCCAGTAATCATGCGTGCCGTCGGCGTGGATGACGGCTATGCCCGATTTGTACTGATTGCACAGCTGGGTGCAAACGTCGTCCACCAGGCCGTTGACAACCACATAGCGCTCATAGTAGGCGGCGGAATTGGGGTTCTCGCTGTTCCAAAGCGCCTCATAGAAATCCCTGGGCAGCTCCTCGCCGTACTGCTGGCGGTACGTCAGGGCAAACAGGCCTTCCCAATCCTCATATTCCCAGATCAGCCCGTCGGCCACAGGCTCGCTGCCGGTGGAAATCTGATCGTAATCAACGCCGAAGAAGCGCTGCGCGGCCAGCTGGGAGAAAAGCGTCAGTGTAGCGTTGGCGATCACGGGCGAATCGCCGCTGGCCAGCTGGATCTGATACTGCGTGCCGCCATCGCTGGGCTCGGCGGTGATGTAGCGGCTCATGCTGCCCTCCATCAGGTTCAAAAGCGCCGAGCCAAAGTTCGTCAGCGACTGCCGCAGCACGGTGGAGGACAGGATGGATGAGCTGAGGCTGGAGCTGGTGGTGGTGTACATCTTGGGACGCGCGGTTTCCATGGAGTAGGCGATGCCGTCGTTGGAGATGACCGTATAGCCGCCCTCATACACCGTGCCGTCCGACTTGGGGGTTTGCAGCGACACGTTCATGTAGGAGTTCACGCCGTCCTGAATGTACTTGCCGTCAAAGGTTTTGAACAGCTCGCCGTCATAGCTGAATGTGGCATGGGCGTTCAGGGTGGCGTTGTCGGTATTAAACAGCAGCTTGCAGCCGGCGTTGAACAGGGTGCTGAGCATTCCCTCCGCCAGGGCGGACGCGGCCAGGCACAGGCACAGAGCCAGCGATACTGCCAGCAGCGCAATACGCTTGGATTTCTTCATCGGTTTTGAACCTCCTTTTGTGGCCTTGGCAGGCAAAATTAACCCGCCGTTATTAATATAACGGATTTGCGCTTAAAAATCATCCATATTTTTGAAAATAAATTGTAACAAATCTGAGAATAGCTGCCAAACGCTGCAAAAACAGAAAAAAGCGCTCGCGGCAGGCGGAAGTTTATACGCAATTCATATTTTTCTGTTATAATAAGATCATCTACCGGAGAGGGGCCTTTTTACGATGTTCCAGATTATGGTTGTAGAGGACGATACCAACACCCGCCGCCTGATGGAAACTGTGCTCAAGCAGCATGGCTATCAGCCCATCCTGGCTTGCGACGGCATGGAAGCGCTGGAAAAGATGGAATCGCGCCATGTGGATTTGATTGTGCTGGATCTGATGATGCCGCGCATGGACGGCTATGAGTTTACCCGCACGCTGCGCGACAGCGGCAGCGACATTCCCATCCTGATGGTGACGGCCAAGGAAACGCCGCAGGATAAGAAAAAGGGCTTTATCATCGGCACGGACGACTATATGGTCAAGCCCGTGGATGAAGAGGAAATGCTGCTGCGCATCGCGGCGCTGCTGCGCAGATCGCGCATTGTAGCCGACCGGCGGCTCAATATCGGCGGAACGGAGCTGAATTTCAATTCCATGTCCGTCACGGTGGCGGGCAAAACCGAGTCGCTGCCCAAGAAGGAATTTCTGCTTTTGTTTAAGCTGCTTTCCTATCCGGGCCGCATCTTCACCCGCCGCCAGCTGATGGATGAAATATGGGATTTGGACAGCGAGTCGGACGAACGCACGGTGGACGTGCATATCAACCGCCTGCGCGACCGCTTCCGCGGCAACGCCGATTTTGAAATCCAGACCGTGCGCGGCCTGGGCTATAAGGCGGTGTTGCGCGCATGAGGGGCAAGCTGAAGCAACCGCCCATGCCCGCAGGCTCGGGCGGCGTGCGTATGCGCGCGCATCTGGGCTCGCTGCGGGCGCGGCTGGTGCTGTATGTGTTTTGCATCATGACCATGGCCAGCCTGTTTACCAGTGCGGCATATGTGGTCATGCTCAGCGCGGGCTGGCTGCGCCCGCTGTTCATCACGCAGATGATGTCGCCCATCTGGATGGTGTGCGTCAGCTCCATCATCGGCACGGTGATTACGGCCTGGATCGGCAAGTATTATCTCAGTCCCGTCACGCAGGTGATTGCGGCCACCAAGCGCGTGGCCAAGGGCGATTTCAGCGTGCAGCTGCCCATGGAGGACGGCCGCGGCGAGATGGGGGACCTGGTGCGCTCCTTCAACCGCATGACCCGCGAGCTGGGCGGCATCGAGATGTTTCGTTCGGATTTTATCAATAGCTTTTCGCATGAGTTCAAAACGCCCATCGTCTCCATCCGCGGCTTTGCCCGGCAATTACAGCGGGATGATATTACCGATGAGGAGCGCCGCGAGTACGCCACCATCATCGCCGATGAGTCCACGCGCCTGGCCAACCTGGCTACCAACATTCTGCTGCTGAGCAAGCTGGAAAATCAGCAGATTGTGACCGAAAAAACGGCCTTCCGTTTGGATGAGCAGCTGCGCTCCTGCATTCTGCTGCTGGAGAAGCAATGGGAGCAAAAGCATCTGGAGCTGGTGATCGACCTGGAGGAGGTCACCTGCTACGGCAACGCCGAGATGCTCTCCCAGGCTTGGGTCAATCTGATCAACAACGCCATCAAGTTTACTCCCGAGGGCGGCACAATCGGCATTAGCCTGGTTGCTGTGGACGATACCGCTACCGTGCAGGTGAGCGATACGGGCATCGGCATGGATAGGGAAACGCAGCAGCACATCTTTGAAAAATTCTATCAGGGCGATAAGTCCCACCATGGCGAGGGCAACGGCCTGGGCCTGGCGATGGTCAAGCGAATCATCGCCCTGAGCCGTGGCAAAATTACCGTGGACAGCGTGAAGGGCAAGGGCACCACCTTTACCGTGCAGCTGCCGGTGAAGGGGTAAAGACTGGGTGTCAAAGCTACAACCAAATAAAACCCCCGCCTTTGCAAAAAGGCGGGGGTTGATCTATTCAAAATGGGAAACCCATATGTGAACGGTTCGTCCGGAAGGACGGGACGGAGTTTTTTCATCCGGGCGGCTGCTGCCGCGGGGAACGTTATTCCTTGATGTAGTCCTTGATATCGCGGACCAGCTGCGGAATTTCGCCGTCGTCCATATCGCCGGTGTCGAGCATCATGTTGTCACGGGCAGAGTACAGAATGGCCAGCACGCCCAGCGCAGACTTGGGATCCACGCAGAATTTATCGGCCTTCAGGGTGATCTCAGCGGGGTAACGACGAACGATGTTGCTGAAATGCTCCGCGTCCTTCATGCTGTTGATCTTTACATTGATAAGCATACTCATTCTCCTTTCCCAGGCCGCCCTTGCGACCTGCGCAGCACGATCTGCTGCATGTACCATTATCGCCATTTTTAAGAAAAAGTCAACCCATAAATCTGACAAAATGTTTTATCCACATTTTGAAAGTATCACACAAATATAAGCCGATATACCCCACATATAAGGGCGCATATGGGATACGTAAAAACCTAAAATGGAAATCAATGTACAAACTGGTATCACACGGCGGCAGGCGCTTGATCACCCTGCAGGGCGTATAGCTCGCTTAGCAGCATCTGTTCCGCCTGGTGCTGTAGCGTGCCGCTGCGGGTGATGTACAAGTCCCGATATCGGCAGGGTACGCCCTGCACGGGGCGCAAAATCAGATGATACAGATCGGCCACAGCCTGCGGCACAGGGCTGCAAGGCATGCAGGCGCCGGGCACCGCGTGCAGGATGGCCACTGCGCTGTCGCGGCTGAACACGCTGATGCGGCTGATGTCCTGCACAGGCTCCTGCAGCTCGCTTTCAAACAGCACCAGGTTTTCCACCGCGCCCGCGTCCAGCGTAACGCGCGGATAGGGCGAGAGCATTTCCTGGGTGATGCTTTCGGCCGCGGCCAGCGGGTGATGGGGATCCAGCGCCAGCCGCAGGTGATAGGTGCCCAGCGGCGTGCTGTCCAGCCGTTTGCGCGACAGGATGGATGCCAGCATCATTTCCTCATCCGCACGGCAGCGCAGCACGCCTGCATCGCACGAACCGCTGGCCACCGCGTCGATCACCTGCAGCCGGTGCATCTCATGCAGGCTCAGGTTCAACCGGCGCGATTCGTTCTCCTGCACAGCCTTGGCACAGAAGTTGGCAAAAGCCTCGCTGATATACAGCGACGGCGTGGCGGCCAGATGAAACCGCACAGGGCTGGTCAGGTTGGATTGATACAGCGTTTCGATTTTTTCGGCCTGGCTCAGGATGGAGCGGGCGAGCAGCAGCAGATCCTCGCCCTCGGGCGTGGGGCACACCCCGCGGCTGGTGCGCTTAAACAGCTGCACTCCCAGAGAGCTTTCCAGCTCGTGAATGGATTTGCTCAGGCTGGGCTGGCTCATAAAAAGATTTTCTGCGGCCTGGGAGATTGATCCCGTCCGGGCAACCTCCACCGCATAACGCAAATATTGAAGATTCATTTCCCGGTAAAATCCTTTGGTAAAGAATAAAAAGTAGAAAACTTCACTTTGCCAATTACTGGCATCTATATGCCTATTTTAGCAACTTTCGCGTTGCTTGTCAATAGAACAGGCGGTATTGATTGACAAAAACGAAAATACGCGCTTATAATAAGGCCGAAAAACAACAGGGAGGCGTAAAACATGAAGCTGGGAATCAGCTCGTATTGCCTGGATCGGGAGATTGAACAGGGCCGCATGACGCTGGCGGAGGCCATTGACTGGGCTGCGGCGCACGGGGCGCAGTGCATGGAACTGGTGCCCTTCGCCTTCCGCTTTGATGATCCAGCGACGGGAAAAATCGATACGCAGGCCATCGCGCAGGTGAAAAAGCAGGCGCGCGATGCGGGAGTTGAACTGTGCAATTATTCTGTGCTGGCCGATCTGTGCCGCGAGGGCGAGGCGCAGCGGGCCGAGATCGACCGCTTGAAGCACGAAATCGATATCGCCGCCGAGCTGGGGCTGCCGCGCATGCGCCACGATGTGTGCGCTTTCCGCCGCCCGCAGGGGCAGAACACCCCGCGCGATTTTGAACGTATGCTGCCCCGCATGGCCGAGGCGGCGCGCGAGCTGACGCAGTATGGCTGCAGCTGCGGGGTACAGACGTTGATTGAAAACCATGGCTTCTTTGCCAATGGCAGCGACCGGGTGATCCGCATTCTTGATTTGGTGGATGACGACAACTACGGCCTGCTGCTGGACACGGGCAATGTGATCTGCGTGGATGAGGATCCCGCCATCGCCGCGCGCACGCTGGCGCCGCTTTGCCGCATGGTGCACCTGAAGGACTTTTACATTCGCACCCGTGATCCGGGCGACAGCACGCAGTTTGACTGTGCGGGCAGCTGGTTCCGCAGCCGCGGCGGGCGCTATCTGCGCGGGGCCATTCTGGCGCAGGGCGATCTGGACATCGAAGAAACGCTCTCTGCACTCAAGCACAGCGAATATGATGGGCACATTGTGATTGAGTTTGAGGGCATGGAGGATGCGCGCTACGCCACCAGCGTTGGCCTGCACAATGCGCGCCGCATCTGGGATCAGGTATAAATGAAAACGCTGCTTCATACTTTCGCCCAGGGAGGCGAGGGGATGAAGCAGTTTTTTGTAAACACATGGGCGACCATTTTGCGCGTGGGTACGGCGCTGATTGCGGTGTTCCGCGGCGCGGGGCAGGGCATGACGGTGCTGGCGGTGATGATGATTGCCGATTATATCACGGGCGTGCTGCGCGCGGCGCTGGGCAAAAGTGATAAAACCAGCGGCGGCAGGCTGTCGGCCAGCGCGGGCTTTCGCGGCCTGCTGAAAAAAAGCCTGATGCTCCTGGCCGTGCTGCTGTCCGCCCTGCTGGATGATTACGCCGGGGCCAACGGCGTGCTGCGCACGGCGGTGATCTGGTTTTATATCTGCAACGAGGGCCTGAGCGTGCTGGAAAACCTGGCCGGCATGAGCGTGCCCGTGCCGCAGCGGCTGCGCGCGCTGCTGAATGCGGAAAAGCAAAAAGGCGCGTCATAAACGCAGGGCTGCCCCGTTTTTGCGGGGCAGCCCTGCGTTTATAGCGGTCAAAGCGGCTGGATCGTTATTTCGTCATAGCCTGTATCAGCATCATAGGCCGCGCCGAAGGCCACGTCTTCCAGCTCCAGCAGCACGATCTCGGCGGTGGTATTGACGATGCAGCCCTCCGCCAGATGTCCTCCGATGGTGGATAAATCCTTCCGGCTGAGGGACAGGTGTAGGTGCAGCCGATCCTGGCTGAGCGTGCCCGTGGCCGATACGATTTCCACCGGCTCGGTTTTCTCTTGCATGTTTACGCCGCTTGCGTCGCGCAGCCGCCAATGGCTCAGGCACCCTACGCAGGATAGGACGACTGCGCCGCGCAGATGGTTCTCCCTGGCAAAGCGTGTAAGCGCAAGGCGAAGATCATCGCCGCGATGCAGGCGAAAAGCATAGGTTTTCATGCCTTGCCCTCCTTGACAGCCTGAATTTCCTCGTAGCGTTCCTGTAGATACATCCAGCGCTCCATGGCCGTATCCAGGGCGGATTGCGTCTGCTCCTGCTCGGCCATGAGGGCCATTACCTTTTCGTAGTCGGCGCTGTTGGCTTCGATCTGCTTGGCCAGGTCGGACAGCTTGCCTTCCAGTTCGGCGATTACGCCGTCGATGGTGTCAAAATCGCGCTGCTCTTTAAAGGAAAATCGCTTGACGGGGGCTTTTTCGCGCGCGGGCTGAGGCGCGGCGGCGGGCTTTTCTGGCTTGGGCGCAGCGGCAGCCTCGCGCGCGGCGCGGTCGGCCAGATAGTCTGCGTACCCGCCGATATAGGGAATCAGTTCGCCGTCCTCCAAGGCAAACAGCTTGCGCGTAACGCGATCCAGAAAATAGCGGTCGTGGCTGACGGCGATCACCGCGCCCTGGAAGGAGTCCAGATAATCCTCCAGCACGTTCAGCGTCTCAATGTCCAGATCGTTGGTGGGCTCGTCCAGCAGCAGCACGTTGGGCGCGGCCATCAGCACGCGCAGCAGATATAGCCTGCGCTGCTCGCCGCCCGACAGGGAGGATACCTTTTGATACTGCATGCCGGAGGGAAACAAAAAGGTTTCGGCCATCTGCGAGGCGGAAAGCTCGCCGTCGGGTGTATAAACGCGCACGGCCACATCGCGCACCGCGTCGATGATGCGTGCGTCGGGATCAAGCGGCGGGCAATGCTGGGCAAACACGCCCAGACGCACGGTTTCGCCCATTTCGATGGCGCCGCCGTCCGGAGGCAGCTCGCCGCTGAGCAGGCGCAGCAGCGTGGTTTTGCCTGCGCCGTTGCCGCCCACAATGCCCACGCGGTCGTCCCGCAGCAGGGTGTAGGAAAAGTCCCGCACCAGCGTGCGGCCGCCTAATTCGCAGTGCAAATGCTCGCAGGAGAGAATCTTTTTGCCCAGGCGGCTGGCCACGCTTTTCATTTGCAGCTGCGCCTCGGGCGGGGCCTCGCGCACGTTTTCCTTGAGCGTTTCAAAGCGGTCGATGCGACCCTTGGCCTTGGTGCTGCGGGCGCGCGCGCCGCGCTGAATCCAGGCAAGCTCGGTGCGGTACAGGCTTTTCTGCTTGCGCAGGGTGGCCGCGGCCATTTCCTCGCGCTGGGCGCGCTCCTCCAGATACCCGGCGTAGTCGGTCTGATAGGTCTGCACCTGTCCGCCGCCCATCTGGAAGATGCGGTTGAACACGCGCTCCAAAAGGTAGCGGTCGTGGGTTACGCAGATGAGCGTGCCGCGGTAAGCGGCCAGATAATCCTCCAGCCACGCGGCCATATCCAGGTCGATGTGGTTGGTCGGTTCGTCCAATAGCAGCACGTCGGCCTTGCGGCACAGCGCGCCGGCCAGGGCTACGCGCATCTGCTGCCCGCCCGACAGCGTGCCTACCCGCTGGTCAAAATCCGTAAAGCCCAGGCGGGACAGGATGGTCTGCGCCTCGTAGGCTGCGCTCTCGCGCTCAGCCTCATTGGCGGCGGGCAAAAAGCTGAGCGCCGCCTGGGTGATGCTGTCCTCCGGGCGCAGATGCGGCGTTTGGGGCAGATAGGCAAGCGTCAGGCCACGCTTGCGGGCGATGTCGCCCGCGTCCGCCTCCTCCGTGCCTGCCAGCAGGCGCAGCAGCGTGGATTTGCCCGCGCCGTTGCGGCCCACCACGCCGATTTTATCGCCCTCGGATATCGTGATGCTGATGTGGGAAAGCAGTTGTTTTTCGCTGTAATGCAGCGATACGTCCGTCAGGGTAAAGGCGGCAGCCATAGGCCCTCCATTCATAACGCAAAATTTCACTATATTTTATCACGGATGCGCCGCAGCGTCAAAGGCAGGGTAAAAAAACGTGCTGGCGATTGACAAAAACACAAAAAGCGCCTATAATAATGCTATGCAAACGATTGCATTAACCAAAGATGGAAATAGGAGCGCAAAATGTCCGCTACAATCCGCGACGTCGCCCGCCTGGCCGGGGTGAACCCTTCCACCGTCTCCCGCGTCATTAACGAAAAAAGCGTCATCACTGCCGAAACCCGCGAAAGGGTATACAGTGCCATGGCGCAATTGGATTATCATCCCAATTCCCTGGCGCGAAGCCTGGTCAGCGGCCTGGCTGGGGCAATCGGCATGGTGCTGGACACCGGGGACGACGGGGCCTTTAATAATGCCTTTTTCGGCAGCAGCCAGTATGCTATCGAGCAGGTGGCGCAGGCGCATGGGTATCATCTGCTGATTGCAAACGGCGGGGAGCGCGCGCTTGAAACCGTGACGGAGCTGGTGCTGGGCAAAAAGGTGGATGGCTTGATCCTGCCGCCCTCGGCCGCAACGCCGCAGGTGATGGCGCGCATCGGCGATTTTCCGCATGTGATCCTGGGTCAGCCGGATGAAGACATGTGCCTGAATACCTGGGTGGATGTGGATAACCGCAGCGGCGCAGCCCTGGCCACGGCACACCTGCTGGAGCAGGGCTATCGGAGCGTCGCCTATTTTGGCGGCATGCATACGGGCGGCATGGGCTTTATTCGCCGCCGTTTGCAGGGATATCAGGCGGCGCTGCCTGCCGATTGTCCCCCGCGCATGCTGTCGACTGACGCTGCGCCCGACAGCGCGTACCGGACGGCGCTGGCCTGCCTGGCAGAGGCGGAGCATCCCGACGCCTTTGTGTGCGACGATAACTTCGCGGCCTTTGGACTGCTGCGCGCCGCGCGCGACAGGGGCCTGCGTGTGCCGCAGGATATTGGCATTGCGGCCTTCAACAATGCCCCATTGGCGGAGTATCTGGATCCGCCGTTGACGGCGGTGGATATCGACACCGCCATGCAGGGCAGGCAGACGGCGCAGCTGCTCTTTGAGCAGATTGCGCAGAAGACCCCGCTACGGCAGGTGCTGGTTGCGCCGCGGCTGATTGTGCGCGCGTCCAGCGTGCGGGAATAAAGAAAGCCTAATATAAACAAATACCTTGCGGAGGTTTAACAGCTTCCGTGGCAGATCATGAATCAATAAGCTATTAACTGCATCTGATGAATGCGTGAAAGCGCAAGAAGCATTTTATTATTTGCCGCCTATTGGGCGGCTCTTTTTAATCTGCAATATTGGTTCAGCTGATATAAAGAGAGAGCTTTTGAAGGTGTTTTCAAGGGAATTTTCATTCCTGAATAATATGCCAGAGCAGCTTGCCTGTGCAATTTGTCTATATGCGTATCCTTTTGTCTATTGAATGACTAATAGAAGCAAGCAATTTGACGAGCATGCTTAAATGGGATATAATTCAACCACAATAAGCATGAACTGCGACATCTTAGTCACAAAGGGGAATTCGACATGCAAGAGAGGAACCACACTTTCTGGTCGCATGCCTGCGACACTGCGCCGCCCGCTGTCACTGCGGCCATCAACGCGATGATTCATCAAGCCCTGCATGCCTGGCAAAACCAAATGGAAAAATACTGCGCCATGAGAAATGGGTGCTTTCTGGTGGAAAGCCCCTGGTGGCGTCCGCCGCACGAAGCGCCCAAGCGCAGCTGGGGCATTGTGCGGGAATATGACGATGAGCTATAAAACGGCGATTTTACTTGGCAGAAATTGCGGGTTTGTCGCTTGACAAGCAGCCTGTCAGAGCGTATACTCCTTTGTAGTAGACTGGTCGTCTACAAAAAGGGAGGTTAACTTATGAAGAAAATCGTGGCACTGTTTTTGGCTGTGATTATGCTGCTGTCCAGCGCAGCGCTGGCAGAGGGCATGACCGCCGGAACCTATCAGGCTTCCGCGCAAGGGTATCACGGCAGCATCGTTTTGAAAGTTACCGTTGACGCGGACAAGATCACGGGTATTGAAGTGGTTGAGCAGTCTGAAACGGAAGGCATTGGCGCGGCGGCCCTGCCCATGCTGGTGGAGGCCGTGCTGGCCAACCAGACGATCGGCGTGGACGCTGTGACGGGCGCTACCATCACCAGCGACGGTTTCAAAGCCGCGATGAAGGATGCGCTGACCCAGGCGGGCGCGGACATGGATAAAATGACCGCCGCCGCTGAAAAGAACGAACTAAAGGAAGAAACGCTGGATACGGATATCGTGGTTGTCGGCGCGGGCGCCGCGGGCTTGACGGCCGCGCTGACCGCCGCGCAGCAGGGCTGCTCCGTAATCCTGCTGGAAAAGACGGGCATGATCGGCGGCGCGAGCGCTACGGCGGGCGCGGGCACGATTGCCACGGGCTCCCGCTGGCAGCAGGAGGATGGCTATGAGGATTCTCCCGAAAAGCTGGTGGAGGATATGATGGCCAACGGTCACCAGAAAAATGACCGCGCGACGGTGGAGCTGTTCTCCCGCATCATCGGCCCCTCTTTCGACTGGCTGGTTTCCGATGAGGGCGCGGCTGTGCCTTATGTGCGCCCTGAAACGGCGAAGCGCTATTACTCCGGCGAGGGCCGCGGCGCGGGCGTTGTCAAGAATCTGGGCGAGAAGTTCACTGCGGCGGGCGGCACGCTGATGACGGGTACGCCTGCCAAGGAGCTGGTTGTAAAGGACGGAGCGGTCTGCGGCGTGGTTGCCCAGAGCGCCGATACGCGCTATACCATCAGCGCGAAGGCGGTGATCCTGGCCAGCGGCGGCTACGGCGCGAACCGTGATTTGCTGCCGCAGGATGTAAACTTTGACAATTATGTTTATGCCGGCCATGCGGGCGCGCAGGGCGATGCGATTGCCATGACCAAGGAACTGAACGCCGATCTGATCAACATGGAAATGGTGAACATGCAGCCGATTGCCATTAAGCTGCCCAGCGGCAACGGCCAGGGTGTAGGCGGCGGCCCCAGCTTTGAGTATAACGGCGTATTCATGGTAAATCAGGATGGCGTGCGCTTCTGCAATGAAAAGGGCAAGGCATGGGATACCGTGCAGGCGATGAAGGGAAACAAGGCGCAGTATCTGATTATGGATCAGGCTGGTTTTGAAGCGCTGAATGCCGCGACCTCTCGCGTATACAGCGCTGAAGATGTGCAGAAGTGGACCGCGGACGATTATACCGGCGACCCGGTGTACAAGAAGGAGGAAACGCTGCAGGAGCTTGCCTCAAAGGTCAATCTGCCCTATGAGGCGGTTTCCTCCGCTGCGCAAGCGTTTAATCAGGCTTATGCTGCCGGCGAGGCCGACGCCTTCGGAAGAAAGCTCAACGCCCCGTTGAGTGAGGAAGGCCCCTATTACGCGCTGCGCGTATATGTGCGCTACTATGCCACCCTGGGCGGCCTGCATATCAACGACAATATGCAGGTGCTCACCACTGCGCAGGAGGCCATTCCCGGCCTGTACGCGGCGGGTGAGGTTGTCGGCGGCCTGGAGGGCGATATCTATATGACGGCCACGCTGTTTGGCTGGGCTGTCGCTAGCGGCCATACCGCCGGACAGATCGCGGCCGAAGCGATTGCGGAATAATCGAGAATAACAGGGCGGAAGCTGATGGAATATCGGCTTCCGCTTTTGTATATTTAGGAAGATCTGCATGGGCGGAACTCTACAAATATTGCTTGCGCTGCGCAAAATTGCCTGCGGTTGCACTTGTGCGCAAATTATGTTATACTAATTGTTACCACACGGGCGTTGCGCCCGGATGGTTCTATTTAGCTGTTTTCAATCATCTTCTGGGATGGAGAGTGTGCATGGATCGCTACAAGCTGCTGATTACGGGCGGTGCGCCGCTGCGGGGAGAAACTACAGTGTTTGGGGGCAAGAATACCTCCGTGGCCGTCGTTCCCGCGATGCTTTTGTGTGATGAGCCCTGCGTGGTGGAAAACCTGCCCGATATTGAAGATATCCATGTGGTTTACGATATGCTGAACCTGCTGGGGGCCAAGGTGGATTACGAGCCCAAGGCGCGCCGCATGACGGTGGATCCCCGGCCGGTAAACAGCTTTCATGTTCCCTATCAGTATACGCAGCGCATGCGCGCCAGCTATTATCTGTGGGGCGCGCTGCTGGGCCGCTGCGGTCAGTGCGAGGTGGGCTATCCCGGCGGCTGCGCCATCGGCAATCGCCCCTTTGAGCAGCATGTGAAGGGCTTCCGTGCCCTGGGCGCGCAGGTGGACGATTACGGCGGCATGATCTACGCCAAGGGCGATATGGTGGGCGCGGATGTGTTCTTTGACCGCATCACCGTGGGCGGCACCATCAATGTGATGCTGGCCGCCGCCAAGGCGCATGGCAACACCACCATTCATAATGCGGCGCGCGAGCCGCATATTGTGGACTTGGCGAACTTCCTCAATTCCATGGGCGGTCGTGTGCGCGGCGCGGGCACGGATACCATCCGCATCCGCGGCGTGGATTATATGCACGGCAGCCGCTATTCCGTTATTCCCGATCAGATTGAAACGGGCACGCTGATGATCGCGGCGGCGGCTACGCACGGCGATGTGACCATTCGCGGCTGCATTCCCACCCATATGGAAGCGCTGACCGCCAAGCTGCTGGAAATGGGCGTGCAGGTGACCAGCACCGACGATACCATCCGCGTGCGTGCGGAGCGGCAGCATCGCGCCGTCAACATCAAAACGCAGGAATATCCCGGCTTCCCCACCGATTTGCAGCAGCCCATGAGCGCCATGCTCACCTGCGCGGCGGGCGACAGCCTGGTGATTGAGACCATCTTTGAAAACCGCTTCAAGCACCTGGTGGAAATGCAGCGCATGGGCGCGAAGGTGCGCATTGTGGAGCAGACGGCCATCATCGAGGGAGTGGATGCGCTCTACGGCGCGCCCGTTACGGCTACCGATCTGCGCGCGGGCGCGGCGCTGGTGATTGCGGGCCTGATGGCCAAGGGTACGACCGAGATCTACGAGCCCAGCTATATTGAACGTGGGTATGAGCGCATTGAGGATAAGCTGCGTGCGCTGGGGGCGGATATCGCCCGCGTGCCGCTGTAATGCGGATGGATAAACGGATGGAAAGGAGGCGCTGGCTGTGAACGCATTTGAAACCTTGGGGCTGCGCTGGGACGCTGATCAAGCGCAGGTGCATGCCGCGTACCGCAGCCGCGTCAAGGGCTGCCATCCCGATCAGTTTCAGGATCAGGCGCAGGCCGACCAGGCGCAGGAGCAATTGATCCGCCTGAACCTGGCCTACGAGGAAGCGCTGCGCATCGCCGCCAAGCGGCAAATTGGCTTTAACACCGTATCCTGTGAGGATGCAAAAACGCTGGCGCGCAAGCTGATGGAGCAGGGCCGCAATGAAAACGCCCTGCGTCAGCTGGCTCGCGCCGATAGCAAGGATGCGCAGTGGTACTGCCTGCAGGGCGAGATTCTGATGAATCTGCACCAGTATGACAGCGCGCATCAGAGCTTCCGCGAGGCGGTGCGCCGCGAGCCGGACAACCTGCAATTCCGCCGTGGGGCCTTTAACGCCGCTATGACGCTGAAAAAGCACCAGCGCCCTGTGCAGCGCGCGGTGGACGCGGTGGGAAGACTGTTTGGGAAAAAATAATAATTGGATGAAGGAAGATTCGCCCTTCATTATACAACAAAAAGGCCGCATATTGCGGCCTTTTTTGCTGGCTTGTGGGAGGGCAAGCCGTTTATTTGCTTTTCTTGTTTTTCCTGCGCAGGCTATCCCACAGGCGGCTCCAGGGCAGCACGCTTTTTTGGGTGCCCGGTTCCAGCTTGCCCGCGTCCGCGTCCAGCGTTACCTTGCAGATGTTGGCCACCAGGGGGCCGGCGATCAGTCCCAGCGTGCCCATGATCTGAAAACCGGCGAACATGGACATCATCGTAACCAGCGGGTACAGGCCCAGCTGTTTGCCTACGATGCGCGGCTCGATGATCTGGCGCACCGTCACGGTGACCAGATAAATGACGAACAGGCCGAGCGCCGTGTAATAATCGCCGATAATCAGCGCGCCGATGGCCCAGGTGTTCAGGAAGAGCCCTGCGCCGATGACGGGCAGCACATCCGCCACGCCGATGAGCATGCCCAGCAGCAGCGCATAGGGCTTGTGCATGATAACCAGACCGGCGATGATGATCAGCATCAGCACGAAGGAAATGAAGACCTGCGCGCGCACCTGGCCGAAAATCGCTGTGAACACGCCGCCCTTGATCAGGCGGAAATCCTTGACCACCTGCGAGGGAAACTGGCTGCGGAAGAACCCGGCGATGCGCTCCTTATCATAGCTGAAATAGAAGGTGGCCATGATGGTGAACAGCACAGAAAGGATGATCATGGGCAGCGAGGATACCGTGGAAATGGTGAAGCTGGCGATCCAGCCGGTGATGTTGGCCGCCCAGGAGGCGACGTTTGATACCATGCTGGCCAGCATGCCCGATACGCGCTCTATAAAATCGGCGGGCAAAAGATACTCGTAGTCCTCATACAGCGCGGTGACCCACACTGTCAGCTGGTTGACGAACGCGCGGGCCATATCGGGCAGTGTCCGGGCCAGGCTGATACATTCGCGCACCAGCTTGTCGGTGATGGTGAAAAACAGAATGGTGATCAGCCCATACAGCAGCAGCATGCACAATAGCGTTGCGATGGAGCGGGCGGCCTTGAAGCGCTTGAATGCCTTGCGCAGCAGCCGCGCCACAGGCTCCATCAGCGAGGCGAAAACCAGCGCCAGCACAAAGGGCCAGCAGAAGGGGAACAGCTGCACCGCGATATAGCAGGCCAGCACCACGGCTGCAATGATCAGCAGCCGCCTGGGCACGTCGTTCATGCCCTGATTCCAATCAGCCAACCGCTGTAGAAAGGGGGTGGTGTTGCTCATGATCGCCTCCATAGGGAAAATGATTTCGGATCGATTTCGCCGCGCCCTGCGCATCGCAACACCATTATAGCAGATTGCGGGCCAAAAGGCAAACATGATTGCGGCAATGTAAAAGCGCCTTTCCAGGCAGGCTGCCTGGAAAGGCGATGGACGGTTTAGATTTCGATGTCCACATACAGCGGATAGTGGTCCGACACGCAGTCGAACCATGCGTCGTTTAGCCGCTTGTAGGATTGAATGGCGACGGCGGAGCCGTTCTTGACGATGATGTGATCCAGCGCATCATGGTATACGCCGGGCTCGCCGCGCTCAAAGCCGTCGGGGGCGCAGAAGTGATGCCCCTTGGTTTCATCGCGTTCGCCTGTGCACAGATCGTGCGCTTCCGTCCAGCCCAGCTTGGCCACTTCGTTCATGCACGCGCTGTCGATGCCCGCGTTAAAATCGCCCATAATAAAGGCGGGGCAGGCATATTTGGTGATCAGCTCTTCCGCCTTTTGAATGGCCAGGGAGATCTGATATACGCGCGCGATATTGGAATGCGGCTGGTAGTTGAACCGTTCCGGGTTGCCGGATTTCCACCACAGATGGGTGGATACCACGATAACCCGCTTGCCGGTGGACAACTCCTCAAACACGCCGAAGGTGTAGGATTTGGTGCGGGCGTTGTTGAAGGAGCCTTCATAGCCGGGCACGGCTTCTGGATAGAGGTAATAGCCCGTCTCGATGGGGAAGAATTTATCGTCCCGGTAGTAGATGGGCGTGTCGCCGCCAGTAACCAGCTTGTAGCTTATCCGTTCCCCCTGCGGCGTGGCGTATTCAAAAAGGCTTTGCATGATCAGCCGTTCCATCAGATGGGAGGATTCCTGCACGGCCAGGATGTCCGGGCAGATCTGCTGATATGCCCGCACCAGCCCGGCAGAACGCACGTCAGCCGAGCAATCCATGCCCAGCCGCGCCCATTTTTCGTTGTTGTGGTCATATTTCCACTGGTTGTTTGTCATCAGAATCATACGACAGTACTCCTTGCTGCTTGAAAGCTGGCTGCGGCGGGCCATGGAAAGGGGGAGCGCCGCAGGACGCTCCCCGCTTAATAAGGCTTGCGCGGATTAGAAGCTGTTGTGCAGCTTGTTGTTGAAGAATTCGATGTAGTAATCGTAGTTGTACTGCTCCAGCTGCTTGAGGTAGGCGTTCCAGCTTTCGTCGGTTACGCCGTGCAGAATGCTCTCGGATACGAAGGCGTTGATTACGGTGGACAGGCCGTCGCACATGAAATCAAACTCTTCCTGCGCCTCGGCAGGCACGATGTTGGTGTTCATGGCCGGGGCATAGCCGCCGCGCTCGGTGATGTTGCGGATGGTGGCGATGCGGTATACGTTGCCGTCGGCGTAGTTGGTCATGTCATAGTTCTGCGCATGCAGCACCAGGGAGCCGTAGTCCACGCAGCCAACGGTATTGTAATAGTTCAGGCTGGAGCCATCCAGGATGATGCCCTTTTCCACATAGTCGCCGTAGCCAGCGTCGATGAGCTTCTGTACATGCGCGGCATAGCCCTCAGGATCGGTTTCCTGGCTGGGGCAGTATACCATCTCGTAGTGATAGTCGTCGTCCACATAATCCCAGAAGATGCCCTGTTCGCCCAGGAACACTTCGATGGCGCGGGTAGGTTCGGAGATGTAATCATAGAAGCGCAGGGCGGCCTCTACGTTCTTGCAGGACTTGCTGATCACGAAGGCGTTGCGGTTGGCATGGTTGAATTCACGGTGGCAGAAGCTTTCTTCATAGCCGGGCACAGTGATCTTGGGCAGGCCGTCATACTGCATGGCGTTGGCCGTGTCGGTGATCAGGTAGGAGGGCGCCCAGGCGCCGAAGATGCCAGAACGCATGGCGTCGCACTCGGCGGTGTATTGATCGGAGGTGGAGGACAGGCCTTCCAGGTTCAGCAGGCCTTCCTGACCCAGCTGATAGAAGTAGGTCAGGAAATCCCGGAATGCCTGGGTATCCACGGCGTGGGTGACGTTGCCGTTTTCATCGATCTTGTAGAAGATGGAGTTGGTGATGGGCAGGCCCCACAGCGCGGCGAAGTTCAGCGGCTGGCCCTGGCCATACTTGAGGTTGATGTTGATGGGATACTCATCGTTGGGGTCGCCGTTGCCGTTGGCGTCCTGATCGCGGAAGGCAACCAGCACATCGTGCAGCTCATCCAGCGTGGTGGGCACTTCCAGGTTCAGGTTCTTGAGCCACTGATAGTTCATATACAGCACGCCATAGGAGTAGTGGCGCTCGGAGTCATACACGCTGCCCATCAGGCTGTAGATGTTGCCGTCGGGATAGGTGGTAGCGTCCACCCAGCCGTCGATGTACTTTTCGCATACTTCATAGTAGGTGGGGGCGTACTGCTTGATCTCATCCATGGTGAACACATGCCACAGGCCCGTGTTCTGGCTCACGATGGAGTCGGTCATCTTGTTGCCGCACATGAAGATATCCGGCAGGTTGTTGGTGTTGGTCAGCACGGAGGAAAGCTGCTCTTTCATGGTTTCTTCGGGCAGCTCGATCCAGTTGATCTTCAGGTTGCAGGCCTTTTCCACTTCCTGCACCCAGTGCTTTTCGGAGTAGGATTCGGTGCTGTCATAGGGACGGCGGCCGATGCAGATGGTCAGTTGGGTGGGTTCCTCGGCGATGGCGAAGCTGCACAGGGACAGCAGAATGGCCAGGGAAAGGAACAGCGCGACGATACGGGTTTTCATTCTTTTTCCCTCCGTTTGAATTATGATGTAAAAGCGGAAATCCTTCCGCCTTTATCCCTTGATGGAGCCGATCATGACGCCCTGCACAAAATACTTTTGCAGGAACGGATACAGGCACATGATCGGCAGGGCCGATAGCACGATCACCGCGTAGCGCACGGTCTGTACCAGGCGCAGCACCTCGGCGTTGGCGTCCGATTCCATAATGCTTTCGGTGCCGGTGGTCATCAGTAATAGGTGGCGCAGGTATAATTGCAGGGGTTGCAGCGACGCATCGGTGGTGTATACCAGGGCGTTGTAGTAGTTGTTCCAATGCGCCACGGCGATATAAAGCGAAATAACGGCGATAATTGCCTTGGACAGGGGAATGACAAACATGAAGAAGAAACGGGTATTGGAGCAGCCGTCGATGAATGCGGCCTCGCGCAGCTCATCCGGAATGCTGGAGGAGCAGAACGTACGGATCAGGATGATGTTGTAGGCTGTTACGCTGCCCAGGAAGATCAGCAGCAGGCGCGTGTTGGTCAGGTGCAGGGCGGAGCATACGATATAGGTGGGAATCAGACCGCCATTGAAATACATGGTAAAGGTGATTAGCCCCATAATCAGGCCGCGGCCTTCCATATCCCGGCGGGATAGCGCGTAGCCGCAGGGCAGCGATATTGCCAGGCCAAACAGCGTTCCGCCCAGGGTGTAGAGGATCGTGTTGCCGTAACCTACCCACAGCTGCTTTTGGGAGAAGGCGTATTCATAGGCGGTGAACTTCATATTGACCGGCAGCAGAATCAGCGCGCCGGAGTTGACATAGGTGCCGTCGGATACGGAGGCGACGATAACGTACCAGATGGGGTATACGCAGATGACGATTAGCAGGGCAAGGATTACATAGAAGAAGCCATTGAGGATGACTTCGCCGGTGCTCATTCTTTTCATAGCGCTCACCTCACCACAGGCTGCTGCCGGAGAGCTTGCTGGACGCTTTGTTCACCAGGATCAGCAGGATAAAATTGATCACGTTGTTAAACAGGCTGATGGCAGCGGAATAGCTGTACTTGTTGTTCATCATGCCCATTTTGTACACATAGGTGCTGATGACTTCCGATACGCTCAGGTTCAGGTCGGCCTGCATGCTGTAAATCTTTTCAAAGCCCGTGGACATCATGCTGCCAAACTTCAGAATCAGCATGATGGCGATGGTTTCGCCGATGCCGGGCAGGTCGATATGCCAGATGCGCCGCAGCTTGCCCGCGCCGTCGATCATGGCGGCTTCATGCAGGCCCGGGTCGATGCTGGTCAGCGCGGCCAGATAGATGATGGAGTTCCAGCCCATCTGCTGCCATACGCCCGACCATACGTATACATGGCGGAAGTACTTGGCCTCGCCCATCAACTGCACCGGGGTGCCGCCCAGCGCGCGCACGATGGTGCTGAACCAGCCGCTGTTTACCGAGAACATGCAGCTCATCATGCCAACCAGCACCACCACGGAAATAAAGTGGGGCATGTAGGTGGCCGTCTGCGTGACGCGGCGGAAGCGCTTGCTGGGCACATTGTGCATGATCAGCGCCAACAGGATGGGGAAGGGGAAGCCTGCGGCCAGGTCATACAGGCTCAGCAGCAGGGTGTTGCGCACGATTACGGGAAACTGATTAGCCTTGAAGAAGAAATTGAACCACTTCATGCCCACCCATTTGCTGCCCGTGATGCCGTTGGCAAAGCTGAAATTGCGGAAGGCAATTTGCACGCCGTACATGGGCCAGTAATTAAAAAGTGCAAAGAACACCAGCGCCGGCAGAACCATGACGTACAACGCCTTGTTCTGCATGATATTTGAGAGTTTTCGGGATTTTTCCCGCTGCTTTTTCAACACCGTGTTGCTCATGATGCGTGCCTCCATCGTCAGGACTTTTCATGAATTGCTTTTGAATTGCTGCTTGCGGATTTACCGATCAAATTCATTGACACAGTCAGTTTAGCATGGTATCATTTTAATTGTCAACGATGCCAAAAATGTTGAAAAAGTTTCATTTTTGCCTGTCATTTTGGAGTGAAATGGTATGACCAATCGTCAGCTTGAACTGGTGAAACTGCTGGAAAACAACGGCTCGCTTACCATCCGTGAGCTGTCGCAGAACCTGTATATCAGCGAATCAACCGTGCGCCGCGATTTGGCCGCGCTGGAAAAGGCCAATCTGATTGCCCGCACAGATCAGGGCATCATCGCCCTCAAGCGCGATCATGGCGGCGTGTCGCTATCCTATTCGCTAAAAACCTACGAAAAGGAAAAGCGCCTGATTGCTCGCGAGGCGGTAAAGCTGGTGGAGGATAAGAGCACGATCTTCCTTTCCTCGGCCAGCACGACGATGTTTATGATTCCGCTTCTGGCACGCAAAAACAAGCTGACGATCATTACCGACGGCTTGGAGCATGCGCTGAAGGCTGCGTCCCTGGGGATCAAAACGATATGCATCGGCGGCGTAGTAATCCCCAGCGGCAAAACGGCTAGCGGTTTGCTGGCTGAAGAGATGCTCTCCCGCCTGCATGCGAACATCGCATTCTTTTCTGTGCCGCACGTTTCGCCTACCGGCAATGTGTGGCATTATTCGGCGGAGAAAATAAAGATCATTCATGCCATGATGGCCAACTGCGATCAGAACGTGCTGCTGTGCACCACCAAGATCATCAGCAATATTGCCGAAACCTATCTGGTGTGCCATACGGATGATTTTGATCGTATTGTCTCCGAAGCCCCGCTGCCGCCCGAGCTGCCGCTCAAGGCCGCGCGGCAAGATGAAAACGCGCAAGAATAAAGCGAAGATAGCAAACAAAAACGCCCCCGTCAATTTCTGACGAGGGCGAATTTTTTATGGTTTGCGTTTAGCCCTGGTGGCGGTCGGAGCGACGGCGGCGGGTTTCACCGCTGACGCTTTGCTGACTGCCGGAGGCGGGGCTTTGCGTGCCGCTGCCCTGCTGGGGCGCGGCGTAAGGATTGCCCTGTTGCTGCGAGGGTGTGGGCGGGGTGAACACGCTGCCCTGCTGCTGCGCGGACTGCTGGCGAGGATACTGCTGCGTGGGACGCGCATAGGCGCTTTGCTGCGTTGTGCGCGTCTGCTGCTGCTGAGCCTGCCGGCGCTGAGCGGCGCGCTGAGCGGCGCGGCGCTGATTGGCGCGGTAGATGGAGTAGCCGTATGCGCCGCCGCCGGCAAGCACGGCCACAGCCGCCAGACCGGCCCACAGCCAGCCGCTGCCCGAGGACTTGGCCGAGGGCGCGGGGGTGGTGAACTCGGTAAAGTTGGTGGTCGGCAGGGGCGCGGCGGTGGGGGACACGGTGGAGGTGGGCGAGGTGGTAGGCGTGGTCAGCTGCTCCACATCCATGGTAGGCGTGGGGATGGGGTGGAAGGGCACATAGGAGGCCTGGCTGAGGCTGGGGTTCTTCCATACGCCGGTATTGAAATCCTCCACCGGCGTAATGACCGACGTGTTGCCGCCCGTGCCCGAGCTGCTGTTGGCGGCGGACTGGCGGTATTCGTCGCTGGTGAGGAACTCGGTCAGCTCGCCCAGCGTGAGCACCTTAAAGTAATCGCCCATCACATAGCCTTCCGTGCCGGACTGGTTGATGTGATACCAGGTAACGCCGTTGACGTTCTCGGTGCCCAGCACCAGGGCGAAGGCGTACTTGTTCATCATACGGATGTAATTGTAATTGGTGCCCGCGCCGCTGCGCAGGCGGACGTTGTTGGTGGTTACATAGCCGTAGCTGGAGGTGCTGCCCTGATTGACGGGCGGAGGGGTGACGGTAGGCACGGGCGCGGGCGTGGGCGTGCGCAGGCCAGCCTCGTATTGAGCCTGTTCCTCGGCGCCCATGCGGCGCAGCTGGTCGGAGCGCACATAGCCGTAGATATTGCCGAAGCGCACAACCTCCCAGAAGTAATCATACCCGGGCACATACTCCTGGCCGATGACGTATACCACTTCGCCCTCGCCCAGCACCTGGGCGATCTGCGCTTTGTCGTCCGCGCCGTTGCGAATCATCACGTTGCTGCCGCGGGTGACGGCATAGCCGCTGAAGGGCGCGGGCTGCGCCGTGGGCTGAACGGTAGGCGTTACCTGCGGGCGGATGGCCGCCAGATAGGGGGCTGCTTCCTCCGCGGTGATGCGGCGCAGCACGTTATCGGGCAGGAAGCCGCTGATATCCAGCGCCAGCGCCTGCGCGCTGTCCCAGGCAGTGCCGTCAATATAGGCCTGACCCCACAGGTATACCAGCGTATCGGCGGGCAGGGTGGCCAGCGTCACGTCGCTGATGCTTGCGCCCGTGCGCAGATCCACCCGCTGCGTGGTCAGCGCGTAGCCGGGGGTGAACTCCGGCGCCTGCGTGGGCGTAGCGGTGGGAATCTCGGTGGGAACCGGCGTGGGCACATCGGTGGGCGCGGGGGTAGGCGTTTCGGTAGGCTCGGGGGTGCGGGTAGGCATGGGGTTGGACAGCGTGGCCTGGTAGGCGTTGGAATCGGCCAAGGACATCAGATCCACAAATTTGGCCATCATGTAGCCGTCCGTGCCCTTGAAGTTGGCGCGGTACCACACCGTGCCGTCCACGGTGATGGAATCGTATACGAAGATCTTTTCATCCTTCTGGCCCCTGGTGATTTCCTTGCCGCCGGGGGCCTGACGGAAGCGGACGCTCTTATCGTTGACGGTGGCCCAGCGGTCGATGGGCGCGCCATCGGGGATGGGCGTGGCCGTGGGGGCGGGCGTGTAGCCAAACAGCGCGTTGATTTCCTCCTGCGTCAGCAGGCGCACGCGGTCGCTCTTGATAAAGCCCACCTGATCGGAGAAGCTGACGATATACCAGGTTTCGTTGCTGGCATTGACCACATAGCCTTCCACATGGCCCAGTTCGCTGGAGGCTACCGTGCGCAGCACGTTGCCGTCGCGGATGATGGGATCGCTGCGGAAGTTGGTATCATTGGCGCGCGGATAGCAGTAGCCATCCATATCATAAATCTGATAGGGGAATACCGTGGGTTCGGGCGCCTGTGTGGGCAGGGCGGCATAGGTGAACACCACGTATTCGGGGCTGAGCGTGCCGTCCTTGGACAGGGTGACGGTGAAATTGTCCGCGCCGGAAAGCGTATAGCCCACGCGCAGATCCAGCGGCATATAGGTGTGGATATCAATGCTGTTGGAGCCTACATAGCACGGGGCGGTCTGCGGCGTGGCCACATCCTTGCCGTCAGCGTCGCGGTAATACACGGTGATATTGCGCGTCATCTGATCGACGGAGAACAGGAATTCCACCGCGTCGGGCGTGGCGATGCCATTTTCATTCACCGTGATCTGTACGCTGGCATTGCTGATGAGCGTGTAGCCGGAGGGTACGTTTGCCAGGTTGACGTTTACGGTGTTTTCCCGGTCGGAATAGCAGGCGACGGGGCTATCGGTATGGAAAGGCTTGCTTTCGTCTACCAGACGATAGGACACCGGCACCAGCGCCACCTTGGGCTCGGGCGAGGGCTGCACGGTGGGGGTAACGGGGTTTTCAATGCGTTCATAGTGGAAGGTAAGCTCAGTTTTATCCGCGCCGTTTTCATCCACAAATACATACTGTACCTCGTCGCTGTCCGTCAGGCGATAATCCGCGGGCAGATCCGTAGGCATGGCGCGCACGGGGTTGATGCCTGCCACGCAGCGCGCGATGGTATCGCTGGCGACGGCCAGGCCGTCCTGATCCACATAGTGAACCGTTACGTCCACCGGCGCGGGCGTGGGCGTGGGCGCGGTGCTGACATAGTAGAACTCCACATGGTCGGGCGTGGCGGCGCCGTTTTCATCCACCACAACGCGCACGGGGCTTTCGCTGTCCAGACGGTAATCCGCGCCCACCAGATCGCCGTTGGCGGCTACGGTGTTTTCACCGGTGCGCACGATGGCGGTGGTTTCCATCAGCAGGTTATTGCTGCGGTCGTAGTAGTATACGGGCACGTTCAGCTCAGCCGTCGCGGGGGCGCGGTAGATGAACTGCGCCTGTTCGGGGGTGCAGTTGCCGTTTTCATCGATGGTGATGGTAACGGGGTTTTCGCTTTGCAGGGTGTAGCCCGCGGGCACCAGCGCATCATTGGCAAAGATGTTAATGGGCGAATCCGCGCTGGTGGCCTGCTGCATGGCGGAGTAGAGCACATTGCCCTTGTCATCCACATACACGACGGAGAAGCTTACCTCGTGTACCTGCGGGGTGGGCTTATCATAGTAGAAGGAAACGGATTCGGGGGAGCAGCTGCCGGAAGCGTCCACGGTGACGGGCACGGGGTTCTGGCTCTGCGCGCTCAGGGTATAGCCTGCGGGCACCTTGGTATCGTCGGCCCAGATATCCGTAGCGCCGGTGGCGACGCTGCGGGTTTCCTCCGCCAGGAGGTTGCCGTCCATATCGTAGTAATAAACGGGCAGATCAACTGTGACGCTGGCGGGTTTATAGGTAAAGGTGACGGACTCGGGGGTGCAATTGCCCTGGCTGTCCACCTGTACGTAGACGGGGCTTTCGCTGGCCAGGGTATAGCCGTCGGGTGCGTAACCGTCCTCGGCCGATACATAATTATCGCCCGGATGCACGGTGACAGTGGTGTAATTGAGCGTTGCGCCGCTGCCATCTACATAGTAGACGTACAGATTGATATCCTGCGGCGCGGGCGCGTCGTAATAGAAGGTGACGGCGGCAGGTTCGCAGTTGTCATTGCCATACAGCGTGACGGGCACAGGATTCTGACTCTGCGCGTTCAGGGTGTACCCGGCGGGAACGAGGGAGTCGTTCGCATAAACCTGAGACGAATCAGAGGTAACGGTGACGGTTTCCTGATTGAGGAAGTTGCCGCTTGCGTCGTAATAGGACACGGTGACGTTGGCCGTGAAAACCTGCGGCTGGGGCGCGTCGTAATAGAAGGTGACGGCGGCGGGCTCGCAGTTGTCATTGCCATACAGCGTGACGGGCACAGGGTTCTGACTCTGCGCGTTCAGGGTGTACCCGGCGGGCACGAGCGAATCGTTCGCATAGACCTGCGGGGAATCGGAAGAGACGGTGACGGTTTCCTGATTGCGGCAGGGTCGCAATTGTCATTGCCATACAGCGTGACGGGCACAGGATTCTGACTCTGCGCGTTCAGGGTGTACCCGGCGGGCACGAGCGAATCGTTCGCATAGACCTGCGGGGAATCGGAAGAGACGGTGACGGTTTCCTGATTGGCGGCTGGGGTTTATCATAATAGAAGGTAACAGAAGCGGGGGTGCAGGTGCCGTTGCTGTCCACGGTGACGGGCACAGGGTTTTGGCTCTGCGCGCTCAGGGTGTAGCCTGCGGGCGCCTTGCTGTCATCTGCCCAGATATCCACAGCGCCGGTGGAGACGGTGCGGGTTTCCTCCGCCAGATAGTTGTTGTCCGTATCATAGTAATAAACCGTGAGGTTTACTGTGACAGAGCGGGGACGGTACATGAACGTGACGGATGCGGGAGTGCAGCCGCCGTTGCTGTCCACCGATACATACACGCTGCGTTCGCCCACCAGCTCGTAGCCGTCGGGCGCATAGCCGTCCTCGGCCGTTACATAGTTATCCTGACCCGAACGCACGGTGGCGAAGGTCTGGTTCAGCGAATTGCCGTCCATATCCACATAATAGACCGGCACCTGCGTTTCAATCGGCGCAGGCGCGGGCGTGGCGGGCGTATCGGTCTGGGTGGAAATATACAGGCGGAACTGCGCGGCAAGCTGGCCGGCCGCATCATAGGCCAGCACATCCAGATAGCTCATGTTCAGCTCCGTGCCCGCGTCCATATAGGACAGCTGGGACAGCGGCGTGCCGTCGGCAATGGACAGGGCTGCGTACTGACCGTATACATCCTGCACATGCAGCACAGCATCGGCCTGCAGGGCGGCGGCGGGCACATACAGCCAATAGCTGCCCTCATAGCCCGAGGCCGTTACCTCGCTGGCCAGCTGCTGCTGGGCAACGTCTCCCTCCGTCCAGGAAAGGGAGAACAAAACGGGTGGCTGCGCGTCCGAAGCCAGCGCGGCAAAGGGCAGCTGGCACAGGATCAGCAGGATGCTTAACAGCAGCGCGCCTGCCCGGCGGAGAGAGAAAACAGAAAAGCGATGGTTCATAACGGCGCCTCCTTTTGAAGCCTCGTTGAGGATGCGAAGATTGTGTTTCAATTATATTACGAAAATGTTTTTTAGTCAATCTTTCTGCCCTGCAAAATCCTTCAAAAGCAGGGATTTCTTGTCCCCATGTAGAATATGCCAACGAACGATCACAAATGTGGAGGCAATTGGCATGAATCGGCATGAGCTGGAGGAGGTTTTCCTTTCCTCGCAGGAGGTTTTTCACGGAAAGCTGATTAACGTGGAGCACTGGCAGGTGCGCCTGCCCAATGGGCAAACGGCCTTGCGCGAGGTGGTTAAGCATCGCGGCGCGGCGGCCATCGTGCCGGTGGACGACCAGGGCAACGTCACCCTGGTGTGCCAGCACCGCGTGGCGGTGGGGCGCTTCACCTGGGAAATTCCGGCGGGCAAGCTGGATTATGCCGGCGAGGATATGCTGGCCGCCGCCAAGCGCGAGCTGGAGGAGGAAACCGGCCTGCACGCGCAGAACTGGCAGCTTCTGGTGGATATGGATACCACGCCCGGCTTTTGCAACGAGCATATCGGCATCTATCTGGCCACGGGCCTGAGCCAGCATCATATGCACACGGATGAGGATGAATTCCTCAACGTTGACCGTGTGCCGCTCAGCGAGGCAGTGCGCCGCGTGATGGCTGGGGAGATCCACGATAGCAAAACCATCGCCGGGCTGATGATGGCCTGGAATTTGCTGGGCCGGCAGAGCGATATGCCCCTGGACAGCCTGGCATCTATACAACGCGGCAGCACGGCGTTTGCATCCCAGGCAAAGGAATAAAATTTGCACGCTTGGAGGAACGCATGCGTATTTTGCTGGTAGAGGATGAAAAGCCCCTGTCCGCAGCTATTGTGAAGATGCTGGAGCAGGAGCATTTTGCCTTGGACGCGGCCTATACCGGCCCGGACGGGCTGGACTGCGTGCTCAGCGGCATATACGATGCGATTGTGCTGGATGTGATGCTGCCCGGCATGGACGGCTTTGCCGTGCTGCGCGCGCTGCGGCAGCAGGGCGTTTCTACGCCGGTGCTGATGCTGACCGCCCGCGGCGGCGTGCAGGATCGCGTGCAGGGGCTGAACCTGGGCGCGGATTACTTACCTGCCCAAGCCCTTTGAACGCAGCGAGCTGGTGGCTTGCTTAAACGCTATCACCCGGCGCAAGGATCAGCCGCCGGTGCGGGAGCTTGCCTTGGGCGATGTGCGGCTCAATCCCGAGGACGCTATGCTTTCCTGCACGAATAACGGCAAAAGCGTGCGCCTGGCGGCCAAGGAATATCAATTGATGGAGCTGTTCCTGCGCAATCCGCATCAGCTTTTGCCCAAGGAAACCATATTGGAGCGCGTATGGGGCTTTGATAACGAGGCGGAGTATAATAAATCTGTCGGTCTATCTGACCTTTCTGCGGCGCAAGCTGGCCTTTGTCGGCGCGCATGTGGAAATTCGCGCTTCCCGCGGGCTGGGCTATATGCTGGAGGAAACACCATGATTGTCCGTCTGCGAAAACGCCTGACGCTGGCGGCGATTGCCGCGCTGATCCTGATTTTCGCCGTCACGGTGGCGGCGATCAACCTGGCCAACGCCTGGTCGCTGCGCGGCCAGATTTCGCAATCTCTGCAAATGTTGATGGGCAGCTACATTCCGCCCTCCGAGCGTGAAAAGGTGTTCGATCGCTTTTATCGTGCGGAGAGCGCCGCACAGACGCAGGGGAGCGGCATCGGCCTGGCCATCGCGCGCAGCATCGCCGCGCTGCACTATGGCGATATTTTCCTGGAAAGCAACGAAGCGTCGGGCACAGCCTTTATTGTGACGCTGCCCGAGGACGCAAAATAAGAAATTAAAAAATATTACGGATTTCAATTTCCATTTAAGGTTTCTCCCTTACAATGCGAACTGTTCCAATGGACAAGGGGCAAATAGAAGCCCCGTCAAGCATTGATTTTAAGGAGGAAACCATCATGAAAAAGAGTAAGACCATTCTGACCTGCGCTGCCGCCGCCTGCCTGCTGGTATCCGGCATTGGCTTTGCCTGCGCCGAGGGCGCGCAGACCTATCCCCAGGGACTGAAGAGCGGCGCGGTGAACGGCCTGACCAATGGCTACGTGAACGGCTACACCCAGGGTATGAAGAACGGCGCGGTGAACGGCCTGACCAACGGCTATGTGAACGGCTATGCCCAGGAGCTGAAGAACGGCGCGATCAGCGGCCTGAAGGAAGGCTTGAAGGACGGCGCGAAGCAGGGCGCCAAGGACGGCCTGAAAAACGGGCTGTGCGGCGGCGCATGAAGAATGGCCTAAAGCAGGGTCTTAAGAACGGCAGCCTCAGGGGGACGCAGAAATAACTGTCCCCGCGCGGAATCTTCCACTCCCAACAAACAATAAAAACGGCAGCCTGCGAGGCATATCGCGGGCTGCCATTTTTTCGCCTATAGATGCCTGCAAATAGGCATTGCATCCCGCGCCAAAATGTGCAATAATATAAGGAGCCCGCGCGGAAAAACCATCGCGCGGCAGCTGCTGCCGGAGAGGGGATAGCGGGCGGATGCAGTATTATCAAAGCGTGTTCTCATCGCTGCCGGTGATAGAGACGGCGCGGCTGCGGCTGCGGCCCCTGACCATGCGCGATGACCGCGACATGTTCCGCTATGCCAGCGATCCGGAGGTCAGCCGCCATGTGCTGTGGGAGGCGCACGCCAGCCCCCGCGAAACGCGCAGCGTGCTGCGCGCGGCCATTCGCCAGTATCGTGCGGGAGATCCATCCTCCTTCGCCATTGAGCGGCTTAGCGATCACCGCATGATCGGCACCATCGGCTTCATGTGGATCAACTGCGAGCATCGCAGCGCCGAGGTAGGCTATTCCCTATCCCGCGATTGCTGGAATCAGGGCTACGCCACCGAGGCTTTGCGCGCGGTGCTGCGGTTTGGGTTTAATACCCTGCGGCTGAACCGCATCGAGGCCCAGCACGAGCTGGATAATCCCGCGTCCGGCCGGGTGATGGAAAAATGCGGCATGCGCTGCGAGGGCACGCTGCGGCAGCGGGTGTTTAACAAAGGCAGGTTTTCCGATGTGCGGCTGTATGCCATTCTGCGCGGCGACGGCGTGCCCGGAAACGAGCATATCTAATCAGGTAGGAGTTGAGATCCCATGTTTGAGTATAAAACCCACGGCACCTGTTCCACCCAGATTGATCTGGAAATTGAGGACGGCGTGATCACCGCCTGTACCATCCATAATGGCTGCCGCGGCAATACGGCGGGCCTGGCCAAGATGGTGGTGGGCCGCAAGGCGGACGATGTGAAGGAGCTGCTGCGCGGCATTCCCTGCCGTGGCGCTACCAGCTGTCCCGATCAGCTTGCCCGCGCAATCGACGCTTATGAACAGCAGGAGGCAAAGTAAAATGGCCAATAACAAGCAAAAGAAAACCACCCTGTGGGTGCGCGTGATGTGCGTGTTCCTGGCGTTTCTGATGTGCCTGTCCGTGGTCGCGGCGCTGATGAATATCTTCTAAGCAGCCGGCCGGCTGAGCAAAGCCTTTTCAATTGCGGGAAGGCTTTTTTGTGTGCACCGGTTTAAAAAGATTGTTTTACAACTAAAATTTATCGATTTTCGATAAAATTTTGTTGACAAACGGATTTCGCTGTGCTATCCTGTTCCCGATGCAAGGAGGTTGAAGGTATGAGTCACAAGCGTTTATCGCATCTTTTATTGCTGGCTGGCGGCATCGCGGGCGTGGGCGCGCTGGGCGTGCTGATCGATTACGCGCGCATGCTGGCCTTGCGCGCGGTGGAGCGGCCCGGGATGGCGCTGCGCTATTGGGGGCTGTTGGTGTTTTTGTGCTTGGTTGCGGCGGTGTACGGCGCGGCGCTGTATCAGTATATGCGCATCAGCCGCCGGATTGGCAAGAACCAATCCTTCTGCCGCGAAAACGTGGGCAGTATGCGGGCCATCGCCTGCCTGATGGGCGCGGCCGCGGGCATGTGGGCAGGACTGATGATTGTGCTTCGGCTGCTGAGCAGCATTGGCGTAGGGGTGGAAATGCTGCTCTTTGCGCTGATGTGCATGGCCAGCGCGGCGATTGGCCTGGTGGCCTATGTGCTTACGCAGCTTTTGCGGCGCGCTACGCAATTGCAGGAAGACAACGACCTGACCATATAAGGAGGGATGGGCGTGATTCGCATCGATTTGGATGTGATGTTGGCGCGGCGCAAAATGAGCGTGACTGAGCTGTCCGCACGCGTGGGCATCACCATGGCTAACCTGTCCATCCTAAAAAACGGCAAGGCAAAGGCCATCCGGTTTTCTACCCTGGAGGCCATCTGCCGTGAGCTGAACTGCCAGGTGGGCGATATTCTGATTTACGATCCGGAGGAAAAGCATGCAGACGAATGAAAACAGACGTGAATCTCTGCCTGCGCCTTGGCTGGCGCTGGGCGCGGGGGTGGCCTGCGCAGCGCTGTGGGTGCTGGGCTATATGGGCGGGCTGGGCGTTGGCATGACGGCTTCCAGCCTGCTGATTCTGGGCGTGGGGATGTACCTGTGCCGCAGGCAGATCTGTTGGCGGGCGGACAGCATTCTGCTGTTGACGCTGGCGGTGCTGCTTAGCCTGGCCTATGGTATCTTTGGCAGCCTGGCCATGCAGATCTTTAATCTGCCGGTGCTGTGCCTGCTCCTTTCTCAAAGCCTGCTGGCGCTGGCTGGGCATTGTCCTGAGGGCGCGTTGAGTGCTGCGGGGCTGAGCGGCGGCATACGCGAAGCACTGGGCAGCCTGTTTCGCCACTGGGGCGTGCCCTTTCACACGGTAAAGGAGCGGCAGGGCAGCGCGTCCGCCCTGCGCGGGCTGGGCATGGGGCTGCTGATTGCCGTTCCCCTGCTGGCGGTGGTGCTGTTCCTGCTGGCCTGGGCGGACACGGTATTCAGTTCGCTTTTGAGCGGGCTGTTTGTATCGGAGGATCCGCTGAGCGCGTTTTGGAATGTGCTGTGGCGGCTGATCAAGCTGCTGGCGATTGCGCTGCTGGTCTTTTCGTGCCTGTATACGCTGCTGCTGCCGCGACGCGAGCGCGCAGCCAAAGAAAGATTTCCCTGGCCTATAACGGCTTGCGCGATGGTGCTGGCGCTGCTTTGCCTGGCCTACGCTGCCTTTGTGTATGTGCAGGTGCGCTATCTCTTTGGCGGCGCGGAGACGGCCGCCATGGCCGACGACTATGCACAGTATGCGCGCACGGGCTTCTTCCAGTTGGTTGCGGTGGCGGTGATCAATCTGATTGCCGCGCAAACGTCGCTGATCCGCTGCGGGGAAAGCCGCGTCGTGCGCGCGCTGTCCGCCCTGATGAGCCTGCTGACGGCGGTGATCCTGGCCTCGGCCTTCTGGCGGATGCGGCTGTATATTCAGGCGTTCGGCCTGAGCACGCTGCGCCTGCTGACGCTGTGGGGCATGGCAATGATCGCCCTGCTGCTGGCGCTGACGCTGATCAAGTGCGCCCGCCCCGGTGTGCGCATCTGTACCCTGGCCTGCGCGGTGATGCTGAGCAGCTATGTGCTGCTGAATTACATCAACGTGGATCGCACCATTGCCCGCTGGAACCTGCGCGCCTATGAAACCGGCAAACAGGAAACGCTGGATACCGAATACCTGGCGGGGTTATCGCCCGATGTGCTGGCCGCCCCGTGGCAGGTGGAGCAGCTGGACGCGATCCGCAAGCAGCAAAGCGAGCGCCGCCCGGATTGGTTCGCCTGGAGCCTGAGCTGGCTGCGGGTGGGGGAAAAGTAAAAAAGAACGGCGTGGACATGATGATCACGCCGCTTTTAAATTGCAGGCTATTATAGCTTTACATTCGGGTTTGTATATTGGCCATGCTTGGCTGTCCTCCGGCCATACTGGATTGCAAAGCTGGGGCAGCGGTGCAGGCAGCCCAGGCACATGACGCACTGATCCTTGAGCCAGACCGGCTTTTTATTCCGCATTTCAATGGCCTGCACCGGGCACTTTTGGACGCATAATCCGCAGCCAATGCAGCGATCCTCCACATGAAAATGGGAGGTTCGCCGTACATGGTGATTATAAAAGGGGCTGGGCGATCAGCTGCGTGATCCATGCCGGGGTGCGCGGGGACATATGCCGGTTGGTGTGCCGCGCTTTGATGCAGCGGATGACGCTGTCTATGGCAGATTCGGTGGTTTGGGTATATTTTTCTATCTTTTCCGGCGTGGAAAGGTCAAAGATCGGCGTCCAGGTATCGGGCATCCGGACAGCATAGTACGCATTGATTTTGCAGCCGCGTATGGCTTTGCTGGCCATGTATCCGGCTGCGCCGGGCGTTGTGCCATAGGTGGCGATAAAATACAGGTAACCCGTTTGAAAAGAGGCCTTTTCCAGAAACTTCTTGACAATGCTTGGCAGGCCCCAATCATAGGTGGGCGAGATCACGCCGATGGTTTGATCCTGGAAGGCATAACGGTTTTCCCGGATGCAGTCTACAATGGAAAGCATTTCCTGATCGGCAGCCTGCGCAAGGCGGGCTGCAACATACTTGCAATTTCCGGTTGCAGAAAAGAACAAGATCATTTTTTACTTCCCTGAGCTTTGATGGACAAAATGCCAGGCTGATGTGGCGTGATTGGCTCATGAATATTCTATCATATCGTCTTAGGCAGAACAATCCCATTACAGAAATCCGCAAAAAACGGCCGCACAATTCCGAAAAACTGTGCGGCCAGCGTTATGAGTGGTAGGGGTTCTACATGAAATCGATAGAATGGGCTGCGTTATACCGCATCAGGCGCTTCCTTTTTTTCTTCGGGCAGCGCGGCGGGCTTTTTGCTGCGCAGGGTGCGCGCGCTATGCGCGGCGCGGGTCAGCTGCGGCTTGGCGCCGGCGGTAATCACATCGCCCGTTACATGGCAGGCGGTCACATCGTTTTGGCCAGGCAGATCGAACATGGTATCCAGCAGCGCTTTTTCGATGATCGCGCGCAGGCCGCGCGCGCCGCTCTTTTGCTGCATCGCCATGTGCGCAATGGCCGTCAGCGCGTCCTGATCGAAGGAGAGGGACACGCCGTCCAGCTCCAGGAGCTTGGCATACTGCTTAACCAACGCGTTGCGCGGCTCGGTCAGGATGCGTACCAGCGCCGATTCATCCAGCTGATCCAGCGTGACCACCACAGGCAGACGGCCCACGAACTCGGGAATCAGGCCGAACTTCATCAGATCTTCGGGGCGCAGCTGACGCAGGACATTGCCCACGTCCGCCGCGGAATCGCCCGTCAGCTTGGCACCAAAGCCCAGCGTGCGCGAACCGATGCGCTGCTGAATGATGGGCGCAAGGCCATCGAACGCGCCGCCGCAGATGAAGAGGATGTTGGTGGTATCGATCTGCATGAACTCCTGCTGCGGGTGCTTGCGGCCGCCCTGAGGGGGCACGTTGGCAACCGTGCCCTCGAGGATCTTGAGTAGCGCCTGCTGCACGCCCTCGCCGCTGACGTCGCGGGTGATGGACACGTTTTCGCCCTTGCGGGAGATCTTGTCGATTTCGTCAATATAGATGATGCCGCGCTGCGCCGCGCGAATATCGCCGTCGGCTGCCTGAATCAGGCGCAGCAGGATATTTTCAACATCCTCGCCCACATAGCCGGCTTCGGTCAGCGCCGTGGCGTCGGCAATGGCAAAGGGCACGTTCAGAATGCGCGCCAGCGACTGGGCCAGATAGGTCTTGCCGCAGCCGGTGGGGCCAACCATGAGGATGTTGGATTTTTGCAGTTCCACATCCCCGGCCTTTTGGGGGGCGTTGATGCGTTTATAGTGGTTATATACGGCCACGCACAGCGTGCGCTTGGCCTCGTCCTGCCCGATCACATACTCATCCAGCACGGCCTTCATTTCGGAGGGCAGCGGCAGGGAGGGCGAATCGGGCGCGGCGGTGCTCATGGGGGTTACGTCGTCGGCAATGATATCATAGCACAGCTTGATGCACTCATCGCAGATGTATACATCGGGGCCGGCTACCAGACGGCGTACCTGATCCTGCGTTTTGTAGCAGAAGCTGCACCGATGCAGCCTGCGCGTGGTGAATTCATCCTTGGGCATGGCTCACCTCAAGCGTTCTTTTTGCGGGGATAGTAGATCTGGTCGATGATGCCGTAATTGAGCGCTTCCTCGGCGGTCATGAAATAGTCGCGCTCGCAGTCGGCGCGCAGCTTTTCCTGATCCTGGCCGGTCATTTCGCTCATCAGGCGGGTCATCTTTTCCTTGGTGCGCAGCAGCCATTTGGCGCGGATTTCCACATCGGTGGCCTGTCCGCTGGCGCCGCCCAGGGGCTGATGGATCATGACCTCGCTGTTGGGCAGCGCCAGGCGCTTGCCCTTTTCGCCCGCCATCAGCAGGAAGGCGCCCATGGAGGCGGCCATGCCCACGCACACCGTGCGCACATCGCACTTGATGTAGTTCATGGTGTCGTAAATGGCCATGCCAGCCGTGATGGAGCCGCCGGGGCTGTTGATATAAAGCGAGATATCGGCGTCGGGGTTATCCATCTCCAGAAACAGCAGCTGCGCCACGACGATATTGGCTACCTGATCGGTGATTTCATCCGTCAGAAAGATGATGCGATCCTTCAGAAGGCGGGAATACAGATCATAGCCGCGTTCGCCGTTGCTGGTGCGTTCTACTACATTGGGGATGAGAATGCTCATGAATTTATAATCCTCCCGGGGAGTACCCTAACAAGCATATGACGCAAGCGCGGGTTTTATGCCCGCGCTCGCATAAAAATTTCCGTTTTCAGCTGATGAACTTACTCGGCCTTTTCTTCGGCGGCCTTTTCGGTGATGACAGCGTTGGCCTTCAGGAAGTCGATAACCTTCTTGATGCCGGCGGTTTCCTTTAGGTATTCCTTCTGCTGTTCGGACAGGGAAGCCTTGAATTCTTCTACGTCGCGATTTACGCGCTTGGCCTGATCGGCGATGGCTTCGTCCACATCTTCATCGGTGGGAACGATGTTTTCAGCCTTGGCCACGGCTTCCAGCACCAGCTGGGTCTTTACGCGGTTGGCGGCTTCGGGCTTGTAGTTTTCGCGCACCTGATCCAGGGTCTGCCCAGTGTACTTGAGGTAATCCTCAAAGCGGATGCCCTGGTACATCATGCGCATTTCCATCTCGCGCAGCATGGTGGTGATTTCATCCTGAATCATCGCGTCGGGGATATCGCAGTCGGCAGCGTCAACCACCTTCTGCACCAGCGCGTCTTCCAGGTTGGCTTCGGCGCGGTCGGCGGCGTTCTTTTCAAGGTCGGCCACGATGTTGGCCTTGTAGGCCTCGAAGGTGTCAAACTCGGACACATCGGCGGCGAAATCGTCGTCCAGCTCGGGGCGAACCTTGGTCTGGATGCCGTTAACCTTCACATGGAACACAGCGTCCTTGCCGGCCAGGTTGTCGGCATGATACTGCTCGGGGAACTTAACGCTCAGGTCGCGCTCCTCGCCGATGTTCATGCCCACCATCTGCTCTTCAAAGCCGGGGATGAACATGCCCGAGCCGATCGTCAGGGACTGACCCTGCGCGGTGCCGCCCTCAAAGGCGACGCCATCCACGCTGCCGGCGTAGTCCAGGTTTACGATATCGCCGTTTTCAACGGCGCGGTCGGTCACATCCTGGGTGGTGCTGGCGCGCTCCACATCGTTCTGGATGCGGGCGTCCACGGCCTCGTCGGTCACTTTTTCCACGTTCTTTTCAACGGCTACGCCCTTGTATTCGCCCAGCGTCACGTCGGGCTTTACGAATACCTCCAGGGTATACTTCAGCTCCTGGCCCGCGCCGATCTGCTGCACATCTACCTGGGGACGATCCACAACCTGAAGGTTTTCAGCCTTGATGGCCTCTTCGTAGGCGGGCTGGGCGACAAGCTCGAAGGCGTCGTCATAGAACACCCCTTCGCCGTACATATTCTCAATCAGCTTGCGGGGGGCCTTGCCCTTGCGGAAGCCGGGAACGTTGATCTTGCTGCGATCCTTCAGATAGGCCTTTTCGACGGCCGCGTCAAAGGACTCAGCGCTCTCCACAAACGAGAGCTTCACTTTATTGCTCGCGATTTTTTCGACGGTATAAGACATGTAGAACCCTCCTGCGCAAATTTGCGGATCAATCCGTGCGCGGCGCAATAAGCATTCGCACACAGTGTATCATTATAACACCCATAGCGCAGATTTGCAAGCGTTTTGCCCGGAAAACGCGCTGCTTTCGCCCGGCCTGCCTGCGAAAGCGCGAAGGATGTTTTTTCTTGACAGATTCCGCCGCCCTGCGGTATTCTATAGGTAGAAATCGGAGGTGACAAGCCCCATGGTGTTCATCGGCATTTGCGGCGCGAGCGGCTCGGGCAAAACCACCCTGGCAAAGGAGCTTTGCCGGGCGATTGGCGCCAGCAGCGCGCTGCTGAATCAGGACGCATATTATCTGGATCATCCCGAATTAACGTTTGAAGAACGCACCAAGCTCAATTACGATGAGCCGTTTATCTTTGATCACGACTTGCTGTATCAGGATGCGCGCATGCTCATGGCCGGGCAAAGCGTTACCCGCAAGGCATATGATTTTACCCAGCACCGCCGCACCGAAAGCAGCGAGATCATCAAGCCTGCCGACGTGCTGATTGTGGAGGGAATTCACGCCTTCTTTGACGAGCGGCTGACCAAGATGATGTTCCTCAAGCTCTATATCAATGTAGAGCCGGATATCTGCCTGCTGCGCCGCATCAAGCGCGATATCCGCGACCGCGGCCGCCAGATTGAAAACATCGGTGAGCAGTACCTGACCACCGTAAAGCCCATGTATGAAAAGTACATCCGCAACTATGTAAACGACGCGGACGTGATCGTCACCCGCGGCGGCAAAAATGCCCGCATTGTGGAGATATTGGCGGGCTATCTGCGGGATGAGTTGAATAAAAAGGCATAAGCCGTTGCAATATGCAAACCGCCGGACAGGGGCATGAGGGCTCCTATCCGGCGGTTTGTTTTGTCTGGTTTAATATTTCGCAAGCGCGTCCGCGTCGGTAAACAGCTCGTCCGACAGCAGATATTCGCCCAGCGTGTAGGAGAAGCGGATCAGATCGCCCTGAATGCGCATGGGGAAGGGCGAAGTGAGATTCTGCGTTTCAAAGGAGAAATCGTGCGCGTAGTGGATTTCGCGCAGCGCGGCCACCAGCGCGGGCCAGTCGATGGTGCCCATGAAGGGGGCGATATGCTCGTCGCGGTCGCCGGCATGGTTATCGTTGATATGCGTGGCGCGCAGGCGGCTGCCAAGGCGGCGCACGCAATCGGCAGGACTGTAGCCGCTGGTGTGAGCGTGGCCCGTATCCAGGCACGCGCCTACATCCGGGGCGTTGATCGCATCGATCAGCTCAATCAGGTTATCGATGTTGGAAAACGGCGAGGGACCCTTGCCCAGTGTGTTCATGTTTTCAATGGCCATGCCCACATGATGTGCGTGGAAGAATTCATGCCAGCGGCGGAAGTAGGCAAGGTTGGCGCGCTTGCTCTCATCCAGCAGCAGCCGGTCGCCGTCCATCACCGTGAAGGGATGCACCACCAGGTATTCCACGCCCAATATTTCGGCCGCTAGCACGCTGCGGCGCATCATTTCCTCGCCGAAATCGCCGCCGGGCACTTCGCCGGGGGCAACCGGCCCGCCGATGCTGAAAAACGCATGACCCTGCAGAAAGCGCACGCCGATATCATCGGCCAGCTTGCGCCAGGCATGCGCCTGCTCCTCCCAGTTGTCCTCGGTCATGGGGGCAAAGCGCTTGCCCGCGCGGCTCATGCCGCACAGGTTTACGTCCAGATAGCGATAGCCCGCCGCCGCGCACGTGCTGACCGCGTGCTCAAAGGATACCATGTAGGGCTTGCCGTGATCAAAATTCATGATGTTGGTAGAAGTGGAAAGCCGCATATTTAACCCCTCCTTTTAGGCGTATACGCGCACTTCAAAGATGCGCGCTTCGCTTATGCCGTTGGTGGCGCGCACCGTTACGCGCACCGTATCGCATTCCTCGCCCTCAAACTGCACATGGCACAGGCGCTGATAATTATCGCGCAGATGCTTACAGGCAACCACCTTGCCATCGCGCAGCAGCGCTACATCATAATCACGCGCCAGCTCCACCGGCACGCCTACCTGCTGCTGACGGATGCGGCGGGAGGACAGGGAAATTTTCTTTTCCAGGTTGAAGTTGGAATCAAACACCAGCTGCACGGTGCGCACGGGGGCGGGCGCGGCCAGCGACAGCTGCAGCCATTCGCCCTGCGTGCTCAGCCCATCCGAATGCCAGGCGTTGGTGCAGCCGTTGATATCGCGGGTGACGCCGGTGAGCACATTGGCGGCGGGATAATTCTCCTGCGCGCTGGAGGCCGTTACGGCGGCGGTCTGCGCCAGATCGGCCTTGTCCGTGTTGGCAAAGCCGGGAATATAGCAGTCGTCGCGGATCAAGGTCTGCTGCAATTCAGCGATATCGATTGCGCGGATATCGCAGCCCTTCTGGATGGCCTGCGCGGCCGCCGTGCCGATAGCCTGGCCGCCAATGGCGCAGGTGCCCATTACGCGGCTGGTAGCCATGGCCAGCTTGGAGGCGCTCAGCGCGCGGCCGCCGATATACAGGTTTTTGAAGCCCTTGGCCAGGTAGGAGCGGTAGGGGATGGTGTACGCGCCGTCAAATTCGTATACAAACGACGGAATCTTATCAAAGGCGTACAGGCCGCCGGGAACGTGGTTATCCACATGCCAGCCGCCGTAGGCTACAGCGTCGTCAAAGATGCGGTTGCCCAGCACGTCGTTTTCGTTGAGCATGTAGTCGCCCTCCAGACGGCGGCTTTCGCGCACGCCGGGCAGCATGCCTACCCATACCAGCTCGTAGTTTTCCGCGCCGTGGTTGCCGCCGTTCTTGATGTGATCCCACACGCCGTATACCGCGCGCACCAGCTGATCACGGATGTCCTCGTACTCGCTGATGATATCGGCGCTTTCGCCGCCGATTTCGATCCACCAGTATCCGTAATCCTGGCAGTAGCCGTCAAAGAGCATCCAGATTTCGTTTTCGCTGGCCTTGGCCAGCACTTCCTTGGGCACATCCGCGCTGTGCTTGCGATAGCGCAGCTGCTCCTCGGTAAAGTGCATGGCGTCCACGGGCGGGATGAACTTGACGGGATGGCCCACATTGGCGGCCTTGAACAGCAGGGTGTTGCCCATGCGATCCTGGTTGGGCTGCTCGGGAGCGTGCGGCTCGTTAAACTCCGCCTTGCCCTCGCTGCCTGTGCGGCTCTTTACGCCCACAAAAGCGCCCAGGGTGCCGTTGCCCGTGCAGTCGGCAAAGATTTTGCCATGAATCAGCAGCCGCTTTTCGGTGCTCATCTGATAGCACTCGATGCAGGTGATTTCGCCGTCCTGACAGGTGGCGGCATGCATGGTGGTGTTGAGCAGCAGCGTCAGGTTCTTTTCGTTCTTGGCGGCCTGGAACAGCACCGCGTCCCAGATGGAAAAATTATAGCTGTCGTTCACGCGCTTGTTGCTCAGCATCAGCTCGTGCACGATGCCGCCCTCGCTCAGCTCGGGCTTTTTCATGTTGGCGGTTGCGCCGCAGATGTGCATGCGGATTTCGCTGCTGGCGTTGCCGCCCAGCACCGGGCGATCCTGCACCAGCGCGGTCTTCGCGCCGTGGCGCGCGCTGGCGATGGCCGCGCACAGACCCGTCATACCGCCGCCGACGATCACCACGTCAAAATGCAGCGTTTCTTCCTTAAATCCGATCATACGATCCTCCGTCGATTTTCGATTGTTCGATCACCATGTCTGATCGAACGGCGAAAACAGCGCGCCGTAATCCATAAACCGGCAGGCATTTTTCGCGTAATACGCAGTTCTCTGCTATTTTACCAGCTTTCGGGACGAATGGCAAGATGGAATATGTACGATCATATAAAGAAAACGCACATTCTCCGATCAATCGAAGAATGCGCGTCGGTACGTTTGAAGGGCTTACTCAGCAACGGGCTCCTGGATGGAGAAGGTGATGTCCTCCACGCGCGCCAGCTCGCACGCGCCCTCGATGTTCTGGTACACATACACCAGCGCGTAGGTGGGCTGCGCATCGGGATAAACCACGGTCAGGCGGCACAGCAGGCAGTAATTCATGCCGGCAACCACCTGGCTGGCCAGCAGGGCGATGGGCTCATAGACGCAGCCGGTCAGCCCCTCGACGGCCTTGCTGAAGGCGTCCAGCACCTCCTGGGGGATATCGGCGGGGTCCCCGGTGTTGACGCTCCAGCCGCTGACACTCGGCGCGGGCGCTTCAGCCAGGGCGGGAACGCAGGAGAGGGCAAACAGCATCAGGGTCAGCATTGCGCAAAGCAGCTTCTTCATCATTAGAATCACGCATCTTTTCTTCTTTTGCAGCGCCTGAGCGCTTACATCCTGTTAGACGGGCGCGCGGATGGCAGGTTCCGCATTTTCTAAAATTTTTAACGCCCTTTTAACGCCCTACGCGCACCTGGTCCACTGCGCGGTTGCGCATTAGCTCCACCGGATGCGGCGCCAGCTCCACGCGGAAATCCTGCCCCGTGCGGCGGATATGCTCCGCCACCACTGCATGGCTGGGCACGCGCATCACATCGGGGTTCATGCGCTTCTGATAGCGAAAGAAATCCGCGCCGTTGGGCAGCACGCCTACGGGCAGGCGCTGGCCGCGCCGCAGGGTAACGCCTACCATGCGCAGCGCGCCGCGGATATAGCCCTTGTTGGGCTGGAGGATCAGCGGCGGGGGCAGCTCCTGATCGATAAAGGGCGGCTCCTGCCCTTCATATGCGCGGAGATACAGTCGCCGCGCCTTGTGCAGATGCGCGCATTGGGCGTAAAACGCCTGATCGTATATGGCGCGCAGGGCGGCGTCCTCCTCCTGTGCGCGCAGACCGTCCAGCGCATAGCACAGCGCATAGGCGCGCAGCGTCAGCGCCTCGCAGGGATCGCCCGCGTGCCCCAGCAGGCTGGCGTATTGGGTGGCGTGCTCGGTCAGGATCAGCGATAGCTCCGCATATAGCGCGCGAGCATGCTCACGGCTTTCGCCCAGCGCGCCGGCAGACAGACGAGCGGCATAGCGCGCCGCGCAGGACAGCAGGAACAGCGACAGCAGGGTTTGTGGGCTTGCCTGCGCGCGTTCGATGGGCGGCTGTACTTCGTCATAGGGGTGACGATGGGCGGCGATACACGGGCGGCCGGGCATCAGCTCGGCCATGCCGCCCAGCTTTTCATCGGCAGATACGCCGTATTCCAGCGACAGCAGATTGGCCGTGCGGTACAGCATATCGCAGGCCTCAGGCAGCAGAAAATCCATGGCCGCGCGGGCGCGAGGATGCGTTTCGCGCTGGGCCGCGGCGGCGGTCAGCTCGGTCAGCATAAACAGCGCCAGCAGCACGCGCTCGCAGGGGCGCTCACGCGGCAGAAGCGAAAGAAATTGCAGCCGCTGCTGCCATTCCACGCGGCGAATCAGCGCGGTCTCGCGCAGAAAATCCGCTCTTACGTCCAGCGACGCTTCGGGCATATCCGAAAGCACGGCGGCGGCAAGCATCAGCCGCGCGGTGCGAAGAGGCTGATCCCCGCTCAGCGGCTCGGGCAAAAGCGATTGCCAATCCTTCAGCCCCTGACTGATGCGCGGCGGAACGACGGTATATGGATTCATAGGCTCCCCTCCCTGATGACGGCAAGCAAGTTGAAAACAAAGCTGGATACTCATCAGGATACGCGCAAACGGGGGGCAATATACCGTAGAAAATGGCAGACTTTTGCGCAGATAAATGAAAAAGAGGGTAAAAGCCCTCTGGAAAAGATTATGCGTTCTGCGAACTCTCCCGCTTTTTCAGCCACACCATCAGCACGGCCACATCGGCCGGGGAGACGCCCGGAATGCGCGCCGCCTGGGCCAGCGATACGGGGCGCTGGGCGGACAGCTTCTGCCGGGCTTCCATGCGCAGCCCTGTGATATCCATATAGGGCGCGTCGGCAGGCAGCAGCTTTTCCTCCATGGCACGAGCCTTGAGGATGGCAGCCTGTTCTTTTTGCAGGTAGCCCTCGTATTTCACCTGGATTTCGGCCTGCTGGCGCGCGCCGGGAGCATACTGCGCAGGATCGGGCAGCAGCGCGTCGATGCTGTTTTCGGGATGGCGCAGTAGCGCATCGCGGCGGGTATCGCGCAGATAGGCCAGAATTTCCTCCGTCTGGCGCGCCTTTTCCTCCATACGGCGCATACGCTCATCGCTGGCCAGGCCAATGGCGTGCGCGCGGGCCGTCAGGCGCAGATCGGCGTTATCCTGTCGCAGGTACAGCCGATGCTCGGCACGGCTGGTCATCATGCGGTAGGGTTCGTCCGTGCCCTTGGTGGTTAGATCATCGACCATCACGCCGATATACGCCTGATCGCGGGTCAGCAGCAGCGGCTCGCGCGCCAGCACATAATGGGCGGCGTTGATGCCCGCCAGAATGCCCTGCGCGGCGGCTTCCTCATAGCCCGAGGTGCCGTTGACCTGGCCGGCCAGGTACAGCCCCGGCACCTGCAGCGCGCCCAGCGTGGGGGATAGGACGGTGGAATCGATGCAGTCATATTCGATGGCATAGGCCAGGCGGGTCAGGACGCAGTGCTCCAGGCCCGGAATGGTGCGGTACATCGCCCACTGCACATCCTCGGGCAGGCTGGAGGACATGCCCTGCACGTACCATTCCGCGTCGTTATAGCCCTCTGGCTCCAAGAACAGCTGATGGCGCTCCTTGTCGCGGAAGCGGACGATCTTGCTTTCGATGGAGGGGCAATAGCGCGGGCCGAGGGATTGAATCGCGCCGTTGAACATGGGCGCGCGATCCAGGTTTTGCAGGATGATTTCGTGCGTGCGGGGATTGGTGTAGGTCAGGTAGCACATCATGCGGTTTTCTACCGCGTGATCGGTCAAGAAGGAGAAGGGCACGGGCGGCTCGTCACCGGGCTGCGGCTCCATGGCGGAAAAATCGATGGAGCGTGCGTCTACGCGGGCGGGCGTGCCGGTCTTGAAACGGCGCAGGGTGAAGCCCAGATCGGCCAGGCTTTCGCTCAATCCTGTTGCGGGCAGCAGCCCCTGCGGGCCGCCCTCCCACTGCGCCTCACCGATGAAGATTTTACCCTTCAGATATACGCCCGTGCATACCACGGCGGCGCGGCAGGGAATATGATCGCCCGTTTTGGTTATGACTGCGCTGATGCGGCCCCCATGGGTTTCCAGACGGATTACCTCGCCCTGGCGGACGGTCAGATGATCCTGAGCAAAGAGCGCGCGCTTCATGCGCTTCTGGTATTCGCGCTTATCGGCCTGCGCGCGCAGGGAATGCACAGCCGGGCCTTTGCTGCGGTTGAGCATGCGGCTTTGCAGGGTGGTATCGTCGATGGCGCGGCCCATTTCGCCGCCCAGTGCGTCCACCTCGCGCACCAGATGTCCCTTGCCCGTGCCGCCGATGGCGGGATTGCAGGCCATCAGGGCTACCGCATCCAGATTGAGGGTAAACAGCAGCGTTTCGCAGCCCATGCGCGCGCAGGCAAGCGCAGCCTCGCAGCCCGCGTGCCCCGCGCCGATTACAACGATATCATACATGCATTGATCGCCCGTTCTTTTTAAAAGTGAGTTATTTTTCTGTGTTGCGGTATACCGAGTACCAGCGGAAGGCCTCGCTGTCGGGGTTGATCACCGTCAGATTATAGCCCAGCAGATCGAACCAGTAGAAGGTCTTCACGTTGCTGGTGCCCTTCCACATGGTCTCGGTGTTGGGCACGCTGTCGTAGGGAATGCCCAGGATGGAGATGGTTACGCCGCCGTCGGGCGGGGTGACGGAGGTGAGGTTTTCATCCTTGAGGTATTGGGTATACCAGGCGGTGTGGTAGTTGTTCATGCCGCAGTGGATGGTCAGCGGGTTGTCCAGATAGGGGGCCAACTGCTCGCCCACCTGCTCGGCGGTGAAACCGAAATCACGCAGCGTGCCGATGTAGATCATCACATGATAGCCGCCGCCCTGACCGGCCAGGTTGATGGAGTCGCCCACCTTCATGCGCTGCGCCCACTGGGCGGAGGGCAGATCCTGCATATCGATGCGGTTGGGCTTGACGGCGTTTCGGGTTTCGCTGATGGCGGGCAGCTTTTTCATGCCCACCTGGTTGTGCACCCAGCGGGCGAAACCGATGCAGTCAAAACCGCCCAGGTACAGCTTGGATGTGCTGTAATAATGGCTGTCCTGCGAGGCGTAGCGCGGGCGCAGCAGGGACGACTCGTTGGAGCCGGCAAACAGATAGGGACAGCCGTACTTGAAGCGCGCGCTGACGCTGCCGCCGCAGTTTTCGTTGTAGGCCAGCAGCACGGGGTTGCTTTCATCCATCATGGTCAGCGCTACGTTCAAAAAGCGCTGCGCCTCGATGCGCTCCATGTGCTTTTGCAGCTCGGCAAGGGCGGCCTTGGTGCTGTTGGTAGATTTGAGCTTGTCATAGTGCAGATAGCCTTCGTGTTCACCATCGGTCACGCGGGCGTATACGCCATGGAAGGCCGTCACCGTCAGCGGGGCGTTCTTTTTGATATCGGCCAGCTGCAGGGCGTTTTCCAGGGGATATTCATACAGCACGGCCTTTTCGCTGGTCTTGGCCTCAAAGGGCGCTACCGTAAAGTCCTCGCCCAGGATGGTCAGTTCGCCTGCTTCCACATACAGCGTTTGCCCTTCAATATCCACCGTCAGGTGGTCGCCGTCATAGCCGTTTACGATGACCGGCGCATAGGGGGTAATCTCATGCAGCGCAGCCGCGCCGTAGCAGGGGGATTCATAGGCGCTGACCGGCTCGTCGGAGAAGGCGACGTAGGGCGTTACCTCGCCGTGCTTGTATTCCATCTGCATGAAATCGCGGATATAGACATAGCCGGATTTGCCGTTATATTCGATATAGGCGTATTCGTCCGTCACGGGTACCACGCGGAAGCGCACGTCCGCGGGCAGAATATCCAGCGTGGTGGTATCGGCCAGGGGCTGGGCGCGCATGCGCACGGGCGTGCCGAAAAAGCCCTCGATGGACTGCGCATCCTCGGCCGTGGGGTCGTTATATTCCACCTGCACGCAGTCCTTCATATGGACATAGCCGGTTTTGCCGTCATAGGAGGTGGCAGCATAACTGTCGTTCACAGGGGTGAGCTTGAGCACCGAACGCGCGGGGATGTTGACAACGTTGGGGGTGTTGGGCCGCGGCTCAGCGCGCATCCAGCGCGCATCGCGAAAATAGCCGTAAAAGCTCTCCGCCGTGTCCTCTGCCAGGGCGGCGGGCAGCAGACCGCACAGCAACGCGGCGACGCATAGAAGCGAAAGCATTTTCCTGATCATTGGCAAGTTCATCCTTCCCTCGCGCATAACATTTGCATACTCACTCATTATACCCAATTGCTTTGCCGCGCGCAACATGAAAGCGGCGCGCGAACATGATTTTACATGTTTTACGGCCATAAAAAAGCGCTTCCCCGAGAAATGGGAAAGCGCTCAGGCATTGTTGGAAGCACAAGCATATGATAACACAAACTGCCCGAGGACGCGGCGCGCCTCCGGGCAGATGCGTCCCCGTTATTGGGGCAGCTTGACGGTAACGCCCTGGGAAAAGTCATCCGGGGCCAGGCAGGGATTGGCGCGCAGCAGGGTGGCCACCGGCAGGTTAAAGCGCACGGAAAGGCTTTCCAGCGTTTCGCCCTCTCCCAGCACCACGCTGGCGGGCAGCGCGCAGGGCAGGTTGACCGGCGGCACGCACACGGTCTGGCCGGCCTTCAGATCGTCCAGATCCAGCGTGGGGTTGGCGGCCTCCAGGGTGTGGAAGCTGCGGTCGTATTCCAATTGCAGGTCGGCCACGGTCTGCCCCTCCTGCACCACGGCTCGGCGGTTTTCAGGGCAGGTGACAAGCTCGGGCTTGCCTGGCTCAATGCCGGGCGCGTCGGGCACAGGGAATTTGTCGGGCAGCGGCGCGGGCTGGTTGCCTGCGTCGGGCATATCGGGCACAGGAAAACTGTCGGGCAGCGGCGCGGGCTGGTTGCCTGCGTCGGGCATATCGGGCACAGGGAAACTGTCGGGCAGCGGTGCGGGCTGGTTGCCTGCGTCGGGCGCGTCGGGCACAGGGAAACTGTCGGGCAGCGGCGCGGGCTCCTGCGCCTCGCGCTCCGCGCAGGAGGGGATGCACAGCTCGTCGCCCACCATCAGCCGGGCAGGATGGATATCGGGATTGGCGTTCATCAGATCGCGCAGCGGCACGCCCAGGCGGCGGGCGATGAGGTAAAAGCTGTCTCCGCGCTTGACCGTATAGGTATAGGCGCAGGATGTATCGTCGGGGCGCGTGGTGGTATTATCGGACATTGGACGGCACCTCCCATGGATGATTCGCTTTATTCTATGCCGCCCGATGGAAGAATGTGCGCGCGGGCAGAATTTTGCTTTGACCAGGCATTTTTGCATCAGGCGGGATATAATAAACCAGATTGCGCGCTCCACTGGCAGTAGAGCGGCTTTTCTACGCATGGGAGAGGGCAAAAAAGACATTTCACAGTGGATTTTGGACGCATAATTTGTTACAATATATGTATTCCACATTACACTGACGGAGGGCGACCGGCCATGGATCGAAAATTTATTCTTACCTGCGGTTCTACCGTAGATCTGCCGTATGATTACTGCCAGCAGCGTGAGATCCCCGTGATCTTTTACACCTACGTGCTGGACGGTGTGGAGCGCGAGGACGATATGGAGCGCAACCCCGGCATGCTGGAAAAGTTCTATCAAGCTATGCGTGAAGGCGCGATTCCCCAAACCTCGCAGATCAATACCGAGCGCTATATTGACTTTTTTACCGAGCAGCTCAAGCACGGCGATGTGCTGCATATCGCTTTCGGCTCGGGCATGTCGGCTTCGGTCAACAACGCTATGAACGCCGCCCGTGAGCTGGATGGCAAGATCGATGGCCACCGCATGATGGTGGTGGATTCGCTGTGCTCCTGCGGCGGCTACGGCCTGCTGGTAGATCTGGTGGCCGATCTGCGCGATCAGGGCATGGGCATTGAGGAAGCCGCCGACTGGGCGGTGAAGAACTGCGGGCGCATTCATCATCAGTTCTTCTCCACGGATCTGACCTACTTCCGCCGCAGCGGGCGCATGTCCGGCGCGACGGCCACCATCGCCACCATTTTGAATATCTGCCCCATCATGCGCCTGAACGACGAAGGCCGCATCATTGCCTACGATAAGGTGCGCGGCCGCGCCAACGCGGTCAAGGAGACCATCCGCGTGATGCGCAATCATGTGCAGGACGGCGTAAACTACAGCGGCAAGTGCCTGATCTGCCACAGCGACGATCCGGTGGATGGCGAGCGCGCACGGGCGGAAATCTGCGCGGAATTCCCCAAGGCCGATGTGCATCTGCTCAAAATCGGCACCATCATCGGCGCGCACTGCGGCCCTGGCACGGTGGCGGTGTTCTTCTTGGGCGATCAGCGCACGCATGAAGATCCCAAGTAAAACGCATGACGGACGAGCGGCTGATCTATGAGATCCTGGCCGCGGTGAGCGAGATACCGCCCGGCCGCGTGGCCACCTACGGGCAGCTTGCCCGCCTGATCGGGCGGGAGAAAAACGCCCGCCTGGTGGGTCGTGTGCTGCGCGATGCCAGCCTGTATGGGGATTATCCCTGCCACCGGGTGGTCAACCACGCGGGGCGGCTGGCTCCCGGCTGGCCCGAGCAGGCCGAGCTGCTGCGCGACGAGGGCGTGCCCCTGCGGGATAATACCCATGCGGACATGCGCTTTCAGTGGCGGGAGGAAGATGAATAAATAACGGGGCGGAGTGTGTAATTTCGCCCTGTTTTTATGCCCGTAAAATGCCTTTTGCATTGACAAAAGCGCCCGTTCGTTCTATCATTTAATATGGATAGAAGGCTATCCGTTAAACGATTAAAAATTGGAGGACACTGCCATGCAGGATTATTTTCATCCCACGTTTGTAATCACCATGAAGGACGGCTCTGTGATGGAGGGCGAGCTGTATCCCGAGCACGCGCCCCAGTCCGTGGGCAACTTCATCTCCCTGGCCAACAGCGGCTTCTATGACGGGCTGATTTTCCATCGCGTCATTCCGGATTTCATGATCCAGGGCGGCGATCCGCAGGGCACCGGCATGGGTGGCCCCGGCTATTCCATCCGCGGCGAGTTTGAGCGCAACGGCGTGGCAAATCCCATCAAGCATACGCCGGGCGTGCTGTCCATGGCGCGCAGCATGCGCCCCAATTCCGCCGGCTCGCAGTTCTTTATCATGACCAGCGTATCCCCGCATCTGGATGGCAGCTACGCCGCCTTTGGCCGCGTAACCAAGGGCCTGGAGCATGCCGACCGCATCCAGAACGTGCGCCGCGACCGCGCGGATAAGCCGCTGGAGCCGCAGGTGATCGCCTCTATCCGCGTGGATGCGCAGGGACGCGATTATCCGTTTGAAAAGCTGTAAAACAGCCGCAGAGGGCTCGCTTGGGCGGGCTTCTCTGCGAAAATGACCCCCCAATCGCAGCATAGAGGAGCATTCCATGGAACACACCACCCTGAGCGTGCAGATCGCCGGGCGCGATTACACCCTGACCAGCGCGGATTCGCCCGAGCATACCCAGCGCGTGGCCAGCCTGGTAGACCGCAAAATGCGCGAGCTGATGGCCGCAGGCATCATTAACCGCGAGGCTGCCGCCGTGATGGCCGCCCTGACACTGGCGGACGAGCTGATAAAATCGCAGGACGATAACACGCGTCTGCGCAGAAAGCTGGACGAAAGCACGCATGGCTGAGCATATTCCCGAATTGCTGGCTCCTGCCGGCAGCTATGAGGCGGCGATGGCCGCGCTGTGCAACGGCGCCGACGCCATCTATCTGGGCGCGGCGGCCTTTGGCGCGCGCGCATCCGCCGGGTTTTCGCAGCAGGAGCTCAAGCAGGTCATCGATTTATATCATTTTTATGGCCGCCGCGTGTATGTAACGGTCAACACGCTGGTGAAGCAGCGCGAATTGGACGGCGTGCGCGATACCCTGCGCATGCTGTCTGATTTGCGCGCCGACGCGGTGCTGGTGCAGGATCTGGGCGTGCTCAGCCTGATTGCGCGCGAGTTTCCGCACCTGTGCGTGCATGCCAGCACGCAGATGGCATTGCATAACGCGGCGGGCGCACGCCTGGCGCGCTCTCTTGGCATGTGCCGCGTGGTGCTGGCGCGCGAGTGCACGCTGGACGCCATCCGCGCTGTGGCGGATACCGGGGTGGAAACCGAGGTGTTCGTCCATGGCGCGCAGTGCGTGTGCGTCAGCGGTCAGTGCAGGTACTCGGGGCTGATCGGCGGGCGCAGCGGAAACCGCGGGCGCTGCGCCCAGCCTTGCCGACTGCCCTATACCTGGCAGGGGGACACGCGCGCATGGCTGTCCCCGCGCGATCTGTGCCTGCGCGATCAGGTGAAGGCGCTGGCCGAGGCCGGGGTGTGCTCGCTTAAAATTGAAGGGCGGCTTAAACGACCCGAGTATGTGGCAGTCGTCACCCGCGCCTATCGCTGCGCGCTGGACGCGCTGCGCGCCGGGCGCTTTGCTCCCGCCGATGCGGCGGAGCGCGAGACGCTGTCGCAGGTATTTTCGCGTACGTTCTTTCCCGGCTATGCCTTTGGCGCGCGTGACGCGCAGGTGATGAACCCCCAGCGCGTATCCAGCGCGGGCGTGGACATCGGCACGGTGCAGCGCGTATCCCGCAAGGGCGATGTGTGGCTGGCGCAGGTGCAGCTGAGCAAAACGCTGCATAACGGCGACGGCCTGCAGCTGCGCGGCGCGAGGGAGCAGGATATCATCTACAGCGGCCCCGAAACGCCTGCCGGCAGCCTGGCGACCCTGCGGCTGCATCATCCTGCCCAGACGGGCGATGCGGCGGTGCGCATCGACGACGAGGCGCAGCTTTCCGCCGCGCGGGCCAGCTATCAGGCAAGCGCTCTGCCGCGCATCGCGTTTGACGCGCAGCTGACGGCGCAGCCCGGCCAGCCCGCCGTGCTAACCGTGCAGGACGACCGCGCGCAGGCGACGGTCTCAGGCGAAATCGTTCAGAGCGCGCAGAACGCCCCGCTGGATGAGGACCGTGCCCGCCGCGCGCTGGGAAAAACGGGCGATACCGCCTACATCCTGCGCGATTTGACGGTGACGGGCGAGAATGCCTACCTGCCCGCTGCCGCGCTTAACGCCCTGCGGCGCGAGGCGCTGGCGCAGCTGCGCGAGGCAAGAATCGCCGCGCACAGGCTGCCCCCGGCGGGGCCGTATCAGCCTGCCCCTACGCTGCCCGCGCGGGAGAATGTGCCGCCGCAGCTGTTTGCCCAGGCAACCGATCCCGCCCTGTGCAGTGTGCTGCTGGAAAATGGCGCGGATCAGGTGATCTATGCGCCGCTGGATATTACCGAGCCTGCCTTTTCGCAGACGCTCTTTCAGCTGCCGGACGCGGCCTGGGTGGCGCTGCCTGTGCAGTTGACGGATATGGAGCTGTCTCGCCTGACCGCGCAGATTGCGGCACATGGCTTGCGCGTATGCCTGGGCAGCGCAGGACAGCTGCCTGCCTGCCCGGCTCCGCTGATGGCGGGGGAGGGCGTGCCGGTGTGGAACGCTCTGGCCAGTGATTTGCTGCTTGCCCAGGGAGCGCAGTGGCAGACGCTGCCCCGCGAGCTGACGGCGCGCGAAATTGCCGAGCTATTGGAAAAGCGCCCTGCCGCGCAGCTCATCCTGCCTGTGTATGGCCGCGCGCGGCTGATGTATTTGAATCACTGCCCGGCGCGCACAGCGCTGGGGCTTTCGGGCGAACGGCAAGGCTGCTGCCTATGCGCCCAGGGGCGCGGCTGCGCCGGCCAGGCGCTGACCGACCGCATGGGTGAGCGCTTCCCGCTGCTGCCCGTGCGCATGGACGCAGGATGCCTGGTGCAGCTGCTATCCTGCCAGGTGCGGTCGCTGTCCGCGCTGGCCAGTCCTAAGCTGCACTGGCTGCTGGATTTCACGCTGGAGGAGCCGGAGGAGGCGCTGCGCATCCTGCGCGCCTATCGCGCGCTGCGGGAGGGCGGGAGTGCCGAAATCCCCTGCTTTGCTGAGCGCTTTGACCGCGGCGTGGAGTAAGCGCATGCAGGCGGCGCTGCCAAATGCTAACAGTTTGAAAACCTTTTTTGAATTTTTATCCAAAGCGCTTGCGCGGGCCCGCTGCGCCGCTTACACTATCCCAAGGAGGGGTGCTCCATGATGAAGGAACGCACGCTGCGTGTGCTGGAATTTACCAAAATTCTGGACATGCTTGCGTCATTTGCCGTCACCGATATGGGCCGCGAGGCCTGCGAAAAGCTTACGCCGCTGTCTGACCTTGCGCAGGTGAACGAAGCGCTGGAGGAAACCGAGGAGGCGCAGGTGATCCTGACCTACCTGGGCGACAGCCCGCTGATCGGCTTTCCCGATGTGCGCCCTTACCTGACGCTGGCGGCCAAGGGCGCGGCGCTCAATCCAAAGGCGCTGCTGAGCGTGGCCGAGTGCCTGCGCGCATCCCGCGCCGCCCGCAGCGCCCTGGTGACCGACCGCGACAACACGCCGCGCATTACGGGGTTGGCCAGTCATTTGCAAACCTTCCGCCAATTGGAGGATGCGATCACCGGCGCGATCATCAGCGAGGAAGAACTGTCCGACCATGCCAGCCCGCAGCTGGCCGATATCCGCCGCCACATCAAGCAGTCCAACGAGCGCGTGCGTGAAAAGCTGAACAGCATGGTGCATGGAGCCAGCTTTTCCAAGTACCTGCAGGAAAGCATTGTCACTGTGCGCGACGGCCGCTACTGCATCCCCGTCAAGCAGGAATACCGGCAGTTTGTGCCCGGCCTGGTGCACGACCAGAGCAGCACGGGCGCGACGCTGTTTATCGAACCCATGGCGGTGGTGGAGCTGGGCAACGACCTGAAACAGTGGAAGGCCAAGGAGCGCGAGGAAATCGAGCGCATCCTGCTGGAGCTGTCCGGCCAGGTGGGCGCGCAGAGCGAGATGATCGAGGGCAACATCTATGTGCTCACGCGCCTGGATTTCATCTTTGCCAAGGGGCATCTGTCCCGCGAGATGAACGCTGTCCTGCCGCATATGAACGATCAGGGGCGCATCAAGCTGGTGCGCGTGCGGCATCCGCTGATTCCGAGCGAAAAGGTAGTGCCCTGCGATCTGTGGCTGGGGCAGGATTTTACCACCCTGATTATCACCGGCCCCAACACCGGCGGCAAGACGGTCACGCTCAAGACGGTGGGGCTGCTGACGCTGATGGCGCAGGCGGGTCTGCACGTGCCGGGCAATCTGGGCACCGAGCTGTCCATATTCGAGCAGGTGTACGCCGATATCGGCGACGAGCAGAGCATCGAGCAGTCGCTGTCCACCTTCTCTTCCCACATGACCAACATTGTGGAAATCATGAACGAGGTGACGCAGCGCGATCTGGTGCTGTTTGACGAGCTGGGCGCGGGCACCGATCCCACCGAGGGCGCGGCGCTGGCGCAGACCATTCTGGATACCCTGCTCAAGCGCCAGGTGCGCACCGTGGCCACCACCCATTACAGCGAATTGAAAGCCTACGCCCTGTCCACCCCCGGCGTGGAAAACGCCAGCGTGGAGTTTGACGTGGCCACCCTGCGGCCTACCTACCGGTTGTCCATCGGCGTGCCGGGCAAGTCCAACGCCTTTGAAATCAGCCGCAAACTGGGCTTGAGCCAGGGCATCATCGACCGCGCTAAGGAGCTGCTGTCGGCCAACGATATCCGCTTTGAGGATGTGATTGCCGGGGCGGAGTATCAGCGCCAGGTGGCGCAGCGCGAGCGCGAGGCTGCCGAGCAGGCACGGGCTGAGACCATCCGCCTGCGCAACGAGGCCGAAACCCTTTATCGGGAGATGGAGGAAAAGCAAAAGACCGCCGAGCGCAAGGCCAAGGAGGAAGGCCGCCGCATTGTGGAAAACGCCCGCCGCGAGGCTGAAAACGTCATCCAGGAGCTGAAACGCATGAAGAAGGAGGGCGCGGAGGGCCGCGAGGCCGAGATAAACGCCCTGCGCAAGCGCATGCAGAACAATCTGGACGGCCTGAGCGAGGGGCTGCAGGGCGGCGCGTCGATGGCTCCTGCGCCCAAGGATCTGAACGTGGGCGACACGGTGGATATCCTGCACCTCAACACACGCGGCACGGTGCTGTCCAAGCCTGACGCCAAGGGCGATGTGCAATTGCAGGCCGGCATCATGAAGCTGAAGGCCAACCTGTCTCAGCTTCGCCTGGTGCAGGAAAAGAAACCCAAAAAGCAAAAATCCACCGTGCTGGTGCATTCCCAGGCCGCCAGCCGCACCGTGCGCATGGAATGCGACGTGCGCGGCATGACGCTGGATGAAGCGCTGATCGAGGTGGAAAAATACCTGGACGAGGCCGTGATGGCTGGCATGAACGAGGTGTGCATCGTGCACGGCAAGGGCACCGGCGCGCTGCGCGCGGGCATCCAGCGGCATCTCAAATTCTACCCGCACGTCAAGTCCTTCCGCCTGGGTCAGTACGGCGAGGGCGAAAGCGGCGTCACCATTGTAACGCTGAATTAACGGAGGCAGCCATGAAAGATAAAACGCTGATTATGATCGTGGATGACGATCCCAACATCGCTCAGCTGGTCAAGCTGTATCTGGAAAAGGACGGCTATGATACGGTTGCATACGGCCGCGGGGACGAGGCGCTGGCCGCCTTCAGGCAAAATCCCCCCAGCCTGATGATCCTGGATATCATGCTGCCGGGCATGGACGGCTGGCAGGTGTGCCGCGCCGTGCGGCAGATTTCGCAGATTCCCATCATCATGCTGACCGCTAAGGAGGAGACCTTTGACAAGGTGCTGGGGCTGGAGCTGGGCGCGGACGACTACATGACCAAGCCCTTTGAGGGCAAGGAGCTGCTGGCGCGCGTCAAGGCTGTGCTGCGCCGCTCCGCTCCTGCCAGCAATGAAAAGGATACCCTGTCTTTTCCGGGGCTGACGGTCAGCCTGGAAAAGTATGAGGTATACTATCAGGGCAAGCCTGTGGAAATGCCCCCCAAGGAGCTGGAGGTGCTCTACTTCCTGGCCTCCCACCAGAACCGCGTGTTCACCCGCGAGCAGCTGCTCGAGCAGGTGTGGGGCTTTGATTTCTTCGGCGACAGCCGCACGGTGGACGTGCATATCAAGCGCCTGCGCGAAAAGCTGCCCGACAGCGAGCAATACGGCTGGCAGATCCGCACGGTGTGGAGCGTCGGCTATAAATTCGAGGTAAAATGAAAAAGGTATTTCACGGCATGTTCGCCCGGCTGATGACCGTCATGCTGGCGGCCATTCTGGCGTGCGTGCTGGTGCTGTATTCGCTGTTCTATTTCACCATCCGCGCCGATCATATCGACGCGCGCATGAACGAGCTGAAGCGCCAGGCCTACGATATCGCCTACCTGGCCAGCCGGGTGCATAACAACAGCATTGCGGAATCCTTCGGCTATAATTCCACCACCGAAAACTACATCAAGTGGAAGGCCAATTCGATCTATTCCGACTTCAACGCCTACAGCGTGGTGGTGGACCGCACGGGCAAGACCACCCTGTACGCCACGCCCGAGCTGATGAAGGAGGAGGATATGATCTTCGATCAGCAAAAGATCGTATCCATCCTCAGCCGCGTGCTGCACGGGGAGGAGATCATCTTCCGCACCCAAAGCGGCGGCAAGCCCATGTTCACCGTGGCTGTGCCCTGGGCGGACAGGGGCACGGTGCTGGGCGCGGTGTTTATCCAGACCGCCGCGCAGACGGTATACGCCACCTATGCGGGCTTTGCGCTGCAGGTGTTCGCCGCGGCGCTGGTCACCTGCGCGCTGGCGGCGGTGTGCGTGTTCTTCACGACCCGGCAGATCATCGCGCCGCTGCGCGTGATGGCGCAGATGGCGGGCGAAATGGCGCAGGGCAAGTTTGACCGCCGCGTGCCCGTCAGCGGCAGCAGCGAAACGCGCGAGTTGGCGACGGCGTTCAACTCCATGGCCGCTCAGCTGGAGGCGCTGGAGCAGACGCGCCGCGACTTTGTGGCCAACGTATCCCATGAGCTGCGCTCACCCATGACCAGCATGCAGGGCTTTTTGCAGGGCATGCTGGATGGCACTATCCCCGCCGGCGAGCAAAGGCAGTATATGCAGATCGTGCTGGATGAAACGCGCCGCCTGTCCAAGCTGGTGGGCAACCTGCTGAACCTCTCGCGCATGGAAAACAACAATACCGAGCTGGCCTATTCGGATTTTGATTTGCACGAGTGCATTCGCCGCGTGATCATTGCCAACATGTCGCAGCTGGACGACAAGCACATGGATTTGCAGCTGTCTTTTGAAGATGAACCCATGTACGTCTACGCGGACGCTGATCAGATCGAGCAGGTGCTGGTTAATCTCCTGTCCAACGCTGTCAAGTATACCCCCGAGGGCGGGCATATCGCCATCGATACCGCGCAGGAGGGCAAGCTGACCCGCGTGGTTGTGCGCGACGACGGCCCGGGCGTAGCGCCCGAGGACGCGCCGTATATCTTCGATCGCTTCTACAAGGCCGATAAGGCCCACACCGTGGGCAAGGGCACGGGCCTGGGGCTGGCCATCTGCAAGCGCATTATGGACAAGCACGGCCAAAGCCTGCGCCTGCTGGATACCAAGGAAGGCGCGGCCTTTGAATTTACCCTGGAAAGCGGGCGCGCCCCCGAGGCGCTGCCCCATGCGGAGGAGAAGGATGCTGATACGGGCAAACGCCAAGATTAACTGGACGCTGGATACCGTGGGCGTGCGCGCGGACGGCTATCATCTGCTGGATATGCTGATGCAGTCCATTTCCCTGCATGATACCCTGACGCTGGAGCCTGCGGAGGATGTAACCTTTTCCGCCGACGGCGCCACCCGCGTGCCGCAGGATGAGGGCAACCTTGCTTTGCGCGCGGCGCTGGCGCTGCGCCGGCATGCGGGCACGGCGCAGGGCGCGATGATCCACCTGCACAAGCGTATCCCCAGTGGGGCAGGCCTGGGCGGCGGAAGCGCCGACGCGGCTGCCGTGCTGCATGGGCTCAATGCTTTGTGGGAGCTGAATCTGCCGATGGAAACGCTGCGGCAGATCGGCCTGACGCTGGGCGCGGACGTGCCCTTCTGCCTGATGGGCGGGCTTGCCCATGTGCGGGGCATTGGCGAGGTCATCGAGCCGCTTCCCTGCCCCCGCATCTACCATCTGGTCATCATCCAGCCCTGCCGCGGCCTGTCCACACCGCAGGTGTTCCGCGCGCTGGATGGCATGGATATATCCGCCAGCCGTCCGAATACACCGCAGGCGTTATCCGCGCTGACGGGCGGCAATTTGGCCCTGTTGGCGGATAGCCTGGGCAACACCCTACAGCCGGTGGCTATCTCCATGCGGCCGCAGATTCGCCAGGCTATTACCACCTTGCGGGAGCATGGCGCGCGCGCCGCGCAGATGACGGGCTCAGGCAGCGCGGTGTTTGGCGTATTTGCGACAGCCGCTGCCGCCCGTACCGCCTTTGCAGCGCTAAGCCGCAGATACCCGCATTGCTATCTGACCCAGACACTATAAGCAAATAAAAAGCCGCCGCTTTCCAGCAATTTGAAAAGCGGCGCTTTTCTGTAATGGTTACTTGATTGCAAACACAACCGTCACGCTGGCGGATACCGTTACATCACCCGATACGATAGCCGTCTTGGCGCTGCGTGCATCCATGGCGTAGGTATTGGCGATGCCATAGTCGCCGCCATAGCTATTGGAAGCGTTGATGGATACTACCTCGCCCAGCGTCTGCCCGGCGGCCTCGGCCAGCAGGGCGGCCTTGGCGGCGGCGTCCTCATAGGCGCGGCGCAGCGCCTTTTCATAGGCGGCGGTTTCGCCGCTGCTGCTGAAGGTGAGGCCGTACATCTGGTTTGCGCCAGCGGCTGTGGCCGCGTCAATTACATCGCCCACAGTGTCCAGCGCGCGTACGGTAACGTAGAGCGTGTTGTCCACATGGTAGCGCACAGGGGCGGAAGCATCGCTGTAATCGCGCTCAGTGTACACGGAAAAGTCGGAGGTGACAACATCCTCCTGCGCCACGTTCTGACCCAGGATGGCGGCGATGACGCGCTGCATGATTTCATTGTTTTCGCTCTGCGCTTCGGCGACGGTATCACGCACAGTGCTTACGCCGATGCGCAGCGTGGCGGTATCGGCGGCAAGGGAGATGTTGGATGAGCCGGATACGGATACGGTGCGGGATACGCCCTCGCCCAGGGCGGGCACGGCCAGGCACAGCGCGGCAAGCAGGCACAGCAGCATGATCAGGGCCTTTTTCATATTTCTAATCCTCTTTCTTTTATTTGAAGGGTTCAGCCCCTTCGCTCTATTAAACGGACGGGCGCGCGGAAGGTTCCATCTTTTCACTTGTTTTTTTTCATCGTTTGCAGTATCATAAGCGTACCCCATACAGAAAGGAAGCAAAATTTATGGATATCAAAGCCAAGATTGAGGAAATTGTAAAAAAGCTGCAAAGCGATAAAACGCTGCTGGCCTCTTTCCAGAGCGAGCCGATCAAGACGGTGGAAAAGCTGCTGGATATCGACCTGCCCGACGAGATGATCGAAAAGGTGGTCGAGGGCGTAAAGGCCAAGATCAAGGTGGACGACGTAAAGGGTATCCTGGACGGCGTGAAGGGCCTGTTTGGCAAATAAGGAGGAGCTGCGCCCCTTCTTTACTTCTCGGTTAAGTTAGCTGTGCTTTTTGATAGGCAAAAACAGCGCGGGGATGGATATCATCTCCGCGCTGTTTTGCTGTGTATAAGAGCTTATTTCATTTCTTCCAGGAAAATCGGGTTGGACCAGGCGACGTGACCGTCCGCATCCGTTACCTCTACGCGCAGGTAGAACAGATCGTCCCGCACGGGGCATTCCATGGCCATTTCGGTGATGGGGGAGCCATCCTCGCTGCGCAGCAGCTTGGTCACGCGGGAGCAGAAGAATTTGACCGTTGCGCAGGGGGAGCACTTGACATGGGCGACCTTGCTGTCGTCGATATAGAAATCATAGATTTCCGGGCCGGTGGAGGCATAGAACGCGCCCTCGCGCAGCGCGCGCAGGATGTCGTTCACGTTCTTCTGCGCGTTGACGCGCACCCAGCCGCGGCAGTGCTGTTCCATGGCGTGGCCGTCGTCCGTGGCCACGCCGAAGATGCGCTTGCCCTGGCACAGCAGCTCATCCCAGAGGGGGCCGTTGTTAAAGTCCACGCCGTTCTCCATCACGCAGCCGCTGTTCCACAGCTCCATGGCGAAGTTGCCCTGCAGGCGCTCAAACTCGCGCGCAAAGGTGCCGCTCCACTGGGGATGGCAATAGATGGTCAGCTGCTTGTTGCGGTGCGCCTCGTCCAGAAACTGCTGGAACTCGTACTGATCCTGCACATAGCCGCGCTGGAAGGGCTGATCCTGCTCGTAAGGATTTTCAGGCTTTTCGGGGCCGATCCATACAGTATGGAAGCAGTGCACGCGGTGATGATTGGTGATGGTGCGGTCAAACTCCATGCCGGGGATGATCAGCACGCCGCTTTCAGGCAGGTAGTCCTTGTAGTTATAGGTGCGGTGATCGGTCAACGCCAGAAAATCATAGCCGTGCTGCGCATGCATGGCGATTACTTCCTCGGGGGTGCCTTTGCCATCCGAACGGGTGGTATGGCAGTGCAGACCGCCCTTGAGCAGGGCGTTTTCGCCCTCAAAAGCCGCTTGCCGAAGCATAGAAAAAGCCTCCTTTGGTATGATAACGAATTGAATCGCGGTCATTGTAGCATAGGAGGCGCAAAAAGGCAATGCAGCGGGCAAAATTTCAGCGCCGTGCGTCAGGATGGAAACTGAAAGTCATACTTCATGGCCAGCGCTTCAAACAGCGCGCGCATAGCGCGCATGGCCAGGGAGCAGATATCCAGCTGGCTGATATGGGCCAGCACGGCCTGCTGCTCTGCCTCGGGCACGGCATAGACGCCCAGCGTCATGCGCAGAAAGCGCTCCAGCTTGCGTTCCAGTGTAAAATGCGAATCGCAGGGCATTAGCATGTAGGCGCGCATGATGCCCGCGGTGCCGATTTCCATCTCATAGAAATCGCGCGAGTCGCAATCGGGCAGGTAGGCGGAAAACAGCCGCTGCAGCTCCACAGCCGTCTGGCGGTGGATATAGGCTGAGGGCTCGGGCAGGGTATAGGCTTCCACATAGATTTCGCGCAGGTTTTCATTGATCTCCGCCAGCGCCAGCTGGATGGAGGTTTCAACGGCGTACAGCAGCGCAGGGGATGTGTTTCCCATGGTTAGGCTGTTGGCCAGGGCGAACTGGTTTTCAAACATGAACTGCACCAGTTCCATTAGCACGCCGTCTTTGCTGTGAAAGATGTTTTGAAACGTGCTGGAGGATACATCGGCGGCGTGGATGATATCAGCCATACGGGTGCCGCGGTATCCTTTTTCGATAAACAAACGCACGCATACGGATAGAATACGGCGTTTTGCAGCGGCGCTATCATAGCGGCGGGGCATGAGCATCCCTCATTCCAATTGATTTACACACCAATTATAACATATTTTTACAAATGGGGCAACAGGCTTTTACCTTGACAAAGAAAGGGGCTTGTACTATGATGAATTTGTCATAATGGTTAAATTTTGTATTATTTTTGCACATCCCGAAAGGAGAACATCCGCCATGAAAAAAGCCGTATGCGTGATCCTTTGCCTGCTGCTGGCTGCCTCCCTTGCTGGGGCGGGGCTGCTGTATGCGCAGACGCGCCGCCTGCGGGATGAAAACGCGCGCCTGGATGCGCAGGCAGCCGAGCGGGATACGCGCATCGAGACCCTGACCGCCGAGGCCCAGGCCAGCGCCGATAGCCTGGCCGCGCTTTCGGAGCAGGCGACGGAAAAGGATTCCGAGCTGGCCTCTCTGCGCGCGGCTGTGCAGGAGAAGGAGAACAGCCTGGATCAATTGACGGATGAGCTGACCCAGGCCAAGGCGCAGTTAGCGGCCTGCAATACGCAGTTGACCCAGCTGCGTCAGGAAGTGGACGAGCATCAGGCCGCATCGGCCAGCGCGCAAACGGCTCTGGATGAGGCGTTGGCGAGCAACGCGCAATTGCAGCAGAAAAACAGCGATCAGGCTTTCTCGTTGACCGATGCGAATGCGCGCGTGGAAAGCGAAACCGCTGCCCGTCAGGCAGCAGAAGCAGAGCGGGATGCGCTGCAAAAGAAGTTCGATGAGCAAACGACGGCGCATCAGGCTGAGCTGGAAGCGCTGAACGTTCGCTTGCAGCAAAAAGAAGAGGAGCTGTCTGCGGCCGCGGCTCAGCATACCGCCGCTGTGCAGGCAATTTCCGATGCGGAACAGATCTTTGCCGCCTTCGCTGAAAAGGTAGACGGCTGGCGTGAAAACAGCGGCAATAATCCCATTTTGAACGGTCTGCTTGCGCCCTTCACCACTTTTGTGCAGCAAATGCGCGATGCGCTTGCACGCTGACTGGGTCGCTATGCAATTGCCCTGGCGTATGCTATAATGATCGCGTGAGCCTATACTGCAAGCACAAAAGAAGAACCGCGAACAGGAGAGAAGACCATGCGCACACTTGTTGAAAACTACATTTTGCTCTTTTTTGTCACCGCCATGCTGGGCTGGGTGATGGAGGTTGTTTGCAAGCTGATTCAGTTTCACCGCTTCATCAACCGCGGCTTCCTGATCGGCCCATACTGCCCCATCTATGGCTTCGGCTCGGTGCTGATCACTCTGCTGCTATCCCGCTATGCGGAGTCGCCCCTGGTGGTGTTCCTGATGGGCATGATCATCTGCGGCACGCTGGAATACCTGACCAGCTACCTGATGGAAAAGCTGTTCCACGCCCGCTGGTGGGATTACAGCCAGAAGCGCTTTAACCTGAACGGCCGCGTATGTGCCAACACGCTCATTCCCTTCGGCCTGCTGGGGCTGGGCATCATTTATGGCGTAAAGCCTTTTCTGTTTGGGCTGTTCGCCATGATTCCGCAAACCGCGATGGATATCCTGTGCGGCGTGCTGACGGCGATTATCCTGACCGACGCGGTGATTTCTACCACCGTGCTTGGCAAGATTCGCCACACGGCCGAACTGACTGGCGGCGACGATACCGAGACGATCACCCGCTCTGTGCGTGATGCGCTGCTGCGCCAGGGCACGCTGGTGCGCCGCACGCTGCGTGCTTTCCCGTATGCCAAGCTGTATAATAAGCCCCTGCTGGAGCGCCTGCGCCAGCGCCAGCAAATGCTGAAGGCTGATTTCCAGGCCAAGCAGCAGCATATGCGCGAGGAGCTTGCCCAGCGTGAGCAGGCGCTGCGCGAGGAGCTGAAAAAGCGCAAGCCGCAGAAGCAGGGATAAATATGAAAGAAGCGAAGGAGCAAGCGTTCCTTCGCTTTTTTTCAATGCCCTTGATGCTTTTCACGGCGCTTTTCCTGGCGGATTTCTAATTGCCGCTGGGCCTCGGCCTCGCGCTGGGGGGCGGGCGTTTCTGCCGAAAGCGCAGGGCTGAACGTGAAACGATCGTAGTTTTCCAGATAAAAAGCATGCACCTCATAGTCCTTTGGCTCTGTGCCAAAGGTGATTTTGCAAACCTCGTATTGCCCGTCGCACGTGCGTTCGTAAATGCCGATCCAGAATGGATCCTCAAACAACACGGTCAACCGGACGCTGGCGATATGCATATGTTTTTCCTCCTTATGTGCGGGTGAAGGGCAAGGAACGGACAACCAAAGGAGGCAGGTTACTGATCCCGTGATGGGGACTCCCGGACTACCGGCCGGGACGTGTTTTTATCCTTGCCAGATGGGCGGCTGAGAAGCCATCCGAAGTCTTATTCGCGCGTAACGCGATAAACGTAATGCGCCATATCCACGCTGCGGTAATGCTTGGTAAAGGTAAGCACGCGCGTCATGCCGTTGCGCTCGGCTACGTGCTGGGAGGCAATGTTGGTATCCCGGATGATGGAATACACCGCCTGCGCGCCCAGGGTATCAAAGGCGTAATCGCGGCAGGCGCGGGCAGCCTCGGCAGCATAGCCGTGATGCCACGCGGCCTTTTCAAACAGGTAGCCTACTTCCAGCACGCGGTCGCCGGGGATATCCTGCCAGGTCAGCCCGCACTGGCCGATCATCTCGCCGGTTTCCTTACAGATAACCGCCCATAGCCCCAAGGTTTCTTCCCGATAGCGGCGCAGCTGCTTATCCAGCCAGGCCTGCGCTTCCTCATCTGTAAAAGCGCCCTCGTAGGCGTACATCACTGCCGGGTCCTGTAGCATGCGGCACAGCGCGGGATAATCCGCCTGGGTCATCCTGCGCAGGCGCAGACGTGGGGTTTCCATAATCCACTCGTCCATGGCTGCTCTCCTCTTTTCCAGCGTCGCCACGCGCACGCTGCCATCCAGCTGCGAGCCGGTGAATTCAAAACCGTTCTTTTGATAGAATTGCAGGTTTTCCGCCTTATCGATGGGCGTAATCAGCGAGATAACGAGCCAATCCGGATGCTGCTGGCAGAACCACTGTAGCGCGGCGGAGCCAATGCCTTGCCGCTGTGCCTGGGGGATAACGCACAGGCAGCCGATGTAGTACGTCCCTTCATCCTGTTGCTGCGCGGACAGCACGCCCACGGGCGCGCCGTCCCGGCGGATGATCAGCTTGGGAAAACGGCGGATGGAGGCTTGCATCTGCTCCACCGTGCGGCCATAGGCCGGGCATTCGCCATAGCGCTCGTAATCCGCCCGGAAGGCCGCGTCGTATAGCTGCACCAGCAGCGCGGCGTCCTGCTCGCGCGCTGGGGTAAAGGTAAGCGGACTCATGGCTGCGTGATTTCCAGATTGCCGCTTGTGGTGCGTACGCGCAGCTTGCATACGCCGTCGCGCAGGGAAATCTGGTCATTCACCGTGCGGTAATCATCGCACCGGAAGCTGCCGCTGGTGCTGCGGTAGTCCACCGTCGCGCCCAGATTGTTGTGCAGCGCAAGCTGGACGCTGCCGCTGGTGGAGCCGATATCGGCCTTTTCGCTGCCGCGCAGGCCGATGGCGATGGAGACGCTGGTGGTTTCGATTTCCAGAGCAGGGCTTTGCAGCTGCTCCAGGTTGATGGAGCCCGAGGTGCTTTCCGCCTGAATGCGCGCGGTCGCAGCCAGGGCCTGGGCATGAACGCTGCCGCTGGTGGTGCTCATCGTGAGCGTATCGGCGCGCAGGCCGCCGGCCTCGATGCTGCCTGATGTGCTGTGCAGCGTCATAGCATGCAGCGCGTCCGCAGCGGCGATATTCAGCGAACCACTGGTGGAAGTGGCGCTGAACTGCTCGGCGTTCAGGTGCTCGGCCTGGATGCTGCCAGAGGTGGATTACAGCGTCACGTTTGTCAGCTGATGCTTGCCCAGACGGATGTCGGCGCTGCGCGTTTCAACGGACAGGTCAATCCCGGCGGGAATTTCAACGGTCAGCGCTTTCTGCGGGGTGGAGAACAGGCCGGAATACTGCGTGCCTGCCTGGCAAAACTGGATATAGAGCACGCCGTCAAGCAGCAGGTGGCGCATCTGCAGCTCACCCGATACGCCGCTGGCGATTTCGGACGCGCGAAGGGTATCCGCGCTGCTTTGCGTCAGCGTGACGGAGCCTGCAATCCAGTGGATTTCCACCCGCTGCACATCGGCAGCGCGATTATCGAAATCGCCCGCGATGTATTGATCGGCGTTGGCATAGCGCTCCATGCGCGCGGCAAGAGCCGCGGGGCACAGCAGACCCAGCGCAAGCAGGATGGCAATCAGAAGGGCAATACGCTTTTTCATGTGGAATTTTTTCCTTGCTTTTTAGAACGCTTATTGCTTGTATGCGCCGCGCTCGATTATACCCATAATGGCAGCGACAGCGCCGTACAGCACGCCAGCCACCGCCCAGATGATCCAGCCGGAGCTGGGCTGGGCGTTGCCGCTGGGGCCGAAGGTGTACACCAGGAAGATGGCCGTAACGATGAGCCAGTAGGTCACGCTGAAAGCGGCGCGGATGCTGCCGCGCGCCTTGATGCGGCGGGAGTACGCGCCTTCCTCCAACAGGCGCTGCATGGCGGATTGCTGCACGCCGCCATAGACAAAGGCGACGCAGCCGCATGCGGCGATGAACAGCAGCAGGCATACGCCCGCAATCAGCAGCACTTCGGACGCGGACAGCGCCATGGACGCAAACAGCGGCATAGCCGACAGGATGCACAGCGTGGTGCCGACGATATTCAGCCGGTTATAGGTTTCGCGGAAATCTCGCTGCCGCTCGCGCACCATGCCCTCCACACCGTACTCGGTTTCAAAGGATTCCTTATCCAGATATTCATAATCCTTTACCTTGCTTGCGGAGGACAGGAACAGGATGACCCCGGCGGCGACCAGCGCCAGCAGGATCAGCAGCCCAAAGCCAGCGGCGGCGTTTTCGGGCATTGCGATGCGGCCTGCTTCCGACAGCGCGGACAGCATCAGCAGCGCCGTGGGGGAAACGACGCACAGGAAGGTGGCCAGCGCCAGCCTGGGGGCGGCGGCGCGGCGCAGGGAGAGGTACTCGGAGGCCTGCTCCATTGTGACCCGGCGCAGCGCGGGCACGCTTTCCGCGCTTTCATTGCAGGGGGTGGAATCGACCTGCTCCATTTCATCCTTCAGCAGGTAATCCGTGGATACGCCGAACAACTGGCTGAGATGCACAATCTTGCCGATATCGGGAAAGGACTGCGCGCCCTCCCACTTGGAAACGGATTGGCGCGTAACGCTGAGCCGCTCGGCCAGCTCCTCCTGAGACCAGCCCGCCTTTTTACGCAGGGAAATCAGCTTATCTGCAAAAATCATAAATTCATTCTCCTTTCAAGGCGCCTGAGCGCCCTCTGCAGGCAAAATGATAGCGCATTTGCCGGTTGCGCGCCAGAAAGCGAGCTTGAAAATCTGTCAACCAGCAGTTGCAAATGCGAAAATGCATCGATCCATTTAAAAACTATCGATGCAAATCGCATGGAACCTATGACATTATATCATCTTGCTGTTTAAATCTCAACAAGAGAGCGTTATATATTTTGGCAAAGCAAAAACGCCGCCCCTTGGAGCGGCGCGTAAAACCAATTGTATTATTCTGCTTGCGTAATTAGTTGAACAGATGCGCAGAGTCGTTTTGCACCTGCTCAAAGGCTTCTTCGGGCGTGATGCTCTGTTCCTGAATCAGCAGGGAGGTAGCGGCGGCGATAATCTGCACAAACTCCATGCGCTCGGGGAAGTAAGGCGTTTCGTTGCCATAGGCCCAGGCCAGCTGATCGTAGGCGACGCGGGTGTTAGGATCCTCGGCCCAGGCAGCCTTCATGGTTTCGTTTTCAGCCACAGACTTTGTGCCAGGCACATAGCCCGTCTTGATGGCGTTGAGGGCTACCCATTCATCCTGCATGATGAAGTTGATGAACTCCCAGCCGGCGCGCAGCTGTTCATCGGAGTTGCCGTTGATCAGGCAAATATTGCCGCCGCCGCTGCCGGTGGCAGGCTCATCATAGTAGGGCAGGTAGGATACGCCCAGCTCAAAGCCGTTTTCAGCGGCGAACTTTTTGATGTTGCCAAGCGAACCGCAGGAAGCGATGAATGCGGCCAGCTTGCCGCGATAGAACAGCTCCGTGCACTCTGCTGAAGCATTGGTGGGCGCATAAGGCTGGCACCAGCCTTCATCTACCCAACGGCGCCAATCGGAAAACAGGCGCAGGAGGCTCTTGTTTTCCAGCGCGGGGGAGGTGCCGCCCTCAGCGACCAGGGGAGAACCGGTAGACCAGAGCAGGCCGCCCTGGATGAAGGAGGTATCCTCCAGCATCAGGAAGCCCCAGGTGTCCACTTCGCCGGTAGCTGCGTTGACGGTGTGCAGCGCCTTGCAGAAGGTTTCCATATCGGCAATGGTCTTGGGAGCGGTCAGCCCCTTTGCGTCAGCCATGGTCTTGTTGTAGTAGAATACGGGGGTGGAGCGGACATAGGGCAGGGTGTGCACTTCGCCGTCATGGATGGCAGGCACATTGAGGAACACGTTCAGCAGGTTGTTTAGGTCGAAGCCGGTTTCGGCCATATAAGGGGCCATATCGGCGGTCAGGTTGTCGTCCAGCAGCATGGCGGTGTGCGCGGAAGAGGTGACGGCGATGACCGGGATATCGCCGGACTGGGAACCCAGCTGAATCTTGGTTACGTTGGTGTTGTAGTTGCCCTGATAGATTTCTTCCACGATGATGCCTTTTTCTTTGCCGACCGTTTCGTTGAACGCGTCAACGGAGGCCTTGAGCACCTCGTAATTGGCGCTGCTTCCGCGCGTATGCCAGAAGGGAATGGTGATAGGGTCTTCGGGCGAGTAGGCCAGGGCGGTGCTGGCGGCGCTGATGAGCATGACCAGCGACAGGGCAAGGGCGACGAGCTTTTTCATGGGGGTACCTCCTGATTGATTTTAAACAGCAACCCTCTGCTGTTCTTACCTAATTAAAGTGAGTTAAAGCGATTTCCCCTCGAAGTACTGGCAGGGCAAAAACTGCGTGACGATCTCCTTATGGCCCTGAAGCTGGCGATAGATCTGCCGGGCGGCGCATTCACCGATCAATCGGTTGGGTTGAATCACGCCGCACAGCTGCGGATTGGATAGGCGAATCCAATCATAATCGGCGAAGGTCATCACGCCCAAATCCTGAGGGATGCGAACGCCGTTTTCATTCCAGTAGGACATTGCGCCCACCGTCATGGGGCTGGAAAGAATCAGTACCGCGTCTGCGTCGGTATTGTGCGCGATGCGCTGGGCAAACTGGCGGCCGTCATCGATTGTGGCTACGCCGTAGCAAATGTGCTCCTGCCGGAGGGGCAGCCCGTGCTTGGCCAGCGTATCCTGATAGCCCTGGATGCGGTGCATGGTGGGGGCAAACTGCGGCGTGGGGCTGATTAGCGCAATCTTGCGGTAGCCTTTTTGCAGCATTTGCTCCATCACCTGGCAGGTAATGGTGTAGTTGTCGATGTAAAAACCGCTCACCGTTTGCTTTTCAGGCGCACGATCGATGAGCACCACAGGGCAGGGCACCTGCGAATAATCATAGCCATTGTCGCTGAGTACGATGATGATACCATCCACCTTCCAGCTGAGCAGGTACTCAATCGCGTCCTTTTCGGCCTGCGGATTGTTGGACGACGCCTTCATAATCAGGTTATATCCGTGGGCGGAAAGCTCCTTTTCAATCGCTTCCAGGGATTTGCCATAGTAGGTGCCTGCATTCAGGCTGGGCAGGATGATACCGATGGTGTTGGTGCGCTTCTGTCGCAGCGAACAGGCCAGACGATTTTTGTGATAGCCCGTATCGGCGACGATTTTCATCACCCTTTCGGTGATTTCGGGGCTGACATAGCGCGTTTGATTGAGCACGTGCGATACGGTGCTGGAGGATACGCCGGCGAGGCGCGCGATATCTGTGATGGATATGCGTTCTTTCATGATATCAAACCTTTCGAAAAAAACGATTGCGCAAACGTTTCGATGGAAAGCAAAATTATGATAGCACAGATTTAGCCGTGTGTCAATGCCGCCTGGACGCAATTCGCGCGAAACAGCAAAATTTAAAAGCATAGAATTTCTCCATTTTTTTGAAAAATACCTATTGACAAACGTCCATGAATCATGTATTATATCCCTTGTCACCGAACGCTGTGCATAAGCTCAATCGGGGTGTAGCGCAGTCCGGTAGCGCACGTGCTTTGGGAGCATGGGGCCGGGGGTTCGAATCCCTTCACCCCGACCAATTTGCTTGTGCACAACATGGCCCCGTGGTCAAGCGGTCTAAGACATCGCCCTTTCACGGCGGTAACTCGGGTTCGAGTCCCGACGGGGTCACCATTTTTTCTTCCCTTCGGGGTAACGGGCCTTTAGCTCAGTTGGTCAGAGCGGCCGGCTCATAACCGGTTGGTCCGGGGTTCAAGTCCCTGAAGGCCCACCACATGTGGCCCGGTAGTTCAGTTGGTTAGAACGCCAGCCTGTCACGCTGGAGGTCATGGGTTCGAGCCCCATTCGGGTCGCCACTTTTCTTTTCTCGCCGGTTGGGCCATTTTGCTGGTGTAGCTCAATTGGCAGAGCAGCTGATTTGTAATCAGCAGGTTGCGGGTTCAAGTCCCATCGCCAGCTCCATCATGGGTAGGTTCCCGAGTGGCCAAAGGGAGCAGACTGTAAATCTGCCGTCACAGACTTCGATGGTTCGAATCCATCCCTGCCCACCATCAGAAGAGCGTCTGAGTAATCAGGCGCTCTTTTGATTTGCCTGTACCTTCACAGACGATTTGCCCGCATGCTAAAATGCAATTGCAGGCAACTTCTGAACATAAGGAGCAGCGTTAGTTGAAAAAGAAAAAGCACAATTGGTTAAAGCGTATTGTATTGGGGCAATGCATCCTTTCTACAGCGCTGAGCATCATTGCCATTGGCATTGTAGGATACGATATCATCATGTTTGCTGTCACAGGCAAGTTTACGCTGTTTAAATCGCTTAATACAGTGCCCTATGAAACAGTAGACGAATCGTGGAACTATGTAACCACCGCGGGCTTGAAGCTATGGGGCGATGACGAATAGGCGCAGAAGTATGTTCCCTTCTTCTTTTCATTGAGCATGTGGCATATGATATGGCTTGCAATCCTCTGGGTATGCGAATATATCCGCAATAAGCCGCTGATGATGATATCGTTGATCGTAATGCTTGTGTGCCTGGCCATTTACTTTGTTTATTTGGGTTATATTGATGGCTGCGTAAGCTACAATTATATTCGCGAGGTGATCATGTAGACCTTGCGGCATAAAAAAGGATCCCGATGGGAGCCCTTTTTGCGTATGATGCTTTTATGGACACCGCAAAGCATATTCTTCCGGCGTTTCAAAATGGGTGGTTTCGCTGGCTGCGACTACGCGTGCTTCTTCTGGGAAAGCGCCATAGCCGACAAACTGCACGGATTTGGGAAGAATAACGTCTGTGGTGAGATTCCAATTGTATAGGAATGCGTACTCGCCGATGCGCGTTACGCCTTCTGGAATTTCAATGGATGTGAGGTCGCAGCCGGCAAAGCAATAGGCGGGAATCTCGGTAATGTCGGGCGGCAGTTGGATGCTGTTTAACCCTGTGGCAAAAAAACAATGCGAATCCAGAGTAATCACGCTGTCTGGCAGAGTTACCTGCTTTAGCTCCGGCATATCATAAAAGACCGCGCCGATCGAAGTGAGCGTTGGGGGCAAGATGACGTCAGTACGATCTGTCAGCCAGTTGTCCAGGCAGTGATTGCCCAGCCTCGTTACGCTTGGCAGGGGATAATCGTGGCTGGACGGGGCGGCGTATAGCAGCGTGTTGGAACGCAAATCAAGCAAAAAGCCGTTTTCACACGAAAAATACGCGCTGCCGTTTGGAAAAGAGACTTCAGCAAATACATTCAAGAACCCTTCGCCAATCTGCTGAAGCGTGGAGGGAAGAACGAGCATCGTTGCGTTACAGCAGCTATCGAAAGCGTTTTCCTCCAAATATCGCACGCCCTCGGGCACGGTGATGCAAAATCGGTTTCGATGATCAAACTGATAGGAAATGCCCATCGCATATGCCCCAATGCCAATGAGCGGATGACCGCCCAGCGTATCTGGCAGGAGCAAATTGACCTGCTCCTCTCCGGCTGGCCAGCCCTGCCAATCCCGCAGCACAGCGCCCTCATCGGTTAGCGTATAGGAAAAAGCGCCGTCTTGGTAGAAGGGAGAATCCGCCAGCGCAAGCCGTAAAGGATGCATGGCAAGAAAGAAAATAACCGCCCAAAGTAAGCATTTTCGCATGAAAACTCACCTTTCTGTGTTTAGCTGCGCCATGCGCACATAGCCGGTCAGTTGCGCGGGCGCATCTGTCGGGACGTACAGCACGCGTGCCCAGGTGCCGTCGCGGCCGCAATCGGCCTTGAGCACCTGCAGCGTTGCGCTCTGGGGCAGCGTCGTCAGCGCGGCGGAATCCTCGCTATCCAGGCTGTACAGCGCTGTGTGTTCACGTGTATGGGCCGTGGGAAAATCCTGCCCCATCAGCGTGGATTGGATTACATCGTGGCGCTCGTTGGATATGGCTGCTTCAGAATCAGCCCATTCCGCCGGATAGACCTGTTCCCAGTGGCAGCTGCCATCCAGCCGCCAAACACGCTCGCGCAAGAAATCGCCCGGTAGATCACGCTGCGTGGCTACGCTGATGAGGCGCAGGCGGCGGCCTTCCCAACGGTAGAACGTCCAATCGCGATTCGCCCAGCCGTCCGCTTCATCGCTGTCCAGCATGCCCGATTCGGGATACAGATTATAGTTGCACAGCCAGAGCTGCTCGGCATCATCGGCAAAGCGCTGCTCCTCCGGCAGATAGGGATAATCCGTGTAAACCTCGTCAAAGCGCCCCGTTTCGGGGTTCCACAGGGCAAAGGACGTGAAGACATTGCGCGCGCCCGCCGCCGTTACCAGGCACAGGTCGGCGTATCCATCGAAGTTCAAATCGTTCATCCGGCCTGCACCGGCCGCGCCTATGGGCATTCCAACCGCCCGATAAAGCAGCGACTGCGACAGACTCCCATCTTCGGCGGTGATATCCGCGCGCAGAATTTTATCATCCGTGGCGGGATCAATCTCGCCCGTATCCACGATAGAAATGGACAGCAGCGGCGCGCCCTCGCACACCCGGCCGGGAAACCCCGTGACCTCGCCCAGTACGGGCAGGGCGTACAGCAGCAAAAGCATTAATAAGCAGGCAAACGTTCTTTTCATTCTCAAGTGCTCCTTTGAAAAGGATTCCGCTATATAAACGCGCCAAGGGCCGCGCTTCATCCCCGAATGTTAAAAAAAGGGAAGCGCCGCGTGATGCGGCAGACTTCCCTTATTCAACCAACCCGGCCTCGCGCAGGGCCGCGTATATGCCGTCGTGGTTATGATCCAGCGTATGCAGGGGCAGGCGGCGCAGCAGCGGCTCGGGCGCGTTGGCCATCAGATATCCATGCCCCACGGCGCGCAGCATATCTTCGTCATTGTAGTTATCGCCAAAGGCATAGGCGTTTTCGGGGGTGGTGTGATAATGCGCGCACACCGTGCGTACCGCGCTGGCCTTGGTAACGCCCTGGCGCATGATTTCCAGCAGGATGGGCGAGGAGCGCACGATGGAATAACTGGGGAAGCGCGCCTTCATCTGCCGTTCGATTTCCTCCGTGCAGGCAGGATTGCAGATGCACAAAATTTTATGCACCACGTCCTGCGCAAAGCTGTCCACGCTGCCCTCGCGCGCCTGCGCGTGCACAATGGATTCCTCCCGCTGCACGCGCGCATCTGCTTGGCTGGCCACCACCCAATCGTCAAACGAAAAGGCGTTCCAGCTTAGATCAAAGGCGCTTTGCTGCATAAAATCAATCATTTCCCGTGCCACGGCCTTGGAAAAGCCCTGATGGGCCAGTACCTGGCGGTTTTCATCCAGCGCCAGCGCGCCGCTGTATGCCACGATGGGGCAGTTGAAACCGTGCGCGGTCAGAATGGGATAAATGCCAGAGGGGCTGCGCGCAGAGATGATGACAAAGGGGATTTGCCGCGCCTGAAGCTGGCGAATGGCCCTAAGCGTTTGGGGCGTGATCGTTAGATCGGAGCTGAGCAGCGTGCCGTCGATATCCGAAAATACGATTGTGTTTTGCATGGCGATTCTCCGCTATTTTTCATTGTGCAGGGTAAGCAGATCCAGCGTAGTGCGGAAGTAGGCCTCGCGCTCATCGCGCGTTAAGTGCAGGCGCTGGCACACCCAGTTGATGACCATCCGCGGGCGGCGGCGCGTATAATTCATGGTTGCGCGGACGTTTTGCTTCCATTCGCTGACGGAGGGGAAGGTCTTGAATTTGGCGATGTGCCGTGGCATGACCAGCTCAATCTGATCGCGCCAGCGTGTCAGCACCGGCTCGGATTGCGTATCATACAGGAAATTGGTCTGGATTACCTCGGCCAGCCGGCGCAGGAATTTATCCCGGTATTCCGGCACTTCCAGCAGCGCGGTAATGGGCCAGTGCGGCACGGAGGAGGCTTTGTCCGTTTTCCTGCGCAGATACAGATCTACCACCAGATCGTCGCCGTTGGAGCAGCCTACGTCCAGATCGTGCACCATAAACTTCCATTTACCGCCGGGAAAGCGATAATAGCGCGTGTTGTTTGCATCCGCATTGCCGATGATCATGGCATAGGCTGCGTGGGTAAACCAGTTGTCCACATCGATTTGGGACAGCAGATATTCACGGTCAGCTGCGTTGTTCATATCGTGCGTTTTGCAAAAGTCCACCAGCGCTTTCCACTCCGCATTGCTGCCGTACACCACATATTCATCCAGTACGCCGGTGGCTTCCAAAATGTCCACGCCATCGATGATCTCCGGGTCGGTAATGCCCTCCCATTGGGCCAGGGATTCGCGGTTGGCGCGCTCACGCAGGTTGTAGTGACCCCAGTACTGGCCGTTCAGATACACCTGAATGACCTTTCCCGCCTGATAATACAGCCCCAGTCCCTTGGCAAGCTCCTGCAGGGCGGCGTCGCGCAGGCGGGTGGATTTGAAATCCGAGTTGGTATATCGCAGCAGGATAGCGGAATAACCGTCGTAATCCCGATCTTCAAAGAAGGGATAATCAAAGGTATCGCTGCCATAGGCTTTGCGCGCATATATGGCCAGGGATTTTTGCGTGCCGGTGCGCATGGTTTTGCCTGCGATTTTGAAGGTGCCCATCTGGCAGATGCCCAACTGGCCGTTTTCATCAAAGTATTCAAGCTGACAGGGATATTGCAGATTCTTCATGTAATTGGGCGTGCGTCCAGTGCCCTTGACCATCACGCCTGTGCTGTCGTCAAACAGATAGGCGTTATCCGTATATAGCGATACTACTGGCACGGGCGAGGAATCGTTGATGAAATAGGTAGCTCCGGCTACGGCAGAGCACAGCTGATCCGGCGCGCAGGCGATGGCGCGGATGACCGTGGTGGCGCTGATGGAGATCGGCCCGGTATACAGGGGCGATGTGCGCGTGGGCGTGCTGCAATCGGTGGTGTAGTGAATTTCAGCGCCGTCAGCGGCGGAAATGTGCACGATCACGCCGTTTGCATAGAAGCCCGCGGCGGTTTCGATGACAGGCTGCTGGGCGCGCTGCTCAAAGCCAAAGATGGGATTGGCCGAGCCGGGCGTGGCGATCTCGAGATAGCGATATTCGCCACCCGCCAGACCATAAGAAACATTGCCAAACTGCGTGCCAAAGGAGAGCACAGTGCTTTCACCGCCGGGGCTGGTCAGGCATAGCGTGTCGCCGTCAGCAGACAGTTTGAAATTCGTGCACAGCGCATCCGTCATGGGCTCCTTGCCTTCCCCGGCGCAGTAAACGATCAGATAACCATTTTCGGCGATCTTGGTGTCCGAAGGAAAAGCCCATTTGTACGGCTGATAGGGATCGTTGCTCAAATACCATCCGGCCAGCGATACCTCCGCTCCGTCGTTATACAATTCCGCCCAGTCGTAGGCATGACCATCCTGATAAACGCCGTTGGAGGCCATCACCTCGTTGATGCGAATCTCCGCCATAGCGCCAGCGCAAAGCAGCAATACTGCCGCTGTAATCATCGTTCCCAAACATAGCCGAAGCCTGTTCATGCGTTCCTGTGCCTCCTGGAAAATTGATGTTTCCATTATACTGGAAAAAGCGGGCGGGTGTCAAATATGGGTGAGATGATCTGGAATGAGGCGTGCAGATCTTAAAATGCTTGACGGAAAGAGCGGAATGACAAAAATGCCATTCCGCTCTTTCTTTAAGGATAGGATATACTTTCTAACAAAAGACAGATTTAGCCCTTGTATTCGATGCTTCCATCCGCTTTGCGCGAATAGTGACAGAGAAAATCATCCCATGTCAGCTCGCTCATGCCGGGCGTATAAGTATGAGGACACCCTTTCATTTCGGTATAGCGAACAACCGGACGATGCTGCGCATCATACAGAACCAGCGTATGATAGCGGCCGTTATCATACCAGTTTTCATTGTTGAAAGTGGCTTTGTTGAGTGCACAAAGCTTATTGATGGATTGCCACGCGCCGTCTTCAGGCGTATTTACCTGTGCGCCGAACAGATCATATTCACCTACCATATTGTATACCGGGCACAGTATGCCGTGGGACAAAAAGTTTTCCTGCTGAACCATTCCTACCAGACTGCCTGTAGGGCCAAAGGCAGCGAAGCGCTCCGGCATTTTGTCCATCAGCATAAAGGTAGCCATGCCGCCATTTGAATGCCCGACCGCATATACGCGTTCGGTATCAATGTTGTATTCGGCAATGATTTCGTCCAAAAGCTGGGTGAAATAAGGAATTTCATCCAAGCCCCCATTGCCAATGCAATCCCATGCTGGAAGCGCGTAACCGCTAATTGCGCTCTTTTGAGGATAGGCGCTGGCGAAAACTACGATGAAGCCACGCTCTTCGGCTACGCGATCCCAATCGCTGGTTTGCTCGAAGTAAGATGCATTGCAGGAAAAACCATGAATGGCCAATACCAGCGGGTATTTCTTTTGCTCATCAGCGCGGTAATAGCTGGGCACATATACATCCCAGAACCGCTTATAGCCGTTTATGTTTTTCCATACGCGGCGAATCCCCACATCTTCGGGCAAGCGGGTACGGCGCAGGTGACAATTGCCATAACCGCCCCAGCGAGAGAAACGCTTGAGGAAGGAGACGGTTTGCATGCGAAGCGTTTGGATACCCTGCTCGCCAACGGTATCGGGCGTAGCGTACCAGAGTTGACCGACAGCCTGCTCATTGATAAAGTGCTGGCCGCGATAAGCTTTTTGCAAGTAAACATGGGCGAATGTGTTGGACAAGCCATCGTCATCGGCGCAGAGTGTTTGACGGATATAATCGGCCACAGGCTGGGCATTATCTTTGCGATCGATCAGTACGCCAGGCAGCGGAACGTTCTTTTTGGGCAGGCCGTCAATGCCGTCCGAGGGCAGCGTGTTGAGCAGGTCAAGCAACGCCGGATCTATACTGCAATCGCCGTCCGCCGCAAAAGCAGGATAGGTAGCGCTGTACACGAGCGCGTAAGCAGTGGCAATACCGGCCGCATCACCCTCACCATAGGGGTAGATGGTAGCTTCGCCGATATCCGTGATTTCGCGGCGCTGGAACTGGTGATCAATGACGTCCTGCGCATAATCAAAAGCTTCGGAAAGCTCCTCACGGTTCCACTCGTTTTCCATCATCAGCAGGGTAACGCCCTGACGATCTGCAATATCTTGCCAACCTTCCAGGAGCGCTTCCTCGGCTTTTTTATGAGATGGCAGGAACAAAAGCAGCGCAAAGCCTTTGCTGGTCATGGAGGCGGGTACATAAACGGCATAGTGCTTAGGTATGCCGTTTATCTGCGTATCTACATGGAAAATCCCCAAATTTACCGGTGCGTAAGGGGCATCGGGATTGACACCATCCTGCGTGAAGGCGCGTTTTCCCATTCGCATGGGGCGCGCAGGCCGCTCCAAAGGAATGCGTTTATCATGCCGCGGCATCAGGATGGTGCGGTCGTTGCAAGGACTGAAGTGAAAGCTGTCGTACTTTGCCATGGAAAATCCTCCTCTATGATAATCAATTTATAGCGAATGCAATTAATCTTCGCTGACATTTTTACGGAAACAGCCTGGAGCGATGTTTTCATGCTTTTTGAAGATGCGGGTAAAGGTTCCTGCGTTAGTATAGCCGATGGCCGTGGCAATCTGTTCTATGGTCATTTGAGTGGAACATAGCAGCTTTTTACTGTGCTCAATGCGCAGCTTATCCAGATAACTGGAAAAGGTAATGCCGGTATGGGAACGGAACCAGTGTGAAAAGTTGGAATAGGAATAGCCAAAGTATTCAGAAACACTGGTGAGGGTTAGCGTGGGATCGGTATAATGTGCATCAAGATAGGAGAAAACCTCTTTCACGCGGTCATTATGACCTGACTCCAGGCGGCTGTCGGTGGTGGTACGAAGAATATCCAATACCTGGACATATAGGTCATCCAGCGTCTGCTTCATTTCTGGGATTGTATGGGGGACGCTATATTGACTATAAATGTATTCCATGGAACTGCAGGAGAGGGTGCGGTTACGGCGTATGGTGTTAAAGCAGCGAACCAGGGTGTTGTAGATATTCATATAGGCATTGGCGGTGACATAATAGTGCGAGGATTCATCAAAGCATAGAGATAAAAGTTTTTTATAGTTTTGCTCAAGATCGCAGATGCTGCTGCGCAGGGCGGCTAACTCCAGGTTTTGCAGATGATCGTAGAGCTTGCGGGTGGCATTGTATTCCTGTATGCTTACATCATCTTGGGCGGCTATGTGCAGTGTGTCGCTCATGACCGCTACCTCGAGCGCGGCGATGCTTAAGGAACGGCTTTTTCCCACGCTTGTTAGGCGCTGCATGGTGCCGATGCCTGCCTTGACATTGTCAGGCATTTGGTAAAGCTGATAGTAGTAGGGCTTGAGTTCCTCTTCATTGTCAAAAAACAGCAGCATGAAAAAAGTTGCTAATCCTACGCCACCAATAATATAGCAGGATGCGGCGTTCGGATTTCTTTCAGGGATGCTTTGGAAGGCGAGCAGAAGAGCGTGAGACAGATCGGAATTGTGCGCAACATCTGGAATGGAAAGTGCGATACAGATAACCCGATCGCGAACATCCAATTCATAGAGCGTGGCCATATCCAAAATATCCTGTTCAGTGCGAATGCCATCATAAATATACCGGAACAAGAAGTACTGGCGTGAACTGCTTTCAATGGTTTGTAGACGTTGGTTGATGCGGGCGTACTGGTTATCTACGCTGTTGAGGGCGTTCATGATCACTTCCCAATCATTGAGACGGCCTGATAGGGCTGCCACATTTTCATCGGGATATAGTGTAGAAATACGCTGGCGAACTTTATTGAGCGGTCGGTAATGCAGTTGAGTAAACAATACAACGCAGGATAGCCCAAGCAACGAAATAAGGGCAAGAAGACCATAATACCAACGCTGAATGCTGTGCAGGGTGGAAAACAGCTGTTCCTGCGGGGTAAAG
>SFIM01000043.1 GCA_004556155.1 Clostridiales bacterium
CGTCGTTCGCCTACGGCTCTCTCCTCAACTGGGCCGGATCTTCTTCAAAAAGCAGACTTCTAGCCAACTGGATGCTCAATTTGTTATTGCAATTTGCGAAAATATACCGGAGGATACCCAAAGTGAAACTTTCTGAAGCGTTGATCCTGCGCAAGGACATACAATCCCGGCTGGATGAAATGGAAAACCGCCTGTGCGCCTGCGCGCTGACCCAGGAGGGCGAAAGCCCCGCCGAGGATCCTGCCGCGCTGCTGGCGGAATTGGAAAGCTTGACCAGTCAGCACTGCGAGCTGTGCGCGCGTATCAACCTGACCAACAGCCGCACCATGACCGAGGGGCAAAGCCTGACCGAGCTGCTGGCGCGCCGCGACGCGCTGGGACGCAGGCAGAGCCTGCTGTCCAGCCTGCTCAGCAGCGCCAGCCAGGCGCCCCGCCGCGCCTCCGGGCGCGAGATCCGCATCCTGCCCACGGTGGACATCCCCGCGCTGCGCAAGCGGCTGGACGCCTCCGCCAAGGAGCTGCGGGAGCTGGATATGAGGATCCAGCAGATCAACTGGACGGTCGATCTGCAATAATCGCGTTTGGTAGTCCGAAAAGGCGGGCGTCATCTCTGCGGCTGAGAATGAGCCGTTCACATTGGCGCGTTCACGGGCAGGACGCAGGCGGTTCAAATCCGCCGCCTTCCATGTTAATGCCCTCACAGCGCACATGCGCACGCTGATATATCAAGCATTATAACCATGCGCCGCTTTTCGGGCGAGGGTGGGATTTGGGGAAACAAAACCGTAAAAAAATTTACATTTCTGTCGCTTTTTAGCAGGAGAATGACCCCCGCGCGGATAATATATTCAATTGACTTATTCTGTACTTAGGCAATGGAGGGACGACCCATGAGAAAGGCGCTATCGGTGCTCTGCGCACTGCTGCTGCTTGCGCTGCCGCTGGGCAGCCTGGCGGAGTGCGCGCATATCTGGCGCGATGGCGCGGTGCTGACGGAAGGCACCTGCGTAACCCAGGGTGAGCGGCAGATCGTCTGCACCAAGTGCGGGGCGCAAGGCACCCGCACCTATTACGGCCCCCATTGCTATACCACCTGGTGGGATATCACCCCCGCCACCTGCACGTCCAAGGGCCTGCGCCACTATGTGTGCCGCAACTGTGATTATGAAAAAACGCAGGAAACCAGCATGCTGCCCCATAATTACGGCGCCTGGACTACCCTGGTCCCGGCCTCCATGTATTCGCTGGGGCTGCGCGGCCATACCTGCCAGGATTGCGGCGCGTATGAGGAAGCGGAGTACTGCGCGGACGACGCGCTGTATCAGGGTGTGGATAACCGCGACGCTGTGCGCGACATGCAGCAAAAGCTCAAGCGCCTGGGGCTGTATCAGGGCAGCACGGACGGCGGCTTCGGCCCCCTCACCGAAAAGGCGGTGCGCGCCTTCCAGCAAAAGCACGGCCTGCCCGATACCGGCATTGCCGATCCCGAAACGCTGGATCAGCTGGAGGCTGCCTGGTGCGAGGTGAAGGGCTATGATCAGCCCACGCCCAAGGCGACCTATCCGGCCCACTGCACGCTGGATACGCTGGAGGACGGCACGCAGCAGCTGCGCCTGTGCCGCGAGCACGCGCAATTGACGGCCAAGGCCTGGGGGCTGAGCGATGAGGAAACCTACAGCCTGTGGCTGGAGGAGTGGAACCGCCTGTACGCGCAGTGCGTGGACGGCACGGCGGAGGATCAGCGCGCGGCGGTGGCCGAGGCGCGCGATTGGGCGCTGCTGCTGATTAAAAGCCAGCGCGTGGTCTGGCGCGCCAAGTACGACCGTCAGGACGCCGAGGTGGAAGCCCGCATGGCGCGCCTGATTGTGGATAAGTGTGTGGAGCTGTGCCGCCAGATGGGCAGCCAGCAATAATCAAAAGAGATTCATACATAGCAAATAAAAGAGGATTTGAAACCCGCAAGGGCAACAAATCCTCTTTTGCTTTTATTCTTGCTTCGCGCGTTCTTCCCGCGCTTTCAGCAGCGCGTGCATGCGCGCCAGGCGCGGACGGTTATATCGCTGGATGACGATATAGGGCAGATGGCCGATCAGGACATAGGCGATGGATAGCCACAGCCCCCAGCCTGGCCAGATCCACACGCAGCCAAAGGTGAGGATGGCCAGAATATCGTGCACCAGCTCGGCCACGCAGGTTTCCTGCACCAGGCGCTCGGCCTGCGCGGCGGAAATGGAAGCGCTGACCTGCTTTTGGGTCAGCCAGGGAAGAAAACGGCTCATGTCGGGCAGCTTGTCCTTCCAGCGCTGCACGGCTAATTTTTCATAGATTTTTCCCTCGTGCTCCCAGCGCTGGGGACGAAAGGGAAAACGATCCGCGTGAAACCAGCGGCGCGGCAGCAGGGCGGCCGCGGAGGACGCCAGCCCGATGACGGCCAGATACAGGGCGCAGTGCCAGAAACCCATAAAATTGCCTCTCTATTTATTGATCGCTTATTCTCTTGGCAGCTCCACGGTAAAGCAGCTGCCCTTGCCCGGCTCGCTGCTTACCGATATTTCGCCCCCGCACATGCGCACAATGCGCCGTGCCAGCGCCAGCCCCAGGCCGTTGCCCTCGCTCTTGTGCGAGCCATCCGCCTGATAAAAGCGCTCGAAGATGGCGCTTTGCTGATCCTTGGGGATGCCGGGGCCGTTATCGCTGACGGTGATGCGTATGCACGTAGACTCGCAGTGCAGGCGCAGGCGGATTTCGCCGCCCACGGGATCAAACTTGATCGCGTTGTCCAGCAGGTTTACCCACACATGCAGCATCAGGCTTTCGTTGCCGGTGTAGGTGGCCTCGTCCATGTCCACATCCCATTCAATCTGCTTTTGCGTCCATTTGCGTTCCAGCAGCAGGATGGCGCGGCGCAGCTGCTCATCCAGGCGGTAGGGGTGCTTTTCCAGCGGCATGGTCTGGTTGTCCACCTTGGATAAAAGCAGGATGTTGTTCACCAGCTCGCTCAGCCTGCGGGTGCTCAGCAGAATTTTATCGGCGTATTCGCGCTGCAGGGCGGGATCGTTGCCCGCGTCCTGCATCAGCATGGCATAGCCCTCGATGGCGTTGATGGGCGTTTTGAATTCGTGCGACACGTTGGAGATGAAATCGCTTTGCAGCGTTTCGGTGGCGGCCAGCGCGCGGGTCATGGTGTTGAAGTGCGCGTAGGAATCGCGCATCTCGCCCAGCGCGCCGGGGTTATCCAGCCGCACGGTGAAATCCCCCGCGGCCACGCGCTCCATCGCCCGGCCCATGCGCGTGACGGGGCGCAGAAAAAAGCGGCTCATGATAATGCTGAGCCCGCCGCCCAGGACCACGCTGAAGAGCACCATCCACACGATCGTGGGCACGGTAAAGTGCGTGTTGGTCAGCCATTCCAGCAGGAGGGTCAGCAGAGCCGATACGCCCAGCGTGACGCACAGGATGGCAAAGATGCACACGATGAAATACAGCCGCAGGTTATCCCCGCGCGGGGTGGCCTTCTGGGACTTCACGCCTTTTTCACCACCTTGTAGCCGATGCCGCGCATGGTGACGATTTCAAAGTCCGGGTTTTCGCGGAAGCGATCGCGCAGCCGGCCGATGTGCACATCCACCGTGTGCGGGTCGGTTTCGGTATCCAGCCCCCAGATATCGTCCATGATCTGCTGCCGGGTGAAGATGCGTCCCGGCGCGGCGGCCATTTTATACAGCAGCTGAAATTCCTTCTGCGGCAGGGTGACGCTCTCGCCCTCGCGGCACACGGTCATCTCGTCGTATTGCAGCACCGTGCCGCCCAGCACCTCGCGCCGCTCGGAGATCATCTGCGCCCGGCGCAGCAGCGCGCCCACACGCAGCACCATCTCGTTTACGTTGACGGGCTTGATCATATAATCGTCCGTGCCCGAAAGAAAGCCCCGGCGCATATCGTCAAAGGCGTCCTTGGCGGTAATCATCAGCACCGGCATTTTCATATCGGCCTCGCGCAGGGAGCGCACCAGCTCATAGCCGTCCATCACGGGCATCATGATGTCGGAGATAATCACATCCACATATTCGCGCTCCAGCACCTCCAGCGCCTGCTGGCCGTCGCCCGCCTCCAACGTTTCATAGCCGCTGCGCTGTAACACGCGGGCAAAAAGCTGCCGCAGGTCGCGGTCATCCTCTACTACCAATACCTTAAACATGGGCAAACATCCCTCCACCGGCCTATTGTACAGGCGGGATATCAATTGAACGTAAACAATCCCCCGGCGCCTGGCCGGAATCAGCGGTTTCAATATATTATTATGCTCTATATTATATTGGAGGCGGCGGCCCGCTGGCAAGGGGGCGGCGCTTCCTTTTTTTTCGCGGGTATGCTATAATGGCGCTGAAATTCCGCTTTGTACCAAGGAGGGGGACGCTATGGCCAACCTGTTGGATTATCTTGCCTGGCGGGGCGATTTGCCCCTGTCCGCCGTGCCGCTGTGCGATGTGGACGCGCTGATTTTCGCGCGCCTGAGCTATGTGCCCTTTGACGGCATTGCTGAAGCGCGCGTGCCGCTGTACATGGCCGCACGGCAGGTACTGGCCAGCGTGCAGCTGTCCGATGCTCCCCGCGCCTGCGGCAAGGAGGATCAGCAGCTTTTGACGCAGCTGCTGCAATCGCCGCGCTATGCCGATATCCTGCTGGATGGGTATGCGAACATCTTTGATCCCGTGCGGCAGGAGCAGTTTGCTGCGCTGACGCTGCATCTGCCCGACGGCAGCGCGGCCGTCGCCTTCCGCGGCACGGACGGCACGCTGGTGGGCTGGAAAGAGGATTTCAACATGGCCTTTTCCACCGTCGTGCCCGCGCAGCTGGACGCGGTGCGCTATCTGAGCGATGTGGCGGAGCGCACGCAGGGCGGCATCTACCTGTGCGGCCACAGCAAGGGCGGCAACCTGGCTGTGTACGCCGCGGCCTTCTGTGCGCCTGAGGTGCAGCAGCGCATCCTGGGTGTGCGCAATTTTGACGGCCCAGGCTTCACCCAACAGGTGCTCAGCCAGACGGGCTTTGCGCGCATCCTGCCCCGCGTGCGCACCTATCTGCCGCGCTCCTCGGTGGTGGGCATGCTGCTGGAGCATGAGGAGGCCTTCACCATCGTGGAAAGCCGCAGCGTGGGCATCTATCAGCATAATGTGTACCAGTGGGAGATTGCGCGCGGCGGGTTTGTGGAGCTGCAGCAGCTCAGCGCGTCCAGCCATCTGATGGACCGCGCGCTCAAGGATTGGGTGGCCGCCATGCCGGCGGAGGATCGCGGCCGCGTGATCAACGGCCTGTACGCCGCCCTGAGCGCCACCCAGGCCGAAACCGTGCGCGATGTGCGCGAGCACCGCAAGCTGGCCGCCCTCAAGGCCGTGATGGATCTGGATCCCGAAACCCGCGCGCTGACGCTGCAGGCCGCGCGGCTGCTGTATCAATCCCTGCGCCGCTCCATGCCGCAGAAGGACATGCGCGACGTGCTGGAAAAGCTGCCCATCGGCGCGCTGCTGGATCGCCTGCCCTTTGGCGGACGGGAGGATAAGGACGCAAAAAACGAGCCGGCAGAAAAGACAACGCGCAAATTAATGTAAATATCGACAAAATATTCATGCAGATTAGTGCTAAAATCTTAGAATTAATCATTGATTTTTACATGAATTATTGGTATACTATCCCTGAACCATCACTGGGGAGGGGATTTTTTTGTATCGTAAAATCATGCGTTATCTGGAAGCGTGGAAAAACAGCCCGCATCGCAAGCCGTTGATTCTGCAGGGGGCGCGCCAGGTGGGTAAAACCTATGCCGTGCTGGAATTTGGCCGCACGCATTACGATAACGTTGCGTATTTCAACTTTGAAACCTCGCCCAGGCTGGCGCAGACGTTTGCCGAGGATATCAGCCCTGATTATCTGATTCCCGTGCTTTCACATATTGCCGGGCAGACGATTGTGCGCGAAAGAACGCTGATTGTGCTGGATGAGGTGCAGCTATGCGAGCGCGCGCTGACCAGCCTGAAGTATTTTTGCGAGGATGCGCCGGAGTATCATATCATTGTGGCGGGCAGCCTGCTGGGCGTGGCTGTGAACCGCGAAGCCTTCTCCTTCCCCGTGGGCAAGGTGGATATGAAAACCATGTATCCGATGGACATGGAGGAGTTCCTGCTGGCTGTGGGCGAGGAAGCGCTGGCGCAGCGCATTCGCGCGTGCTTTGATACGGATACGCCGCTGCCCGCCGCCCTGCATGAGGCGGCCATGCAGCGATACCGTCAGTATCTGACGGTTGGCGGTATGCCCGAGTGCGTGCTGCAATACGCCCAGACGCAGGATCAGGTGCTTGTCCGCCACACGCAGGATACGATTCTCGCTGGCTATCTCAACGACATGAGCAAGTATAACACGCAGAATGAAATCAAAAAAACCCGGCTTGTTTACGATAACGTGACGGTGCAGCTATCGAAAAAGAACACCAGGTTTCAGTATAAGCTGATTAAAAAGGGCGCGCGGGCGGCGGAGTTTGAAAACGCGCTGGAATGGCTGTGCCTGTCGGGCGTGATATCGCGGGTGTACCGTGCCGAGCAGGTGAAAAAGCCGCTGGAAAACTATCGGGATAGCGATGCGTTCAAGGTGTATGTTTCGGATTTGGGCCTGCTGTGCGCCAAGAAAAACCTGGCGGCGGCCGATATTCTGTATATGTCGGAGGAGCTGAACGATTTTAAGGGCGGCATGGCCGAAAACTATGCCCAGACCCAGCTGATCGCCAACGGCTATCAAACCTATTATTGGGAGTCGGATCGCGGCGCGGAGGTGGATTTTGTCATCCAGCGCGAGGGCAGGCTGATTCCCATCGAGGTGAAATCCGCCGATAACACGCGGGCAAAAAGCCTGAAGGTGTATATGGATACCTTCGCGCCGGACTATGCCATCAAGCTGTCTGCGCGCAATTTCGGCTTTGAGGACGGCAAAAAGACCGTGCCGCTGTACGCGGCGTTCTGCATTTAATGGCGCGTTACATTATATAATGAAGGAAAGCACAAGAAAGACCGCCGCGCAGGCCAGGTCGGACAGAAGGCAGCACACATCCTTTTCGGCGTCGTCCAGGTCGTCGAAGGTGACGGGCTGCTCGTCAATGTAGTCGATCATATCGCCATAGCTGCGCACGGGCTTTTTGCGGATGTTCACACGCTTCATCATCAGCTTGGGCAGGCGTACGCCGTCCAGGCGCAGCCAGGCAATCCAGGCAAGCAGCACAAAGCACACGCCAAGCAGCAGCGCCGCATACATTTTAATGTGCGCGCCCGAAAGCAGCAGATTGGCCAGCAGCAGCAGAATCAGGGCGATTAAAAACCGGTTGGTCGCCATATAAATCATGGGGCGAAGCAGCGCGCGGTTGTATATCGCGCGGATTTTTTCGATCATTAAAATCACCTTCCTACATGATTATACACGATTTCATGTTCAAAAACAACGCCCAAATAGAACAAATAGAACAGGAACATGAAAGTTTGAAACGTTCTTAATTCAAATCCATCGCGCCGCCTGCTGAAAACCGGCGGCAATGTGTATTTTAATTGTATTTGAGTTGCAATTCGCTTGACACACGCCGCCAATTTCTGTATAATCCCGCTATACACAAAAAAGACGGCGCGCAACCGCCCTGTGCTGTGTAGAAACGACAAGGAGGAACGAACATGAAAAAGTATTTGTCCTTCGTACTGGCTCTCGTGCTTGTGCTCACCAGCATCGCTTTCACGGCTTCCGCTGATGAGATCAAAGACCTGCGCGCGTACGAGACGATTGCCCGTGAGATGGAGACCTGGTGCTACCATTATTCTCAGGCGGCTGTCGATCTGAACGTACTGAGCAATTTCTATGATCATCTGCTCACCAACGACGCCAACGGCGCATTGGTTCCCTGCGTTGCCAAGGAGTGGTCTTCTCCCGATGGCGGCCAGACCTGGATCTTCAAGCTCAATGAGGGCGTGACCTGGGTGGACTATCAGGGCAACTACAAGGCGGACTGCACTGCGCAGGACTGGGTCACCGGCCTTGAATGGGTGCTGAACTACGGCAAGAACCAGGCCGCCAACACCTCCATGCCCATTGAAATGATCAAGGGCGCCGGCGATTACTACGCCTACACCAAGGAGCTGGGCGAAGAAGAAGCCAAGAAGCTGGGCACTGAAAAGTTCCTGGAGATGGTTGGCCTCGAAGCGCCCGATGATTACACCCTGATCTATCACTGCGTGGATAAGCTGAGCTACTTCCCCTCTGTGGCCTGCTACAACTGCCTGGCTCCTCTGTCTGCCAAGCTGATCGAGGAAATCGGCGTGGATGGCTACTTTGGCGCTGATTACACCACCATGTGGTACAACGGCCCCTACACCTGCTCTGAGTACATCTACCAGAACGAAAAGGTGCTGTCCAAGAACGAAGCCTACTGGAACAAGGACAACGTGAAGCTGTTCGACACCGTCACCATCAAGATGGTTGAGTCTGTGGACGTGGCCTTCCAGTGGTTCTCTGCCGGCGACCTGGACTACATCGATCTGAACCAGGCCAACCTGAGCACCATCTACAACAACGAAGGCAACGAGTTCCACGGCAACCTGGTTGAAGCTCGTCCTACCAAGTATTCCTACCAGATGCACTTCTGCTGGGATAAGAAGAACGAAGACGGCTCTGCCGATACCAACTGGAACACCGCCATCGCCAACGAGAACTTCCGCTTGGCGCTGTACTACGGCCTGGATATTACCGACTATCTGGCCCGCACCAACTTCATCCATCCCCTCAGCTGCCAGAACTACTGCTACACCGCCAACGCCGTTTCTGTAAACAGCGAGGGCAAGGATTACACGCAGATGGTTCGTGACGAGCTGGGCCTGCAGTACGACAGCGAAAAGTTCGTCCGCGCCGACGCCGCAAAGGCTGCCGAATACAAGGCCAAGGCCATCGAAGAGCTGACCGCCGCCGGCGTTGAGCTGCCTGTCAAGATGACCCATTATATCATGGGCTCCAACCAGACCGCGAAGGACAGCGCCGACACCCTGGCGCAGATCATCAGCGACTGCCTGGGCGACGACCTGGTGGTGCTGGAGATCCGCACCTACGTCTCCAAGCTGAACACCGAAGTGCGTGATCCTCAGCTGGCCTCCATCTACATCAACGGCTGGGGCGCTGACTTCGCCGATCCCGTCAACTTCCTGGGTCAGGAAACCTACGGCGACGATAACGCCTACTATTCCAAGGCTTACTCCAAGATCAACAACGCCACCGATAAGAAGCTGATCGCCACCTATAAGGAATTTACCGACATGGTGAATACGGCCAAGGCCATCACCGATGATCTGGACGCCCGCTATGCTGCCTTCGCCAAGGCCGAGGCCTTCTGGATCCAGCACGCGCTGACGATTCCGTGGAGCTACGAAGTGACCTGGAAGGTGACCTCCATCAACGAGTACTCCAAGATCTACACCGCTTACGGCAACCAGTCCGAGCGCTATGTAAACTGGGAAACCAACAGCGATCTGTACACCACCGAGGATTACGAAGCCTTCAAGGCTGGCAAGTAATTTTCACTTAAAACCGAAGGAGCGGCCTTCTTTCGGGAAGGCCGCCCCTTTTCCCATTTTAACGGCGGCGTTTTTGCCAACGCAAGGGTGCTGTCTTAGGGCATTATCGCAGCCTATGGGCGATAATGCCCTAAAACAGTAATTATGCAGCAAAGGGGATGAACCGATGGCAAAGTACATTTTGAAGCGTTTAGCGCAGTCCCTGCTGACAATCTTTCTGGTTGTCTGCGTGGTATTTCTGCTGATGCGTCTTTTGCCAAACGATTATTATTTCACCGAGGAACAGCTGATTAAGCTGACCGACGAGCAGCAGCATGACATCCTGGAAAAGGCGGGCATGCTGGATCATCCCCTGGTGCAGCTGGGCCGTTATTTGAAGGGAATTCTTCTGCATGGCGATTTTGGCGTATCCCACCGTATCCAGACGGGCAAGAGCGTGACTTCCATCATCGCCAGCCGCTTTGGCATCTCGATGCGCCTGGGGCTGATTGCGCTGGTGTTTTCGCTCCTGATCGGCGTGCCCTCGGGCATCCTGCAGGCGCGGTTCAAGGATGGTCTGTACGATCATATCGGCACGGCCTTCACCATCTTTATCAACGCGGTGCCGCATCTGGTATCCTACTCGCTGGTGATGGTGTTCGGCGCGCGGCTGCTGGGGCTGCCCAGCATGTATTCCGGCCGCAAGGTGTGGAAGTTCATGCTGTTTGGCATGCAGTGCAAGTTCAATTATTCGCAGATCCTGCCCATCATCTGCCTGTCGCTGGGCTCCATCGCCAGCTATATGCTGTGGATGCGCCGCTACATGGTGGATGAGCTGAACAAGGATTACATCCGCCTGGCCAAGCTGAAGGGTCTGTCCAGCACGCGGGTGATGTTCAGCCACGTGATGAAGAACGCCTTCCTGCCCCTGGCGCAGTACCTGCCCTACTCGGTGCTGCTGACGGTGGGCGGCTCCATCCTGGTGGAGCGCTTCTTCTCCGTGCCGGGCATCGGCAACCTGCTGCCCGACGCCATCGCCAAGTTTGACGTAAACTGCGTGCAGGCGCTGGTCATCCTGTACGCCTCGCTGGGCATTATCGGCCTGTTCCTGGGCGATCTGCTGATGACGCTGCTGGATCCCCGCATTTCGCTGGTTGAGAAAGGAGGCACGCGCTGATGTCTAAGAGAATGGTCGTAGATCTGGATGTGGATAAAACCGCGATTGACACCAATCTGGATAAGCGGTATCATTTAGGCAGCGTGCATTCCGATGCGCGCGCGCAGATGCCCGAAAAGCAGCTGTTCAGCTTTGCCGAGTACAAGGCGCAGGACGCCGAGCGCATCGGCTACAGCAACTATTCCTACTGGAAAAGCGTATGGCAGAACTTTTTGAAGAAAAAGTCCGCCGTGTTCGTGGCCATCGTTTTCGTGCTGCTGTTCATCTTCACCTTTGTGGCGGTGAAAATCAGCAGGTTTGACGCCAACAACCTGCGCATCGATACCAAGCTGATGTTTACCAGCCCGAACAAGGAATTCTGGTTTGGCACTGATAACCTGGGCCGTGATTACTGGAGCCAGGTGTGGAGCGCTACGCGCACGTCTATCCTGCTGTCGGTGTCGGTATCGCTGGGTCAGATCTTCGTGGGCGTGTGCATCGGCCTGGTATGGGGCTATGTGCGCAAGCTGGATCGCTTCTTTACCGAGCTGTACAACTTTATCGACAATATCCCCACGATCATCTACATGACCCTGATCGCCCTGATGATTGGCAAAAGCACGCTGATTATGGGCATCGCCATGGTCGCCTTCTACTGGCTGGGCACGGCGCGCAATGTGCGCAACCTTGTGTTCATGTACCGTGACCGCGAATATAACCTGGCCTCCCGCTGCCTGGGCACGCCGCTGATGCGCATCCTGGGCCGCAATATTTTCCCGTATCTGGTCAGCGTCATCATCCTGCGCCTGGCGCTGTCCATTCCGGGCATCATCGCCTATGAAACCACGCTGTCCTACCTGGGCTTGCTGGATATCTCCACGCCCTCGCTGGGCATCCTGCTGCGCAACGCCCGCAGCTATTTCCTGGATTATCCTTACCTGCTGGTTTTCCCCGCGGCCATCGTATCGCTGATTACCATTACCTTCTACCTGGTGGGTAATGCGTTCTCCGATGCGTGCGACCCGCGCAACCATGTGTAAGGGGAGGGGACAAGATGAGCGAACAGGTCATTGAAAAATACGGCATCAATTTTGAGGAGCGCGCCAAGCAGATCCTGAGCACCGAGCCGATTCTGGCTGCCAAGGATCTGGAGGTGCAGTTCACCCTGCGCGGCGAAAAGCTGAACGCCATCCGCAAGTGCTCCCTGGAATTGTATGACGGCGAAACGCTGGCCATCGTGGGCGAGTCCGGCTCGGGCAAGTCCGTGTTTACCAAGTGCTTTGTGGGCATGCTGGATAAAAACGGCTCGATCACCGGCGGCTCCATCCTGTATAACGGCCAGGATCTGACCAAGTTTACTACCGAGAAGGAATGGCGCACCATCCGCGGCGGCAAGATCGCCATGGTGACGCAGGATCCCATGACCAGCCTGAACCCGCTGAAGAAGATCGGCGTGCAGATTCAGGAGGCCATCGAGCTGCATCAGGGCATGCGCGGCCGCGAGGCCAAGCGCGAGGCCATCCACATGCTGGAGCTGGTGGGTATCCCCGATCCTGAGCGCCGCTATAATCAGTATCCGCATGAGTTTTCCGGCGGCATGCGCCAGCGCGTGGTCATCGCCATCGCCGTGGCCTGCCGTCCGCAGATCCTGATCTGCGACGAGCCGACCACCGCCCTGGATGTGACCATCCAGGCGCAGATTTTGGATTTGATCCGCAAGCTGCAGCGCGAGCAGCACATGACCATCATCTATATCACCCACGACCTGGGCGTGGTGGCCAACGTGGCCGACCGTGTGGCGGTTATGTACGCTGGCCAGATTGTGGAAATCGGCATGGTCAACGAGATTTTCTTCGATGCATGGCATCCCTACACCTGGGCGCTGCTGGGCGCGCTGCCGCAGCTGGGCGTCAAGGGCGAAAAGCTGCCCGCCATCGATGGTACCCCGCCGAACCTGTTCAACAAGGTGGTGGGCGATTCCTTCGCTCCCCGCAACCATCAGGCGCTCAACATCGATTTCCTGGAGGAGCCGCCGCTCTTTGACGTGACGCCCACGCACCAGGCCAAGACCTGGATGCTGGATCCGCGCGCGCCCAAGATCAACCAGCCCGATACCATCCGCAAGCTCAGCAGCCAGCACCTGATGGACGCTGAGCCCATCTCCCACATGGATCATCCCCATCTGCGGCCCGACCGTGAGCCGCTGATCGAGGTGAAGGATCTGCAGATCACCTTTGGCTCGGGCAAAAAGAAGTTTGTCGCCGTGGACGATGTAAACTTCACCATCTACCGCGGCGAAACCTTCTCGCTGGTGGGCGAGTCCGGCTCGGGCAAAACCACCATCGGCCGCGCCATCGTGCGCATCAATCCCATCACCAACGGCGAGGTGCTCTTCAAGGGGCGCCGCATCACCGGCAAGATCAGCCGCGAGCTGGATAACGAGGTCATCCGCAGCTGCCAGATGATCTTCCAGGATCCCATGGCCTCGCTGAACGAGCGCGCCAAGGTGGATTACATCGTATCCGAAGGCATCATCAATTATCACCTGTATAAAGATAACAAGGATCGCGTGGATAAGGTGCAGCACGCGCTGGAGGAAGTGGGCCTTCTGCCTGAGTTCTCCAGCCGCTTCCCGCACGAGTTCTCGGGCGGCCAGCGTCAGCGCATCGGCATTGCCCGCAGCCTGATCATGCAGCCGGAGTTCATCGTGGCCGACGAGCCCATCTCCGCCCTGGATGTGTCCATCCGCGCGCAGGTGCTGAACCTGCTCAACGAGCTGAAGAAAAAGCGCAACCTGACGTACCTCTTCATCGCGCATGATCTGAGCGTGGTGCGCTTCATCTCCGACCGCATCGCGGTCATTCACAAGGGCCGCATCGTGGAGCTGGCCGAGGCGGAGGAGCTGTTCCGTCATCCGCTGCATCCCTACACCCGCGCGCTGCTGTCCGCCGTGCCCAATCCCAATCCCTATCTGGAGCGCAGCAAGAAGCTGCTGGTGTACGATCCGTCGGTGCACGACTACTCGGTGGATAAGCCGGAGTGGTGCGAGATTTTGCCCGACCACTTTGTATACGGCAACGCGCCCGAGCTGGACGGCTACCGCAAGGAGCTGGGTCTGTAAGCAAATACCATTGAAAAGCCCGGCTGCTTCGCATGAAGCAGCCTGCCGATGCAAGTCAGCTAAAGCAGACTTGCATCGGGAACGTCATTTTCTTGTGAGCCTGCGGCTCACGGCCAGAAAATGACAGAGGAAGCAGC
>SFIM01000061.1 GCA_004556155.1 Clostridiales bacterium
ATCCGCCGAGGATGGCGAGCTGATCGTGCAGGCATACTCCGGTTGTATAGGTCCGCTTAATATGGCAGTGGCCAATATGATCGAGCACGCAATCAAGTCCGGCCTATCTGTTGATGATGTCTTATGTGCCATCGAGGAGACCGCTTTTGCACCCAGGCCATCAGCTGCATATCTCCGGGCAATCCTGCGTAACTGGATCCAATACGGGCATGCAGGTGCCAAAGCGCGCCATGCCTCGCAGGCCGATCAACCGCAACAGTGGTGGCAGCAAAATGCCAAAGCCGTCAACCCAGATCGCTATGCTGATCCGGACAACATGCCATTTTAAGATTAATTTTGTTTGACAAAAGTATTACATATATGTCATAATTAACAAGGGGGTGATCTGACGGTGAGTAATCAGCTAAGGGACACATATGGCCGGTATATGCCAACTGGCCGCGATAAACGGTTGTCAATCCGCATCACAGTCTCTGATCAACGCGCGATCAGGGCTCAGGCAAAAGCGCGCGGGCTGACAATATCGGATTATGTCCTGCTGCTGATTAAGCGCGATAGCATCATAGTCGGATAACCTCACCAGCTCCCAACGTTTGGGGGCTGGTTTTTGTTGGCGCCGCCGCCGCCCAGGATCCCCCAATAGCTGCAGACGGCCCACCCCTTAAACAAAAGGGCCCGCGCCCTGGCGTTGAGCTGCGGCGCGCCGCCCCCCCTCCCCCCAGACCCCCCAACCCCCTCTCGCCGGGGCCCCTGTTTCCCCGGCCCAAGCGGGAACTTATTAGGTGGGGGGCGGGGGGGCTTAGTCGGGCCCCCTCCCTGCGGTCGGGCCGGCGCAATTTTGCGCCTGGCCTGCGCGCCTGCCAAAGCGTTAGTGCCCGCGCGTATATGCCTCGGTGGGCCCACCCGGGGACATTTGCCCTCCCAGTGGCGTTACGGGGCGGCGGCGGCGCCAACATATGCGCTGCGGGTCCTGTCTGCAGGTTTGCGCGCGGCTGCGGCCGCGCGGCGGCGGTAAGATCGCTGCGCGATCTGGAACCCCACTGCGGTGGGGGCCCCGAATTTTTGTGTCGCGAAGGGGGGAATGGCCCTATTAAGCGCTAGATCTAACCGATGCGCGCGCATCGCGCATCGGTCGCTGCGCTCCCTCGCTTGCGATCAACGCCCTCGGCGCGCGCTGTTCGGGGTCCTTTTTGTCTTCCGCGCGCCTCGGGGTTACGGCGCGGCGCTGCGCGCCGGCTTCCGGCGGCCTGCGGCCGCCGCGCTGCCGTGGCTACCCAATTGTTACCGTCCTCGGTTAATTTGGGTACTTGACAACGGTGTAATACATCCCTATAATGCAATCAGGAGGTGTGTTTATGTCAACTGGCAATCCAGCAATAATAGTCCGTCTGACGCCATCGCAAAAGCAGATCGTGTCTGATGCGGCTAAAGCTCAAGGCGTAACAATGTCCGAGTATGTGCGCATGGCCATCAGCGCATACTTACTTAAGACCAACAATGCATAAAAATGCCCGCCCCATTTGAGCCATCAAGGGGCGGACAATCAAGTAAAGCGCCGGTAACCCGGCAATGGTACACCTTCAGGGGCTCGAACCCTGGACACCCTGATTAAGAGTCAGGTGCTATAATGGTCAATTGACACACATTATTATATCACAACGCGCGTCGCGCTTGCAACAACTGTACGTTGCATGTCGACATCCGGATGTGTATATATATTTGCAGTAGTTGCATAGTCTGCATGTCCGAGCACAGTCTGCAGGCTGCGCATGTCGGCACCGCCTCTGATTGCATTGGTTGCAAATGTGTGTCTCAATCCATGAGTGCCGATGTGACGCACTCTGGCGCGCTCTGTGGCCCTTTTTACGGCCTGCGCCACTCCGGACGCGGTAAGGTCGGTAACCCAGCCAGATAACTGCCTGCGCGCCTTCAGAGGCCCTCTGAGAGCGTCTGCAATGGCCACGTCGCGCACGCCGCTGTCACTCTTGGGTGGTGTGACGATAATATCGCCGCTGTCAAGCCAGATTTTTTGCCTGGCGATGTGCATAATACCGTTGGCAAGGTCAACGTCCTCCCATCGGAGGCCGCACACCTCGCCGCGGCGCAAACCTGCCATCAATGGCAGCAGCATTTCAAGTGCGCGATCGTCGGCCATGGCCGCAGCGATATACCGCCGTGTATCGTCAATTGACCAGGCATCAATCTGCTTTGGCCGCCTGCGCGGCCGCAGAATTGATATTACTGGGGATACGGTAATTAATCTCAGCTCAACAGCGTCAGACATCGCTGTCCTTAACAACACGTAGATCTGCTCGGCAGTGCGACCGTGCCCGGCGTCAATAGCGCGCTGTATCGGTCCTTGGCAATCCCATGTTGTAAGCTCAGTCAGATCTATGTGAGCTATGCCGGCTATCGATCTGATTAACCGACTGTAACACTCCACCGTGCGCGGCGCCAGCGCCTGTGCCCGCATGGCCAACCATCGATCAAGATACTCGCCAGTAGTCATATTATCACCTCGATAATACATTACGAGGAGATTGTGATATGAGCAATACAACAACCAGGACAACTAACCAACATCATTATGACATACCATCAGAGGATTATAAGCATAATAATAATAATAATTATAATAATAGGCACACGGAGCCAGGCGTGTGCATATCCGCCGAGGATGGCGAGCTGATCGTGCAGGCATACTCCGGTTGTATAGGTCCGCTTAATATGGCAGTGGCCAATATGATCGAGCACGCAATCAAGTC
>SFIM01000044.1 GCA_004556155.1 Clostridiales bacterium
GGAGGTGCTGGCGGATCTGTCGCCCTTGGCGGAGAAGAGCGGCGTGACGCTCTCCCAGAGCGGCGAGGATCTGTGGATCACCGGCAGCGACGTGCTGGTGTACCGCGCCATTTTCAATCTGGTGGAGAACGCCGTGAAATACAACCGCCCCGGCGGAAGCGTAAGCGCCGCCGTGTCCCGCCGGGGAGAAGAAGCGATGATTGAGATCAAAGACACGGGCTGCGGCATTCCGAAGGACTTCCGTGAGAGCGTGTTCCAGCCTTTCTTCCGGGTGGATAAGTCTCGCAGCCGGGAAAAGGGCGGCGTGGGACTGGGGCTGTCACTGGTTTGGGAGATCGCCCATCTCCACGGCGGCGACGTTCGGGTCAGGGAGAGCGGCGAAAGCGGCACGGCGATTGAACTGACGCTGCCCGCCTCGGAGGAGGAACGGGGAATGCCATGAGGAGGAGAGGCAGAGGGATACAAGGTAAAACAATGAGAAGGTATATTTGTTGTCAGGCTTCGGGAGAAGGAACATATCGTGATCGAAGTGAGGATGGACAAGAAGGATCTGATTTCAACATAACGCAAGGCAATCTATGCGGGAATCCGATTGGTTCGTTTTTCCTTGGAATGCTGGCTTTTCCACCTTTTGTATGGTAGAATAAGAATTACTGGAAGGGACGGTTCGGAGGTGGGGGAATGGCGGCCATAAAGCGAAAATCCATCGCAAAGCTTTGCCTGGCACTGGGGCTGTTCGTCCTTGCCGGTTTTTTCGGCAGCTGGATCGCCTGGCCGCGCCGCTGCCCTCCGCCGTATGTTTTTTGCTGACCAATTTGATCTATATCGGCCTGGCCATGGCGTGGGGCTTTTCCATATCGAGCAGAATTCTGCATTGCGACGATCGGCGGTGGCTGCTGCCTGGATGCGCCATGACTGTGCTGTGGCTGTTTCTGCGCACGGTCAAGTATCGCTTTTTCAGCGGCGATACGGTTACGCGCCATCTGTGGTATCTGTATTATCGCGCTGCCTGCCACGCTGACAAGCATCGGCGATTATGCGTTCAATAACGATTGGCCGCTGGAATACGTTGCCCTGCCGAGCTTGAAGCCCCCCGCGATGGGTGAGAATGCCTTTTCCGGCTGCAGCACGCTGGCTGATATTGACCTGAACGAGCATTGCACCAAGGCGCAGGCGCTGGCGGTGCAGGCTTATATGGATGCGCAGGGGCTTTTCTGCTATGTCTGGCGCGCGCAGAATTCATAGTCGGATTATCCCGAGGACGGTACGAGCGTTTATGAAAACGGCCTGATGACCGCCTATACCGGCGCGCAGACGCGCATTCATCCGTATGACATCTGCGATTCCGTCCAGACCATCGGCCTTGCCGACAGCCTGTTCAAGGAGAATCAGACGCTGGAATATTTCGCCGTGCCGCATAGCGATAAGTTTACCACCATCGGCGCGGAGGCGTTTGAGGGACTGAAGAAGCTGACGGTGCTCTGCGATGCGTCGCTGATTCCCGAGGAATCGTTTGCGGACTGCGTCAGCCTGGCCGACGTGCGGCTTTCGGCCGGTGCGACGGACGCGCAGATTGCCGATTGAAACCAGAAGCTGAATCGCCTGTGGTACGATCCCATCCTGCGCGTGGGCGAGGTGAGCGCGCTTGTCAGGATGCCCTTTGCGCCGACCCCCGGCTGAGTACTTTGAGTTTAACCCGGCAACCGGCCTGATCAGCGCTTATACGGGAACCGATGTGGATGTGGGGGTGTCCCGCGAGATCGGCGGCGTGACGGTGGTTGGCTTTGAAGGGTATAATGTGTTTGCCTCCTGTCAGAGTTTTACCAACACCGAAACGCCTACCAATCAGGCTGAATGGGTGCATCTGCGCACGCTGGTACTGCCCGAGACCATCCGTGAAATCCCCGACAGCCTGCTGATGTACTGCCAGCAGCTGGAAAGCTTCATTTGCTACGCGCCTGTGGAGAGCACGGGCAAGAGCACGTTTGTCCTGTGCCGGGGTCTAAAGAACGCAGCGTTTATGAACGGCGTGCGCGTGATTGACAGCTATGCTTTTGACAGCACCGATTCGCTGGAAAGCCTGTATTTCGGCGTGCATGTGCAAAGGATCGCCGCCAACGCCTTCAATTTCTCGGGTCTGACTTCCTTTGTGGTCGATGCGGAGGAGATCGAAACCGGCGCGTTCACTGGCTGCAAAAATCTAACCAGCCTGCACTTTACTAAAAAGGTCAAGACCATTGGCGAAACCTTTGCCATGGAATGCGACAGCCACAATGCGCTGTGCTTTGACTGCAATCTGACGCAGAGCCTGCTGCTTAACGCTGCGCCGCAGCTGACCGTGCGCGTCGCTGCGGATGCCGATGAGGACATCCGCAGCCTGGCGCAGAACTGCATGAGCTGGAGCGAAAAGCCCAGCGAGATCACCGTCACCAGCGAAAAATACATGCATGCCTTGCCTGAGCGGCCCGATGCGCTTGCGCTGCTGCCTGGGCTGGCGGCGGATCAGGCGATTGAAACCATCCCGCAGACTGAGCCGAAAACCACCACCGTGCCTGCTGAGCCGACGGCGGCTCCCGCGCCCCAAGATACGCCTGTCTTCGCGGCGCAGTCTGCCGCCGTGTCCAAAGGGTACCTTGGAGCCTGGTATGGCGTGAGCATGGAGCTGGAGGGCACGCTCTATGCGCTTTCTGATTTGGGGCTGGATGCGATGCTGACCATGAACGGCGATGTGGACAGCGCGCAATGCACGGTGCAGGATGGTGTGCTGATGCTGGACGGCGTGGCGCTCAAGATCGAAAACGGCAGCCTGATCTATGCCGAGGAGGGCATGACCATGACGCTGAGCCGCGAAAAGCCGCAGGCCGTCAAGGCCGCGCCCGTGGATGAAAGCGCGACGCTGGACAGCTATCAGGGCGTATGGGCCGCCGTCAAGGTCACGGCGGAGGACGCGACGATCCCTGCCGATATTACCGAGATGGCGGGCGACACGCTGGCTGCGCATGGCAAAGCCTGCGATATCACTTGTTCCGGCACGTTGATTGACGGCCTTGCCTGCCATATGGAGGGGAGCGCGCTGGTCTTTAGCCTGATGGACAGCGACGCGACCGCCACCCTGCGCACCGACGGCACGCTGGTGCTGGATATGCTGGGCATGATGCTGATGTATTTTGTGCCGGCAAATTTATGAATGAAAAAGCGCTCCGGATGAACTTGCTCCGGAGCGCTTTTTATAAGCGATTGCGTTATTTCTTATTTGACCTCCGCCGTGCTTGCCTGCCCAGCCAGGGCGCTTTGGGAAAGCGCGCTGGAAAGACGCTCCAGGCTGGCAAAGAACAGGTTGCCGCTGGCGGCAAGGGGCAATAGGCATGTGTCAGCGCGCAGCACGACGGCAGGCTGATCAAGGAGCAGGATAAGCGGTTGCTTGGCGGCGATGCGCTTGCCATCCGCCCCAAGCAGCGACAGGCTGCCCTTCTTGAGGGTATACAGCGCCGCGCCGCCGGGCAGGGCGCTGCCATCCACCGTGCGGTCAGCCATGTACTGCGTCAGGTAGGAGCGCTGCGCGTTGGAAAGCGCGGTTTCATCCACGGTTTCCAGCTGGACGGAGCTGCCGTATTGCTCCAGCCATTTGGCACTGATTAGCGCGATATGATCATAGCCTGCTAACTGCTCGGCAGTGGCGGGGGCGGCGCTGTCAAGCGCCAGGCACAGCAGCAGATCGTCAGACAGCGCAGTCAGCAGCTCCTTGCCGCTTTCAAGCAGCTGCGCGTCCTGGCACAGGGCGTTTACATTGCCGATGGTCAGCCTGCCGGGTATGTCCGCAGCCTTTTTATCCCCCGTGGAGCAGCCTGTTAACAACAGGCACAGGGCCAGGCAGAGCACAAGAATACGCTTTTTCATGGCGGGGTACCTCACTTTTTCGTGTCGCCGTGCTGCTGCATCTGCTCATTGAGCAGGTTGATATTGCCGCAGCCCATGGTCAGCACCAGGTCGCCGGGCTGCCAGTGCGCGCGCAGATAGGCTTCGGTATCGTCAAAGGTGGGGGTCAGCACGGCGTTTACACCGTGGGCGCGCATGCCGTCCACCAGCATCTGGCTGTTGATATCGCCGGGGTCCTTCTCGCGCGCAGCGTAGATATCCGTCACCAGCGTATAATCCGCCGCCTGCGTGCAGGTGAGATAATCGTCAAACAGCGTCTTGACCCGGCTGTAGGTGTGTGGCTGCATCACCGCCCACACATGGTTGGCATGCTGCTCGCAGGCAACGCTCAGCGCGCCGCGCATCTCCACCGGGTTGTGGCCATAATCATGATACATATGCACGCCGTCGATATCGCCGGTGTGCTCAAAGCGGCGATGCACGCCCGCAAAGCGATCCAGCGATGCGGAGGCGAGGCGCATATCCGCGCCCAGGGCGTGGGCGCTGGCCAGCGCGGCCAGGGCGTTGAGAATGTTGAATTTGCCTGCCACGCGCAGCGCGACCGAGCACATGGGCTTGCCGCGGAAGCACGCGGTGAAGCGCGGGCAGCCGTGATCGGAATAGGTAAGATCGGCCGGATACCAATCGCAGGCCTGGGTGTAGCCGAAGGTTTCATGCCGGCGATCCAGCCGCGCAAACAGCGCGCGCACGCGGGGATCCTCGCCCCAGCCGATGGCCAGGCCGTCCATGGGCAGCAGGGAGCAGAAATTGTAGAACGCCGCCTCGATATGCGCCATATCGCCGTAATAATCCAGGTGATCCGCGTCGATATTGAGTACCACGGCGATGGTGGGCTTCATGTGCAGAAAGCTGCCCGAAAACTCGCACGCCTCGGCAACAAACACCTTTTCACCGCCGATGCGCGTGCCGCCGCCCAGCGCGTCCAGCCTGCCGCCGATGTGCACGGCGGGATCCATGCCGCAGTCCAGCAGCAGCTGCGCCAGCATGGAGGAGGCCGTGGTTTTGCCGTGAGCGCCGCTGACGCATACGGCGTCCTGATGGCCTTCCATTACCTGCCCCAGCAGCACGGCGCGTTCCATCTGGGGAATATCATGGGCGAAGGCGTAGGCGCGCTCGGGGTTGTCGGGCGCGATGGCCGCGGAATAGACGATCAGCGCCGCGCCCTCCACATTGCGCGCGTCATGGCCGATGAAAACCTGCACGCCCTCGGCCTCCAGCCGCTCCACCGCGTGGCTGTGGGTGTTGTCAGAGCCGGTGATGTGGTAGCCCTGATCCAGCAGCATCTGCGCCAGCCCCGACATGCTGCTGCCGCCGATGCCGATCATATGCACGCGCTGATCGCGGAAATCACGAATGTGCGGCGTAGTCATGATAATCCCCTCCAATTTATATACCGTCATTGCAGGGATGGGCGCTCACCCTGCGGCAAGCGCCCATCCGTGTATTGATTGATTTTTATTTGCCCAGCACGCGCTTGGCGGTGGCCACTACGTTTTCTACCGTGAAGCCGTATTCCTTGAACAGGATGGCCGCAGGGGCGGAAGCGCCGTAATGATCCAGGCCGATCACCGCGCCGTCCAGACCCGTGAAGCGATACCAGGGCATGGTAGCGCCGGCTTCCATGGCCACGCGGGCACGGATGGCGTTGGGCATGACGGATTCGCGGTATTCATCATCCTGCTTGAGGAACGTTTCCATGCAGGGCATGGAAATGACGCGCGCGGCGATGCCGTCCTTGGCAAGCTCGGCCTGCGCGCCCAGCACCTGCTCCACCTCGGAGCCGCTGGCCATGAGCAGTACGTCGGGCGTGCGGTCGCAATCGGACAGGATGTAGCCGCCCTTGAAGCCGCAGCGGCCGCAATGGTTATACTGCGGCAGGCTCTGGCGGGTAAGCACCAGGCAGGTGGGCAGGCCGGAGGTGATGGCGGTCAGCCAGGCGGCGGTGGTTTCCTTGCCGTCGGCGGGGCGAATCACCTGCAGATCGGGGATGGCGCGCAGGCCGGCCAGCTGCTCCACGGGCTCGTGGGTAGCGCCGTCCTCGCCAACGCCGATGGAATCGTGCGTGAGCACATAGGTGACGGGCAGCTTCATGATGGCGCTCATGCGGATGGCGTGCTTCATGTAATCGCTGAACACGAAGAACGTGCCGCAGAACACACGCAGGCCGCCGTGCAGAGCCATGCCGTTGCAGATGGCCGCCATGGCATGCTCGCGCACGCCAAAGTGCATGTTGCGGCCGGAGCGGTTTTCGGCGCTGTAATCGCCGCCGTCCTTGATGTAGGTGTTGTTGGAGGGAGCCAGGTCGGCGCTGCCGCCCACCAGGTTGGGCAGGCGCTTGGCCAGGCGGTTAATCATCGTGCCGCTGGTGGCGCGGGTGGCGATGCGGCCGTCATACGCCCACAGTTCGGGATCGTCCATCAGCCCCTCGGGCAGCTCCTGGTTGAACCAGGCGTCGTATTCCTTTTTCAGCTCAGGATACTTTTCGGCATAGCGCAGCATCAGGTCGTTCCATTCGGCCTCGCGCTGCTCGCCGCGCTTGGCGCACTCGGCCAGGTGAGCGTACACATCGTCGTCCACGCAGAAGGCGCCCTCGGGCATGCCCAGGGTCTTCTTCATGGCCAGCACGTTATCATCGCCCAGGGGCGAGCCGTGGCAGCCGGCGGTGCCCTGCTTGGCGGGGCAGCCGTAGCCGATGATGGTCTTGCAGATGATCAGCGAGGGACGATCGTCGCGGCGGGCCTCGGCGATGGCGGCAAGGAGCTTCTGCACGTCGTTGCCGTCGTCTACCCGGATGACCTGCCAGCCGTAGGCGGCAAAGCGCATGCCCACGTCCTCACGCATGGCGATGTCGGTGTTGCCCTCGATGGAGATATCATTGTCATCGTACAGGAGCGTCAGCTTGCCCAGCTTCATGGTGCCGGCCAGGGCGGCAGCCTCGCTGGCGATGCCTTCCATCATGCAGCCGTCGCCGCAGAAGGCGTATACGCGGTGATCCACCACGGGAAATTCAGGCTTGTTGAACTTGGCGGCCAGCATGGTTTCGGCGATGGCGAAGCCCACGGCGTTGGCGATGCCCTGCCCCAGCGGGCCGGTGGTGGTTTCCACGCCGGGGGTGTGGCGATATTCGGGATGGCCGGGGGTCTTGCTGCCCCACTGGCGGAAGTTCTTCAGATCATCCATCGTCAGGCCGTAGCCGAACAGGTGCAGCAGGGAGTAGAGCAGGGCGCTGGCGTGACCGTTGGAAAGGACGAAGCGGTCGCGGTTCTGCCACTGAGGATCCTTGGGGTTGTGGCACATGGCGTCGGCCCACACGGCATAAGCCATGGCGGCCATGCCCATAGGCGCGCCGGGATGGCCGGAATTGGCCTTTTGCACGGTATCCACGGCCAGGGTGCGGATGGTATTGATCGTCTTTTGCTGAATGTCCATCATAAACGCTCCTTTAATTTTTGCTCAGATACGCGCGGATGGGGGAAATATCGATATCCTCAATGCCGTCCAGTACGGAAAGCAGCTTGGAAAGCATGGTACGCACGCCGCCGGGCACGTCGCTTTCCACATTCAGCGGCAGCACGGGATCGTGCACGGACAGGCGCAGCAGGAACCAGCCGTTTTGCAGCCCGTCGTCCAGATCAAAGTTGATGCGCACGCCCTCGCGGTTATCGGGGGCGATGTGCCAGTCGGTCTCATAGGAGGCGTGATCCATCACGCGCTCGATGACAGTGCGGCCGGCCTCGCGGAAATCAGGGGCGGTGATGTTCAGCCGCAGCTCCACGCTTTCCACCGGCTCGCGCAGGCCGTCCAGCAGGCTGGACAGCTCCTTGCCCTCCTGCTTGAGGCGCATGGCCTCGACGATCAGTACCGTCACCAGGTACATGCCGTCGTCCAGGAAGTGGTTTTCGCGCAGGGCGGCATGGCCGCTGGTTTCAATGGCCAGGGGGCAGTCGATGCCCGCGGCGTTGAGGCGCACGGCCTCGTCGATCACATTGCGGTAGCCGCGCTTATAGCGGTAGTGCACGCCGCCCCACTCGGTGATAAACTGCGCCAGCCCCGAGGAGGTGACAGAGTCGGTCACGATGGTCGCGCCGGGCTCCTTATCCAGCAGGATGGCGGAGATCAGCGCAATCAGGCGGTTGCGGTTGATCTCGCGGCCGGCTGCATCCACAATGGCCGCGCGGTCGCAGTCCGCGTCAAAGATGACGCCCAGGTCGGCGCCCACCCTGACCACAGCCTGGCTGATGGCGGCCATGGCCTGCTCGTTTTCGGGATTGGGAATATGATTGGGAAAATGGCCGTCGGGCTCCAGGAACTGGCTGCCCTCGGTCCATGCACCCATTTCGCGCAGCATTTCTTCATAGAAGCCGCCCGCGCCGTTGCCCGCGTCCACCACCACATGCAGCCCAAGCAGGGGACAGGCCACATCGGTATCCAGGCCGCGGCGCATGCGATCCATCAGCTGTTGCCTGTATACGGGCAGGAAGTCGCGCTTCTGCACCGCAGGATGCGGGCAGTCCACCGGCGCGGTGCTGGCCGCGATGGACAGGATCATGCTGATATCGGTGGCTGATACGCCGCCCTCGGGCAGGAAAAATTTGAGCCCGTTGCGGTAGTAGGGATGGTGCGAGGCCGTCACCATGATGGAGGCGTCGGCCTTGAAGCCCTCGGTCAGCAGGCTCATATACATGGCGGGCGTGGTGCACATGCCATAATCCCACACCTGCGCGCCCGTGCGAGCCATGCCCTCGGCGCAGGCGGCCAGCAGCGCGGGGCCGGTCAGGCGGGAATCCCGCCCGATGGCCACGGTCAGCGCGCCGGGATGCTTGCCGGTCCTTTCGCTTAGCCAGGTGATAAACGCGCCGCCGATGCACAGCGCCACTTCGTTGGTCAATACTGCTTTTTCGCCCAGGGCGTCGCCCCGGATATCGGTACCGCTCTTTAAGGATTGATAATCAGTCATACGTCTCCTCCCCAATGTCGCTTAAGCCGCGCAGCAGCCGCCACACAGGCGCGATAGCCTGAAAATCCGCCGCCACGCGATCGGTAATGGAAGCGTCGAAAATCCATCCAGGGTCGATATGCTCACGGGAGAAATAGATTTCCCGCATACAGTACAGGGGTTGCAGCACGGCGGGCAGATCCTCGGGCGGGCGCAGCTTTTTCCACTGCGTGCCGCCAACGGAGAAATCGCGCTTCTGCAAAAGACGCAGAAGGCCGATCATCTCATCGGGATTGGCTACCATGCGCCGCCGCAGGCTGTCCATCATCGGGCGGTTTTCACCCCATACGCCCAGCCCCCAGTTGACGGCATCCAGCCGAATCTCGAACCAGTAAAAGGGCATGCCGTCCTTGCCGGCGGCCGCGCGCCGAAAAGCTACCCAATGATGATCGCGGTAGGGGGATTTATCCCGGCTGTAGCGCGTATCGCGGTTGATGCGCGACAGGCACTTGGCCGGGCGTACCTCCATATCGGGATCGATGGACAGCATCACGGGCGCCATCTCGGCGATAAAGGCGTAAAAGGGATCGCGAACCTTTTGGTAATACTCCTTGCGATGCGCGTCCATGAACGCCTTTTCATTGTGAAAACGGATATCGGCGTAAAAGGACAGCAGATCGCTGTTAAAGCCTTGAAACATACATTCCTCCGGGTATTCTCACCCAACCATAGATTATAATGGATAAAAGGCATTTTTTCAAGCCTGATCGCCGTATCCGCACATCTTTGCGAAAATGCGCCGCGGTTTGCGCAAATTCGCGCGGATTTGCGCTTGCATGCCGCATCACAGCGTGCTACAATGACATGGAAAGCATTGGATATGGAGGATTACAGCCATGCAGGAACCCAAAGCACGCAAAGATATGGATCCCCGTTATCTGTGGGATTTGAGCAGTATTATTGAAAGCGCCGCCGAGTTTGAACGCCAGTTCAAGGAGGCGCAGGAGCAGGTGTCCGCCTTCTCCGCCTGGCAGGGCCATGTGGGGGAGGACCCGCGCAAGGCCATCCGCGAGGCGATGGAGATGAACCGGCTGTTGGAGCGGCTGCTGGTTTACGCCGCCATGTACGCCGATCAGGACGGCGGCGACAGCCAGGCGCAGGATCAGCTGACCCGCGCGCGCAGCCTGGCCGCAAAGGCCGAAAGCGCTGTGTCCTTCTTGCAGCCCGAGCTTCTTTCCCTGCCTGAGCAGACGTTGCTGGATATGAAGAACGACCCTAATTTCAGCGAGTACGACGTATTTGTGGACGATCTGCTGCGCAACAAGCCGCACACCCTCTCCGCCAAGGAGGAGCGCCTGCTGGCCATGACGAACGAGCTGATGGGCGCGCCCGACGCGGTGTATACCATGCTTAGCGACGTGGATATGCCCTTCCCCGTGGTAAAGGATGAAGAGGGCAACCAGGTAAAGCTCAGCAACGCCATGTACGGCCGCTTGATCCGCAGCCGTAACCGCGAGGTACGCAGGGGCGCTTTTGAAGCCATGATGAAGGGCTATAACGACTATCGCCAGACCTATGCTGCTACCTACCGTTATAGCGTCAAGGGCGATGTGGTCGGCGCGCGCGCGCGCAATTTTGACAGCGCCATCGAGGCCTCGCTGTTCCCCGATCGTATCCCTGTGGCGGTGTATGATAACCTGCTCAGCGGCATCGAAGCTATGCGCCCCGCCATGAAAAAGTATATGGAGCTGCGCAAGAAGAAGCTGGGCGTGGACGAGGTGCATCTGTACGACCTGTATGTGTCCATCGTGGACGACTTCGATATGAAGCTGACCTACCCCGAAGCCTTCCAGGTGGTCAAGAAGGGCCTGGCTCCGCTGGGCGAGCATTACGCGCAGCTGCTGGACGAGGCGTATAACAACCACTGGATCGATGTGTACGAGAACCGCGGCAAGCATTCCGGCGCGTACTCCTGGGGCACCTACGGCGCGCATCCCTATGTGCTGATGAACTTCACCGAGGATCTGAACGGCACCACCACCCTGGCGCACGAGCTGGGCCACGCCATGCACTCCTGGCACAGCAACCACGCACAGCCATTTGCCAAGGCGGGGTATTCGCTGTTTGTGGCGGAGGTCGCCTCCACCTGCAATGAAATGCTGCTGATGCGCGCCCTGATGGACGAGTATAAGGACGATCAAAAGGCCAGCGCTTACCTGGCCAATCAGCTGCTGGAGGAGTTCCGCGGCACGGTGTACCGCCAGACGATGTTCGCCGCCTTCGAGCGCGAAAGCCATCGCATGGAGGAGGCGGGCCAGCCGCTGACCGCCGATTCGCTGGGCGAACTGCATTATCGCCTGAATCAGCAGTATTACGGCGATGGCTGTGTGATCGACGACTGCGTGCGCAGCGAGTGGATGCGCATCCCGCACTTCTACCGCGCCTTCTATGTGTATAAGTATGCCACGGGCTTCTCCGCCGCCGTGTACATCGCCAACCGCATCCTCACCGAGGGTCAGCCTGCGGTGGATGATTATATGAAGTTCCTCAGCGCGGGCGGCAGCCTGCCGCCGCTGGATGCGCTGCGCCTGGCCGGCGTGGATATGGAAGACCCCGCCACCGTGCAGGATGCGCTAAAGGTGTTTGCCGATACCGTGGATCAGCTGGAGGCGCTGCTGTAATGTCCGTCATGCTGGGGCTGAATCCCGCCGGCGCGGCCGATTACGCGCTCAAGCATTTGGAATGGAAGCGCTTTCCCGAATTCCGGGATCATCGCCAGGCATTGTGCGACGCGCTGGTGGCCGCGCAGGTGGATTATCTGCACGCCTGCGGCGCGCTGGACGATACGGGCGATACCGGCGAGGGCGAGTACGACGAGGACGAGGCAGTGGAGTATCTGCTGGATGCGCTGCTGCGCGCCTTCCCGCTGGATGATGCGGGCAGCGTGCGCTATTGCGCGCTGATCGACGCCTTCCTGCCGCTGTTTGATGATTATCTGCTGTCCGCCGGGCTGCTGAGCCTGTAAGAAAAGGAGCATGACGCCATGACCGCCTATCCCATTCCTACCCATCTGAAGCCCTTCCTCACCCCGCTGGGGGAGAAAAACAGCGAGCTGTCCGTCACGGGCGTGATCCGCTGCAAGTGCGGGCACCTGCTCTTTACACCCTATGCCAACGAGGCGGGCACGGTGGCGGCTGCCAAGTGCCGCTCCTGCGGGAGCAAGATCCTGCTGTTCCACGCGGGCAGGCACGGCTGGGACGGCTTTGTCGCCAAGGCGGGCTATCTGTACGATCTTTCGGGCAGGCTGACGGCCATGGATACCTGCCCGCACTGCCGGCAGAAAACGGCCTTTGGCTTGCGGGTGAGCATCACCTCGGCGGGCAGACAGGATTTCATCGACGAAAGCGAGCTGACCGACGAGGACGGCAATGCGCTCAGCGAGGAGGATTGGGTGAACGCCTTTGATTCCTTCCGGCTGGATGTAATCTGCGCCGCCTGCGGCAAATCCACCGACAGCGTGATCGATATCGAAACGGCCTGATTTTGCTGGCATACTGTATATTTTCCCCTTTCCGCGGCGCATAATAGCCCGGAAAGGGGATGCTTTTTATATGGAAAATCAGGATACCCTGCGCCTGCTGCGCGAGTGCGATGCGGGCGCGAAGATGGGCGTGGCCTCCATTGACGGCGTGCTGGAAAATGTGAAGAACCAGGAGCTGCACGATCTGCTTGCCCAAAGCCGTAAGCGCCACGAGCAGCTGGGCAACCGCATCATGGAGCTGCTTTCCGCCCTGGGTGACGCGGGCAAGGAGCCGCCCGCCATGGCCAAGGGCATGGCCGCGATGAAATCGGGCATGAAGATGATGATGGGCAATCCCGATCAGCAAGCGGCTGATCTGATTACGGATGGCTGCGGCATGGGCGTGAAGTCCCTGAGCCGGTATCTGAACCAGTACCCCAACGCACAGCCTCAGGCGCAAAAAGTCACCCGCGAGCTGATTGGCGAGGAAGAATCGCTGGCCAAAGATGTCCGGCCGTACCTGTAATATGGCGCAAGAAAGCGCGCTCCTTTCCGGCGCATGGAGAGTGGCGCGCTTTTGTTTTCACATAAAACTGCCATTTGCAATCGCCAAATCGCATATAATAATGATCCTGCCGCGTCATCTATTAATGCAAATGAGAAAATATGATAATTCTGTTGCGATACAATATGCAACGCTTAAAACAACAAAACACCCAATCCATTTAACCCAAAGGGGCCGTTTTCAGCAAAATCGCTTTAACGCTCTACATGACAACGGAATGGAATCGCAAATTGCAATAACAAATTGAGCATCCAGTTGGCTAGAAGTCTGCTTTTTGAAGAAGATCCGGCCCAGTTGAGGAGAGAGCCGTAGGCGAACGACG
>SFIM01000045.1 GCA_004556155.1 Clostridiales bacterium
TCGCGCCGTACACGCCGCCGCTGCGGATTATTTATGAAGGGGCTGCGGCCCCTTCATGCATCCCAAGAGCTTAAGCGAGACTTTTTTGACAATCTGACCTTCTCCCGTTTGGGAGAAGGCTTTTATAGTTGTGCGGTTTTCATGCTGCTTGGCCGTTCTATCCAACAATCGCAAACAGATACGAACGACCAATGCACCCAACCACGCCCCCGTGGCACGCTGATCGCAGATCAGCGCAGGGCTGGCGAAGCCAGACCAAGGGGGAAAGCAGGAAGCGAACGGAGGAAAGCTTGCTTTCATCCGGGCTCCAGTTTAAAACCAGCAGCTTTTCCGTCCACAACACAGGTTCTTTGTTACTTTCTTTCCTGAAGAAAGTAACGTCCCCCCCTCGTCCCATCGTTCCCCTTCGTCCCTCCCCCGCAAAAAATCCCCTGTACCCGGCTGGGTACAGGGGAAGAAGGGATGATTACAGCTCGATCTTGGGCTCGTCCTCATTGCGGCGGAAGATGGTGAACCGCCGGCCGATGCACTGCACCGGGGATGCGCCCAGACGGTCGCATAGCAGGCCGCAGGCCTCGCGCACATCCAGGGGCGCGCTGTCCATCAGCGAGCACTTGATCAGCTCGCGCGCCTGCAGCGCGTCATACGCTTCCTTCACGGTCGCATCGGTCACGCCCTCCTTGCCGATATAGAGCACCACGGGCAGGGTGTTGGCCATGCTGCGCAGCCTGGCGCGCTGTTTTCCGGTTAATTCCATGCTTTACCTCGGATTATTCCTGATAGTTGACGATGCGGGCGAAATCCTCCGCCTTCAGGGACGCGCCGCCGATCAGGCCGCCGTCGATTTCGGGCTGCTTCATCAGGCCGTCCACATTGGAGGGCTTCATGCTGCCGCCGTACTGAATGCGCACCTTGTCCGCCACGCGCTTGCCATACTTGCGGGCCAGCGCGGCGCGGATGACGCCGATGGTCTCGTTGGCCTGCTCGTCGGTGGCGGTCAGGCCCGTGCCGATGGCCCATACGGGCTCGTAGGCGATAACGACCTTCTTCACCTCGTCGGCGGTCATGCCGGTCAGGGCGATCAGGGTCTGATATTCCACCAGCGCGTCGGTGTAGCCCGCCTCGCGCTGCTCCTTGCGCTCGCCCACGCAGATGATGGGGGTCATGCCCGCGCGAACCACGGCCAGCGCGCGCTTGTTAACGGTCTCGTCGGTTTCGCCAAAGTACTGACGGCGCTCGCTGTGGCCTACGATCACATAGTCCACGCCGCAGGCCTTGCACATATCGGCGGACAGCTCGCCCGTGTAGGCGCCGGAGGCAGCCCAGTGCATGTTCTGCACGCCCACCTTGATCTTGCTGCCGCGCGCAGCCTGCTTGGCGGCATGCACGCACAGCGCGGGCACGCACACCACCACGGTGCTCTTCGCGTCCTTCACCAGGGGCTTGAGCTCCTGGATCAGCTGGGTCGCCTCGGCAGGGGTCTTGTTCATTTTCCAGTTGCCAGCGATAATGGGAGTACGCATTGTTTTATCTCCTTTTACTGCTAATTAAGGATGGGGAGGAATGGGGAACGTTTAAGGGAAACCCCTCGTCCGGCTCGCTATATGCTCGACAAGCCTTTCTCTTGGAGGGGAAGGCTTTGGGTATCTGGCTCTGTCCAACAATTGCCGACTGCTGCTCAGGATTTACGCGGCCAATCAGCCCCGTGGCACGCCGATGAAATCGGCGCGGGCTGGCGAAGCCAGACCATAGGGGAAACATTCAAGTGAACGGATGGCGCTTGCGCCGATCCGGACACGCGAATTTTCCCTGCCACGGGGGTGGGGCGGCAGTGCCGCCTTCCAGCTTTATTCAAGCAGCTTTCCCGTCCACAATACAGGTTCTTTGTTACTTTCCTTGTACGCCCCGCGCTACTGCCTTACGGCAAGCGCGGGTTTCGGGCGGCAATTTACAAAATTGCGCGCCCTCAGCCGCCCTTCCAGGAACTCCAGGCTCGCGCCGCCGCCGGTGGAGATGTGGTCGATCTTGTCCGCGAAGCCCAGCTGGGTCACGGCCGCCGCGCTGTCGCCGCCGCCCACGATGGTCACAGCGTCAGAATCCGCCATGGCCTGCGCCACAGCGATGGTGCCCTTGGCAAAGTTGGGGAACTCGAACACGCCCATGGGGCCGTTCCAAACAACGGTCTTGGCGTTCTTGATGGTCTCGGCAAAGAGCGCCTGGGTCTTGGGGCCGATGTCCATGCCCTCCCAGCCGTCGGGAATCTCGCTGACGGGCACCACCTGGGTGTTGGCGTCGTTGGAGAAGCTGTCGGCGCACACAGTGTCGATGGGCAGCAGGAACTTGATGCCCTTGGCCTTGGCCTTTTCCATGATCTCGCGGGACAGCTCCAGCTTGTCCTCCTCCAGCAGGCTGTTGCCGATGCTGCCGCCCATGGCCTTGACGAAGGTGTAAGCCATGCCGCCGCCGATGATCAGCGCGTCGCACTTGTCGATCAGGTTGGTGATCACGCCGATCTTGGAGGAAACCTTGGCGCCGCCCAGGATGGCCACGAAGGGACGGGCGGGGTTATCCACGGCGCTGCCCAGGAACTTAAGCTCCTTTTCAATCAGGTAGCCGGAAACGGCGGGCAGATAGGCGGCCACGCCGGCGGTAGAGGCATGCGCGCGGTGCGCGGTGCCGAAAGCGTCGTTTACATACAGATCGGCATAGGAAGCCAGCGCCTTGGCGAAGTCGGGATCGTTCTTCTCTTCTTCAGCATGGAAGCGCAGGTTTTCCAGCAGCAGCACCTGGCCGGGCTTGAGCGCGGCGGCCTTGGCCTTGGCGTCTTCGCCGATTACGTCCTTGGCCATGATCACTTCCTGTCCCAGCAGCTCGCCCAGGCGCTTGGCGACGGGAGCCAGGGACAGCTTGGTCACATCCTGAGCGGCCTTCTTGAGGGCCTTCTCGGTGGCGGCCTCCTGCTCCTCGGCGGGCAGGTCGGCAATCTTGGCCAGCTCCTTCTTGTTCAGCTTGAGCTTGGCGTTCAGCACATTGTGGGGCTTGCCCATATGGGAGCACAGGATCACGGCCGCGCCGTGGCTGAGCAGATACTGGATGGTAGGCAGCGCGCCGATGATGCGGTTTTCATCGGTGATCTTGGTGCCGGTTTCCTTGTCCATGGGCACGTTGAAGTCCACGCGGACAAGCACTTTTTTGCCCTGTACGTTTACGTCTTCGATGGTCTTTTTCATAATCATTCTCCTTTTTGATGGAAAATTGGGGCGTCAGCTTGAGACGGGCAAAGGCCCGCACACATCGTCCATTATATACCATCTTTATCGATTGTACAAGCGGTTTTGGCGCAAAAAGGGGGCAAATTTGCGCAAAAAGCCGCTAAAACCGTCCGTTTTATATTTGGCGTTGCGTTTTGCCTTTAGGGGTGCTATACTATATCCGTAATGCTTCCCCCAAGGGAAGCGCGAAAGGGGCAATGGATGTCGGTTCTGTAAGGCGCTTAGTCGCTTTGTAACCGAAGAGTGCGAACTGCGCTGCGCGTTCGCCTTGTTTGCTGCATCCATTTGCGCCCGCAGAACGCTTCTTCACGCCGTGAGAACCGCTGCGGTTCTTGCGGCGTTTTGCTGTTTTTGACTTGGAGGAATCACAATTGCATATCTCAGATTATGGGTATACCGCCCCCAGCGACTACTCCCCCTGCCTGCCCGCGCGCGTTGTGGGCGAGCATCGCGGCCGCTATCAAATTGTGTGCGATGCGGGCGCGGGCTTTGCCACCCTGCGCGGCGGCGCGTACTACTACGGCGGCGAGACGTTCCCCACCGTGGGCGATTTTGTGCTGCTTGCCTGGCAGCAGGCGGGCGACAGCGCCATTATGCGCACCCTGCCGCGCCGCAGCTGCTTTGCGCGCCGCGATCCCACGCCGGGGCGCGTGGCCCAGGCCGTGGCGGCCAATTTTGATACCGTGCTGGTTGCGCAATCGCTCAATCAGGATTTTAACCTGTCGCGCCTGGAGCGCACGCTGGCGCTGGCCCTGCAAAGCGGGGGCGCGCCGGTGATCCTGCTGACCAAGGCCGATCTGTGCGCCGATGCGCAGCCCTATCTGGCCGCCGTGCGGCAGCGCTTTCCCGATGTCCCGGCGCTGGCGGTATCGGCCGCCACGGGCGCGGGCATGGCGGGGCTTGCGCCCTATCTGGCCCCCGGCCGCACGCTGGTGATCTTAGGCAGCTCGGGCGTGGGCAAATCCAGCCTGATCAACGCCCTGCTGGGGCAGGATGCGCAGGCAACCGCCGCCATCCGCGCCCAGGATGGCAAGGGGCGGCACACCACCACCGCGCGCCAGCTGCTGATGCTGCCCGGCGGCGCGATGATCATCGACACCCCCGGCATGCGCGAGATGGGGCTGCTTTTCGCCCGCGAGGGGCTGCGCGACAGCTTTGCGCCGGTGGAGGAGCTGATCGGCCGCTGCCGCTTTTCCAACTGCACCCACACCTGCGAGCCGGGCTGCGCCGTGCGCCGCGCTGGCAAGCGGCACGCTGGACGCGGGGCTATGGCAGCGCTATCAGGCGCTGCCGGCGGAATCCGACCGCGCGGCGCAGCTGGCCGCCAAGCATGAAAAAATGAAGCAAATTGCCAAGTGCAACCGCAAGAACCGGCGGTAAGGGGATGAGGGGGACGAGGGGAACGAGGAAAACGGTACTTTCTTGGAGCCCAAGAAAGTGCCAAAGAAGGCTGCGTGCGACGTAAAAGCCAAGCTGATAAAACTGGAAGGCGGCACTGCCGCCCCCCCGTGGCGGGTGGCCAGGGTCACTCCCAGCTTAAGACCAGTAACTTTTACGGTTACAACACCGGTTCTTTGTTACTTTCCTTGTACGCCCCGCGCTACTGCCTTACGGCAAGCGCGGGTTTCGGGCGGCAATTTGCAAAATTGCGCGCCCTCAGCCGCCTGAGTAACGTCCCCCCTCGTCCCCCGTTCCTTATTCACCTATCACAAAATATGGAGGAAATGAAAATGAATATTCGTCTTGAAAATAAACAGGATTTTTACACCGTCGAACTGCTGACCCGCGACGCCTTCTGGGGCGAGTTTGAGCCGGGCTGCGTTGAGCACTACCTGGCGCACATCCTGCGCGACGCGCCGTGCTTTATCCCCGAGCTGGATTTCGTGGGCGAGCAGGATGGCCGCGTGATCGCAAACGTGATATTCAGCCACGGCAGCATCGATAGCCCCGATGGCCAGCGGCACGATGCGATTAGCTTCGGCCCGTTCAGCGTGGCGTCCGATTGGAAGGGCCGCGGCGTGGGCGGGGCGCTGCTGCGCCACGCGCTGGATCAGGCGCGCGCCATGGGGTTTGGCATCGTGTGCCTGCACGGGCATGCTGATTACTATCCGCGCTTTGGCTTCCGTCCGGCGCGGGAATACGGCGTCAGCGATGATTACGGCGTGGGCGACGCGCTGATGGCCATGGCGCTGCAGCCCGGCGTGCTGGATGGCGTGAGCGGCGTGTGGCGCGAGGATCCCATTTTTGAGGTAGATCCCGCCAAGGCGGCGGCCTATGAGGCCACCCTGCCCTACAAGGCCCCGGCGCAGCGTCCCGCGGCGGAGCTGGCCTTTGCCTGCCTGCCCGCCGAGGCCGCGCAGGCCATGCGCGCGCTTGGCATTGCCTATCTGCCCGATTTTAACCGTTTCAGCACCCGCGAAATCCACGCCCTGCCGGGCATGGATGACGACGCGATGGCGCGGCTGAACGCGGTGCTGCGCGCGCATGGCGTGCCGCCCAAGGCGTACCCGCTGCTCTAAAGGGAGGCGAGGGGGAACGAGAGATACGGTACTTTCTTGAGTCATAGCGCCGCCGCAGGCGGCTGAGGGCGCGCAATTTTGTAAATTGCCGCCCGAAACCCGCGCTTGCCGTAAGGCAGTAGCGCGGGTTTGTGTTAAACTGGGTATGGCTTCGCCAGCCCTTGCGTCCAGCTGCGCTGTCCGCTGCCACGGGGGCATGGTTGGGTGCGCTTGCTATTCGCATCTATTTGCGATTGGCAGGCAGAAGGTCCCCCCATCCGCAACAAAAAGGGACTGTGAAAGAACGAAAAGTTCTTCCACAGTCCCTTCTTTATTAAACGGGATAGATAATGAAAGCGTTATTCCAGGCCCAGCGCATACTTGGCGGCGTTTTCGCCAGCCAGCTTGCCCCAGACCAGGTTGCCGGTGTTGCCGGTGCCGCCGATGGTGGTGCGGCCGAAGGCGTTGGCGGTGCCGATGATCTCGCCAGCCTCATACAGGCCGGGGATGGGCGCGCCGGAGGCGTTGAGCACCTGCGCCTTTTCGTTCATCAGCGGGCCGCCCTCGGTGAGCATCAGGTAGGGGGTGGTCTCGAAGATGTAGTAGGTGCCGCCGGTGAAGGCCTTCATCAGGCGGGTGCGGCCAAACTCATCATCATAGCCCTTTTCGGCATAGGTGTTGTACTTTTCGATGGTCTTTTCCAGGTTTTCGGCATTGATGCCGGCCTTCTCGGCCACCTCAGCGATGGTGGAGCCGCTGAAGAGGATGTTGCCCTTGGCCTTCTGATCCTCGAACTTGCTCCAGTCCTTATCGCCGGAGATGATGGGCTTGCCCATTTCCTTCAGCTCGTCCACGATGCCCTGATCGACCATCATGTACACCTTGTTGTCGCCCTTGGTCCACCAGGAGGTGATTTCATCGTAGCTGGAGCCGTCCTCCTTGCCCAGCTCATCCACAAAGCGGTTGCCGTCCTTGTTGATGAAGATCAGGTAGGGGAAGTCCTTGGAGCGGATGGACATGGTGCGGGTCATGCCGCCCTCGGGGGTCTTCAGGCCGCCGGAGTAGGCGGTCAGGAAGTCCATGTTGCTCAGCACAGCGCCGGCCTTTTCCGCCATCAGCATGCCGTCGCCCGTGGTGAACCAGGAGGAGGTGGTGGTGAAATTCTTGAAATTGTAGCGGGTAATCAGCTCTTCGGAGTGGCCGTAGCCGCCGGTGCACAGCACGGTCGCCTTGGCATAGTAATCCGCCTTGGCGGTCTTGGCGCCAACTACCGTTTCGCCATCCATGATCAGATCGGTAGCGGGCTCTTCAAACATGATGCAGCACTGGCCGGCGTCGATGAACTTTTTCAGCTCGCCGTACACAACGTCGGTAAGGGAGGAACGCACGCAGCTGGAAATACGATCCACGCTCAGCGGCTCATACAGCGTGGGCTGAGAGGGGGTGCGGCTCTTTTCAGAGGCGAACTGAACGCCCAGGTCGACCACCCAGTCCACCTCCTCGCCGCAGTGCTGGGCGAAGTAGCGGGTCAGGTTCTCATTCCAGGTGTACTCAACGCCGGGGAAGCGGGAGCGATAGCCCTCGTTCAGGCGGCGGACATCCTCCACCAGCAGCTCGGGATCATCCTTGATGCCGGCCTCCGCCTGCAGCTTGCTGTTGATGCCAATCAGCGTGCCGCCGCCGATGGTGCCGCCCACGCGGTCGGTCTTTTCCAGCACGACCACCTTGGCGCCGTTGCGGCAGGCTTCAATGGCGGTGCGCATGCCGGCCACGCCAGCGCCGATCACCAGCACATCGGGATCGGAGATGGTGCACACCTGCTCGGCCGCCTCCTCAAGACCCAGCGCATTCTTCACAGCGGCCATGATGCCGTTGGAGGACAGGGTAGCGCCGGTCACAACGTCCACGTCCGCGCTCTGAGCCTCCACGATCGCCGCGGGAATCTTTTCCATCGCAGCGTCGCACACGCCGGCGGTATCGCCATGGCTGAGCACCTCAACCTTGGTGATCTTGCCGCCCTCGACGGTCACGGCAACCTTCAGATCGCCGCCGAAGCTCTTGCCGGTGCCTTCGAACACGCCGTCCGTCAGCTCCGCGGCATAGGCTGTCACGCTCATCAGGCCCAACACCATGACCAGCGCGCAAACCACGCTCAAAAACTTTTTCATACAGGATTTTCCTCCTTCTTCTCTGCCGTATTGACAGGTTTCTGGATAGCCGGGAAAAAGCATACTGCATTATCGATAATTTGTCAACGGATTGCATGCAGGGCCATTTTTTCGACACAATCGCAAATCGATGCGAATGGCAAATGCACGCAGCCTTGCCCCCGTGGCACGCTGATCGCAGATCAGCGCAGGGCTGGCAAAGCCAGACCGAAGGGAAAAAAATGAAAAGTTGCCTGGGGGAGCTTGCTCCTAACCAGGCAACTTAAGTTTTCCCCTGCCACGGGGGTGGCCAGGGCCACTCCCTGCTTATATTCAATTGACTTTTACGTCACACACAGGTTCTTTGGTACTTTCCTTGTACGCCCCGCGCTACTGCCTTACGGCAAGCGCGGGTTTCGGGCGGCAATTTGCAAAATTGCGCGCCCTCAGCCGCCTGCGGCGGCGCTCGCGCTGTGCTGCTTTTCCATGCCCAGCTTGTCTGCAATCAGCGCGATGAACTCGCCGTTGGTGGGCTTGTCCTCGGGGATGGCTACGCGGCAGCCGAACGCGCGGTTCAGCGATTCCACGCGCCCGCGGCTCCAGGCCACCTCAATGGCGTGGCGGATGGCGCGCTCCACCTTGCTGGGGCTGGTGGCATAGCGCCGCGCAATGCTGGGATATAGCTCCTTGGTGATGCGGTTGATGCGGTCGGGCTGCTCGATGACCAGGCGCACGCCCTCGCGCAGAAATTGATAGCCCTTGATATGCGCCGGAATGCCCAGGGAGAGGAAGATGTTGCTCATGCGGTCATCCACATTGGGAGAGGGCGGCGGGGGCAGCTCGGGCGGCTCCTCGCACACGCCCTCCATCTGCCGCGCGCTATCGCGGACGCGATCCATCAGCTGGCTCATTTCCACCGGCTTTACCATGTAGTAGTTTACGCCCAGCCGCAGCGCGCGGGCGATGAAATCCTCGCGGCCCAGGGCGGTCAGGGCGATCACCCGCGGGCGTTGCTCCGGGGGAATGCGCTGCACCTGCTCCAACACGCCGAAGCCGTCCATCTGCGGCATAATCAAATCCAGAATTATCACGTCCGAGGGACACTCGGGCAGCCGCTGCAGCGCCTCCACGCCGTTTGCTGCCTCGCCGGAAATGATCATATCCTCCTGCGCCTCCAAGTACTTGTGAAGCGCCGCACGTATTTCATCATTATCGTCCGTAAGGAATATGCGAATCTTTTCCATCCTGTCCCTCCGATAATTCCCCGGAATGCGCGCAAATAAATCCTGCAGGATTATTCATATTTATACTGCACATTCCAGTTTCTACCACGGAGTATAGCGAAAAACCTGCCATTTTGCATATGCAATGTATACAGGTAGAAGCAAAAGATCAACATTTTTTTCCAATTCGCAGGCCGGCTTTATGTCATTTCATAGGCGATCCTGGGCGAACCGTCGCGCACGTAAATAATGCCCCGGCGGGTGAAGCCGCACTGTAGGATCAAATGCTGCATGATGTGGTTGTCCGCATGGGTATCGATGCGTAAATGGTGAATTTGCGCTCGACAAAATCCCACAATTTGCTTCATAATTCCATGCACAGTGCCGTTGCTGGCGACACGATGAATGGTGCCATACGGCGCGTTGGACAGCCACGCGCCCTCGTCAATCACGGCGTAGGTCGGATCCTCGCCAATGATGAAGACAAAAACGCCGCAGATCGCGCCGTCTTGTTCGATCATATAAAGCTGTTTTTGGGCGATATCGTCCCGCAGCAGCTTCTCTTGTGGATATCCGTCTCCCCACTGATTAGCGTTTCCGGTTTTAACCATAAAATTGCGCGCGTATGCATAAATATCCACAATGGCGGGCAAATCCTGCATTGTTGCTTTCCGGATCATTGTTTGCTTCTCCTTAAAAACATCCGTGCGGAGGGGAACATTCCCCTCCGCATGCGATAAATCACTTTTTATCAATCAGCCTCAGCAGATATACCGACAGCACCAGCACGCCGATGACGGCGAAGATGCCCAGCATGCCCAGGCCCATGTAGCGCAGGTTTTGCGTGAACGCATGAAAATTGATCTGCATGGCAATGCCTCCTTTAATGCAGGAAGAAGTTGAGGATCAGGCCGCCGGCGATGACCGAGGCGATCTGGCCGGATACGTTGACGCCGATGGAGTGCATCAGCAGAAAATTGGAGGGATCCTCCTTGAGCCCCATCTTGTGCACAATGCGGCCCGACATGGGAAAGGCCGAGATGCCCGCCGCGCCGATCATGGGGTTGATCTTTTCCTTGAGGAAGAGGTTGAGGAACTTGGCAAACAGCACGCCGCCGGCGGTATCCATGATGAACGCCACCAGACCCAGGCCCAGGATCAGCAGGGTATCGGGGCGCAGGAACTGCTCGGCCTTCATCTGGCAGGCGATGGTGATGCCCAGCAGGATGGTGATCAGGTTGGCCAGCACATGCTGGGCGGTGTCGGACAGGGAGTCAAGCACGCCGCACTCGCGGATGAGGTTGCCAAACATCAGGAAGCCCACCAGCGCCACCGACGCGGGCGCAACCAGCCCGGCCACCACAGTGGTCAGGATGGGGAAGAGAATGCGCGTGATCTTGGACACGTTATGCTCGTGATAGGGCATGCGGATCATGCGCTCTTTCTTGGTGGTCAGCAGGCGGATGACGGGCGGCTGGATGACGGGCACCAGCGCCATATACGAATAGGCGGACACCATGATTGCGCCCAGGTATTTGCTGCCCAGCTTTTGCGCCACGGCGATGGCGGTGGGGCCGTCGGCCGCGCCGATGATGGCGATGGAAGCGGCGTCGTTGATATCAAAGAACATGGAGGCCGCACACAGGGTGAAGAAGATGCCAAACTGCGCGGCCGCGCCGAAGATCATGAGCTTGGGGTTGGACAGCAGCGGGCCAAAGTCGATCATCGCGCCGATGCCGATGAACAGCAGCAGCGGGAACAGCTCATTGGCGATGCCTGCGTCAAACAGCACGCTCAGCGCGCCGTGCTCAGTGACGCCGTTGATCACCTGCGTGACCGCGCCCGAGAAGGGCAGGTTGACCAGGATGGCGCCAAACCCCAGCGGCAGCAGCAGGGTGGGCTCCATATCCCTGGCGATGGCCAGGTAGATCAGCAGCGCGCCGATGCCCCACATGACCACCTGCTGCCATTGCAGGTTGAGTACGTTTGAAAACAGTGCTTCCATGATATAAACCTCCTTATATAATGGGTAGGGATTGGGGAACTGGGGAGGGTGGAACGAGGGAAACGAGGGGAACGATTCTTTCGTGGAGCCATAGCGCCGCCGCAGGCGGCTGAGGGCGCGCAATTTTGTAAATTGCCGCCCGAAACCCGCGCTTGCCGTAAGGCAGTAGCGCGGGGCGTACAGCGATCAGCGTGCCCCGCGGGAAGGAAATGCGGCAGTGTGGTGCGAGAAGATAGAAGGTCTGCGCCGCGTATAATTATGCAAATTATGGCCTGCTAACTGCCGTTTTTCACATACAAGCATGTCTGAATTGGTAAACCCGCACAGCGGCGGGACGGCTGCACGCGGGCGCGCTTGATCAAGACATCGTGTTCTTCTTTTGCGGCCGGCGCGTGTGCGCATATCCATTTTGCTGCGGCTTGAAATGAAACGAAGGTGCATTGCTGCATTTTCCAATAAATGCAAATTATTGCGTTCCCCCCTCATCCGTCTCGCTGTTCGCTCGACACCTTCTTCCGTTTGGGAGAAGGCTTTTATAGTTGTGCGATTTTCAAGAAACTTGGCTTCTCTTCATAACTATTGCCACCCGCCGCGCCTGTTTTCCGCGCCCAACCATCGCACCCGTGGCAGCGGACAGCGCAGCTGGACGCAGGGCTGGCGAAGCCAGACCGAGGGGGAAAGCAAGAAGCGAACGGAGGAAAGCTTGCTTTCATCCGGGCGGTTCAGGCTTTCACCTGCCACGGGGGGCGGGTGGCCAGAGCCACTCCCAGTTTTATTCAAGCAGCTTTCACGTCACATACCGGTTCTTTGTTACTTTCTTCACCGAAGAAAGTAACGTCCCCCTTCGTTCCCTTCGTCCCCCCGCCTCCCTCCTCTTCGCCATAAAAAAAGCGAAACTCCTATTGCGACGCAACATCGCAATAAGAGTCTCGCTATTTCATCCAGAAGCGGGCCTTGCGGCCGTGCATTGACGCCTTCTGTCGCGGCAAAGCCGCCAGCTACTCCCTCTTACAGAGCGGGGGTTAGGAATTTTGCTTCTTCACCAGCGTGGATAGCAGCATCACCGGCCGCAGCAGCAGCCAGAGCACCTTGTCCTTGAGCAGGGTAAGAAACACGTTGCCTTCTTGATCCGCCATTGCGCAGCCTCTCCTTTTTGTCAGCAGGAGCGCAGCTCCATCGGGGCGCGCCCCAGTCGGCGGTCTATGGGGCATTCTATGTCCAAAGCGTTATTTGGATTCCTCTTTTGCTTCGGCGGGCGCGGATGTGGCTTCCTCCTCCTTGCCGCCGACTTCCTTTTTGAATTCGCGGATGCTCTGACCCAGCGCCTTGCCCACGCCCGACAGCTTGCTGCCGCCGAAGATGACCAGCGCCAGCACCAGGATCAGCAGAATTTCGGTGATACCCAAGCGCATCGCAGGATGTCCCCTTTCAATTAAGATTTGGCACGGCAAGATTATAGCAAAAAAGCGCGGGGATTGCAACTGCCCGCGCTGGTAAAATACGATTATTCGTATTGGCCAAAGCCGATAATGCTGGTGATATCGCGCATTGTCTTGCCCGTTTTGTTCAGAATTTCGCCCATAAAGACCAGCGCCACCGTGCCGCCGCCATCCAGATTGAGCGCCTCCACCGCGCCCTTTTCCAGCATCTTGTCGGCCAGCCAGTCAAAGTATACGCCCTTGGATTCCCTCACCCGGCCCTTCACGGTCAGGATGATGTAGTGATAGGGCGCGATCATGCCCAGGGCGCAGCGCGGCTCGCGATAGTGATAATACGTATCGTCGCCCATGTGCGCGCCGGGCTGCCCATCGGATACCAGGATGGGGCCAAAGGCGAATACATCCGTCGCGCCCATGTCCAGATATTCCTGCGCCGTGTGCGCGTCGCTCAGATAGGCTTTCATGCTGCCGTCGTTAAAAACGGCCAGCACCTCTAAATTGGGAAACCGCGCGCGGTTGGCCTTGTAGGTCTTGTCCGAGATGATCTTGCCGTTGCGGATGACAATGCCCACCGTTTCGTTGTTATTGCGGCGCGTGCCGAAAAAGTCATCCGTGATGCCCAGCACCACATGGTTGTCCCGCGCCAGATCGATGGGGTTCACGCCCCGGCGGCCGGGGGTCTTTCCCGCGGATAGATAGCTGGTCAGCGGCGCGCCGGGCGTGCAGCGCACGTCGGTTTCAAACCAAACCAGGGTGTTGAGCGTATCGGTGTAGCGGCGAATCTCCACCGACAGCACGTCGGACTTGTATATCCACAGCCCGTCGTCCGCGTCGGCGTATACATACGGCTCCGTGCCCGCGGGCAAAAGCCCGTCTTCGGTCAGCTGCGGCAGCGCGGGCTGCGCCTGCGGGCCGATGGGCGTGGGCACGGGGGTGGGCGCAGGCGAGGGGGTGGGCACGGCGGTGGGGTCGGGCGCGCCCGGCGCGGGCACGCATTGACCAGAAAATACCAATGCCTGCAGGGCCGCGTCAGCCCGGCCGGTCTGGGGCAAAGCGTTGGCCTTTTGCAGGTTTTTCACCCGCTGGGTCATGACGGCGTTGTAGCTGTCCGACAGGTTGAGCGAGGTGAAGTAGCCCAGATAATACATGGCCGTTTTCAGCGCCAGCACATCGCTGCCGCGCATGCCCTCGCGCAGCTCGCGATATTCCGCCCGGGCGCAGGGCGCGCCCAGCAGCAGCGCGCAGGCAAGCAGCAGGCACAGCGCGGCGCGCGCCTTCACGCGGCGCACGGCTTAGAGCACCTTGCGCAGAAATTCCTGCGCGCGGGGGGTCTTGGTGTGGTTGAACACCTCGTCTGGGGTGCCCTCCTCCATGATGCCGCCCTCATCCATAAAGAGGATGCGGTCGCCCACCTCGCGGGCAAATCCCATCTCGTGGGTGACGACCACCATGGTCATGCCCTCCTGGGCCAATTGCTTCATCACGTCCAGCACCTCGCCCACCATTTCGGGGTCAAGCGCGCTGGTAGGCTCGTCAAAGAGCATCACCTCGGGCTCCATGCACAGCGCGCGCACGATGGCGATGCGCTGCTTCTGCCCGCCGCTGAGCTGGCTGGGGTAGGCGTTGGCGCGGTCGGCCAGCCCCACGCGCTCCAGCAGCTGCATGGCCTTCTTTTCGGCCTCGGCGCGGGACTTGTGCAGCAGCTTCATCGGGGCCAGCGTCATATTGCGCAGGATGGTCATGTTGGGGAACAGGTTGAAATGCTGGAACACCATGCCCATGCGCTGGCGGTGGATATTGATGTTGACCGACGGGTCGGTGATATCCACGCCGTCAAAGATGATCTGCCCGCCGGTGGGATGCTCCAGCAGGTTCAGGCACCGCAAAAAGGTGGATTTGCCGCTGCCCGAGGGGCCGATCACCACCACCACCTCGCCCCGGTGAATCTGCGCGCTTACATCGCTGAGCGCCACGAACACGCCGTTATCAAAGGTTTTGCGCAGGTTTTTTACATCGATCAATACGTCAGTGGTCACTGTTGCGCAGCCTCCTTTCCAGGAGCGAAACCAGCTTGGTAAAGAACATCACCAGCACCAGATAGATCAGCGCCACGGCGATGAGGGGCATGAAGGGCGAGAAGGTGACGCCGCGGATGCGGTTGCCGGCGTAGGTCAGATCGGACACGGTCACATAGCCCGCCACGGAGGTTTCCTTCAAAAGCGAAATAAACTCATTGGCCAGCGCGGGCAGCACGTTTTTGATCACCTGCGGCACCACGATGTAGGCCATCGTCTGCACATAGTTGAAGCCCAGGCTGCGCCCGGCCTCAAACTGCCCCTTATCGATGGACATGATGCCGCCGCGGAAGATCTCGGCCACATACGCGCCGGAGTTTAAGCCGAAGGCCAGCGTGGCCACCAGCACGCCGTTGCTGGAAAAGGCGAAGATGACGTAATAGGCGATCATCAGCTGGATCACCACGGGCGTGCCGCGGATGACCGTCAGGTAGATCACGGCGATGCGGTTGAGCACCCGCAGCAGCCCCCGGGAAAAGCCCGGCCGCATATCGGCCCCCGCCTTATCCCAGGTGGAGCGCACGATGGACACGACCACGCCGATGGCAATGCCCATCAGGCAGGAAAACAGGGTAATCAGCAGCGTGGTGCCCAGGCCGTTGAGCAGCATGCGCCAGCGGTTCTTGGTGATAAAATTGAGCACAAACTCGCTCTTTATCCCGGCGAACCAGGCGGCGATGCGGCTCCATAGCTGGGATTCGGCGTAGATCCAGGCGGTCAAAGCAGGCCCTCCTTTGTTAACACGCGAAAGGGGAAACAGCGCAGGCTGCTTCCCTTTTCACACAATGCAATGTGCAGTTAAGAGCAATTTTTACTTACTCGGCGGTGATGTACTTATCCACGATGGCCTGCACCGTGCCGTCGGCAATCAGATCCTGCAGGGCGGCGGACACCTTGCCCAGCAGCTCCACGTTGTTCTTGGATACGCAGATGGCGTATTCCTCCTCGGCGTACTTGGTATCCAGAAGCTTCAGGCCCGTGGTGCTTTCCACATAGGCCTTGGCGGGCTCGTTATCGATGATGACGCAATCCACCTTGCCGTTCTTGAGGGCCATCACAGCGTCCGCGCCGCTGTTGAAGCGCACCACGCGGTCATCGCCCATATCGTCGCTGGCGTAGATATCGCCGGTGGTGTTCATCTGCACGCCCGCCTTATAGGCAGCGCCCTCGGCCAGCAGATCATCCACGCTGGTGATGGGGGAGTCTTCCTTGACGATGACGGCCTGGATGCCGGTGGCATAGGGGAAGGAGAAGTAGATGTTCTGCATACGCTCGTTATTGGCGGTCAGGCCGGCCATGCCGATCATGGACTTGCCGGTGGCAACGTCGGAGATGATGGCGTCAAACTCCATATCCACAACCTCTACGCCCTCGTAGCCCAGCTTCTTGGCGATGGCGTCGGCCACCTCTACATCGATGCCGGCGAAGCCGCCGAAGGCGGAGCCCTCGTCTACATATTCATAGGGGGGGAAGGTGGCGTTGGTGGCCATGGTCAGCTTTTCAGCCATGGCGGGGACGGCGCACAGCATCATCAGAGCAACCAGAACGCTAAGCAGCTTTTTCATAAATAATCAACCTCCGCTAAGATGTACAAAATGTGGGGTTCCTGAATGGAACGTGCATATCATACACCTGCGGAGGGCATATGTCAAGCGTTTTTTGAATTTTTATGCAAATTTTTTGTATGCTTATAAATCACGCATTCAGCTGCCCAGGAAGGCGGCGATATCCTGCCGGCACCGTTCCAATTTGGGAATAATATAATAAGTATCCGACAGCATGTCGCTGCGGTATGCGCCGTCGGCGGGCACGCGCAGCGTTTGTACCTGCACATCGCTGTATCCCATCACGCTGGAAAGCAGCGACGCGGCCTGCGCCAGGGTGACGTTTGTGTTCACCTTGCCGATGTAGGCGGTCATCACGCCGGTTAGCTGCATCAGATCCAGCGTGCCCAGCTGCCGGTAGATGGCCTGCACCACGCGCTGCTGGCGCTCCACGCGCACAAAGTCGCTGTCCAGCTTGCGGATGCGCGCATAGCTCATGGTTTGCAGCCCCGTCAGGCGCAGATCGCCGTATTCCGTCAGCAGCTGCTCGCTGCGATCGGCCTCGCGCTGGCGGTTGTAATACTCCAATATGCCGTTGAGCTTTTTCATTTCGTCCTTGGTGACGGTCAGCTCCACCCCGCCGATGGCGTCCACCAGGTCGGCCATCAATTGATAGTTGACGGCCACATAGCCGTCCACCTGCACGCCGAAGGAGGCCTCCAGCGTTTCCAGCAGCAGCTCGGCCCCGCCATAGGCATAGGCGGCGTTGAGCTTGTTATGCCCGTGGTGCGGGATGGCCACATAGGTATCGCGCATAAAGGAGATCAGCTTCAGCGTGCCCGTGCGCGCGTTCAGCGAGGCCAGCAGCATGGTATCGCTGCGCCCGGTGATGGCGCTGCCGGGGTTATCAATGCCCAGAAGCAGCAGGTTATACACCCCGCTTTTGCCTTCGATGGGCGTTTGATAGTCGTCGGGCAGCACGGTATAGTCAATGTCGCCGTTCTCGGTCTGGTACATTTCCCACAGCAGGCGGGTGATCTCATCGTTGGTCATTTCCAGCTCCTCCTCGCCCAGGGCGGGCAGGCAGCAGAGCATCAGCCCCAGCAGCAGGCAAAGCAGGCGTTTGTACATGGTTTCTTCCTTGTTTAATTATAATAATTGGTGTCAAACCGGATGATGCAGTGAAAGCGCGCGTCCAGCGCCCGGGCCTGCGCCTTCAGCTGCTCGCCCAGCGCTGCCTGCCCGCGGAAGGAAGGCGGCGCGTCCACATCAAAGATCAGGTTGGTTTGCTTTTCGCCCGGCACAAAGCGGAAATCATGCAGCGTCATGGGCGGATCGTACTGCGCCAGATACGCGCGCAGCGCGTCCTCGGCGGCCTTGATGTGCGCGTCCGGCTCGGCCACGGGATCCATATGCACGCACAGCGGCACATGAAACTCCGCGTAGATATCGCGCTCCATCTGGTCGATCACCTCGTGCATGGCCACCAGGCTGCCGTCGGCGGGCACCTCCACATGGATGGAGGCCATGCAGCGGCCGGGGCCGTAATCGTGCATCACAAAGTCATGCACGCCCTGCACATAGGGGTAGGATTTCACGCGCGCGATCAGCCGGTCGCCCAGCTCGTGATCGGGCTTGCCGCCCAGCAGCCGGTTGACCGTATCGCGCAGCACCTCAAAGCCGGCGTAGAACACCAGCAGCGATACCAGCAGGCCGATATAGCCGTCCACCTGCCAGCCAAAGCACTTTTCCAGCAGCATGCTGACAATGACCGCGCCGGTGGCGATGCAGTCGCTCAGCGAGTCCTTGGCGGCGGCCAGCAGCGCGGTGTTCTGGATGGGCTTGCCGATGCGGCGGTATACAAAGTACAGCCACACCTTCACCAGGATGCTAAAGCCCATCAGCCCCAGCGACAGCCAGGAGAAGGCGGCGGCTTCGGGATGGAGGATGCCCTCGATGCCCGAGCGGAACAGCTCGATGCCCATGATGACGATCAGCACGCCCACGCCCAGCGCGCCCAGGTATTCCATGCGGCCAAAGCCAAAGGGGTTGCTATCCGTCTCGTGGCGGTTGGCCAGGCGCACGCTGGCCAGGGACATGATGCTGCCGCCCGCGTCGGAGAGGTTATTGGCCGCGTCGGCCGTGGCTGCCACGCTGCCTGTGGACAGACCCACGGCAAACTTGATGAGGGACAGCAGCAGGTTGGCCGCGATGCCCGTGAGCGACCCGACGGTGCCCCAGGCCTCGCGGCGGCTGGCCTCGGTGTCGCCGCCATGGCGGCTGACGATTTTTTCGCACAAGCGCGTATAGAGCATGGCTCTCGCCTCGCAGTTCTGTTTTTTGCGGGAAAGCGCGTCTTCCCCGATATATAGAAATGACGCCTTCCGTTTCCCCGTCCGCCACCGGTTACGTACCGGCGCTCGCAGGAAACGACTGGAATTCCGTACAGTACCAGTTACGTACAGGCCCTCGAAATTCCATGGCGTCATCTTCTACTATCTATATTAGCAGCCAGGAAAGAAAATGTCAATACCTAAAACATCGCCAATTCGGCAGGGGGGAGGAACGAGGGGACGACGGAGGGACGGGAGGGCGGGAGGACGGTACTTTCTTGGAGCCCAAGAAAGTACCAAAGAAGGCTGCGCTGTAGACGTAAAAGCCGATTGAATAAAACTGGGAGTGGCCCTGGCCACCCCGTGGCAGGGAAAATTCGCGTGCCCGGATCGGCGCAAGCGCCATCCGTCCCCTTGAATATTTCCCCTTCGGTCGTGCTGCGCACGCCCTGCGCTGATCTGCGATCAGCGTGCCACGGGGGCGGCAAGTTTGAGTGAGATAGTTGGAACAAGCACCCACCAAAAGTCTTCTCCTTAAGGAGAAGGTGGGCGGCTTTAGCCGCTCGGATGAGGTGTAGCCGCCACAGCGGCGTTACCTTTTAATCGTTGTGATAACGACCACTGCGTGGTCTACACCTCACCACCGCCTACGGCGGAGCCTCTCCTCAAGGAGAAGCCTTTGGGTTGGGTGCACTTTTCAGCATGCACAAAGCGTTGCGTTCCCCCTCATCCGCTTCGCTCTGCTCAGCACCTTCCTCCTTCCGGGGGAAGGCTTTTATTGTCCTGCATTTCATCATGCTTGACCAATCTTACCAACGATCGCACTCAGCCAAGGCTGATTCCCGCATCCAACCACGCCCCGTGGCAGCGGACAGCGCAGCTGGACGCAGGGCTGGCGAAGCCAGACCGAAGGGGGAAAGCAGGAAGCGAACGGAGGAAAGCTTGCTTTCATCCGGGCGGTTCAGGCTTTCTCCTGCCACGGAGGCACACAACACTGCCGTCTTTCAGCTTAAAACCAGTAGCTTTTATGTCACACACAGGTTCTTTGTTACTTTCTTCACCGAAGAAAGTAACGTCCCCTTCGTCCCCCATCGTCCCCTTCGTCCCTTCTCACGGCAGGGCAATGCCATCCGCCCAGGCGGCATCCACGTAAAACAGCGCCACGCCGTTGACGGCAACAGCCCAGTGCAGCGCGTCATAGGGGTAGAAGGCCAGCTCGCGCGCGCCGTCCTCCCAGGCAAGGGTCAGCACCATGGCGGGATCGCCCGTGGGCGCGTAGCCTGCCGGCAGCGGGGAGGTCACCGCAAGCTCGGTCATCTGGCCGTAAGCGTAGAGGAATTGCGTTGCGTCGCAGGGCGCGCCGTCGCGCGTCACCTGCACATCGTAGAGAATGTTGCCGTTCTCGTCCGTTTCAAATTGATTGTTGGCCTGCACGCGCTCGTGCAGCGACAGCGCGTACACGTGCGTTTCGCCCGCGCGGGTCAGGGTCAGGCTGGTCAGACGGTTGGTGGGCACGTTGATGGGCGCGCCCAGCAGCAGGCCGTCATAGCCCTGTGACAGCAGAAAGCCCGCCGTGAAGTAGGACGCCTTGAGCACGTCGCCGCGGTACAGGCAGTAATAGATCACCTCGCTCGCGTCCGCGCCGCAGGCAAGCGTCAGCTGATACGCGTCCAGCCGCGTCTGCGCATAGGCCTGGCCGTTGTCGTCATAACCGGTCAGAATGCTGGCCGCGATATCCAGCGTGATCACGCGCCGGGGCGCGTCCAGCCCGTAGGCAGAAAGCCCCGCCGATTCCGGCGCAACATACTGCGCAAAGCGCAGATTTTCCAGCTTGTCCAGCAGGCTCTCCACCGCCGTGCTGCTCAGCGGATACTCAAAGGGCGCGGTCAGGTACCATTCGTCCCCCGCCCGGCGCTCGATGCGGAAGGGAGTATCGCCCGCAAAGGCGATCGCGTCGATCAAATCGCCCTTGATTGCGGGATCGGGCACGGCGTGCAGCGCCATGCGCGAGCGGGAGAACACGTCGTGCGCCTCCTGATCGGTGGCAAACACGCGCGTGTCGCCCGCTATCATCAAATAGTAGGCGGGTGTTTCCTCGGGCAGCAGATCGCCGATATGGAAGGTCAGCTCCGCGCCGTCGGTATAAACGGCCGTGACGGCGATGGAAGCGTCGGTGATGCCGAAATCCGCGGCGGTCAGGCTGTCGCTGTCCTTGAGATCCAGGATGACCCGCTGGGCGTATACCTGCGCCGCATCCCGCAGCGCGTCGTCCAGCATGGAAGCGCTGAAATCAAAGCCCGCGTCGCCATCCATGGCAGCCTGGCCGTCCCGCTGGGTGATCTCATAGGTTTCACCCTGGCCGTTGCGGATGAGCAGCCGGGCCACATCGGCGCTTGCGCGATCCGAGAACAGCACGGAGGTATCCTCCGCGGGGGAGGGCGTTTGATAGGCTCTGGGGCGCAGCAAATACGCGCATAGCCCCGCCGCCGCCAGGCAGACGATCACCAGCGCGATCAGCAGCCGCTTGCCCCCAAGCTGGCGCACCTGGCGCCTGCGCACGGCCATTACAGGTGCCTCCGGGGCAGCAGCACGGCCACCGCCAGCACGGCCACCAGCATGGGCAACAGGGTCAGCAGCACCACGGGGGCGGCGACATTGGATACGTTCAATTGCTGCCGCACGGCGGGACGGGACAGGATATCCAGATCCACGGGGGGCTTGCCCTGCAAATACTGCGATACCTGCAATAACAATTCGCCGCTGTAGGTATAAGCGTACATCCAGTTGTCCAGGAACATGGAATCATTGCCGATAATGAACGCACGGGAGTTCTGCCCGCCGTCAAACACGCGGCTGGCGCACAGCGCCAGGGCGAAGGGCCCCGTGCGGTCATCCGCCTGCCGCTCGATGGATACGGTGCTGCCCGCGCCCAGGGTGCGGATGTACGCGCCCTCGGTGCTCTCCAGCGCCACATACACGCTCAGCGCGCTATCCTGCTGCGTGGGCGTTTCCAGCGCGCGCGCGCCGGCCAGAATCAGCCAGTCATACCCCCCCGCCACCAGCGTGCCCGTCGCGTCCGTCGCCAGCATTTTGGGCGTCAGGTTGGGGATGGACTCGTAATACGCATCGGTGCGGGCTTCATCCTCCAGAACCAGGCCCGGAATGGGCTCAAAGCCGTACAGGCGGTAGAGCGCGTAGAAATTGGGCAGCTCGTCCGGATCGGTATAGCTGACGGTGATAAACAGATCGCCGCCCGCCTGCACATAATCGGTCAGCATTTGCAGCTCGGTTTCGCTCAGATCCTTGGTGGGCGATAGGATCATCAGCGGCGCATCGGGATCGGGCGCGCCGTCGGTAAGCAGGTTCACGCGGAAAAGATCGTAGTTGGCGCTGGTCAGGTAATCCTCCATCACGGTGGTGGAGGCTTCGTCCAGCTCGCCATGGCCGGACAGAAGCTGCATGCGCGGCAGGCTGTCCGCCGTCACATACAGGATGGCCTCGGAAATGCTCTTTTCGTACTGCCAGCCGGTGATGCGGTACATGCCCTGCTCGAAATCGTAGGTGCGCTCGATGTAATCCTCCGCCGTCAGCACGCGGGTGCGGCCTGTTTCCTCGCAGCGGATGATCAGGCAATCGCTGTTGACGGCGCTGTCATCGCCATAGGAGGAGGCCAGCTGCAAAAGCAGCGGGTTGCGGGTCAGGTTTTCCTGCGACCAGGTGATATGCGGCGTGCGCGCCTGATAGCGATTGAGCAGGGCAATGAGCTGGCTGTCCTCGCTGCCATCGGAAAACACGGCGTACATGCGCACGTCGCGCGTCAGGCTATCCAGCAGGTTTTCGGTGGCCTCGCCCTGGGTGGTGATATTATTGAAGGAATAATCCAGCTGCCAGTCGTACTTGCTTTCCAGGTAATCGGCGGCCACCACTGTGAGCACACAGGCGGCGGCGCACAGCAGGCACAGCGCGGTATTGAGCGCGCCCTGGCGCAGCTTGCGATGCAGTTTCTTTTTCATGCTTCCCTCCACCGCCGGGCGTCCAGCGTGCGCACCGAGAAAAACAGGCACAGAAAGATGGCCGCGACAAAATACAGCGCGTTGGCAAAGCTGAGCTGCCCCAGCTTAAAGGGGGCGCAGCGCTGATAGGGGCTGATAAAGGTGAGGATGCTATTGACAATTTTGATATCGATGGCGGCGTTAAGCACGTCCATCAGCCACAGCAGCAGGTTTCCGCCGAAGGCCACGATGGCGGCCGTCATGGGCGCGCGGCACTGGGCGGAAATGAGCATATCCAGCGCGATAAAGGCGCAGCCCTGCAGGATAAAGCCCAGGTACCCCACGGCCAGCTCCTGCGGATAGACCTGGCCGTACAGCGCCACGATGAGCACAAACACCAGCGACAGCGCCACGCTGCACAGCAGCACTGCGCACGCCGCCAGGAACTTGCCGCCCACAACGCCCCACAGCGATACGGGCGAGGTGAGCAGCAGCTGGTCGGTGCGCGCCTTACGCTCGCCGGCGAAGGAGCGCATGGTCAGGATGGGGGTGAGCAGCATCCACAGGTAGCTCATCATCCACAGCAGATTATTGAGATCGCTCGAGCGCGCCGCCAGGTTATTGATGGCGAAAAACACGCAGCCCAGCGTTAAAAACACGCCCATGTACACATACGCGGCCGCGGTGTAAAAATAGCCTTGCAGCTCGCGCTTGAAGATCGCACGCATGCGTTTGGTTCCTTTCTTTTCGGTGGGATGGGGGGAATGGGGATACGGGGGGAAACGTTACTTTCTTCAGTGAAGAAAGTAACGTTTCCCCCTTCGTCCCTTTCGCCCCCGTCCGTTACTTCTTCTCCAGCGCCTGATCGTCCGCGGTGCAGCGCAGGAACACATCCTCCAGCGTGTCCGCGGCGGGAGTCAGGCGCATCAGGGGCATTTGCAGCCCGCATAGCAGGGTAAAAAGCTCCTTTTGCGGCACAGCGCCGGGCTTGCCTTCTATCAGCACCTCGGCCACACCCGCCTCGCGCGCGGGCAGGCGCGTCACGCGCGCCACACTGTTTAGCGAGCGCAGCGCGGGCAGCAGCGTTTCCATATCGCCGAAGATTGCCGCCTGTAAGCGCGCGCCCGCGCCGCGGCTCATATCGCCCAGGCGCTGATCGCACGCCACGCGCCCGTGATGCAGGATGATCACCCGATCGCATAGCGCCTGCACCTCGCTTAATATATGAGAGGAAAAGATCACCGTGCGCCCGCCGGACAGCTTTTTGAGCGTGTCGCGAAACTCCGCCGTCTGCCGGGGATCCAGCCCCACCGTCGGCTCGTCCAGCACCAGCACCTCGGGCTCGCCGCATAATGCCTGCGCCAGGCCCACGCGCTGGCGATAGCCCTTGGACAGGTTGCCCACGCGCCGCCCCAGCACGTCGCTCAGGTTGGTCTGCGCGGCAATATCCCGCACATGGCGGGCAATGTCCGCCTCCACCACCAGGCGCAGCCTGCACACAAAGCGCAGGTAGCTTTCCACCGTCATTTCATCATATAGCGGCGGCTGCTCCGGCAGATAGCCGATCAGCCGCTTAGCCTGGCGCGCCTGGGTAAGCAAATCGTAATCGCCCACGCGCACATCGCCGCTGGTGGGAGCCAGATAGCCGGTGATGATATTGAGCGTGGTGGTTTTGCCTGCGCCGTTTTGCCCAAGCAGCCCCAGGGTTTCCCCCGAGTTTACGGTAAAGCTGAGATCCTGCACGGCTGTCGCCGCGCCGTAGCATTTGGTTACGCCCGATAGCGAAATCATGCGTCAAAATGGCCTTTCCTTAGGATACGCATCCATTATAGCATGAAAAGATGGACGAATGCGTGAACAATGTGTAAAGGAAATGGAGATGGGAAAATGAAAAATCATTTTTCTGCGCCATTTATCCCGCCATCGCCTTTTAACAGGAGACAAATCCCCCGCGATGTGGTATGATATCACATGATACCATCATTGACTGACCGGAGGTTGTCTCATGAAGCTCAATTACCGCCGCACGCTGTTTGTCGGGTTCGCGTTCTTTCTCATCTGCGCGTTCTGGCAGGCATACGACGCCATCATCCCCAAGATCCTGACCGATAAGTTTGGCATGTCGCAGGCCAACAGCGGTATCATCATGGCGCTGGATAACGTGCTGGCGCTGTTCATGCTGCCGCTCTTTGGCGCAATCTCGGATAAATGCCGCAGCCGCCTAGGCAAGCGCACGCCCTTCATCCTGTTTGGCACGCTGGCGGCGGCCATCCTGCTGGCGGTGCTGTCGCTGGCGGACGGCATGCAGCTGCGCAATCTGGCCGCCGTGCGCGGCATGGATACCCCCGAGGCGCTGGAAACGCTGTATGATTACCGCTACGGCGACACGCTGATGACCCCGGACGGCGAGCGCTATGCGCTGACCGAAGCAGCCGAGGCCGTCGATCCGGGCGTAACGCTCATCCCCCGCGAGCGGTTTATGGCCATGACGCTGGATACCGACGATTACGCGCGCTATGTGGCCCCCGCGCGCCAGGCATACGCCCACGCGCAGACCAAGCTGCATCCCCAGGCGCTCACCCTCTTTATCGCAATCCTGGTGCTGCTGCTGATCTCCATGGCCACCTTCCGCTCCCCCGCCGTGGCGCTGATGCCCGACGTCACCCTCAAGCCCCTGCGCAGCAAGGGCAACGCGGTGATCAACCTGATGGGCAGCGCGGGCGGCATCCTGATCCTGATTTTAGGCATGGTGTTTGCCACGGGCGCGGCCAGGAACGCGCTGATGCCCTATGGCACGTTCTTTGGCATTGTATCCATCCTGATGATCCTGTCGCTGGGCATTTTCATGCTTACCGTGCGCGAGCCGCGCTTTGTGCAGGAAATGCATCAGCAGAGCCGCGAATACGGCATTGAGGAAGGCGGCGGCGAGGAGCGGCGCTCCGGCGGCCGCAAGCTGGAGGCGGACGAGCGCAGATCGCTGCTGTTCATCCTGCTGTCGATCGTATTGTGGTTCATGGGCTACAATGCCGTCACCAGCAAGTATAGCGTGTACGCCGACAAGGTGCTCTCGCGCGATTTTAACATGACGCTGATCATCGCCCAGGCGGCGGCCATCGTAAGCTACCTGCCGGTGGGCATCATCGCCTCCAAGGCGGGCCGCAAAAAGACCATCCTGGCGGGCGTGGTGATGCTGACCATCGCCTTTGGCACGGCGTCCTTCCTGCGCGCGGGCAGCAGCCCGCTGCTGATGAACTGCATGTTCGCCCTGGCGGGCATTGCCTGGGCCACGATCAATGTGAACTCCTTCCCCATGGTGGTGGAAATGTGCCGCGGCGGGGATGTGGGCAAGTACACGGGCTTTTACTACACGGCCAGCATGGCCGCGCAGACCATTACGCCCTATCTGAGCGGCCTGCTGATGGACAACGCGGGCCTGACGGCGCTTTTCCCTTACGCCACGGTGTTTACGGCGCTGGCCTTTGTGACCATGCTGTTTGTGCGCCACGGCGACAGCAAGCCCGAGGCGCGGCGCGGGCTGGAGGCGCTGGACAACGACTAAAAGCAGCCGATCTATGCAGCATGAACAAATGTTGACGCTGCATTCAAAAATAATTCACTAAATTCTGCCGTTTGTTCATCTTCATTTCACATTTGGGTGTTATAACTGCATTGTGGTTCTTCCAAAGCAAGAATCGCCGGGCGGCCGGGGCGCATGCCTCTCCGCGTTCCGCCGCCCCTGATATCGCAACAACGCGTCCATCCCGACGCGCAACGATAAATGTGAAAGAAGGAATCCCCCATGTTGTTTGGCAACAAAACCAAGCAGGTAGAATCCGCCATCGACCACAAGAAGGCCGACAAGCTCATCGCCCTGGCCAAGGATAAGGACGAAGCCGTGGCCCTGGCCGCCGTGAAGGGCCTGGGTGTGGTTGGCGGCGAGGACGCAATCAACTTTCTGGTAACGCAGCTGCGCCATATCAAGCCCGAATTCCGCGCCGCTGCCGCCACGTCCCTGGGTGAGATTGGCGATCCGCACGCCAAGGCGCACATCAGCGGCGTGCTCAAGTTTGAAAAGGACACCGCGACGATCCAGGCCATGCACGCGGCGATGGCCAAGATCGCCGACTATTGATCAGCCATGAAAGCCATGCTGAATCCTGACCGGCTGACGGGCAAGCGGGTCAACCACGTTGTATTTGGCCGCGGCCGCATCCTGCACGTGCAGGATGGCTACATGCATGTGTCCTTCGGCGGGGTGGAGCGGATGTTTGAGTATCCCGCCGCCTTTAGCCAGTACATGACCATCGAGGATAAGCGCCTGCGCCCCCTGCTGCCGGAATGCGTGCCCGCGCAGCGCACCCCCGCCCCCGCGCGCCCCGTGCGCCGGAAGACCGAGGGCTTTGTGCGCGATGAGTACGACACCGTCATCCTGGCCGATCTGGTCAAGTGTACCGTATAACAGCATCATAATGGCATAAAAGATAGCCGTCCGGGTTTCCGGGCGGCTTTTTGCGTGGGGATGGGGGACGGGGAGGACGGGGAGATTACGTTTCTTTCTTGAGTCAAGAAAGAAACAAAGAACCTGTGTTGTAGACGGGAAAGCTGCTGGTTTTAAACTGGGAGTAGCCCTGGCTACCCGCGCCGATTGCATCGGCGTGCCACGGGGCACAAAACGGCAGTGCCGCCTTCCAGTTTTGTCAGCTTGACTTTTACGTTACAACGCAGCCTTCTTTGATTCTTTCCTTGTACGCCCCGCGCTACTGCCTTACAGCAAGCGCGGGTTTTGAGCGGCAATTTACAAAATTGCGCGCCCTTAGCCGCCTGCGGCGGCGCTATGGCTCCAAGAAAGAATCGTACCCCCGTCCCCTTCGTCCCCCTCCTCCCCACGAAAAAGCGCCGTCCCCATCAGCAGGAGGCGGCGCTATATTTAAGCAAAAAGTTCGTTTATTCGGCCAGCGCGACGGTGCCCAGGATTTCCAGGGGCACATTGCTCTGCAGATCGGCCGAAGCCGCGCCGAAGCACAGCACGATGCAGTAGTCATCGCTCAGGGGCAGGTAGGCATAGCTGAACAGCTCGTCCGCGGAGGTATAGAGCACATAGTAGTTTTCGTTCACCAGCACTTCGGTGATGTCCTTGGCCGTGCCGGCTTCCACCATGGCCAGCATTTCGTCATAGCAGGCCTCGATGCCCTGGTTGACCAGCAGCAGGCTCAGGGACAGGGTGTTGTCGGCGGATACATAGGTGGCCAGATAGCCCTCGGGCGCATCCACAGCGTTCCAATCGCTGGGGATGGTGAAAAGAACGCCGGTATCCGCCACGGCGATTTCCGTGCCCTCATAGGAAGGGGTGTTTTCCAGGGAGGGGATTTCGTCTCCGCCTTCCTCGGCCAGGGCGGATACGGCGCACAGGGCCATGCACAGGGCAAGCAGCAGGGCAAGCAGTTTCTTCATTTTTGCGGGCTCCTTTTGTTTTTAAGATAACGGGTCCAAGCCGCTTCCAAACCGCATTGTAGCATTCCAGTGGCCTAGGCGCAAGTATTTCTATTAATATTTTTGAATAATATCCAAATGCTGGCGTGTGTGCGGCCGCCGCTTGCAAGCACGCTGCGCCGGTGTAACCAAGTGGCGCTTGCGCCCAAATGCGGCGCACGAGCAAAAGAATCCGAACAAAGTACGCGCGTTCTGTTGCATTTTAACGTTTCAATGTGCTATAATGAAGCAGATTTTATTGCGGAGGTGCTTTTTCGTATGGATCAGCTGACAATCGAGCGGCAGGCGCCCGTGATTGCGCAATACGACGCCGTGGTGTGCGGCGGCGGCCCTGCAGGCTGGGTGGCGGCCGTCAGCGCCGCGCGCAATGGCTGCCGCACCGCGCTGATTGAAAAAATGAGCTACCTGGGCGGCACGCCCACGGCCGGGCTGGTGGATCCCATCAGCGGCGGCTATCACAAGGGCAAGCGCGTGCTGGGCGGCGTCGGCTGGGAGTTTGTTGAGCGCCTGGTGGCCGCCGGCGCAGGCCAGGTGGAGCTGCCCAAGGGCCATGTATCCTTCGATCCCGAATATTACAAGCTGCTGGCCCAACGCATGGTGCTGGAAGCCGGGGTAGAGCTGTATACCAACACCGTGGTATCCGCCTGCCAGATGGCGGACGGCCGCGTCACCCATGTGCTCATCGAAAGCAAGGACGGCTTGCAGGCGCTGGCTGCCGGTACGGTGATCGACGCGACGGGCGACGGCCTGGTGTGCCGCCGCGCGGGCGTGCCCATGCAGGTGAGCGCGGGCGGCATGCAGCCCATGAGCCTGTGCTTTCTGCTGCGCAATGTGGATGTGACCACGGCGCTTTTGCGCGATCATATCCACCATACCGGCCTGCACGGGCAATCCAAGCACATGGGCATTTATCACGCGCTGCAAAGGCTGGCCGAGCAGGGCGAGGACGTGCCGCAGTTCGGCGGCCCGTGGTTCAACAGCACCATGCAGGAGGATCTGATCTGTGTCAATATCACCCGCGCGGCAGCGAACGCGGCGGATCGCGCCCAGCTGACGCAGGCGGAGTGCCGCATGCGCGAGGATGCGTACAAGCTGGTGGCGCTGCTGCGCAAGCTTTATCCCGAGTTTGCCAAGGCCAGTATTGCCGAAATCGCCGCGCAGGGCGGCGTGCGCGAAACCTATCACATCCGCGGCCTGTACACGCTGTCGGGCGCGGATATTCTGGGCGGCGCGCCGTGCGCCGATGGCGTGGCCTTCTGCTCGCACCCGGTGGATATCCACTCGGCGCAGGATAACACCCAGACGGCGCAGTACTTTGATACCCCCTGCCCCGTGCCTTACCGCGTGATGGTGGCCGCGGGCTTTGATAATCTGATCGCCGCGGGCCGGTGTGTCAGCTGCGTGGATGAAGCGTATGCCTCTATGCGCGTGCAGGGCACCTGCATGGCCATCGGCGAGGCTGCGGGCGTAGCCGCCGCCATGCGCCGCGAAACCGGCTGCGCGGTGACGGCCGTGAATACAGATGATCTGCGCGCGCGGCTGCAAAAGCAGGGCGCGATTGTGTAACAAATTACAAAGCATATTTCATTTTCTGCCGCCCATCGGGCGGCATTTTTGATTCCACCGCCGTCCCATGTAACCGCTTTTCTTCATTTTATGCTATGCAAATATGCAAAAATATGATATAATGGTTTGTCCTACTGAAAGGAAGGAACAAGCCATGAAGCAAGCGGTGAACCTGGTACTGAACCTGGCGGGGATGCTGATCGTTATACAGATCGTCCTCGATTTTTTGCGTGACCGCCGGGAGCTGAGGATCGACCGCGCAGAGGACAGCTATTTTCTGCTCCTGCTGACGGATAACCTGCTGCTGCTGGGGCTGAGCGGGATGATCCAGCTGCTGTCCGGCCGCGCGCAGCCTGCCGCGCGCGCAGGGCTGCTGCTGTGCCTGTTTGTACATGATACCATGCCGTGCTTCATGCTGCGGCGCTATTATCGCTTTGCCGTCTGCCGCCTGGAAAAGACCGAGCGGCTGGCGCCCCTGCGCGAGTGCGTTTTCTGGCTGTTTCCGCTGCTGGGCGTGCTGTTCCTGATTATCAACCTGGCGTACCCGCTGTTCTATTCGGTGTCCGAGCAGGGGCAAATCGTCGGCGGCGATTACGGCTGGGCGTTCATCCTGCTGGCCATGGCCAACCTGGCCTGCATCGACATTGCCATCATGCGCATCCGCCCGGCGGATAACAGCCGCACCACGCGCCATTCGCGCGGCGTGCTGCTGTTCCTGCCCGTGCTCACGGGGCTGGCCATCCTGATCCGGCCGCTGGTTTACCAGTTGTCCATCGTATGGCTGACCTCGGCGCTGGGCATGCTGCACCTGCACTTTGACCGGCAGAATGAAAAGATACTGACCGACCCGCTGACCATGATCGGCAACCGTCGCGCCTGCGAAGGCTATATGCTGCGCCATCTGTCCCGCCCGCCGCGCGAGGACCGGCAGATGTTCGTATGCCTGATCGACGTGGATCAGTTCAAGGCCATCAACGATCAATACGGCCACGATATGGGCGATCACGCCCTGCGCCAGACCGCCGATATCCTGCTGCAGCTGAGCCAGCCGGGCGACTTTGTGGGCCGCATCGGCGGGGATGAGTTTGTGGTGGCGGGCGAGCGCGGATTGCTGTGGGATACCGATTATGCCCGCCTGCAGGTGAATCAGGCCGTGGAGCGCTTTAACCGCGAGGGCGGCATGCCCTACCGGCTGGGGCTGACGTGCGGCTTTTCCTGCGCGCGCCCGGGCGAGGCGTTTTCCATGGATGCGCTGCTGCGTCAGGCCGACCTGCGCATGTATTCTGCACGCGGGGTGACGCTGCAAACTGTAAAAGCTGAAGAAAACCTGTAAATTTAGCTGGCTTTTTTCGCGCGGCTGTGTTATGATGATCCCATGATTGGCGTGTAAACCATTTAATGGGAGGGTATGACGATGAAAAAGCGCGTTCTTTCACTGCTGATAGCGCTGCTATGCCTGCTGTTTGCGCAGGCGCAGGCCGCTAACACATGCTCGCACCCGGTGGATCAGCGTGAGCCCACCATGGTGCAGTATTCCCGCACGGTGGGGGGCGTGCGCCAGCTGGTGCATGGCAACCAGTGCCGCGTGTGCAAGGCGCTGGTGGATTACGGCCCCTGCACCACCAGACCCGGCGCAAGGCCCACCTGTACGGAGCCCGTCCGCTGCGTCATCTGCGGCGGTATCGTGATTCCCGCCACGGGGCATGACTTTATCAACGACGCAGCCGGCGGCGAGGAAATCGATCACTGCGAGCGCTGCGACGCGGAAAATCCCTGCTATGAAGGGCACACGCCGGCAATCGATCCCGCCGTGTCCGCCACCTGCACGGATACGGGCCTTACGGAGGGCAGCCACTGCGCCGTGTGCAGCGCCGTGCTGACTGCGCAGCAGACCATCGACGCGCGCGGGCACTGGTATGGCGAATGGTCCCCCTGCGGCGACGGCACGCATGCCGCGCGGTGCCAGCGCTCGGGCTGTGCGCATGAGGCGCAGGCAGCCTGCCAGACGCTGACGGCTCAAATGGCCCAGGGAGAAGCGCGCTTCTGCCCGATATGCGGCGAGGTGGAAAACGGCTCGCGCCTGGCGCTGATCCAGGGCGCGCAGGTGCAGGCAAAACGTCCGCCCGCGGGCGAGGCGATCGTGCGCCAGGGCAACGGCGTCGTGTCCGTCACCTTCGCACGGCAGGGGCGCCTCAGCCGCCTGTATGCCCCCGCCACGGTGATCCTGCCCTTTGAAACCAGCCAGGGCACGGAGATTGTGCTGGACTTTTCGCCGGATGAGCTGCCGGTGTGTGTGGTCAAATAACGCAGAAAATCCTATCCAGGGGCACACCTTGGATAGGATTTTTCTTATTATTTATTATATAGCGAAAACCGCGGCAAGATCGTTGCCGCGGTCAGATTGTCAAAAAAGTCTCGCTTAAGCTCTTGGGATGCATGAAGGGGCCGCAGCCCCTTCATAAATAATCCGCAGCGGCGGCGTGTACGGCGCGAGAACCGCGGCAAGATCGTTGCCGCGGTTCATCGCTGCCTGTTTACTGGCTCAGCAGCGCTTGCAGCGCGCCCAGGTGGTTAATCAGCAACGTGCGCGTTTCCAGCACGGAGGTGGTATTGGTTTGGATGATGCTAAAATACGTATCCAAATCGGCGTACAGCGCATCCATCGCCTCCGCAGGGATGATGCGGCCGCTTTCGCCATCCAGGGCGATGGACACGGCGTTTAGCTGATCCATGGCGTGCACGGACTGGCGAATCTGCGCCAGACGCGAAGCGGTATCGGACTGCACGGAGCTGGGCAGCTTATCCGCCAGCGCTTTGGCGCTGATGCAGCTGGAGCGGATGCGCTGCGCCAGCTGCTGCTGGGCGGTGGCATGATAGCTGCGCTCGCGGGAATAGGCAATGCCAAAGTAAATGCAGCCGGCCAGGGACAGCACAAGCAACACGGCCAGCACACGGGCACGCGCCCGGGAATTGGATAAATTTTGCCGTACCTGCTGGGAATAACGGTACATTTTTACCTCCTTTTTCCCACGAAAAATGGGAATACATTTGCAGTATAGCACATTTGGCGCGTTTCGTAAAGTGATTACGCACATCCGTTACATTGCGGGGCGGGAGGGAGGACGGTGGGACGAAGGGAACGTTACTTTCTTCAGTCATAGCGCCGCCGCAGGCGGCTGAGGGCGCGCAATTTTGTAAATTGCCGCCCGAAACCCGCGCTTGCCGCAAGGCAGTAGCGCGGGGCGTACAAGGCCCCTCGCCTCCCGTCCTCCCTCCCGCCCACCCCCGAAAATTTTCTATCCGCCTTGCTTGCCGCAGGACGGATTTTGATTTATACTGAAAAGGATTGCAAGCAAAAGAGGGGAGGCTGCGACCTTGAAGTACATCCTGCGGTATATGAAGCCCCTGGCAGGAAGAATCATGGGGGGAATGAGCATCAAGCTCTTCGGCACGGTCATGGATCTGCTGATTCCCTACATTCTGGCGCACATTATCGATCAGGTAACGCCCCGGCACGATGTAAAGCTGGTGCTGCTGTGGGGCGGTATCATGATTGTGTGCTCCTTCCTGGCGTGGCTGGGAAACGTGCTTGCCAACCGCGTGGCGGCGGGCGTGGCGCGCGATTGCACGCGCAGCGTGCGGCACGATCTGTTTGACCACATTGTGCATATGCAAAGCCGGGATATCGACCGGCTGACCATCCCATCCCTGATTTCGCGCATGACCACCGATACCTTCTATATTTATCGCATCGTGGGCATCACCCAGCGCCTGGGCGTGCGCGCGCCCATCATGCTGCTGGGCGGCATCCTCATCACCCTGACGATGGACTGGGTGCTCTCGCTTGTGCTGATTGCCATGCTGCCGCTGATGTGCGTGCTGGTGTACCTGATTTCCCGCAAGGGCGTGCCGCTCTACGCCGCGCTGCAGCGCCGGGTGGACGATCTGGTGCGCGTGGTGCGCGAGAACGCCTCGGGCGTGCGCATCATTAAGGCCCTGGGCAAGACCGAGCATGAAAAGGAGCGCTTTGCCCAGGTGAACACCTCCGTGGCGCAGCAGGAAACGCACGCCTCGGTGATCATGGCCATCAATAACCCCACCATGCAGTTTATCCTCAACGCGGGTCTGGTGCTGGTTATCCTGGCCGGCGCGCAGCGCGTCAACAGCGGCCTGACCGAGCCGGGCAAGATCGTGGCGTTTTTAAGCTATTTCACCATCATCCTCAATGCCATGCTGTCCATCACCCGTTTTCTCACCATGTATTCCAAGGCGCTGGCCTCGGCCCACCGCCTGCAGGAGGTGCTGGATACCGAGCTGGAAGGCAGCACGCAGCCGGCCGAGCCGGCCGAGCCCAACGCGCCGCATATCCAGTTTGACCACGTCACCTTCTCCTATAACCATGTCAGCCCCAACGTGCATGATGTGTCCTTCTCCCTCAAGAAGGGGCAGACGCTGGGCATTCTGGGCCCCACGGGCGCGGGCAAGAGCACGCTGATTCGCCTGCTGCTGCGCTTCTATGACGCCGATTCGGGCAGCATCCGCATTGACGGGCAGGATGTGCGCAGCATGGAGCTGTCCTCCCTGCGCGGGCGCATCGGCGCGGTGTTCCAAAACGACGCGCTGTTCCGCGGCGAGATCGGCGAGAACATCCGCCTGGGGCGCGAGATCACCCTGGATGAGGTAAACGACGCCATCCGCCGCGCACAGGCGGAGAGCTTTATTGAGGAAAAGGGCGGCTTAAACAGCGAGGTGCAGTCCCACGGCAGCAACTTCTCCGGCGGTCAGCAGCAGCGCCTGCTGCTCAGCCGCGCGCTGGCGGGCACGCCTGATATCCTGCTGCTGGACGACGCAACCAGCGCGCTGGACTTTAAGACCGAATCGGCCTTCCGCCAGGCGCTGCGCGAGCAAAGCAAGGCAACCACCACCATCATCATCGCCCAGCGCATCAGCGCCGTGATGCACTGCGATCAGATCCTGGTGATGGAGGACGGCGAAATGCTGGGCCTGGGCACGCATGAGGAATTGATGCAATCCTGCCCGCTGTATCAGGAGATTGCAGCGCTGCAGATTGGAGGTGAGGCGCAATGATGGGCGGCGGCATGGGCGGCCGCAGCAAGTACGGCAGCCCCAATCCCAAGGTGGAAGAAGAGCTGAAACGGCCGCGGCGCGGAATTCTTTTGCGCCTGGGCAAATATCTGTGGCAGATGAAGTGGTTTTTGCTGCTGGCGCTGGGGCTTACCATCGGCGGCAACACCTTCTCCCTGCTGGGGCCCACGCTGTCGGGCAAGGCCATCGACTGCATCGGCACGCAGGCCGGCGGGGTGGATTTTGCCGGCGTGCGCCACTACGCGCTGTTGATGGTGCTGTTCTACCTGGTTTCGGCCATCATGAGCTATTTCCTGTCGGTCACGATGGTGTATGTCAGCCGCAGGGTCACGCTGCGCATGCGCAGCGACCTGTTTAACCACATTGCCGATATGCCGGTGGGCTTCTTTGATACCCATCCGGTGGGCGATGTCATCAGCCGCATTTTCTATGATATCGACACCATCAACACCTCCCTGTCCACGGATGTGGTCAGCATCCTGGCCAGCTTTATCACCATCTTCGGCTCGCTTATGATGATGCTGCGCCTGTCCTCCATGCTGGTGCTGGTGTTTGTCATCACCATTCCGCTCAGCATTCTCATCACCCGCTTTATCACCACCCGCACCAACCCGCTGTTCCGCCTGCGCTCGCGCAAGATGGGCGAGCTGAACGACTTTGTCGAGGAAAAAATCTCGGGCATGAAGACGCTCAAGGCCTACCATCAGGAGGGCAGCGTCACCGGCCAGCTGGACGCGCTCAACAGCGAGGTGGTGCAGGCCTACTATAAAAGCGAGTATTATTCCAGCATCACGGGCCCCTCGGTCAGCTTTGTCAACAACCTGTCCCTGTCGCTCATCAGCGTGTTCGGCGGGCTTTTATACATGTCCGGCGGCGTGCAGATCGGCGGTCTTGCCATCGCGGGCATGACCATCGGCGGCATTTCTTCCTTTATTATGTATAGCCGCAAGTTCGCCGGGCCCATCAATGAAATCGCCAACATCTTCGGCGAATTGCAATCCGCCCTGGCCGCGGCGGATCGCGTGTTCTCCCTGCTGGACGCGCCGCTGGAAAGCGCGGACGCGCCGGACGCGGTAACGCTTGCCGATGTGCGCGGCGATGTGGAAATGAAGGACGTGAGCTTTGGCTACGAGCCGGGGCGGCTGATCCTTAAGCACCTGAACCTGCGCGGCCGCAGCGGCAACCTGATTGCCATCGTGGGCCCCACGGGCGCGGGCAAAACCACGCTGATCAACCTGCTGATGCGCTTCTATGATATCAACGACGGCCAGATCACCGTGGATGATCACGATATCCGCCACATCACCCGCAAGAGCCTGCGCGGCGCGTACTCCATGGTGCTGCAGGATACCTGGCTGTTCTCGGGCACCATTTACGAAAATATCGCCTACGCCCGCCCCGACGCCACCCGCGAGGAGGTCATCGAGGCGGCCAAGGCGGCCAAGATTCACCACTACATCATGAGTCTGCCGCAGGGCTACGACACCGTGATCACCGACGACGGCGCCAACATCTCCAAGGGGCAGAAGCAGCTGATGACCATCGCCCGCGCCATGCTGGTCAACGCGCACATGCTGATCCTGGACGAGGCCACCAGCAACGTCGATACCCGCACCGAGGTGCAGATTCAGCAGGCCATGCGCCGCCTGATGCGCGATAAAACCTGCTTTGTGGTGGCGCACCGCCTGTCCACCATCAAAAACGCCGACCTCATCCTGGTGGTGCGCGGCGGCAACGTGGTGGAATCCGGCACCCACAGGGAGCTGATGGCCAAGGGCGGCTTCTACCGCGAAATGTACGACGCGCAGTTCCATTAAAAAGAATTTGCGAAAAACGCGAATTTTCTTGAAATTCCAGCTTGACAATCCCGCCCCGCTGTGGTAATATATCTCTCGCAAGTTAAATTGCTTGCGGGAATGGCGGAATTGGCAGACGCGCATGATTCAGGTTCATGTGTTCGTACGAACTTGCAGGTTCAAGTCCTGTTTCCCGCACCAGAAACCCCTTGATTTTCAAGGGGTTTTCTTTTTGTCCACCCATAACTCACCCATACCGTACCCATTTATGAATTTCCTCCTCCGTTTCCCGACATTCCCTGAATGAAGGCCTGCATCCTGTTTGCGCTTTCCTGGCGCATCGTTTCCGTGACATGGCCGTAGCGATCCAGGGTAAATGCTGCGGAATAATGCCCCATGTTTTCCTGAATCGTCTTGATGTCGTCCCCTGCGCGGATGGAATTAACCGCGAAAGTGTGGCGACAATCATGCAGACGATGATGATCAAGCCCAGCATCCTCCAATGCCTTCTGGAATGCCTTCCAGATAGTAGGCTGAGAGAGATGACTTCCATCTGCATGCGTAAAGACGAGGTTAGGGAACTTTCCCTCGTTCCACAAGTCTCCGGCTATACGCTTCTGCTCTTCCTGATATTCCTTATGAGCTTTCAAAGTTTCCAGCACAAAAGGAGCCGGATTGATACTGCGCGTCTTTCCGTTTTTCAAAGTGCCGAAGGCAAACGGATGCCCTTCCCCACGGGACTGAGTCAACTGCTTTACGATGTGAATCACGCCGTGATCGAAGTCAACATTATCCCATGTCAATCCAAGAAGTTCACCGGCACGCATGCCAGTAAATAAAGCCGTAACAATGAGTGCTTCGTTCTTTTTTCCTTTTAAAGACTGAAGCAACTGCACCTGCTCTGGCGCATCCAGCGGGTGCATTTCTTTTTGAATGACGCGCGGGATGATGCATGCTGAGGTAGGGTTCTTCGTGATGTAGTCAATCCGCACGGCAATATCGAGTGCCTTGTGGAGGCAACCATGAATGTTCTTAATGTATTTGGGACTCAAGCCTTTCTCCTGGAGGTCAATATAAAATTTCTGAATTGCCGGTGTACGCAGCTTTACCAGTGGAATATTTCCCAGTGCAGGGACGATGTGTAGCCGGCACACAGATTCATAATGACACACTGTACCGGGTTTCACATTGGAGAGATACTGCTTCCGCCAGATATCCAGCCACTGTTCTAGTGTGAGCATACAAATCCCATCACCGGTGTTTTCTGCCTCCTTCCCAATAACTTCTTTCTTATCTTTACCCGAATCAGAATCAGACTGTACAGCCTGTTCGGCCGACTTCCCTTCAAGGTCGGCTTTCAAACGTTCCAGCTTTTCTTTTACGTCCCGCTGTGTACGGCCATAAACGCTTTTCATGACCTGCTTCCCAAACGGATCATAGCCGATGGTGATGCGTCCTTCCCAAGAACCATCACTTCTTTTGCGGATACTACCTTCGCCATTGGCGCGCCTTCTTGCCATTATCTTCAATCTCCTTCCTTCAGCCAATCGAGGATTGCCTGCCGGGCAAGAACAATTTTCTTGCCTACACGAATGGACGGGATACGTCCCATACGCACGATCTCATACATCTTGGGTAGAGAGATTCCCAGCATATTGGCAGCCTCGGTGACGGTAAGCGTAATTTTAGCGTCCGATGGCGTAACCTGGTTTATGACGTTGTCAAGGTCCACAGGTGCGCTCTTCTGCCCTTGGTTCGACAGACTGCGGACAACCATGTCCAGCATTTGCTGCACCTGCTCGGAAGTATACATAACAGTTTTATTGTCGGTCAAGGCTGTCGTTTCCATTATCTCATCCTCCTGCAGTTCCCACGAAGTGGTCATTAGTGAGGCGTATCATCACACCTCATCAACCAATGTCCAAAATCGATGTTTTTGGAAACCATTTTTCAGGATTTTTTAAAATTTTGTTGTGTTGCATTTTGTTACGAAATCAACTTTTGAATAATTA
>SFIM01000004.1 GCA_004556155.1 Clostridiales bacterium
TCGTTGTGGCTCAGCACGTCGATCTTGGCAATCTTGTCGCCGTCCATGGTGACCTTCACCTTGATGGGGCCGCCGATCTCGCTGGTGGCTTCGCCGATGTACTCGTTGTCAGCCAGGGTGACTTCTTCAACGGGAGCCATGGGCAGCTCGGCAAAGCCGAAGTGCGCGTTCAGCAGCTCCACGGTACGGCGGGCAACGTCGCCGCTCAGGCCGCCGCAGCGGCGCTTGCGGATGATATCGCCGCGCTCTACGTTGGCAGCGGTCATGAAGGTGGTGATGGAATCCACGCAGTTGACGCTGGGCGCAACCGTCTTCACGGGGGCCTCGGCTTCGGGCTGGTAAATGGGCAGCTTGGTGGAGCAATACCAGGCGAACAGATCCTTGGTCAGCTTGCGGGAATCGTCAGAAGCGCACACAAGGCCGATCAGACCCACAGCGCCGCCCAGCGCGCCGCACAGCGTGCCGCAGGTGTAGCCTTCCTTGCCGTTGGCAAACATTTCTTCGGGAATCACGGTGTAGGGATAGCCCACCTTTTCACGCAGGGCAATCAGGATGGCCTTGGCCACGCCGTAGCAGCAGCCATTTTCAAAGTAACCGTCATAGGCCAGCTTTTCCACATAAGCGGGATCCAGTTCCACATAGGGATAGGGATAGGCGGGAACCTCGGGCACGGCTTCCGCTTTCACATTGTTCACCAAACCAGGGACACCCACGGCAACCGCAGCGCCGCCCAGCAGCACAGCGCTCTTCTTCAGGAATTCACGGCGAGTTTGCATTGCTTGTATACCTCTCTTTCGTTCTGCAAAAGTACAGCAGAAATACAATAATACTATACCCCATTGAAGCGCACAATGTCAACATAGCAATCATGAATTAAACATAGCAATCATGAATTAAACATGTCATTTTTCAAAAACCGCCGCCCGGCAATACCGGGCGGCGGCACAATGCGCTTGCGTTTGGCTTAGCAGTAATACTCCATGGGGTAGGTGAGGTACTGGTTGGGCTCCAGCTGATCGCAGGTAACATAACCGGCAGGGGCAGCCAGCAGGCTGGGCAGACGGTTGACCACGGTGGCACAGGTGTGCTCCACGGTAGCGGGCTTGACGACGTGGAACTCGGTATCCGGCTCGCCGGAGATCAGCCAGTCGCACATATCGCCATCCTCGGGGCCGTATACCTTGCCGATGGTCTCTTCTTCCACGGTGATGCCCTGCATGGTTTCGATGGTCACCACGGCGGACATGCCGATGCAGCGGCCAGCCTTGATGGTCTTGCCCAGGGTTTCGGAATAGATATCGTGATCGATCACGCAGGGCACATGCTTCTGGGTGATGGACTTGATGGTCAGGCCCAGCTTGCTGCAGATGGCCTCGCTGGCGTTCCAGGCATAGGAGGGCTCAAACTCCGTGGGATGGGCGATCTTCTGCTCAAACTCTTCGGGGGTCAGATCGCAGCCATGGGCGTTGGCCAGGGCCAGGCCGTACTCATCCACGTTGTAGCTGTACGCGCCCTTGATCTTGGTGATCTTGTGGCAGCCGCCGGCAACCAGCGCCACCATGTTGATCCAGAAAATATCCTGCATGCCGCTGCCGGTGATGGTGCAGCCGGTCTCCTTGGCCAGCGCATCCAGACGGTTGATCTGCTCGGCGGAGGTCGTCCAGGGATAGATGGCTTCTTCGCAGGTGGTGATCACGTTGATGCCGCGGGATACGCACTTTTCCATATGCTCATAGATATCGCCGATGAAGCTGAACAGTGTCACGATGGCCACATCCGCGCTGCACTCATCCAGCACCTTGTCCGCATCGTTGGAGATCAGCACGCCCGTCTTTACGCCCAGGCCGGCGAAATCGCCCACATCCTGACCCACGACGGCAGGGTTCACATCGATCGCACCCACGATCTGCGCGCCGTGCTCATACAGATAGCGAAGAATGTATTTGGCCATCTTGCCGCAGCCATACTGTACAACCTTAATCTTTTCCATAATGCTTGTTCCTCCTTTTGCTTGGGGCGGCCGTATGGGCCGCATCACTTGATAATGGTATTATAAACCCTCAAGCAAGGATAGAGTCAAGCAAGATCTGGCTGCGTTGGTTCGTTCTGGAATTTAACTGGCGCCTGCAGCCGCAGGAACATGCTGCGCTGATCGCCGTCGAAGACGTTGAACTCGGTCAGCACCTCGCAGATATAATCGCCGCAGACGTGCCAGCCCTGCTCCCGGCAATGCGCCAGCAGCCGCTGCGCGCAGGGAATCTCGTCGTCGTAGCAATCCAGATAAATGCAGGCGAACATGCCGCTGTCCAGCACCTTGACGTCGGGAAAATGCTCCTTGTCCCGATGATCGACAAACACGAAGGTGCTGTCTGAAATAAAGCGCTGGCGCACAAAATTCTTTTGCAAAATCGTCGTACCGATGTTATAGGAATGCACATGCGAAAAGCCGCGTTCCAGCAGCGCGCTGCGCAGATTGGTCAGCTCCTGTTCGTATGCGCGGATATCCGTCTCATAGAAATTGCCCGTACATGGCAATCCCCAGATGTACCGCCGGTCGATATACTCCAGCGAGATCGTACCGCGCGTGGGCGATTTGCGATAGCGCTCGATGGACGCAATGGCGCGCTCCACCGCGTCGTGCTGGCTGTGCAGCTCGCGGAGCTGCTGGTGCAGCCGCTCGTTTTTGCGCGCCAGGATGATCTCAATCAGCGTGATATCCTCCTGGCGCAGCACGTCGCCGATCTCCCCCAGGCTCATGCCCAGCTCCTTCATATAGGCGATCATATCCAGCCGCGCGTTCTGGGCGATATCGTAATAGCGGTACCCCGTATCCGGGTCGGTATACCGGGGCGTAAGCAGCCCGAGCTGATCGTACAAGCGCAGCGTCGCCACAGTGACGCGGTTCATTTCTGCCATTTTGCCAATGGAAACCAGGCCGTTTATCATATGGATTGCTCCTTAAAACCTTGATGTTCAAATAGAGTTTATCGTTTTTTGATATCATTGTCAATATGAATGATAATCAACATTTCAAAAAATTCTTTACTTTCATTATCTATTTCCATATTGTATTGTTATAATCTGTGTATCGTACTGCGTGTCATAACAGCAAAACGCGCCGCATACAGTGAACCATCCATTTTTTCAGGAGGAACACAGTATGATGGCGCAGCGTTATTTTCCCGGCAGCAATACCTGCCGCGGCTTTGTAGGGTTCTTTCAGGATTTGCTTCCGCGCACAGAGCAGGCCAGAATCCTGTTGATTAAGGGTGGGCCGGGCTGCGGCAAAAGCACGCTGATGCGCGCCGCCGCCGAGCGCTGGGAAGCCCAGGGACGGCCGGTTGAATACTACCTGTGCGCCAGCGACCCGGACAGCCTGGACGCGGTGGTATGCGGGGATACGGTCGTTCTGGATGCAACCCTCCCCCATGCCTTGGAGCCCGAGCTGACGCGCGTGACGGAGCAGGTGATCGACCTGTCCGAATGCCTGGACGAAGCGCAGCTCCGCCCCCACCGCGCACAGGCGCAGCAGCTTTCGCTGGAATGCCGCCGCTATTTCGCCCGCGCGCACCGGTATCTGGCCGGGGCCGAGGCCGCGCTGCGCGACAGCATGGCGATATACGCGGACGCAGTAGATCAAGGCGCACTGTGCAACCTGCGCATGGAGCTGGCTCGCTTTTTGCAGGGCGAATCAGGGCACGGCCAGCGGCTATTTGCACAGGCAATTACGCCGCAGGGCGTGTTGCAGTTCGCTGATAGCCTGCTGCGTGAGCAGACGGTCTGCCTGGATCTGCCCTTCGGCTTTGATACGGACTGCTTGATTTACCCGCTGGCCGTGGGGCTGTACGCGCGCGGCGTGGGCTATCGCGCGGCCATGCACCCGCTGGAAGGTAAGCGCATGGCGCATCTGTGCACCGATCACTGCGCGGTGGTAGGCTTTGTGGCCGAGGGCTATCCTGTGCGCACGCTGCCCTTTGATCAGGCGCTGCTCAATCGCCACCGTTCTGCGCTGGATTTCAACCGCGCGGCGCACGATCTGCTGCTACGTCAAGCCGCCGACAGCCTGCAAGAGGCCAAGGCACGGCACGATCAGCTGGAGCGTCTGTACGGCGACGCAGTTCACAGTGACGCGCGCCAGGCGTTATGCGAACAGGCGATGAAGTATCTGGAATAAGCGCAACAATAAAAAAGCTGCCCGGTCTCAGCTGACCAGGCAGTTTTTATTGAAAAAAGCAAGGGGTTCAGTTGACCGCGCCATCCAGAATCAGTACCGCGTCCATCACATTGCGGCCACCGTTATAAGGATTGGAGAGGTTCTCGCCGTTGTACCACAGCACGGAGGATTGCCCGCCGTCCAGGTTATAGGCGGCGGCGCAGCCCAGCTGCTCCATCAGGGCGGAGGTCTGCTTCATCGTCATGCCCACGTTGATCTTGCCCTTTTCCAGGCGGCTTTCCGTGCGGCGGCCGTCCACCTGCACCAGGCAGTAGTGACCCGGCTCATAATAGCCGATCACCGAGCGCGGGTTGGCGGGGCCGACATTCGTGTTGAACTTGGTCATGGCCTTGCCGTTTTCATCCAGCAGCACGGGGCCAAAGAGGAAGGACTGCCACAGCTGATCCATTTCATCGGTGATCTTCTTATGGTCGATCTGCGCCGCCTTGAGCGTTACCATCTCGCCCGTGCGGTAAATCAGGCACAGGTCGCGCTTGGAATTCTTGGTTTTGCGCAGGATATTACCATTGGCCACCACCCAGCCGGCGGTGAAGTTCTGGCTGTTATCGCCCGTCATCGCCATCACGGCGTAGTTATCCTGGGCAATCACGCGCACCTTGGCCTGCGTTTTCTTCCACTTGCCGCCAGCAAAGCCGCGCTGCAGGCAATCCATCGAGCGCAGATAAATATCCGCCACATACACATCGGAGTTATCCTGCCGGAAGCTCGTAATCTGAATGTAGAGGTTCTGGCTTTGATACAGTTCCTGCCCGATGATGGTGTTTTCCCCTTCAGCCAGGAATTTGTCTGCAAATCTTTCAGAAAAATCCGCCGGCTGCTGCTCAGTGCTCTCTGCCAGGGCGCATCCCACCAGCATCATCAGGCACAGTAGCGCGGCCAGCATTCTTTTGATATGCATAAGGCAATCATCCATCCCTTCCCCATTTTGCATCAAGTGACAAAGGGATAGTACGTCAAACCCCGGCGTTTGTCAAGAAAACGCACGTGATTTTTACATTATTTTGCGGTTGGGTCACAGTTTGACGCGCTTTTGCTTGAAGAATGCGTCCAGGCGTGCTATAATACCCCCGAACACTGGATTAAAAAGGAGAGCGATTCACATGTCTAAGGTATTGGTAGAAACTTCCGCGCGCCATGTGCACGTATCTGAAAAGGATCTTGAAACCCTCTTTGGCCCTGGCTATCAGCTGACGGTCAAGAAGATGCTGTCTCAGCCCGGCCAGTATGCCTGCGCTGAGCGCGTAGACGTGGTTGGCGAAAAGAAAACGCTGACCGGCGTAAGCATTCTGGGCCCCTGCCGCAAGGAAACCCAGGTGGAGCTGAGCCTGACCGACGCGCGCAGCATCGGCGTAAAGGCCCCCATCCGTGAAAGCGGCGATCTGGAAGGCAGCGGTGCCTGCAAGCTGGTTGGCCCCAAGGGTGAAGTGGTGCTGGAAAAAGGCGTCATCGCCGCCAAGCGTCACATTCACATGACCCCCGCCGACGCCGAGGCCTTCGGCTGCAAGGATAAGGATGTTGTATCCGTCAAGATCGACAGCGACGGCCGCGCGCTGGTATTCGGCGACGTGGTAGTGCGCGTCAGCCCCAGCTATGCCCTGGCCATGCACATCGATACCGATGAGAGCAACGCCGGCTGTGTCGCCCCCGGCACCATGGGCGAGGTCATCAAGTAAAAACCGCCTCCCGCCGGATGGATTTTGCCCATCCGGCGGGCTTTTTTTGCCCTTTACAAAAAAATTTCAAAAACTGCGAAAAAGCCCTTGACAAAATGGCGAAAAACAGGTAACATATAACACGCGCCACCGATAAGCCATCTGTTGCACAGGGTTGTTCTGGAGGAGCACTGGGGAGCATAGCTCAGCTGGGAGAGCATTTGCCTTACAAGCAAAGGGTCACAGGTTCGAGCCCTGTTGTTCCCACCACATACGGCCCGGTAGTTCAGTTGGTTAGAACGCCAGCCTGTCACGCTGGAGGTCATGGGTTCGAGCCCCATTCGGGTCGCCATCTTTATATTATGCCTCGATAGCTCAGTTGGTAGAGCAGCAGACTGAAAATTTGCGTGTCACTGGTTCGACTCCGGTTCGAGGCACCATTATGCGGTAGTAGCTCAGTTGGTAGAGCGCAACCTTGCCAAGGTTGAGGTCGCGAGTCCGAGCCTCGTCTACCGCTCCATTTTTAAGGCGCCGTAGCCAAGTGGTAAGGCGAAGGTCTGCAAAACCTTTATACTCCGGTCCGAATCCGGACGGCGCCTCCAGATAAGAGCATTGCAAAAGCAATGCTCTTTTTCAATACAATCCCCCTTCAAGATTTACGGAATGCTCTTCGGGCAAGAAAGGGGATTTATTCGCATTCGGTAGCAGCCAGATGCCCCGCTCTTTACACAACAAGGATTATATGTTATATTGATGCAAAAGGAGGTGGATTCATGACTGCAAAACAAATGGAGCGGTTTACCCAGCATTGTGACAAATGCTTCAGGCAAAAGAACGATCGTGTACTCCACTCGGCCGCCATGAACGACCTGCATATAGACATTCTTCTCTATGAGCCGACCGAAGAATTTCCGTACTGGAAAATGGTAACGATGGGAGCAAGCGACTATAAGATGCCACCGGCAAAAGGCGCGATAGCCCTGCGAAACGAGTATATCATGCTCGTCGATCAAGGCGTGGATATGCACGATAAGAACGCCGCTCTCTGGTACTGTCGTAAGCTTTGGATGATTGCTCGATATGCATTCGAAAATAAAATCAACATTACTTACGGACATAGTCTCGAATGGCAAAATGAGGATGACGCCGACGAAATGGTTGCTGCTTTTATCGAATTCCCGCAAATGTTTGATTACAGTATATTGCATTACAAATCGGGGCTCTTTACGGACATCGCTTGCCTTTTGGTCGTTCTCTTAAACAAAAGCGAATTAGATCAATTGATGAAAATCGGTCCGCAGCAATTCAGCGAATATCTGTTTCCGGAAGATGAAAACGCGCCCACGCATTTTCTTTCTGAAAGAAACCGAAGCGAAAGATTCTAAATATCTTTAAGGCGCCTATCTCCCCCGCTCCCGAATGCATCAGCATTCTGGAGCTTCTTTTTTCCATTCCCCCTCAAAAGCTTATATAACGCCATCAAAAAAGTCCGCGTCGCTGCCATCAAAAAAAGTCCGCGTCGCCGCACATTGACGCACGCCATTTTCCGTGCTATACTGAACATGTCCGCATTGCGGGCAACAATTTCACATTTCAGCGCGGCCGGTTCCAGCTTGCTGGATGAGAGGGAAGTTCGGTGAAAATCCGTCGCAACAACCATTACCGTAATCAGGCGTTCCGCCTGTAAGTCGGGATACTTGCCGGGGGCGCACGCGGAAGCTGGCATGGGCCAGCAGCTTTTGGTTTTTGAAAAGCGCAGCCGCCTGTGTTTTTTGCACGCTTTTCGGCTGTATCCGCAAAGCGCTTAATGAAGCACGGCCGTTGCGCTGTTCTCGCCCAAAGGCGATGGACAGCCTTTTTTGTTGGAGGTTTGGCATGAAAAAGCAGTATGACCGCGAATCCGCCGTCCGCCTGCTTGTGAATATGCGCGCAGCCCTGCTTGCCCGTGGCGAAAACCGTTACCCACAGCGCGATGATTTTTCGCCTGAGCAGGTGGTGGCCATCAAGGCGTTTTTAGGCCCCTGGCCGCGTGCACTGGAAGCCGCTGGGATTAAGCCCCCGCGCGATCCTGCCTTCCGCGAGAAACAGCTGCAAAAGCGCATCGCCCAGCGCCGCCGCGCCACTCAATGCAAAATCGAAAAGCAGCGGCAAATCCGGGATTCCCGCGCCTGACGCGCGTTATCCAAAATACACAAAGGAGCATGATTTACAATGAAGAAAGCGCTTTCCATCGTTCTGGCTCTGCTGATGCTGCTGGCCATGATCCCCGCTTCCCTGGCTCAGGAGACCGCTCCGGTCGTCTATGTTACCATTGCCGATCAGGGTCTCAAGCTGGTGCAGCGCCCCATCGTCCTGCACGATACCGATAACGACGGCGTGCTGACCATTGCGGACGCGCTGTACCTGGCTCATGAGGAAGGCTATGAGGGCGGCGCGGCCGCCGGTTTTGCCACCCAGATGGGCGATTACGGTCTCTCGATCACCCGCCTGTGGGGCGAGGAAAATGGCGGCGCATATGGCTACTATGTCAACAACCAGATGTCCATGGGCCTGACCGATACCCTCAATGCCGGCGACTACGTAACCGCCTATGTATATACCGATACCACCGGCTGGTCGGATACCTATACCTACTTTGACGTCAACACTGCCGAGCCCGGCGAAATCACCCTGACCCTCTCCGCCGTAGGCTTCGATCCCGTATCCTACGCCCCTGTGTCCACCCCCGTGGCCGGCGCCAGCATCACCGTGAATGGCAATGCTGTTGATGTCGTTACCGATGAAAACGGCGAAGCCAGCGTCAGCGTCAAAGCGGGCGATGTGGTGAGCGCCACCAGCGAAAAGCTCGTCATCGTGCCCCCCTGCTGCGTCATCATCGCCGACGCGACCGGCCTGTAATCTCCTATGCACACCCCAAGCATATCCCGTCAAGTCTCCGGCAAAAGGCGCGTTTTCGCCCTTTTGCTGGGGCTTTTTTTGCTTATTTCCAGCACATGTGCTTATTCAGAAGGCGTTTCTGTCTCCTCGCGTATCGACGCTCTCCTGTCCGCGCAGCAATCCGCAGCCGGAGCGGACAGTCTGCAATCCTGGCTAAACGGGGCGTTATGTAAGCAGGCAGGCAGCAGTGCGGAATGGTATGTGCTGGCCCTGCGGCAGAATACGCAGGGGCTGGATTACAGCGCTTATGCCGATGCGCTACAGCAATATGTGGAAATCGCACCGCCCGCAAGCGCATCCTCGCGGCTTAAGCTGGCGTTATTGCTAACAGCCTGCGGACGAGCCGATCATCCCTTTGTTGCCGCCGCGCGGGCCGAGGACATTGGCCGTCAAGGCGTGATGAGCTGGATCTATGGGCTGCATCTGCTCAATAACCTGCCCGGCACGGCGGGCGAAATCGATCAGGCCGTTGCTTCGCTGCTATCCCTGCAATTAGCCGATGGCGGCTGGGCCGTTATGGGGGCGCAGAGCGACGCGGATGTGACCGCCATGGCGCTGCAAGCCCTGGCGCCGACCCTGGCAAACCATTCCGACGCACAGGCAGCCGCCGATCGTGCGCTGGCGCTGCTGAGCGCCATGCAGGCCGATACCGGCGATTACCGCAGCATGGGCACTTCCAACTGCGAAAGCGCCGCGCAGGTGATCATCGCCCTGTGCGCGCTGGGCATTGACCCATTGACCGACGCACGCTTTATCAAAAACGGCTGCTCGGCACTGGACGCCATGCTGCGCTATCAATTGGAGGATAACGCTTTCGCCCATACAGTGGGCAACGCCAAAAACAACATGGCCACCGTGCAGGCACTCAGCGCGCTGATCGCCCTAAAGCGTTTTCAGGCAGGGCAGGGGAGCTATTATCTGCTGGATGCGCTGCCTGCGGCGCAGCAGGCAGCAGCCGTTGGCTGGAAAACCTGGGCAATCATTGGGATTGCTGCTTTTGGTATTCTCCTCACTGTCATCCTATGGTTTCTTAAAAAGCGCAATTATAAGAATTTTATTCTTCTATGGCTGATCTGCGGCGCACTGGCGCTGGCGCTTTGCCTGCTGCGCATCGAAAGCGCGGCCAATTATTACGCCCCCGCCCCCACCGCTGAATCCAGCATGGGCGAGGTAACGCTGACCATCCGCTGCGATACGGTAAAGGGTCTTACAGACGCGCGCTACATCCCGGACAGTGCCGTCATTTTGCCCGAAACCAGCTATAAAATCGCAGAAAATGCCACAGTTTATGATGTTTTAGTGCAGGCAGCCAAGGAAAACCAGTTGCAGCTGGATTGCCGCGGCACGTATGTGGCGGGCATCAGCCACCTGTACGAATTTGACTTTGGCAACCTGTCCGGTTGGATGTACCGCGTCAACGGCGTTTTCCCCGACGTTGGCTGCGGCGAGTATCAGCTATCGGACGACGACCGCATTGAATGGCTGTATACCTGCGATCTGGGCCGCGATCTGCCCTGAAGGGAGGGACGGCATGCGAAGTCTTGGTGAGCTGCATCCATTATCCGTATTTTGCTATTTTGCAGGCGTTATGAGCGTATGCATGCTGTCCCTGCACCCAGCGCTGATTATCCTATCGCTGCTTGGCTGTCTGACGCTGCTGCTGCTTCATAACCAGGTCAAAGCCCGCACCCTCGCGGCCAGCCTGGGGCTGTTCACCGTGCTGACGCTGCTTAATCCCCTCTTTTATCACGACGGCATAACCGTGCTGTTCGTCATCAACGACCGCCCCTTCACGCTGGAAGCGCTGCTATACGGCGCGGCGGCGGCGGGGATGATTCTAAGCATGGTCGGCTGGTTTCGCCTGCTCAGCCGCGCGCTGACCAACGACCGGCTGCTGTATCTGCTGGGTCGCCTATCCCCCAGGCTGGCGCTGATGGTCAGCATGGCGCTGCGGTTTGTGCCGGCATTCGCCCGGCAGGGACAGCGCATCCACCAGGCGCAGCAAGGCTTGGGACTCTATCGCGGTGACAATGCGCCGGACGCACTGCGCGGCCGCATACGGGAGTTTTCCATTTTGACCACCTGGGCGCTGGAAAACGGCATCGTCACCGCTGACAGCATGGCCGCGCGCGGCTATGGCACGGGCAGGCGTACCAGCTATGCCATCTTTCGCTTTACCCGTGTGGACGCGCTGTTTATGCTCTTCTCGCTGGCGCTGACCGCCGTCACGCTAACGGCGATTCTATCCAGCGCGCTGAAATTTGATTATTATCCCGCGCTGACCCCGCCCGCAGACACCCTGCTCGCCCGCGCCGGGCTGTGCGCATATAGCGTGCTGTGCCTGCTGCCTGCGCTTATGGAAGGAGGCGAGCGCATCCGATGGCGCTGCTTGCAATCCAGAATTTAAGCTTTGCCTATCCGCTTTCCCCGCAAAAAGCATTGGAAAACATCTCTTTTTCATTGGAAAAAGGCGATTTCTGCGTGCTTTGCGGGGCAACAGGAAGCGGCAAATCCACGCTGCTGCGCTGCCTGAAGCGCGAAATCGCCCCCAAGGGTGAGCTGTCCGGACAGATCTTGTATCAGGATCAGCCGCTCAGCGCGCTGTGCGAGCGCGAAAGCGCATGCCGTATTGGCTTTGTCGCCCAGCGCCCGCAGCAGCAGATTGTCGCCGATAAGGTGTGGCATGAGCTGGCCTTCGGCCTGGAAAACATGGGCCTGCCGCAGGCTGTCATCCGCCGCCGTGTTGCGGAAACTGCCTGCTTTTTCGGCATTGAGGATTGGTTTGACCGTGACGTTTCCACCCTGTCCGGCGGGCAGCAGCAGCTGCTATGTTTGGCCGCAGTGATGGTGATGCAGCCCGATATCCTGCTGCTGGATGAGCCTACCGCGCAGCTGGACCCCATCGCGGCAGGCAATTTTCTATCCACCTTGCAGCGACTGAATCGTGAGCTGGCGCTGACCATTCTGCTGATTGAGCATCGCCTGGAGGAAGCCATCCCGTTGGCCAACAAATTGCTTGCAATAGATGACGGTCGTTTAATTGCAAACGACGCCGTCCGACCGGCTGTGCGCGCGCTGCAAGGGCATCCCGCCTTGTCCAGCGCCATGCCCGTCGCCGCGCGCGTGGCAGGCATGTGGCAGCTGCCCGATTGTCCGCTGACCGTGCAGGAGGGACGGCGCATGCTGGAAAATCAGCCATTACGCAAGAATATGCCTGTTTTCGGCACGGAATCAGCCTTGAATACACCTCCCGCGCTGGAAATGCGCGATGTGTTCTTCCGCTATGAACGCAATTCGCCGGACGTACTGCGCGGGCTGAGCCTTGCCGTGCGCACGGGCGAAATCTTCTGCCTGCTGGGTGGCAACGGCTCGGGCAAATCCACCGCCCTGGCCTGCGCGGCAAAGCTGCTGCGGCCATACGCGGGCACTATTTCCGTGTTTGGCAAAAAGTTAAAAAACTATGCCGGGCAATCGCTGTATCAGAATTGTCTGGCGCTGCTGCCGCAGGATGTGCAGACGCTTTTTTTATGCAGCACAGTGGCGGAGGAACTGCAAAGCGTCCACGCTGATACTGCAAATTTTCCCATGGATTTTACGCCTCTGCTGAACCGCCACCCCTATGATCTATCCGGCGGCGAGCAGCAGGCGCTGGCGCTATGCAAGGCGCTGGCCGCGCGCCCGCGGCTTTTGCTGCTGGACGAGCCCACCAAGGGGCTGGACGCCTGCGCGCGGGAGCGCATGACCGCCTTGCTGCAAGCCTTGCGCGCACAAGGCTTAACCGTGCTGTGCGTAACGCATGATGTGGCCTTCGCCGCCGCGTGTGCCGATCGCTGCGCGCTGTTTTTCCGGGGCGAGGTAGTATCCTGCGGAGAGCCGCACGCCTTCTTTGCGGGCAACCATTACTACACCACGGCGGCCAACCGCATGGCGCGCGGCGTATGCGATACGGCGATCTGCGCCGAGGAGGTCGCCGCGCTCCGCCGTCCCCCGGAGGCGCAGCCATGATCGTCATCCGCAGCGCCCGCGCACGGCGCATCCTGCGCTATCTGATCCCGTTTTTCATCATCCCGGCATTGATTGCTGCGGGCGTATTTTTGCTGCACGAAAGGCGCTACGCCCTCATCGCGCTGCTGATGGTGCTGTGCGCGCTGATCCTGTTTGCCACAGGCTTTGAGCGCAAACGCACAGGGCGGCGACGGATGGTGCTGGTTTCGGTGCTGACCGCGCTGTCGGTAGCCGGGCGCTTCATCCCGCTGCTTAAGCCGGTGGCGGCCATGACCATCCTGTCCGGCGTTTATCTGGGCGGCGAAGCAGGCTTTTTAGTGGGCGCGCTCAGCGCTGTCATCAGCAATTTTTACTTTGGCCAGGGGCCATGGACGCCTTTTCAGATGTTCGCCTGGGGGCTGATCGGCCTGATTGCATGCTACCTTTCGCGCCCCATGCAAAAAAGCCGCGGGCTGTTGCTACTCTACGGCTTGATTGCGGGAATCGCTTATTCATTTATCATGGATATCTGGACGGTGCTGTGGTACAACGGCACGTTCAATGTGGGACTGTACGGCGCGGCGCTGCTATCCGCCGTCCCCCACACCATCGCGTACATGGTTTCAAACCTGCTGTTTCTGGCGCTGTTTGCCAAGCCCTTTGGCGAAAAGCTGGGGCGAATCCGGCTAAAATACGATATTTAGCCAAGCTCCGCATCGATGGAAGCAGGCTGATCCCCCAGCGTTTCGCGGTAGATGCGCTCCATGCGGCTATCCAGCTGCTGTGCCAGCTCCGCGCAGGCAATCAGCTCCTGCTCCACGCGCTGCGCATCCTGCACGTTCTTTTTATAAAAGATCTTGTGCTCCAGGCTGGCCCAGCAATCCATGGAGATGGTGCGCAGCTGCACCTCCACCTTCATGAGGCGCTTTTGATTGTGCAGAAAAATGGGGATTTCCACAATCAGGTGCAGGCTTCGATAGCCATTGGGCTTGGGATGCTCGATGTAATCCTTGCGCTCAATCAGCGTGATATCATCCTGGCTGAGAAGGCAATCGGCCAGCATATAAATATCGCTGGGGAAGGAGCAGATTACGCGGATGCCCGCGATATCGCGGATGTTCTTTTCAATGCTGTCAATGGTCAGAGGCAGCCCCTTGCGCGCCGCCTTATCCACAATGCTCTCGGGCGATTTTAGGCGGGATTTGATGGTCTCGATGGGATTACGATCATAGGCCAGGGACAGCTCTTCATTGAGGACGTTAAACTTGGTTTCCACTTCCATCATGGCGCAGCGATAATAGGCCATCAGCTCCTTATAGGGCATGGCATAGTCGCGCAGCCATTTTTTCAGTTCGCTGTCGTTCAGGCGCTTAAGCAGTGCCTGGCGCATGGGCAGAATTTCGTTTTTCATGGGATGCTCCATTTCGGTATTTCTCCCCTATATTATACCGGATTTTGCTCTGAAGGGCAACCGGGCGCAGCCAGACATCTGCGCGCGTATGCGCAAAAGCGCAGCTTTGCGCCAAGATTGCCCAAACAACGAAAATATGGTATAATGAGATAAAACAAGGTATTTTTGACAGGCCGGAGGTTGAGCATGGCTTCTTTCACCAGGAAGGCGATTATGGATTCTTTTATGAAGCTGGTAGATCAGCGCCCGATCAGCAAAATCACCATCAAGGATATCGTGGAGGACTGCGGCGTCAACCGCAACACGTTTTACTATCATTTCGCGGATATTCCGGCGCTGATTGAGGCCATCGTGCACGATCAGGCGGAGGAATTGATCCGCAATCACAGCACCATCACCACCATAGAGGATGCGCTGAACGTGGCGGTGGATTCCATCCTGCAACATCGCCGTGCCGCGCTCCATATTTTCAATTCAGTCAGCCGTGATGTGTATGAGCGGTACCTGATGCAGATCTGCCAGAATGCGGTGGAAAAATGCTTCGATGCCATCATCGGTGAGCGCCGCGTAAGCCCGCAGGATCGGGAAATCCTGATTCTATCCTATCGTGCCTGGTGCTTCGGCCTGGTAATCGACTGGCTGGATCATGGTCTGAAGGACGATATCCACCCCACCCTCACCCGCATGTGCGAGCTGCATAAGGGCATGATTGAGGAAATGGCAAGCCGGTGCATCATTGAATAGCCGTCGGCCAAGCCAAAGAGGAGACCGCTCCAACGAGCGGTCCCCTCTTTTTAATGGGCGTATTCGATGCGTCCATGCATCAGGTCAGAATCTTACGGAAATCCTCGCCGGGCTTCTGCGGATACACCAGGAAGCTGCGAACGTCCAGCTCCACCTGCTTGCCGTTTTCCACATTCCTGCTCTCATAGGGATCGGCGATGATGCGCAGCTCCTGCCCGCCGCCCAGATCGACGCGGCAGTCGTCCACATCGCCCAGGTAGAAATGGCTCTTGACCACGCCGCGCAGCATGCCCTTGCCTTTTTCGGCATACTTGATGTTTTCAGGGCGCACGCCCACGATTACGTTGCCGCGCAGTTCGCCCTTGTAGGGCAGCTTCTGGTCGCAGTCGTTCAGGGCGATCACGCCCTCGGAGGCTACACCCTCCACAAAGTCGATCTTGCCCACAAAGTCGGCGATGAAGGGATTGGCCGGCTCGCTGTAGATGGTGCGCGGGGAGCCCACCTGCTGGATCACGCCGCGGTTGATGACCACAATGCGGTCGCTCATGGCCATGGCCTCGGTCTGGTCATGGGTCACATACACAACCGTGATGCCATACTGGCGCTGAATCTCCTTGATTTCAAAGCGCATGCTCTCACGCAGCTTTGCGTCCAGGTTGGACAGCGGCTCATCCAGCAGCAGCAGGGCAGGCTCAGCCACCAGGGCGCGCGCCAGGGCAACGCGCTGCTGCTGACCGCCAGACAGCTGGCTGGGGATGCGATCGCGGTACTGGGTCAGGTGCACAACCTCCAGCACGCGGTCAACCTTCTTTTTGATGGTCGCCTTATCCACCTTTTTGATCTGCAGCGGATAGGCCACGTTATCAAAAACGGTCATATGCGGCCATACGGCGTAGCTCTGAAACACCATGCCGATATCGCGCTTTTCGGGGGGAATAAACACCTTTTCCGAGGATACCACGCGGTCGTCAAACAGCACCGCGCCCGAGGTGGGCTTTTCAAAGCCTGCGATGATGCGCAGCATGGTGGTTTTGCCGCAGCCGGAAGGCCCCAGCAGGGTAATAAACTCGCCATCGGCAAAAACGGCATCAAAATTATCCAGTACCACCGCGCTGCCAAAGCTCTTGGTTACATTTTTAATGGTTACGCTGGACATACTTGCCAACTCCTTTTTGTAATATGGAAATGCTTATCAGATGGAGAACTCGCCCTTTGTCAGACGGTTGAGCAGGAAGTTGAGCACCACTACGATCATCAGGATGCCAAACGCCATGGCGCAGCTTTGCGGCTGGCTGGTGAAGGTCCAGTATTCATACAGCTGGAAGCCGATGGTCTTGGTGGTGTTGGAATACAGCAGGGTAGTCATGCTCAGCTCGTAGAAGCTGGGGATGAAGATCAGGAACCAGCCCGCGGCGATGGAGGGGAAAATCAACGGGCCAGTGATCTTGAACATTGTGCGCGTCCAGCTTGCGCCGGAAATCTGGCTGCACTCCTCCAGCGAAACGTGGATCTGGCTCATGGCGCTTACCACCGTGCGCATGCCCATCATCAGGTACTTGATCAGATAAGCAATGATGATGATGTAGGCCGTGTTGTAGATGTCTACACCGAAGGTGCCCTTCATGGTCATGATCAGGCCCAGGGCGATTACCACGGACGGCGTACCGGAGCCCAGCGTAATCAGGAAGTCCGGAATCTTGCGGCCGCGAATGCGGGTGCGCTGCAGCAGATAGGACATCGTGCAGGCCACCACGATGCCGATGGTCGCGGTAATCACGCCGAAGATCAGGCTGTTTTTCAGGCAGTTCATCGTCTCCGTGCGGGAGAAGATGGTCTTCCACTGGCTGAAGGTGAAGTTTTCAGCATCAAAGAGTGACTTGCCCACGTCAATCTTGAACGAGGTGGTCAGGATCGTGGCGAAGGGAATCAGCACCACGATGATGGCGAACAGGCTGACCAGGATGGTCAGCGGCCAGCGCCACCTGCCCAGATCCACAATGTTGGGGCGGGTGGACTTGCCCGATACCGTGATGTACTGCTTTCGCGCCACCACAAAGTCGGACAGGTACAGGATGATGATGGCCAGTGCCATCAGGAATACCGCCAAACCCGTCGCATCGCTGATGCCCTGCGCGCCCAGGCCGTTATACTCGATGATGCGCGTGGTGACGGTATGCACCTTGCCCGGTGCACCGATAATGGACGGAATGCCATAGCAGCTCATCGCAGCCACAAACACCAGCAGCGCGCCGGCGATCAGGCTGGGGGTCATCATGGGGATGGTGATGCGGAACACCGTGCCCAGGGGCGACGCGCCGGAGATGCGGCTGGCCTCCTCCAGAGAGGGATCCATCTTTTCCATCGCGCGGGAAATGGTGATAAACGCATAGGGATAGTAGAACGTCGTCAGCACCCAGATCAGGCCGCCCAGGGTATAGATGTTCAGCGGGCCGGGGGTATCGCCCAGGTTAAAGATCAGGCGGAAGAACTGGTTCATCGTGCCCACATTGGGGTTGAGCAGGCGCAGCCACGCCATGGCGCCCACATAGGGCGGCACCATATAGGTGAGCACAAACAGCGAGCGGAAGAACTTTTTGGCGTACAGGTTGGTACGACCCACCAGCCAGGCCAGCGGGAAGGCCAGCAGCGTGCCCAGGATCATCGTGGCCGTGGCGGCAATCAGCGTGTTCTTGAGCGCGCCCAGGTTCATGGAATAGGTATACAGGCGCTCGAACACATGGAAGGTAAAGGAGCCGTCCGGGAAGAACGCCTTGACGATCAGATACACCATGGGCAGCACCTGGAACACCAGCATGAAGTCCACGATGGCGAAAATGACCACCCACTTGAAATCCAGATGCCAGCTGTGATCCTTGTACAGCATCAGGAACAGCAGCGCGATATCCAGCGCCAGCAGGATACCCAGCAGGATCGCCGTGCGGCTGAACGTAACCAGCATCTGCGTCAGCAGGGATACGCTGCCTTCTACCGTCATCTGATAGGCCAGGATGCGGTTTTCGGCCGTGCGCACCGCCTTTTTCAGGCCGTTTACATCGGCCGTGGGCAGGGGCGCGCCATCTTCATTGACGCTGACCAGGAACAGCTGCATCATCGCAGCCGTGCGTTCCAGGCCCGTCTTTTCGGCGGCCTTGGCCGCCACTTCGGGCAGATTGGCCGCTTCATCCAGCGCGGCATGCAGCAGCGCCTCACGGTTGGCGTCACGCTCAGCGTCGCTCCAGGGCGCCATCTGCTTCTTTTCGGCAGAGGAAACCTTGGGGCCGTTGAGCGAATAGGTGATGGAGAGCAGCTCCAGCGCCTTGCGCTGCAGCTTATCCCCCGAAAGGCCAGCAAACATCGCGTCCACGCGAGCGGACTGATCGGCCTTGGCAGCGCTGCTCCAGTTATCCTTGAGCAGCTCAATCGTGCGGGCGGTCATGGTATCCTGCTCCGCCTGAGTCAGTTTTGCAGTAAAAGGCTGAATGGATTTTTCATACAGGCTGTCCACCTTGCCGGACAGCTCATGGATATAATGATAAGCGTTTTCCTGGTCGAAGCCGGAGTTTTGATATTCCCGGCTACCCCACAATCCGCCTGCAATCAGCGCCGCGCCAAGCAAAAACAAAATCAGCAGCGCAATCTTGCAGCGCGTTTCGGCAGGGTCTTTGCGTTGTTTTTGAAGCTGTGTCTGCATTTACAGCACTCCTTCACCCTGTTTTCGTTCGTTATTTTTGAAAATTTGGGGGAAGTCGCCGCACGGACAACTTCCCCCATTTGGCATATTGCGATCTGATTACTTCTTGATGGTTACGGCTTCCTGGAACTTGGTGCGGATTTCCTCACGCTGCTTGTAGCAACGCTCCCAGTCAACGCCCATGTCCTTCTCGATCAGGCCGTCGGTATCCACGGAGTCAAAGGGAACCTCGGTGAAGCCCTTCAGCACGGAGTGCATGTAGCCGGCCACCATGAACTTCTGGCCTTCTTCGCTCAGCAGGAAGTCGGTGATGGCTTCGCAAGCTTCGATGTTCAGGTTCTTGCTCTTTTCTTCGGCAACGGTCATCACGGTGGAGGGGATCAGGATCACGCCGTCTTCGGGATAGATGCAGCTGATCTTGGAGCCGTTATCCTTGCGCTCCTTCAGCACGGACTCTTCCAGAATCATGATCACATCGCACTCGCCGGTCTGCAGCTTAGCCAGGGCGGTGGAGCCGGACTCGATCATCACGTCGTTCTGGCCCAGAGCGGTGAAGTACTCGTAGCCATACTTATCGGACAGGGAGGCGACGGCGGCCATGGTGGTGCCGGAGCTGAGGGGGTTACCCATGGAGATGCGGCCCTTCAGGCTGGTATCCTCGGCAAATTCCTTGAAGGTCTTGGGCAGCTGATCGGGGGTCTTCAGCTCGGGATTGTAGGCCAGCACCATGTTGCAAACGCGAACAGGATACCAATAGCCTTCCTTGTCGTAGTCGAAGCGCAGGTTCTGGGCAGCTTCGGTTTCATAAGCGTGCAGCCAGCCGCCTTCCTTCAGCTCCAGGCTGTAGGCGGGCTCGGCAACCAGCATCATGTCGCAGCCCAGGGTGCCGGTTTCCATTTCGCCGGCCAGCTTGGTCTGCAGGGAGCCAGTGCCGCCGTAGAAGAAGAAGGAGCCGTTATTGCCGGGGGTCAGGTTGGGGAATTCAGCCTTGAGAGCCTCATCCATCATATCGATAACAAACGGATACATGGAGGTGTAGATGACCACTTCGCCGGTCACGTCTTCATTGACGGCCAGCGCGGCGGGGGCCAGGCACAGCAGGCATGCGATGCACAGAGCAATGGCAAGGATTTTCTTCATAGATGGGGCCTCCTTAATAAATAAGTGATATTTTTACGCTGGTATACCAGCATAAGGTTCCATGGGGTATTCTACATTTTACATTTTCTTTTCGGAAGATATTATACCAGATACACCACATTTATGCAAGTATTTTTTTGCAATTTTTTCAAAGCTTATTGCCGGATCAATTTTCCGTGTTTTTCCAATTGCTTTTCATGAAAAACGCGCATAGAAAAAGCCCGCAGCCGTTATAGCGGCCGCGAGCCATTTTGCCATATTCAACGGCTTTATTCCGTCTTCTCCGGCACAATAAATTTCTCCGGATTGGCGTGATAATACACCACGCCCGGCTTTGCGCCGCCATCGTAATAGGAGAAGATTTCCTCCAGCGACAACACCTGATACCCCTGCTCCACCAGCCAGGGAACAAACATATCCACCGCGTCGGCCGTGGCTTCATAGGTATCGTGGCACAGGATGATATCGCCATTTTTCACCTGCTGCTTGATGGTCTGGAAAGTCTTTTCCGCGTCGCGGGTTTTCCAGTCCAGCGTATCAATGGACCAGGTCACGATGGACAGCCCCAGATCGCGGCACACGCCGCACACATTGCTGTTCCACGCGCCATAGGGCGGGCGAACGAAATGCACCTCGCGGCCGGTCATCTCGGTGATCTTATCGATGCCGTTGGTCAGCGCGCGCTTGGCACGGGCGCTGGACAGCTCCTTGAGGTTTTCATGCGACCAGGTGTGGGTAGCGATATCGTTGCCGCTGGCCACTACGGCGGCGACGGCCTCGGCATTTTGCCCCATGCGGTTGCCCACCATGCAGAAGGTGGCATGGCATCCATATTTTTCCAATGTATCCAGAATGCGCTGCGTGTACTCCGACGGGCCGTCGTCAAATGTCAGGGCAATCATGGGCTTGGTTGGGTCGATCACGCGCTCGGCTTTTTGCTCGGTTTTCTCCTCCGACAGGGCGGCGGGAGCCAGGCACAGCAGGGTCATCAGCAGGCAAAACAGCTTTTTCATCGGTATTGCTCCTTTTTAATGATTCGCAAAGGTATACATGCCGATCGCCGCGGCGATGGACAGGTTCAGCGAGTCGATTTCATGATTATGCGGAATGCGCACCGGCTGCCCCATGGCGGCAAACTCCGCGGGCAGGCCGCTGCCCTCGTTGCCCATAATCAGGGTGAAGGGCGTTTTTTTTTGCGCCACAGCCTGATCCAACGGCACAGAAGCGTCCAGCATGAAGGGATACAGCATATGCTGCGGAAAATCCGCGCGGTAGGCGGCAAAATCATCATAATAGCGCACGTTCAGGCCGAAAATTGCGCCCATGCTGGCCCGCACCACATGCGGATCAAAGGCGTCCGCCGCCGGTCGGATAATGGCGATATCCCGATATCCAAAGCCCAGCGCCGTGCGCAGCATGGTGCCCAGGTTCCCCTTGTCGCTGGGATGGTGCAGCGCCAGGTGGCACCCTTCAGGATTGAGCGTGCCCTCAAACTTATCAAACACCACGGCGGCAAAGCAATTCTCCTTGCCTGATATGCGGCTAAGCGCGCGGTCGGCGTTTTCCTCGCGCACATGATGTGCCGCGCACAGGGCCCGCAGGGCGCGCAGCCCTTCGCTATCTTCCGCGCGGCTGGCCACCAGCAGGCGGCGGGCAAGCTCGGGCCGCTTGTGCATCAGCTCCGAGGCGGGAAACAGCCCCAGCGCGTAGCTATAGGGCAAATCGCGGGAATACGCTTCCAAGCTTGGCATCAGCCTTCCTCCTTTTGCAGCAGCAGATCAATCAGCGCCAGCGCCGTCGCCTTGCCGTTTTCGCCTACCTCACCCACCGGCCCCACGCACGAGGGGCATCCATGCTCGCAGGGGCAGTCGCGGGCAATCATGCGCGCGTGGGTAAGCAGGATATCGCGCATGCGATAGGCTTTTTCAGCCAGACCCACGCCGCCAGGGCAGTTATCATACAAAATCAACGTGGGCTTTTGCGTAAACGGGCACTTGACCTGATAGGAAATCGCCACATCCCTGGGCGAACACATCAGATACAGCGGCGCGACGATGCGCAGCAGGTTGGCGACGCCCATCATGCCGTTTTGCAGGGTATCCTTGTCAAAGCGGGCGGCGTACTCCTCGCGCAGCGTCCACCACACGGCGGTGGTGTGCATTTCGCTTTCGGGCAGCATCACCGGGCCGAAGCCCAGGTTTTCGCCGGTATCGAACTTCATCTTTTTGAACAGCTTGGTGATGGCCGTCACCTTCACCTCGCCCCAGGCAGCGTCCGCACCCTCCTCGGCGATATCCAGCAGACTCAGGCTCACGTTCAGATCTGCGTCGGTGTAATAATCCACCTCCACCCGGCGAACAAAGGCCTTGCAGGCGTCATAATCCAGGCGCTCCACCTGATACTGCACGCCCTCGTGCAGATAGATGGCGTTTTCATGCAGCAGCATCGGCACGGTGAAGCGATCCATTTCGCCGATGACGCGCACGCGGGCAGGATCGGTGATATCGTTGATCAGGAAGTTCTCAGTCATGGCCGTGCGCAAGCTGATTTCGCTGGCCGGGAAGTCCTCCGCCTGCCAGTGCCAGGTATCCCCCACATGGCGGATGATGCCCGCCTCGGCCAGGTATTCGCGCATCTCCTCCGCGCCCGGCGCGCCGCCCAGCGTTTCGCCATCCCGGAAGGGCAGCTCATAGGCTGCGCACTTGAAATGATTGAGCAATACATACAGGTTATCCGGGTTAAGCAGTGCGTTTTCAGGCGACTGCCCAAAGAAATACGCCGGATGCGTGACGATAAACTGATCGATCGCCGCGCTGGAAGCCACCATTACCGTCAGCGACGTGCCCTTCCTGCGCCCCGCGCGCCCGGCCTGCTGCCAGGTGCTGGCGATGGTGCCCGGATATCCGCACAGCACGCAGGCGGTCAGCGAGCCAATATCCACGCCCAGCTCCAGCGCATTGGTGGAAATGACCGTATCGATGCTGCCCGCGCGCAGCCCCTGTTCAATCTCGCGGCGCTGGGTAGGCAAATAGCCGCCACGATAACCGCGCACGCGCCCGGCGTTGCCCACAGGGTCGCGCGCCTGATCCTTGAGACGCTTGGTCAGCACCTCCACCTGCACGCGGCTTTTTGCAAACACAATGGTGGAAATATGATTGAGCAGCAGCGTCTGCGCCACGCGGCAGGTTTCGTTGAGCACGCTGCGGCGGATGCCCAGCTGCTCGTTGACCACCGGCGGGTTGTAGAAGATCACATGCCGCTCACCCAGCGGCGCGCCGTTATCGTCAATCACCGTCACGGGCCGGCCAATCAGCGTCTCGGCCAGCTCCTTGGGATTGGCAATGGTGGCCGAGCACAGGATGAACTGCGGATGGCTGCCGTAAAACTCGCACAGGCGCATCAGGCGGCGCAGGACGTTGGCCAGATTGGAGCCGAACACCCCGCGATAGGCATGGATTTCATCGATGACGATATACCGCAGGTTTTCAAACAGCTTGACCCACTTGGTATGGTGGGGCAGGATGCCCGAGTGCAGCATATCGGGGTTGCTTACCACCACATGCCCGGCCTGGCGAATGGCGCGGCGCGCCGCGCCGGGGGTATCGCCATCATAGGTATAGGTTTTGATATCCGCGCCCAGCAGTTGGATCAGCTCGTACAGTTCGCTCACCTGATCAGCCGACAGCGCCTTGGTAGGAAACAGATACAGCGCCCGGGCGTTTGGATCCTTGAGGATGGCGGACAGCACGGGCAGGTTATAGCACATGGTTTTGCCCGAGGCCGTGGGCGTAACCACCACAATATCCTCGCCGCGCGCGGCAGCCTCAATCGCCTGCGCCTGATGGGTATACAGCCGTTCCACTCCGCGCTTTTGCAGCGTAGGCGGCAGCGCAGGATCCACGCAGTCCGGCCAGGGCGCATAGCGCGCAGGACGGGCAGGATCGACATGCCAATGCGTTACGCACTGCATAAAGGCGTCATCCCTGCGCAGCACGTCCAGCAGTTGTTCAATATTCATGGGTTATTCCTTTCCAATCAGATGGAAAAACGCCTGCTCATCCAGCACAGGAATTCCCAGCTGTTCGGCCTTGGTCAGCTTGCTGCCGGCCTTTTCGCCGGCCAGCACATAGCTGGTTTTTTTGCTCACCGAGCCCGCCGCCGTGCCGCCGTGCGCGCGGATCATATCCTCCGCCTCATTGCGGGACAGCGAGGGCAGGGTACCCGTGACCACGATGGTCATGCCTGCCAACGGCTGGGGCGTATCGGCGCTGGGCTTTGCGATTTCGCGCGGAGTCACGCCCGCCGCAAGCAGGCGTTCCACCATCGTGCGATCCTCGGGGAAGGAGAAAAACTCCACCACGCTCTGCGCCACGATGTCGCCCACATCCGGAATTTCCAGCAATTCTTCCTGGGTGGCGTTCATCACGCCAGCCAGCGCGCCAAAATGCCCGGCTACATCGCGCGCCGTGCCCCGGCCGATATTGGGAATGCCGATGGCGAACAGGAATGCGTCCAGCGCGCAGTCGCGGCTCTTTTGCAAGGCGGCCAGCAGGTTATCCGCGCGCTTGTCCTGAAAGCCCTCCAGCGACAAAAGCTGCTCGCGGGTCAAGTGATACAGATCGGCCGGATCGCGCACGCCGCACAGATCGTACAATTGCCCCGCCGTCTTTTCGGACAGGGAGGTGATATCCATCGCGTCGCGCCCGGCAAAATGCGCCAGCCGCGCCACAGCCTGCGGGCGGCAGGTCTGGCGATTGACGCAGTACAGATTGGCCCCGCGCTCCACCAGCGGCTCGCCGCAGGCAGGGCAAACGGTGGGCTTTGCAATTTCGCTGCCCGTCGAGCCATCCTCCACGCGGCCGGTGATTTCGGGGATTACATCGTTTGACCGGCGAATCCACACCGTGCAGCCCAGCAGCAGGCGCTTGCGCTGGATATCGCCGTAATTGTTCAGCGTAGCCTTGCGCACGGTAACGCCCGCAAAGTCCACCGCCTCCACATGCGCCAGCGGGGTCAGCTTGCCCGTGCGGCCCAGCTCCCAGGTGACGCTTTCCAGGGTGGTGGTGGTTTCCTCGGCGGGGAATTTGAACGCCACCGCCCAGCGCGGGAATTTATCGGTAAAGCCCAGCGCCGCGCGGGTGCGGCTGTCCTGGATCTTGATAACCGCGCCGTCGATCAGGAAATCCAGCGATTCGCGGGCGGCGGCGATTTCGCGCACGCAGGCGACGACCTCCTGCGCCGTGCGCGCGGTGCGGAAATACGGGCTGACGGGCAAGCCCTGCGCGCGGATGAAATCCAGCATACCGGGCTGATCGTGATAGGGCGGAGCATCGATGGTGCCCACCTGATAGAAAAACGCGCTGAGCCTGCGCGCCGCCGTGACGGCAGGATCCAGATTGCGCAGCGCCCCGGCCGCGCCGTTGCGGGCGTTTTTGAGGGGCACAGCGGCCGTTTCGTTATATTTTTCCAGCGCGGACAGGCGCATGATGCACTCGCCCTGCACCTCCAGCCGACCCGTATAGGGAATGCGCAGCGGGATATCGCGGATGGTGCGCGCCTGGGGCAGGATGGCTTCGCCCGTCACGCCGTCGCCGCGCGTGGCCGCCTGCACCAGCACGCCGTTTTCATAGGTCAGGTTGATGGTCAGGCCGTCGAATTTATACTCCACGCCGAATACCGGCTCTGGGAAATCCCCCGCCTGGGCGCACAGGCGCTGCGCGCGCGCCACCCAGTCGAGCAGCTCCGGCTCGGACTGCACCTTATCCATGCTCCACAGACGGGTTACATGGCGGTATTTTTCAAACTCCTTGAGCGTTTCGCCGCCCACGCGATGGGTAGGCGAATCGGCCATCTGCACGCCGGTTTCCTTTTCCAGGCTCAGCAGCTCATCATACAGCCGGTCGTACTGCACGTCGGCCATGATGGGCTCGTCCTTCGTATAATAGGCGTAGGCCGCGCGGTTGAGCAGTGCGACCAGCTCGCCCATACGCCGCTGCTTATCTTCCATGGGGATAATCACTCCTCAATTTTTACAATGGGGGCGATGGACTGCGCCAGCACCTTTTCGCCAAACACGGGGAACACGATATGCAGCCGGGCCGCGTCGCCGCTGCCCGTCACCTCGCGGATCACGCCCTTGCCGAATTTGGGATGCTGAACCTTATCGCCGACCTTGAACAGCTGCACCTGCACGCTGCGTGCGGGCGAAGGCACAAATCCGCGCTGCACACCAGGGATGTTCCAGGGCTGCTGGGCGGGACGAGCGGGCGCCTTGGGCGCGGGAGCGCGGCGCTGCGGCATGGTATCGCCGTAGCCATACTGCGGGCGGGACTCGTTATCCTGATAGCCGCCCTGCCTGCGCATGCCGCTGCCGCCGTAGCTGCCCCAGCCAGCGCCGCGCGCAGCGGGCGCGCCGTAGCCATAGGATGCGCTCTGGGCGGCGGAGCTTTGCTCCTCGCGGATCAGGCGCTTGGGGATCTCCTGCAAAAAGCACGAGGGCGCGTTGAACTGCATCTGGTTAAACAGCATGCGCCGCCGCGCATAGGAAAGATGCAGCAGCTTGCGCGCGCGGGTAACGCCCACATAGCAAAGCCTGCGCTCCTCCTCCACGCGGTTATCCTCCTGCATGGCGCGGGCGGAGGGGAAAATGCCCTCCTCCATGCCGCTCATAAACACCGCGTCGTATTCCAGGCCCTTGGCGGAGTGCAGCGTCATCATAGTGACAAAGCTGGGTGCGCTGTCCTGATTGTCAAGCTCCGTAACCAGCGCCACGTTTTCCAGGAAGGCGAACAGCGATTTATCCTCGCTCTTTTGCTCAAACTCGGTCACAGCGCCCATAAACTCGCGGATGTTCTCGATCCTTGCCTGGTTTTCCTCGTTCTCTTCTTTTTGATACTGGGCGATCAGCCCGCTGTCGTCAATCACCTTCTGCACAAACTCGGACAGCGGCAGTGTTTCCTTGGCCAGCAGCAGAGATACGATCAGGCTGGAAAAATCGTTTACGCTCTTGCGGGCGCGGCTGGCCAGGGTATCGGGCGGCGCGGCCACGGCAGCATACAGGGACATATCGTTTTGGCGGGCGTACTGGGTCAATTGCTCCACGGTGCTGTCGCCGATGGCGCGCTTTGGCACATTGATGATGCGCGAAAGCGAGATATCGTCCGCCGGGTTTTGAATCAAGCGCAGATAGGCCAGCACGTCGCGCACCTCGCGGCGGTCATAGAAGCGCGTGCCGCCATACACATGATAGGGAATGCCCGCGCGCATGAGCGTTTCTTCCAATACGCGGCTGAGGGCGTGCATACGGTACAGGATGGCGATGCTGCCGTAGGGCGTGCCGCCGCGCTGCAGCTGGCGGATGCGCTGGCAGATCCAGGCCGCCTCGTCGCGCTCGTCCGCCGCGGCGTACAGGGTAATCTTTTCGCCCTCGCCGTCCTCGGTCCACAGCTCCTTTTCCTTGCGGCCCTCGTTGTGGGCGATGATCTGGTTGGCCGCGTCCAGAATATTGGCCGTGCTGCGGTAATTCTGCTCCAGCTTGATCACCGTCGCGTCGGGGAAATCCTTTTCAAAATCCAGAATATTGCGGATATCCGCGCCGCGCCAGCCATAGATGGACTGGTCGTCGTCGCCCACCACGCACAGGTTGCGGCTTTCACGGGTAATCAAGCGCACCAGCTGATACTGGGCGTAGTTGGTATCCTGATATTCATCCACATGCACATACTGAAAGCGGCTTTGATAGTATTCCAGCACCGGCGGATGCTCCACAAACAATTGCAGGGTTTTGACCAGCAAATCGTCAAAATCCAGCGCGTTGGCGGCGCGCAGGCGCTGCTCATAACGGGTCATCACATCGTGCGTTTTCTGTGAGCGGTAATCGCCGCCGCGCTTTTGCAGCCATTCGTCGGGCGAGAGCAGGCGGTTTTTCGCATCGCTGATATCGGCGCTGACCGCCTTGGGCGGCAGAAACTTTTCATCGATATCCAGCTCCTTGAGCACCGCCTTGATCACCCGCTGCTGATCGTCGTCGTCATAGATGGTAAAGCTGCGCTCATAGCCCAGCTTTTCGATATCGCGGCGCAGGATCCGGCAGCAAATGCTGTGGAACGTGCCGATCCACGCCTCGCCCGCGTCCGCGCCGGCCAGGCGTTCGATGCGCTCGCGCATTTCGCGCGCGGCTTTATTGGTAAAGGTCAGAGCCAGGATATGCCAGGCCTTCACACCGTGCTCCAGCAAATTGGCCACGCGGTAAGTCAGCGTGCGCGTTTTGCCGCTGCCCGCCCCGGCCAGGATCAGCACCGGGCCTTCCAGCGTTTCGGCCGCGCGGCGCTGCATGGGGTTCAAATCATTCAGATTCATGCGTGCATCCTTTTCATCAAACAGTTGTTCGCGTTCAGTATATCACATCCGTGCGTAAATTGGAAGCAATAGAAATCAAAAGGGGCGGCGCAAATTGCCGTCCCTGCGCAGTTTATTTTCTTTTCAGCGCTTTTGTTTTGTACGCATATATGGCCAGAAAGATGAGTTCGGCTGCGCACATCAGCATAATCCACCACTTCAGATAGCTTAAGAGAATTGAAATCGGAATCAAAACAAACAAATCCATGTAAAAGCCTGAGGCCTTCAGCATTTTGGGATCGCTTGCATATAGTCTGGTATATGTTGCCCATATGGTTGCTAAAACGATTCCAATAAAAAGCTCGGGGTTTGCTGGCGCGTTCGGCGGTGTTATGGCCCAGGCGCACACAAATACGTTAAGACCCGAGAACGCATATTCCATTCCCGTCAGCCTGCGGAAGGAATCATCCGCAGGCCGAAGTGTAGGATCATTTTTTCTAAAAAGCATCGTCCGCTCCTTTCCGCCGTGTCATCATTTTCATTTTCTTTTCAGCGCTTTTGTTTTGTACGCATATATGGCCATAAAAATGATTTCGCCCGCGCACATCAGCATAATCCACCACTTCAGCTGACTTAAGAAAACCGAAAAAGGAATCAGCATGATAAAAACGCCCATATAAAACTCTGAAACTTTCAGTCTTTTAGGATCACCTTCGTATAATCTGGTAGAAGCTATTATTAAGGTCGCTATAATGATCCCTATAAAAAGCTCAGGGTTTGCCGGCGCGTTCGGCGGCGTTATGGCCCAGGCGCACACGAATGCATTGAGACCAGAGAATGCAAAATTCATGGCTGTCAGCCTGCGGAAGGAATCGTCAGCAGGACGAAGCCTAGGATCTTTCTTTCCGAAAAGCATCGTCCGCTCCTTTCCGCCGTGTCGGCGCTTTCATTAATAGCATGATTACCGGCCAAGCCTTCGGCTTGCCTAATCATTATACCATAACCTCTCCGCGTAATCAACGCACACAATGCCCAGTTCTATCTTGAATGCCCAGTTCTAGCTTGAATGCCCAGTTCTATCTTGAATCGCCCAGGGAATTGATGCATTTTGTTTTACAAATTGCGCAAAATGTGCTATGATAATTTATTGTAGAAATCAAGGAGGTGCGCGTATGCTGCGAGTTGCCGGGCTGAATGTGCCCCTGTGCGCCGATGCGGACGCGCGTGCCTGCGCGCTGGCGCTGAAAAAGCTGCGCCTGACGCAGCAGGATATCGCCTCCTGGCGCGTGGCCAAGCACAGCGTGGACGCGCGCGACCGGGGCGACGTGCACTTTGTGTACGCCGTCGATCTCACCCTGAAGCAGGATGAAGCCGCCTTTCTCCGGCGCTTAAAGCCCGGCACGGCTGCATTAGCCGCGCCGGACGCGCCCCTGGCTCCGCCGCCTGCCGCATCGCGCGCGCATGCGCCGGTGGTGGTCGGCATGGGGCCGTGCGGCCTGTTTGCGGCGCTGTATCTGGCGCGGGCGGGGCTGAACCCCATCTGCCTGGAGCGCGGCGAGCGCGTGGATCAGCGTGCGCGGAGCGTGCAGCGCTTTTTCGACGGCGGCGCGCTGGATGAAAACAGCAACGTGCAGTTCGGCGAGGGCGGCGCGGGCGCGTTTTCGGACGGCAAGCTGACCACCGGCATTAAGGATCCCCGCTGCCGCCAGGTGCTGACCATCCTGCACGCGCACGGCGCGCCCGAGAGCATTCTCTATCAGGCGCACCCGCATGTGGGCACTGATCGCCTGCCGCAGGCGGTCGCCTCCATCCGGGAGGAAATTCTGCGGCTCGGCGGCCAGGTGCACTTTGGCGCGCGACTAACGGGCATTGAAACGCAGAACGGCGCGCTGCGCGCCATCCGCTATATCGAGCGCGGGCAGGAGCAGGAATTGCCCTGCGAGCAGCTGATTCTGGCTGTTGGCCACAGCGCGCGCGACACCTTCCGCATGCTCTACGACGCAGGCGTGGCGATGGCGCAAAAGCCCTTCTCCGTGGGCGTGCGCATCGAGCATCCGCAAAGCCTGATCAACCGCGCGCAGTACGGCGCGGCGGCGGGCAGCCCCTATTTGGGCGCGGCGGAATATAAGCTGCACGCCAAGCTGCCCGATGGCCGCGGAGTATACTCCTTCTGCATGTGCCCCGGCGGGCAGGTCATCGCCGCGGCCAGCGAAGCGGGCGGGGTATGCACCAACGGCATGAGCGTATATGCCCGCGATGGACAAAACGCCAATGCTGCCTTGTTAGTGGATGTACGCACGCAGGATTTTCCCGACGCGCATCCCCTGTCCGGCCTGACCATGCAGCGGCAATGGGAACAGGCGGCCTTTGCCGCAGGCGGCGGCGATTACCACGCGCCCGCCCAGCGTGCAGAGGATTTTCTGCATGACCGCGCCTCGCGCGCCCTGGGTGACGTCACGCCCACCTACCGGCCGGGCGTGACCATGGCCGATCTGCGTGCCGTGCTGCCTGCCTATGCGGCGGCCGGGCTCAAGGGCGGCATCCAGATTTTCGCCCGCCAGCTGCGCGGCTTTGACCATCCCGACGCAGTGCTCACCGGCGTGGAAGCGCGCTCCTCCAGCCCCTTGCGCATTCCGCGCGATGAAGGGCTGCAATCCAACGTGCGCGGGCTGTATCCCGCGGGCGAAGGCGCAGGCTTTGCGGGCGGCATTATGAGCGCGGCAGTGGACGGGCTGCGTATCGCCCAAGCCGTGGCTGAACGGATCTGATTTTTTGACCTATCTTTGCTTTTTTCCGGAGGTTTTGCATGCAAACGCCCCCTAACAATAACAATCAAAACAGCGGCTATGAGCAGCGCGGCTTCACCGCCGTCCCCGCGGGTGGCCAGCAGCCGGGCGCCGGGCAGCCTTATTACGCCCCGCCCCAGCCGCAGGCTCCCGTACAGCAGCAGGTGGGACCCGGCGCGCCGCCGCCCTATGCGCAGCCTGTTCAGCCCCAGGGGCAACCCTATCCCCCGCAGGGACAGCCCTACTCGCCGCAGGGACAGGCGTATCCGCCCCAGCAGGCGCAGCCTTATCCCCCGCAGCAGGGGCAGCCCTATCCGCCCCAGCCGGGTCAGCCGCCCGTGCCGCAGCAGCCCAACGAATACTATCAAAGCGCCTATCAGCCGCAGCAGCCCGATCCCTTCCCGCAGCGGCAGCAGCCCTATCACGCGCCCAGGCGCCGCAGCTATGGCAGGCTCAATCTGGTTCTGGGCGCGGTCATCGGCGTGCTGATCATCGTGCTGGGCGCCATCGCGGTATCCCAGCTGCTGGGCAACCGGCAGACGCGCACGGCCTATGTCAGCGCGGGCACGCTGGGCTCCAACTATACGGGCGACGCGCTGATTGTACGCAACGAGGTCATGTACACGCAGGAGGGCATCTCCCAGATTGACTACGTTGCCAACGAGGGCGAGGTGGTCACGCGCGGCAGCGACGTGTGCACGGTGTACACCTCGGGCTTTAACACCCGCGAGTGGACGACGCTGAACAACTACCGCACCCAGATCAAGGAATACCAAAAGACCCTGCTGGCCGAAACCAACGTGGAGGCCGATTCGCAGCTGAAGCGCTTCAATTCCAGCGTGCTTGAGCGCGCGCAGGAAACGCAATCGCTGGTGCAGGGCAAAAGCGGCAACCTGATTAACCAGGAGGAGCTGCTCAGCGATATCATCAACGAGCGTTCCTATTATCTGAAGCAGAAGTATTCCGACGATCAGAAGCTGAGCCGTCTCTACGACGATGAAAAGACGCAGCTTCAGCGCATTGAAACCTGGACGAAGCCCTTCGTGGCAGCCGATCCGGGCATCATCAGCTTTTATACCGACGGCTACGAGCGCGTGCTCTCCAGCCAGACCTATGATACCTTCACCCCGGCCGAGGTGCGCAGCATGTACAGGGGCAATCTGCCCAAGTCCGCAGCACTGGGCCGCAACGAGGTGGCCGTCTATCGCCTGGTGCGTCAGGGCGGCTACACGGTGCTGATGCTGTGCGACGATGTAAACTGGACGCCCACGGTGGGCGCATCCTACGAGCTGCTGGTGGAGAGCTTTGACAACACCCGCGTGTCGGCCACGGTGGAATCCGTCACTCGTTCGGAGGGCGAACTGCTGGTGCGCGTCAGCGTGGTGGGCGACGTATCGCCCGTGCTGTACATTCGCTCCTGCCATGTGCAGCTGTCCGAAAGCATTTACAGCCTGACCGTGCCGGCCAACGCCATCACCACGGTGGATGGCGAAATGGGCGTGGTGGTCGTGCAGCCCGACGGCAACTACTTCCTGCCCGTTACCATCATCAGCCAGGATTCCAACGAGGCGCATATCGTGCCGCAGCTGAGCAATATTCTCTCCGTCGGCTCCGTTGTGCTGGTATTTTAAGTAAAACGGCTTGAAATTTACATTCTCCGCGCCCTGAAAGGTTGCATATTCTTCAACGTTTGTGTATAATAGGCAGGGTATGCTCGTGCTATTTCGGGCAATTTGCCAACCGGGCGGCATGCCGCCGTATGAGGAGGAACCATGGCTTTCCGCAATTTAATGGACAGCGTTAAAAATTTCTTTGGCCCCAACAATTCTTTCTTCAACGGCCCCCGCGCCGAGGAGGAAGCGGCCTATAATCCCGCCCCGGCGGCCAGCGATTCGGGCTATTATGCCCAGCCGCAGCAGCAGGCCGCGCCCCAGCAGAGCGCGCAGCCCTATGCGCAGCCGGCCTATGATCCTCAGCCGCAGCAAAGCGCCTATCAGGCTTCTGCCTATCAGCAGCCCTACGCGCAGCCTGCCTATCAGCAAAACGCCTATCAGCAGCCTGCGTATCAGGCGCAGCCCTATCAGCAGCCGCAGCAGCCTGTCCAGCCGCAGATGCAGCAGCCCGCCTATTCCGCCTCTCCCCTGCAGCAGGGCTATCAGCCCCAGCAGCGCAATCGCCGCTCTGCCCAGCACGCGCAGCAGCCCCAGCAGCCCGAAGCTGAAAACGTAGTGCCCTTCCCTGGCATTGCGCAGCAGTCTCAGCAGGCGCAGCCCCAGCAGAGCGCGCCGGCCAAGCAGCTTTCCGCCTGCGTGGTCAACGCCCGCAGCATCGCCGATTGCCGCAACGCCATCGGCATCCTGCGCACGGGTGACTGCGTCATCGCGGTGATGGACAGCATTGCCGATCAGGCCGAGGTGCGCCGCTATGTCGATACGCTCAACGGCGCTTGCTTCTCCCTGGGCTGCACCATGACGCGGCTTTCCGCCCGCGTGGGCGTGTATCTGCTGGCTCCGGCCGGCATGCAGGTGTATACCGATCGCACCACCACCCAGATGAACGCACAATCCCGCGCCCCGCAGCGCGCCAATCCCGGCATGCAGCAGAGCGCTTTCCAATCCCCCTTCGCGCCGCAGCAGGGGCAGATGCCCTATGGTCAGGCCGCCTATCAGCAGCCGGTTAATCCCTTCACCCCGCCGCAGCCCGTATACGCGCAGCCTCAGCAGCCCGCTTTTTCGGAGCAGCAGCCCTCTCAGGGCTATGTACCCGATCATGAAGGCGCGGAGTACAACAGCGCGGTCATATAAAAGCATCATCGGCCATCCGCAAAGATGGCCTGTTTCCTTATCAACGGAATATCATTGCAGCCACGAAAGGAGCCGTTTTCCATGCCTATCACCGTCGCCATGATCGAAGAAAAGGAATTTAAGACCAAGGTTCGCGGCTATGACCCCGTAGAGGTAGACGAGTTTCTGGATGATATCTGCGACGAAATGATCGTCATGCAGGAGGAAATCTCCAATCTGCAGGCGCGCCTGGCGCAGGCCTCCCGCACGCAGATGTACGCCCAGCCCGCTCCCCAGCCGCAGCGCGACGCCAACGCCGAAGCTTCCGACAGCGCCCAGCGCCTGCTGGCCCGCGCGCAGAAGATGTACGATGACACCATCGCCGAGGCCAAGCGTGAGGCTGATTCCATCCTGGCCAACGCCAACGCCCAGGCGCAGAACGGCCAATCCGCCGCGCTGACGGCAGAATGCGACGCTCTGCGCAGGCAGGTGGAGGATCTGCGCGCCTCTGCGCGCTCCTACCGCGATAAGCTGCTGCAATTGCTGCAGCAGCAGCGTGAGCTGCTGGATCAGAACTCCGAGCTGTTCTAATCCGCCTGATTACATATGGATACAAAGCTATACGGCGCACTGGAAGCGGGCGGCACCAAAATGGTGCTGGGCATTGCGGATGCGGATGGCCGCATCCTGCGCTCCCACTCCCTGCCCACGCGCACGCCCAATGAAACCGTACCGGAGATGATCGCCTTTTTCTCCCAGCATGCCATCTGCGCGCTGGGCGTGGCCACCTTCGGCCCGGCGCAGGTGCATGCCGATTCGCCCGAGTACGGCGCCATCCTGCACACGCCCAAGCTGGCTTGGCAGGGCTATCCCCTATGCCAGACGCTAAGCCGTGCGCTAAACGTGCCCTTTGCCTGCGATACCGATGTAAACGCCGCCGCGTTGGCTGAGGTTCGCCTGGGCGCAGCCCGCGGTCTGCATAGCTGCCTGTACATGACGATAGGCACGGGTATTGGCGGCGGGCTATATTGCGAAGATCGCCTGGTGCACGGTATGCTGCATCCCGAATGGGGGCATATGCTGCTGGTTCCGCGCGCGGACGATCCCACGCCGGAGGGCTTTTGCCCCTTCCATCAGCACTGCGCTGAAGGGCTGGCCGCCGGGCCTGCCATGGAAAAGCGTTGGGGCGTATCTGCCCGCGATTTGCCCGCGGATCACCCGGCCTTCGATCTGGAAGCCTATTATCTGGCGCAGGTGTGCGTAAACGCGCTGATGACTGTATCGCCCGAGCGCATTTTGCTGGGCGGTGGCGTAATGCAGCGCGAGGGTCTGCTACCCCGCGTGCGGCAATATGTGCGCCAGCTGCAAAACGGCTATATCACAGCCCCGGAGCTGAACGATCTGGACGCCTACATTCAAACCCCTGCGCTTTATCCGCTTAGCGGTCTGGTTGGCGCGGCGCTGCTGGCGCTATCCGCCCGCTGATTGACAAAAGGAGCGTTCGCCATGCAGCCCACCGCTTCTCCCGCGCCTGATGTTTCCATCAGTCAGGATCTGCGGCACGCGGCCAGCGTGCTGTCCAAATTTTACGAAGAACTGCCGGTGATACTCACGCGCCTGCTTACGGCCGGCGCGGCGATTATCATCGGTCTTTTGCTGCTGCGGTTATTCCGCCGCCTGCTCAACAAGCACCTGCGCTATCGTCCCGGCACCACGCGCCGCACCATGCAGCAGGTGGAAACGCTGCGGTCGCTGATTGGCAGCGTGATGAGCTATCTGATGTACTTTTTCATCGCGCTGGTGGTGCTGCGCATCTTCGGGGTGGATTTGGCCTCGCTCCTGGCCGTGGCCGGCATCGGCAGCATTGCCCTGGGCTTTGGCGCGCAATCGCTGGTGAAGGATATCATCAGCGGCATGTTCCTATGGATGGAGGGCAACATCACCGTGGGCGACATTGTGACGCTGGCCAACTGCACTGGCAAGGTGGAGGCCATGTCGCTGCGCACCACCACCCTGCGCGGCACAGATGGCACGCTGTACGCCATCCCCAACGGCGATATCCGCACCGTAGCCTGCCGTTCCCGCGGGGCAATCGTGGCGCAGGTGAATATCACCGTAGCCGTGGGGCAGGATATGATGCGCGCGCAGCAGGCCATCACGGAGGAATGCGCGCTGCTGGCCGCGCGGCTGGGGCTTGCCCACACGCCCACCCTGTACCCCGCCATCGCAGGCGACGCGCTGCGCGTCACCATGCGCGTGGAGTGCCCCTGCGAGCCCGATGAATGCTGGGCGCTGGAGCGGGAAATCCGCCTGAGCCTGTATGAACGGCTGCGCAAGGAAGAAATCAAAACCTGACGCTGATTGAACAATACAAAAAACGGCTGGCTGGAGCAATCTCCAATCAGCCGTTTTCTTTTACGTTCTTATAGCCGTCCGGCGGCGCGCAGATAAGCCCGCGGGTCGTTGCACAGCGGCAGGGTGGTTTGATAGTGCATCGCGCGGGCAACCTGCTCAGGCGTATCCGCTGGGGTGCAAATTACGGTAATATCATGATCGTGGCATATCTGCACATGGGTATCGTCCAACATGTTATAGGGAATGCAGATACCCCACAGCTCACTCAGCGTGCCTTTCGGGCCGGGATGAAAATTGACCTGCCAGGGATAATCGTGCGGCGCGCCGATCACCCGGCGGCCAACGCGCTCAGTCAGGTAGGATACGATATCGCAGTCCACGCAGTTGAACACGCAGCGATCCATCATGCCCATCTGCTCAATCAGCGGCAGCGCCGCCTTGACCGTATCCAGCGTGTAATCGTACACTTTGAAGTCGATATCGATCAAAACATCCGGATAATCGCGCATATAGCTTAAAAACTGCTCCAGCGTAGGCAGATGCAGTCCCTCGTACACAATGCCGCGATGGATGCCGAAATCCAGCTGTTTGAGCTCCTTGAGGGTGTAATTATGGATATTGCCCGTGCCGTTGGAGCAGCGCTCCAGGTGGTTATCATGGGCGATTACCGGCACGCCGTCGCGCGACAGATACACATCCACCTCCACCAGATCCACGCCCAGGGCAATGCCCTCCTGCACAGCCAGCAGCGTGTTTTCAGGATAACGCTCGGAATAGCCGCGGTGCGCGCCGATAAACAGCCCATCCCGACGCAGCAATCTTTCCAGCTTTGTCATAAGCAGTGCCTTCTTTCCTTACGCCAGCGCGTTATAGCGCCGCAGCAGATATTGACCGATTTCAAATGCCGTGCGGCACAGTTGAGGGTACAGTTCTTCCGGCGCGCGGCGCGTAGCATTCTGGATTTCAAAGGTGAAATCGCCCGCGTAATCCACCGCGCGCAGGCCCAGCAGCACGTCATCCCATTTAAGGGTGCCATGGAAGGGCAGCAGGTGCAGATCATCCATGCGGTTATTATCGTGGATATGCAGGGCAATCAGGCGCTTGCCGTACAGCTTGATGGTATTGTACAGGTTTTCGCCCATGTAATGCGCATGACCCACATCCAGGCAGATCTGCACATTTTCCATGTCGATTGCATCCACCAGATCCACCAGCTCCTCCGCATGGGTGCAGTAGCGCCAATACACGCTGCCGTCCATCCTGCGATTGCTAAGCATATTCTCCACCGCGATGCGCAGGCCATACTTGCCGGCCATGTCGCCCGCACGGCGCAGATATTCCACATTGGCGCGGCGGCAGGCGTCGATATTCTGCAGTTCGCGTGAGCCCGGCGCTTCATAGGGATGATAGATAATGGTATCGATGCCCAGCATCACGCAGGCCTGCATGATGCGCTCGGTCATCTGATGCAGCCAGGCCGTGTGATCGTCCTGGGCGAAGTAATCATACATCGAACCGTGCGCCTGATTGAACGCGATGCCCAGCTTGTCCGCCTCGTTGCGCTGGGCTCCAATCCATCCCTGCCATTCCGAGGTGGTAAAGGGATTTTCGCCGCGCACGGTATCCTGATTGCTGAATGCCGTAGCGCACCAGTCCAACACCTGAAAGCCCGCCGCGCCCAGGGTGCGGATGGTATCCAGGCTATGCTCCGCGCGCTGCACATGATAAAGCATGTTGGTAGAAGTGGAAAGCCGCATGTTCGGTTCCTTTCCGGGCGAATCAGCCTTTGACCGAGCCGACCATTACGCCCTTGACAAAGTACTTTTGAATGAAGGGGTACACGCACAGAATGGGCAGGGTGGTAACGACGATGGAAGCGCACTTGAGGGTATGCGAGGTGGGGGCCTGCTGCACATCGTCGATGGTCACGCCCATATCCTCCAGCGCTGCAGTGGCCGAAATGATGATGGTGCGCATCACGTTCTGCACAGGCACAAGCTTGGCGTCCGTCAGGTACATCACGCCGGGGAACCACGCATTCCAGAAGGAAACAGCGTAGAACATGGCGATGGTGGCGATGGATGGCAGGCTCAGCGGCAGGATCACGCGGATCAGGATGGTAAACTGATTGGCGCCGTCCAGATACGCGGCCTCCTCCAATGCGTCCGGAATGGCATAGAAGAAGTTGCGCATGATCAGCATGTTCCAGGTGTTGCAGATATAGGGCAGCACCAGCGCCCAGCGGCTGTTGAGCAGGCCCAATTCCTTCACCAGAATGTAGTTGGGCACCATGCCGCCGGAGAACAGCATGGTAAAGAACACCATGCCCAGGATGCCGTTGCGGCCGCGCAGCTCGCGCTTGCTGAGGGGGTAGGCCAGGGTAATCGTCAGGAACATGCTCAGCGCCGTGCCCACGATGACCACAAACAGCGTGTTGGCATAACCAGTATACAGCTTATCGGTCTTAAAAAGAATACCGTAAGCCGAAGTATCCCAAACCTCCGGCCAGAGGATGAACTGGCCGCGCCGGGCAATCTCCGACGCGCTGACAAAGGAGGTGATCAGCACGCTCAGCAGCGGCACAATGGTGACCACCGCCAGCAGGCCCAGCAGGATATACGATACGATAATAAAGATTCTTTCGCTTCTCGTGACGTTTTTCATAGCTTACCAGATCCCCTCCTGCCCCATTTTCTTGGCGACAAAGTTGGAGCCAAGCACCATCACCAGCGCGACGACGGATTTGAACACGTTGACGGCCGTTGAATAGGAATAGTTCAGGCTGACCAGGCCCTCGCGGTAAACATAGGTATCGATGATGTCGCCGGTCTCATACACGGCGGAGGAATACAGCAGGAATACCTGCTCAAAGCCGGCGTTAAGCAATTCGCCGCAGCGCAAAATGAACATCAGCGAGATGATCGGCGCAATTGCCGGCAGCGTTACATGCAGAATCTTATGGTGCCAGTTGGCGCCATCCACAGTCGCGGCCTCGTAAAGCTCAGGGTCGATGCCCGTCATGGCCGCCAGGTATACGATGGAGTTCCAGCCAATGGTCTTCCACAGCTCGGTAATCACCAGCACCCCCTGGAAGTACTCGTTGCGGCCGATAAAGAAAATCGGCTCTCCGCCAAAGGCCTTGATGATCATGTTGATCAGGCCGCCGTCCACGCTGGTAACGGTGCGCACAATGCTGCATACCACCACGGTGGACAGGAAATGCGGCAGATAAGAAACGGTCTGAATCGACTTTTTGTAGATTTTTCCGGGAATCGCGTTCAGCAGAATCGCCAGCAGGATGGACGAGGGGAAGCATACCACCAGCTTTTTCAGGCTGATGAGCAGGCTGTTGCGGATCAGGCGCCAGGCGTAAATGGACTTAAAGAACCGGCGGAACCAGTATAGCCCCACCCACTTGCTGTTGAACATGCCTTTCAGCCCGCTGAAGGGCTGATACTTTTCAAAGGCAATCACAATGCCGAACATCGGCGCGTACTTGAATAGCACATACCACAGAACGCCCGGGATGAGCATCAAATACAGCAGCTTGTATTTATTAAAGGATTTCCGCCAGGTCAGGCGGTCGTTTATCGCTTTTGTTTTTCGGGCCAAGGCGTGGGCCTCCTTTCGGGTATGCGCCGGGAGACGGCGATGCGGGGCGAATAAAGGCCGGGGGAGGGAAATCGCTTTCCCTCCCCGCGGGATGGACGGGATTAATCCAGGCCCTTCGCGTGCTTATACTGGCGGGTCAGCTCTTCGCAGTATTCCTGCATGCCGATGCCGTACAGCTCCTGAACGAACTTATCCCAGTTTTCCTTGGTCAGTTCCTTCTGGCCGTTGAAGAAGCTCATGATATCCTCTTCCACCTTGGTCTGGATATCGTTGTAGCTCATCACGTTTTCAGCCATTTCCGTGGTGTTGTAGTTGATGTTCAGGTCGAAAGGCGCCTTGGCGGCGAAGGTATCGCCCTGATGGCGGATCCATTCGTTCTGCATGTTCTGCACGCCGTCCGCATCGTACATGACACAATCAGATTCCATCGGCAGACCAATGGAGTACCAGAAGTCCTTGGAATACTTGGGATAACCGGCAGCTTCGTAATCCAGATCCTTCACGATATGCAGGGTCTTGGCTTCCTCGCCGTAGTTTTCCACATCATAATCCCAGTAGATGCCCTGCGGGCCCTTCTGCGCGCTGTAGTTGTTCGCCCAGTCGGAGAACAGGAACTCCAGCACCTTCAGATAGGCGCGGATGGTTTCATCGGAGGATTTGGCGTTGAACAGCATCGCGCCGCTGGCTGCCTTGATCTGGGTTTCGCACAGCTCGCCGTTGCGGGTCATGCCGTTGACGGAGGCCCACCACTTTGCTTCGGGCACGTTGGCGCGCAGGTTGATATACTGGTTGCACAGGTCGGTGGAGTAGGCGGCGGAAGCGGCCACGCGGCCGGAGGCCAGATACTGCTTTACAGTGTTGGTATCCCAGGAGTAGTTTTCCTTATGGATGATGCCGTCAGCGTACCACTGATGCATTTTCTCCAGGAAATCATAGTAGCCTTCCTGCAGATAGTAGGGTTTGACGAGGCCGTCGGTCTCGTCCAGCCAGTTGGAGTAGCCATGCTTGGTGAAGCCGCCCAGGAAATGATATTCCATGGTGGTCATGTTGCCGCGGGTGATCAGGGCGATGGTTTCGCCATTGCCGAAGGGATCGGCTTCCTTGACGGCGTACAGATACTTTTCAAATTCTTCAAAGGTGGTCGGATAGGTTTCCTCGGTATAGCCCAGCTGCTTGAGGAAATCCTCACGGATGAAGGTCTGATAGAACACGCGGTTGCAGTTGCGCGGCAGGCCCCATACGTTGCCTTCGCTGTCGGTTACGGTAGCCAGACCGCCAAAGTTTTCCCAGTTCTTCATGGTGTTGGGGATATCAGCCAGATATTCATTCATCGTGCGGATCATGCCGTATTCGCTGTACTGCATCCAGTCGCCCCACCACACATCGATGGTCGTATCGCCAGTCAGCAGCGCGTTCTGCTTTTCGGTGTTGTTGGTGCCGTCCAAGGTGATCTGGTTGATCAGCACGCCGGTGTTCTCCAGGATCCAATCCTGCACCAGCTTGTAGCCTTCATTAGAAGAGTTGGTGGCGGACTCGGGGCCGATGACGGTCACGGTGATGGGTTCGTCAGCGATGGCGAGGGGCGCCATAGCGCACAGCAGCGCCAGCGCCAGCGCGAGAGCAAGCAGCTTTTTCATCTGATAAAAGCCTCCTTCTTTTTTTGCATCATACAGATGCATTTGCTGTTTTCAGCCTACTTGATTTTCTTCATCGCGGCAAGACAAAAAATCGGACATTTCAACGCAATTTTGCAGTTTTTGTTTGTTTTGTCTCTGTATGTGCCATTTTATACATCAAATTTTTTATTCTGGTCAACACATTTCCGTTTTTTCGGATAAAAAAGGCAAAAACCAGGCGCTTCAAAGCAAAAGCCTTCTCCCTGTGAGAGAAGGTCTTTTTGCTCGTTATCGCGTAGGGCGCGCTCAGCCCTCCATCCGCTTTTTGCGCATATATTCGCTGGGCGACAGTCCGGTATACTGCTTGAATATCTTGCTGAAATAATGTCCCTGGCTGTATCCCAGCGACTCGGCAATCTCCTGTACCTGCGCGTTATCAGCCAGCAGCAGCTCCTTGGCGCGCTCCATGCGGCAGTCGGTCAGATACTGCGTGTAGTTCACGCCCGTAACACGTTTGAACACCTTGCTCAGATACACCGAGGACAGCCCCAGTTTGTCCGCCGCAGCCGACAGGTTCATGTTGCTGCCGCAATCGTGCTTGAGCATTTCAAGCAGCGCCTGCACATAGCCGTTGGTTTCCTGTTTCTCCTGGACGGTCTCGGTTTCCTCCATGCGGTTGATCAGCGTATGGCAGATGTCCATCACCGCGTCCACGCTGTCCATGTTCAGCGCGCGGGTATACATATCCTGCGGGATATCCTTAAACTGCTCGGGCGCGCCGCAATGCTTGGAAAACGCCTCCATCACCGTGGCCAGGGTGTATACCATGCGGTGACGGATATGCAGATAATCCATCTGCTGCATGCTTTCCTTCAGCTCTGCGCGCAGGTTTTCAAGGTTCAGCCGCGCCTCCTGCCAGGCCTCCTGCCGCAGGTTGGTGCTCAGCTGGCTGCTCATTTCCCACATACGCAGACCCACGGAGGATACGTAGTTTTCTACCTGCCGGTCGTACTGCATCTGGCGGCTGCCGCTGATGCGCTGATAGCGCAGCAGCATGGTGGCGCGCAGCCAGCACTCCTTGACATCGCGCATATTTTCGCAATAGCCTCCGATGGCCAGCAGGCTTGCGGATTCCATCTTTTGGGTCACACGCTGATGCCAGTCGGCCAGCTGGCCGCTGCGCTGATTGAAATCCCCCGGTTCGCAGTGCATGGCGATCAGCAGCATGTTTTCAGCCATCAGCACACTTTCCAGCCCCAGGCTTTCAAAGCTCTCCCTCAGGGAGCGATGCATCATCTGCAGTTCGCCCGCGGCACGGTTCTTGGGCAGGCCCTCATCGTTAAACACATCCAGCACCGCCAGCAAAAAGCGCTCGCTGACAGCCGGCTCGTAGCGCATTTCCCCCTCGCGCTGTACGGGCACGCGCCCCAGAATTGCCCAGTTCCAATAATGATAGCGCATGGCGGCGCGGCTTTCTTGCATCCACTGGCTCAGGTTTTCCATCTCGGTGCCGCGCAGCAGCAGAGGCATTTTTTCTATTTTTTCGCTGTCATGGTTCAGCACGGCCTGCGCCGGATAAATGGCCTGCCGACCGACATAGAACATCATGCCGATCATAATCGCCGCCATGCACAGCATGACCAGGCCGACCGCCGCCGCCGAGCTGCTGATCTGCCGCTGAAGCTGTTCGGTATTGCAGATCAGGGTCAGGTTGCGATCCTGCGAGGAAATATAGCGCTTGGCGCAGAGCTTGCCCTGCTTATACTGCAGAAAATCCTCTTTTTCCTGCAAAAAGTCCTCCAGCGGACGCTCGCCGGGCAGATATTCCTGGTACAGCGCCACCGCCTGCTTGGGATCGAGCAGCTCCCCAGCCTGCCCGGCCAGCAGCACCTGCCCATCCCCCGCCGTCAGGATCGTCACATCATCCGCATCCTCCTGGCCATTGAGGATATAGCTTTTATACAGCCTTTCCGCATCCAGGTTAAAGACGATATAGGTTGTCGCCGCGCCGCGGATAATGGGCTTATAGATTACGCTGATTACCTGATATGCCTCGGTGGGCGTGGGATAAATGGTGCGCACAGGCAGGGTGGTGCTGCTGCGGGAAGTGGCGTTGAGCTCCTGCAGCCACATCAGATCGAAGAATTTTTCGATGGTGGAGTCTATGCGCGGATAGGTAATCACTACGTTTTTGGTCGCGTCATAATAATAGATCGAATTGATGATATCGCTGCTGTCCTGCGAAGTGCGCAGCAGATCGCGCACAGAGGCCTTGAGGCTGACGTAGGCCGCCGTACGCTGGATATCAGCATAAGGCGCTTTTTCGTTTTCCAGGTATGCGCCATCCAGCACCTTGCTGTACGCCTTGACCTCTTCGGAGGTCATCAGCGATTGATACAAGCGCGTAACAGTCTGATCCATCAGCGTCAGCGCCGTATCGGCCTGGGCCAGACGAGCACGAGTATATTCGGCCTGCTGTTCCCGCAGCATGGTTTGCACGTTTTTTATCCACTGTACGCAAATGATCCCTGCTGGGATCATCACGCACAGCATAGCAATCGTCAGCAGCCTTATGCCAAAGCGATTCTTTACATTTCTACCCAGCAAAATGCTACGCTCCTGTATACAAAATAAATCAAAATTCATTATAATCGGCAACGTGCATTCTGTCAAATGTGTGTTTTTACGCCAGTTTTACCATGTGCGATGAATCTCGCGGTATCGTCCGGGCGTTTCACCGGTTTTAGATTTGAACAGGCGAATAAAGGAGGACAGGTCGTTATAGCCGCACTGGGCGCAGATATCCGCCAGCTCCAGCTGGGTATCCTGCAGCAGGCGCTTGGCCTGATCCAGGCGCAGGGAGGTCATATAATCGTTCATGGTTTTGCCGGTAGCGTTCTTAAAGCGGCGGCGCAGCGTTTGGGGCGTGATGGAAAACTGATCCGACAGCGCCTCCAGCGAAAACTGACAATTGGCAATGTTTTGATCCATAATCATCAGGCAGCGCTGGATATCGTTATCCTGGCACAGGTTTTCGGTAGATTGCAGGTAGCGTTGCATTGCGACGGACAGCTCGGTAATATGCCCGGACAGTTCGTCGATGGATGCATACTCGCAGATGTGGAAAACGTCGAAGCTCTCCTCATTAAAGGGATGTGCGGTGCTGATATGGTGCGCCTCGCGCATAAAGGCGGTGCTGATCTCCATGCACACGCACTTAACCTGCTGCAGCGACATCGGCGTTTCGCGGATATACTGCGTCAGCTTTCTCAGCTCACGGCTGATGGCCTCCACATCCCAGTTGAGCAGCCCACGCGTAAAGGCATCCAGCAGATGCCGGGGATACGCGCCCTCATTGGCCTCACTGACGCGCAGATAATCATACAGAATCACCGTATGCGTGCCAAACACCAGGCGGTAGTCCAGCGCCGCGCGGGCTTCAATGTAGGATACGGGAATATGCTGCATATCCTCATAGCCGTGTCCCATCGCCAGCGTAGGCGCCGGGAACTGGGGATTGGCCTCGCGCAGGCGATTCATGATCTGCTGGCCAATCGCGGGCAGCTGGTTATCCTGAGCAAAATTGATCACGCCCAATGCCGAGCAGCGATCGTCCGCCTGGCAAAAGCATGCCGTAAACCCATCGCCCGACAGATCGGCCAGCACAGGCTCCAGGCGAGAAAGCTCCTCGGGCGCCGGCGCGCGATCCAGCAGCATCACGCAGGCGCAAAAGCGACCATAGGGAAAGCTCAATCCCAGGTGCTCACAAATGTGATCGTTTTCCTCCTGCGAGGCATAGCGGCCGTTCATTACCCGCAGGATAAACATGCCCTTGAGCTGCTCGGAGGACAACAGCTGCGCGCTTCGGCTGGTTTCCTGTGAAAGCTTGCCATATTGCATAAACACCTGCCGCAGCGTACCGATATCGCTGACCGGCGTTTGCCCCGCCTCGGGATCAATCAGGCTTTGCGCGCTTTGAGCCAGCTGCGCAATGGGCAGATAGCCGCGCAGAATGCTGATGCCCAGCACCGCCAGACCGACAATAATCACCAGCACGCAGCACATCAGCGTCATATTGACCAGACGGTTCAGCCCATCGAATTGATTGATCACACGGTTGAGCGTAACCAGCCGTACCCCATACGGCAGCGCATTCTGGGTATACAGGTAGCTATCATCCTGCACATGCACGCGCTTGGCCACGTCGTTTTCCTCCTGCTCGGCCAGCAGCGCAGTCAGCATGGCTTCGTCCGGCATGGTATCGGCATAGAGAATTTTGCCCGCTTCATCCAGGATCAAATGCAGGCTGTCGCCGCGGTCAGGTTGCCCGTCGCCCAGAAGGTTGGATACGTTCGCGTGATCCAGCACAAACAGCACCAGCATACTCTGCTTAAAAGAATAGGCAAATATCACCTGAGAATCAGATAGCTCCACGCCGTAATCCAGCGTGCTGAACACCGCCTGATCGTCGCTTTGCGCCAAATCGCGCATCAGCGTATCGCAATCCGTCACCTTGGGAAAAGCCACTTCCACCCGGCAGGTGCCGTCCAGCGTCAGCAGATAATCCTCACCCGGGTAGTAAAGCATCAGGTTATCGTACTTATTATAGAAGGTCAGGTTATAATTCATCAGTGCCAGATAGGCATCGCGGTGGCCACGGTCATAGGCTTTCTTGGACAGCTTTTTATCATTAACAATCTTTGCCGACAGGTTGGATACATCGGTTAACAGAATAGACACGTTACGGGCGCTCAGATCCGTCTGGCTCTTGGCCATATCGTATACATCCTGCTCCAACGACAGATAAACCGAGCGGAAAAAGAACGTGCTGAACAAAAGCACCACCAGAATGATGAAGCTGACAATGGCCAGCAGCGTGGGCTTAAAAAAAGAATGGCTCAGCCGCTGAAACGCTTCCCTGTACTTTTGCAGCACGTTCCGTTCCCCCAATAAAATATGCATATTCGATTTGGCATACCGGCGCGCGCGTTATATGCCGCTGCGCACGCGCTGTTTTTCATGCCTTTTCCAGTTTTATTATACACGCAGCGCGCGCGTTGTTAAATTGACAATTTGGAACAATATATGCGAAAACGAACAGCTTTCACTGCTGCATGCCAAAAGATTTACAGCATTTTCCGTCCAAATGTTCCAAATTGCCGATTGATGTTCGGCGCCTCGCTGTGATACGATCATCAGGTAATAAGAAGCAGCCACCATACTGTTTTCCAACTCGGGAGGGATTTCGCATTGCAGCAGGCAAAAGCAATCAAAGCAAGCAGAAGAAAAACGCACTGGAAGCACACCTGGAAGCTGGCCGTGCAGAACAGGGCCCTGTACCTGATGATCCTGCCCGCCTTCCTCTATATTGCGATCTTCCACTACTGGCCCATGTACGGCGTGCAGATTGCCTTCCGCAATTTCAACTTTGCCGACGGCATCACTGGCAGCCCGTGGGTAGGTCTCAAATGGTTCCGTTACTTTTTTAAATCCAACAACTTTAAAAACGTCGTCGGCAATACGCTGATCCTGAATTTCTACAATCTGCTGGCGGGCTTCCCCGTGCCCATCATCCTGGCGCTGGTGATGAACAGCATCCCCGGCAAACGCTTTAAGCGCGTGGCGCAAACCATCACCTACCTGCCGCACTTTATCTCGGTGGTTGTGCTGGTTGGCCTGATGAGCTGCATGTTCTCGGTCAACAGCGGCTGGGTGAACACCATCGTAAAGGCTTTCGGCGGCACGCCCGCCTATGTAATGGGCGAGGCCAAGTATTTCCGCCATGTGTATGTATGGTCGGGCGTATGGCAGGAGATGGGCTGGAATTCTATCATCTATCTGGCTGCGCTGACCAGCATCGACTCCGGCCTGCACGAAGCCGCCATGATTGACGGCGCAGGCAAGCTGCGCCGCATCTGGCACATCGATATCCCCGGCATCCTGCCCACCATCGCCATCCTGCTGATCATGCGCTTTGGTCAAATGATGTCGCTGGGCTTTGATAAGGCCTACATCATGCAAAATTCCCTCAACTACTCCGTGTCCGAAGTACTTTCCACTTATATCTATAAACAGGGTATCAAGAGCACCAAATACTCCTATTCCGCCGCCATCAGCCTGTTTAACAACCTGATCAACCTGATCATGCTGGTTACGGTCAACCGCATTTCCGATAAGCTGTCGGGCAACAGCCTGTTCTAAGAAAGGAGGCAAACCAGTATGAAGCGTCAAAGCATCGGCGACAAGGTCGTCAACGTCATATTCTATATCATCCTCGGCTTCTTTGTCATCCTCTGCTTCTATCCCGTATGGTATGCCTTCCTGGCTTCCTTCTCCGATCCCACCTATATCAACTCCGGCAAGCTCATCATCCTGCCCCGCGGGCTCACCTTCGGCGCGTATAAATACGCCCTGGCGCAGCGCCAGCTGTGGCTTGGCTATGCCAATACCATCCTGTACACGGTGGCCGGCACGCTGTTTGGCCTGATCGTCTGCCTGCCTGCAGGCTATGCGCTGTCCCGCAACGACCTGCCATTCCGCAAGATCATCATGGCGCTGTTCGTATTCACCATGTACTTTGGCGGCGGCCTGATTCCCACCTACATTGTGGCTTCCACCCTGCATCTGGTCAATACCCGCTGGATCCTGATCATGTTCGGCAGCGTGTCGGTATACAACATGATCCTGATCCGCACATTCTGCGGCTCCACCATTCCCGAGGAGCTGCGCGAGGCTGCCAGCATGGACGGCTGCTCCAACACCCGCTTTTTCTTCACCTTTGTGCTGCCGCTGTCCAAGGCCATCATCGCCGTTATTGCCCTGTATGTGGCCGTAGCGCACTGGAATAACTACTACAACGCCCTGGTATATACCACCAATACCAAGCTGCACCCGCTGCAGCTGTACCTGCGCCAGCTGCTGCTGGTAACCATGAGCACCGACTCTGTGGATGATCCCGACGCGCTGAAGGAAATTCAGGATATGATTCTGACCATCCGCTACGCCGTCATCGTCATCTCTACCCTGCCCATCATGTGCCTGTACCCCTTCCTGCAAAAGTACTTTGTGCAAGGCGTAATGATCGGCTCTCTCAAGGGTTAAAAACAGGAGATCCTGTTTTTGATAAAATCAAAGGAGGAACAACACCATGACCAAGCGCATCCTTTCGTTCCTGATGGCGCTGATGCTGCTGTGCGGCATTGCTTCCATCGCCGCGGCTGAGGAACCGGTAACGCTGACGATTGCCACCACCCGCCGCACCACCGATATCACCGAATCCTACAATCAGAAAAACTGGGCGCAGGAAATCGAAAAAGCCTGCAACGTCAAGATTAACTGGATCGAGCTGACCGAAGGTCAGATTGAAGAGCCTCTGACTGCCCTGCTGGCCGCTTCGCCCCTGCCGGACATCTTCTGGAGCGGCAAGGCCATGAGCGATTCCATCGTTTCCCTGAACACCAAGCTGTGGCATGTGATCACCGAGGATGAAATCAAGACCTACATGCCCAATCTGTACAACTTCTACGAGAATTACTTCCCCACCTGGCGTGAAAACCAGACCTATCCCGATGGCAATATCTACAGTCTGCCCGCTGGTGCGCTGCATTCCCGTATGCATACCACCTATGGTATTCAGTATATCAACACCAAGTGGTTGGAGCGCGTAGGCAAGGAAATGCCCACCACCATGGAAGAGTTCCATGACGTGCTGGTTGCCTTCCGCGATATGGACGCCAACGGCAACGGCGATGCCACCGATGAAATTCCCTTCGATTTCTGCGATAAGGTGTACACTTCCTGGCTGATGAACGCCGCTGTGGCTTGGGGTCTGCCCATCTATCCCAACGGCAAGGTATACTACAGCTGGGATAAGGATGGCAACGTCATCGGCGCCGTCAATACCCCCGCCTACCGCGAATTCATCGAATACTACCATCAGCTGGGTCAGGAAGGTCTGATCAATCTGGAAGGCTTCGCCCAGACGCAGGATCAGTTCAATGCCAACCTGAACGCCGACAAGGTGGGCGTGTTCTGGGCGTGGGGCCCCTGCAACCACATCACCGACAAGGAGCTGTTCCTGCAGTTTGAAGCCTTTGTTCCCCCGGCAGCCGAAGGCTACGAGACAGTTCTCCCCACCAGAAACATGAACTTCATGAACGCTTACCGCAACGGCTTCATGATCTCCAAGGACTGCAAGAATATCGAAAAGGCCTATGAAATCTGGGAATACGCTTCTGATCCCATCAAGGCGCTGGAAATCAACAACGGCTCCCGCCGCGGCCTGCTGTGGGAATTCGTAGACGAGAACAACGAGTATCTGCCCGCCGATGCGACCATTGAAGATATCGCTGCTCATGGCTTCAAGTACCTGATGAAGGAATTCGACAAGGATTGCCCCGATGGTTGCACGCATGAAAAGGACGCCGCGCTGATCGAAGCTGGCTATGAATGGTGCATTGGCAAGACTTATACCGGTGGCAACACGCTGGGTCTGGTAGATATCGCTCCCCTGATGATCGAGCGTGAGAACTACCGCACCACCGACCTGTCCGTATGGGGCGTGCAGCGCTACGTCTCTCTGGATAAGTATGATCCCACCTTCTGCCCCTTCTCCATGAATTCCAGCATCGTTCCCGCCGAAGCGCAGGAAGAGTTTGACTTCAGCACCGACGGCCTGTATAATATCATCAACGGCTTCTTCTCTGACGCCATCATGAAGGGCGTTACCGATGAAAGCTGGAACAGCTACCTGGCTGATCTGGAGAATTACGGCTACAACTACTATGTAGACTTCTACAACAAGCTGGCTCATAACGAGCTGTAATCCGCCACAACAAGGGGCGCAGGGGCTATCCGGCTCTTGCGCCCTATTTTTTACGGGAGGACGAACATGAAACAATCCTTTATCCGTGTGCTTGGCTCTGCCGACTGGCATCAAACGGCCTACAACGATCACTCCTGCTACACGATTTGCGACAAGATTCTCATCGACGCCTGCCCCAGCGTGATTACGCAGCTGTTGGAGCATGATGTGGATCCGCTCGGCATCCGCACCGTGTGCTTCACCCACATGCACTGCGATCACTACATGGGGCTGGCTCCGCTGCTGCACTACTGGCGCGTATGCCGGGATCGGGATCTGGGCGAGTTGACCATCGTCGGGCCCAAGGCCACCGTGCGCAAATTTGTGATGAAGGCCATGGATTTTCTCTTTGACACCCACATCAACGAGTGCGTAACCGTGATGCCCCGCATCATTGAGGTAGGCGGCGGCGACACGGTGGATATTCCCGGTTTCCACATTGATGTGCTGGACGGCGACCATCCCACGCCCGACGTATGCTACCGCATCACCGATTTGACCACCGGCCATGCCATCGGCCTGACGGGCGATACGCGCTATCTGCCTACCTTCGGCGCATTCTTCCATGACGTCGATCTGCTGGTGCATGAGGCCTCCTATGGCGGCACGCCGCGCCCCGAAGCCCAGAATACCAGCAAGCATTCCAGCGCGGTGGAAGCCGTGCGCGTATGTCAGGAGAGCGGCGCAAAGAGTCTGCTGCTTACCCACTCCTACGAGCCCAAGCGCCCCGCAGCGCTGAAGGTGGCTCACCGCGGGCTGGATATCCCCGTGGAATGGGCTGTACCGCACCATACGTTCACATTCTAAAATACAAGCTTTGCATACGAAAGCCGCCGCAAGCCATATAGCCTGCGGCGGTTGTTTGTTTTAGAAAAACCGAATCAGATGCGGGCAACGCCGGTCTTGTGCGCGGCTTCTACAACCGCGGCGGCGACGGCCTTGGCCACGCTCTTATCCAGAGCGCTGGCGATGATGTTTTCTTCGTTCAGCTCATCCTCGGGGATCAGATTGGCCAGGGCGATGGAGGTGGCAACCTTCATTTCCTCGTTGATGCAGGACGCGCGGCAATCCAGCGCGCCGCGGAAGATGCCGGGGAAGGCCAGCACGTTGTTGATCTGGTTGGGGAAATCGCTGCGGCCCGTTCCCACGATGCGCGCGCCAGCGGCCTTGGCCTTGTCGGGCATAATTTCGGGGGTGGGGTTGGCCATGGGGAACATGATGGAATCCGCCGCCATGGACTTGACCATTTCCTCGGTCACGATGTTGGGAGCAGAAACGCCAATGAACACGTCCGCGCCCTTCATGGCGTCGGCCAGGGTGCCCATCTTGTGCTCCAGGTTGGTCACCTCGGCGATTTCAGCATGGGCGGAGTTCAGATCGGGCATGCCCTTGCAGATGATGCCAAAACGATCCACCATCGTCAGGTGCTTTACGCCCAGGTTCAGCAGGTGCTTGCCAATGGCAATACCGGCAGAGCCCGCGCCGTTGATGACGACCTTGACGTCGCCGATCTGCTTTTTAACGATCTTCAGGGCGTTAATCAGCGCGGCAGCCACCACGATGGCAGTGCCATGCTGGTCGTCATGGAACACGGGGATATCGCAGATTTCCTTCAGCTTGCGTTCTACCTCGAAGCAGCGGGGAGCGCTGATATCTTCCAGGTTGATGCCGCCAAAGCTGCCGGAGATCAGGTAGATGGTGCGTACCAGCTCATCAACATCCTTGCTGCGGATGCAGATGGGGAACGCATCCACATCTGCAAAGGCCTTGAACAGGGCGCACTTGCCCTCCATAACGGGCATGCCGGCTTCGGGGCCGATATCACCCAGGCCCAGAATGGCGGTGCCGTCGGTGATAACGGCCACCAGGTTGTTGCGGCGGGTCAGCTCATAGCTCTTGTTATAATCGTTATGGATCACCATGCACGCCTCGGCAACGCCGGGGGTGTAAGCCAGGGACAGATCCTCACGGTTGTTGATGGGGCAGCGATTGATAACCTCAATCTTGCCGTTCCACTCATAGTGCTTTTTCAACGATTCTTGTCTGATATCCATGGCATTAATCCTCAAAGGGGAAGTGATACTGATTCAGGCCCAGCTCATCCCGGATCGCAATGATTTCCTTCTGCACGGAATCATTGATGGGTACGCCGGCCTTACGGGCCAGGCGGATTTCATGCTCTTTTTCGCCCGCGGTGTAGATGCGCTCGCAGCCGGGGGCCTTCTGGGAAGCACGCACGGCGCGCAGGATGTCGCCGGCCTTCTTGCGGCACACGTCCTCGCCCATGAAGTGATCGGTATCGATGGCAATGAAGAAGTGGCCCAGATGATAGGGACGGATGTTGCCGTTCTCATCCTTGCCGTCCAGATCCTTGCCGTACCAGCCATCCTGCAGGACGGCGGAGAGCAGCTCGATGATCATGGCGTAGCCGTAGCCCTTATAGCCGCCCAGCGCTTCGCCGATGCCGCCCAGGGTGGTCAGCGCAGCCTGGCCGCTGCGGATCATCTTCAGCGCTTCGCCGGCGTCGCCCGTTACCGGGCTGCCGTCGCGGGCGATCAGCGTGCCCTCGGGGATTTCCTTGCCGATGCGGGCGTAGTATTCCACGCGGCCGTTCTGGATGATAGAGGTGGCGCAGTCAAGCAGGAAGTTGAAGTCCTCGTCGGTGGGGATGCCCACGGTCAGGGGGTTGGTGCCGAACATGCCTTCAACGCCAAAGGTAGGCGCGACGGAGGGACGGGCGTTGGTGCCGGTCATGCCGATGCAGCCCGCGTTGGCGGCCATATCCGCATAGTAACCAGCAATGCCATAGTGAGTGGAATTGCGCACGGCGACCATGCCCATGCCGTATTCCTTGGCCTTCTTGATAGCCATTTCCATGGACTTATAGCCGATGACCTGACCCATGCCGTGATGGCCGTCCACAACGGCGGTGGTGGGGGTTTCCTTGATGATTTCAAAGTTGGTCACGGGGAACTGGATACCGGCCTTGATGCGGTCCAGATAGATGGGCTTGAAGCGATTTACGCCGTGGGACTCGATGCCGCGCTTGTCGGACTCCAGCAGCACGTCCGCGCAAATTTTTGCATCCTCTTCGGGAATGCCGTAGCCCTTGAACGCATCCACAACAAAGTTGGTGATGACATCCCAGCTGACGATGTTGTTCTTCGCCATAATTGATATGCCTCCATCCTAAAAATAGTAGATTGGGGTACAAATGGTAAAGGGAATCGACATCCCAATTTCCACCAATACCAGTATAACATATCCAGCGGATTTGTCAATTCATCTATTGAAATATCGATATAAAAATATCAAGCTTTTTGTACCGCGCCTTTTTTGCGCCTTTTCTTTTTGCTTTTTGCGCCCTTTGCTTGACTAAAACAGCCAAATCAGTATAATATTAAAAGTGATGTACGTCTTGTACATGATTATATCAGAATAGAAGGAATCATCATGAGCGAAAATTGCACCCATGACTGCTCCACATGCTCCAGCGCCTGCGCATCGCGCACCGCGCCGCAGGATCTGCTTGAAAAGCCCAACGACATGACCCATGTCAAAAAGCTGATCGGCGTGGTCAGCGGCAAGGGCGGCGTGGGCAAAAGCCTGGTCACCTCCATGCTGGCCGTGCTGATGAGCCGTCAGGGCTACACCGCAGCCGTTCTGGATGCGGATATGACTGGCCCCTCCATCCCCCGCGCCTTCGGCCTGCACGAGCAGGCGCAGGGCACCGATATCGGCATCATGCCCGTCATTACCAAAACCGGTATCCGGGTGATGAGCCTGAACCTGCTGCTGGAGCACGATACCGATCCCGTCGTATGGCGCGGCCCGGTCATCGCCGGCGCGGTCAAGCAGTTCTGGACGGACGTTGTGTGGGGCGACGTAGACTTTATGTTTGTGGATATGCCTCCGGGAACGGGCGACGTGCCCCTGACGGTGTTCCAGTCGCTGCCGGTAGACGGCATTGTGGTTGTGGCCACCCCGCAGGAGCTGGTGGGCATGATTGTGGAAAAGGCCGTCAAAATGGCTGATATGATGAACGTGCCGGTGCTGGGTCTGGTGGAAAACATGTCCTCCTTCCGCTGCCCGGACTGCGGCAAGGTGCACGCTATTTTCGGCGAAAGCCATGCCGATGACATCGCCAAGGCCCATGGCATCTCCCCCGTGTGCCGCCTGCCAATCAATCCCAAGCTGGCCGCCGCCGTAGACGCGGGCATGATTGAGCTGATGGACGAAAACGGGCTGGACGCGCTGGCGGATAAGCTGGCCGGTCTGCTGCGGTAATCTTGCAAAAGCAAATCAATACAAATCCGTGGGGTTCAAACGCCCTGCGGACTTTTTGTTGTTCTGTTATTGCCTGAACGGCCAGGGCTTAAGCACAAACGGTTCACAGTTAGTAGTATCCAGCGTCTTTTCCATCACCTCGCCGGTACGGGCATTTACGGTAAGCAGCAACCATGTGTATGAATCGTAAGGCAGATCCGACGGGCGGTTCATCTCATGAATAACGGAAATATACCATATTGGTTCCTGGCCTTTTTCGCCGCAGTTGTACTGCGAAATGTACATCATGTACAGCACCATATGTTCGCTGCTTAACTGTTCCTCGCCGTAGCGCTCCACAAACGCCTGATAGTTCTTAGGAAACTGCTGCTCAAGCTCCGGCAATGAATCGCTGTAGGTTTGCAGTGCAATCTGCTCCGCCTGCTCGCGGGATATCCCGCTTTCGTATTCCTCAATCAGCTGTGCCAGCGGCCACTCAGGGGAGCCCGTTGCTTCGCCAGTCCATGCGTCCACGGTAATTTCCACGCTGATCATATGTTCTTTTTTGTACTGAAATACAAATCTGCTCTTGTCCCGCCAATCCAGATCCCCCGAAACATAGGAAATCCAAATATTATCCTTCATTTCCTGCGTAAGGCCTGGATAAATCGTATCAAATTCTCGAATAGCAATCGTTTTTGCTTCCGGCGTAGGATAATACGTTGCTTGCGCCGGCAAGGCAAACAGGCATAAAAGCAAGCAGATGGCAATCAGCTTTTTCATGGACAAGCCCTTTCTATTCAGTCATGCGTTCATGATCGTTCAGCAGCATTCTTTCCCTATGAGTGTATAATACTTCGCATCGAATGTCAAGAATACGCCGCATTGCCCTTTTCTCCAAAGCCCTTTTCTCTTTTCTCCAAAGCCGCGCTTGCCAGCCTTTATGGGATATGCTATAATATAGGATGGTAAATAATCCGAAGGAGCTACCCTTATGGAATGGATCAAGAAACTGCTTACGCCCAGCCCCGAAAAGCTGCTCAAGCCCCTGTATAAGCAGGCGGACGCCATCGACGCGCTGGAGCCTACATATGAAAAGCTGACCGACGATCAGCTGCGTGAAAAGACCAACGAGCTGCGCGCCCGTGCGCAGGGCGGGGAGGAGCTGGACAAGCTGCTGCCCGAGGCCTTCGCTGTGGTGCGTGAGGGCAGCAAGCGCGTGCTGGGCATGCGCCCCTTCCGGGTACAGATGATCGGCGGCATCGTGCTGCATCAGGGCCGCATCGCCGAGATGAAAACCGGCGAGGGCAAAACGCTGACCGCCGCTATGCCCGCCTATCTGAACGCGCTGTCGGGCAAGGGCGTGCACATCGTCACCGTCAACGATTACCTGGCCAAGTTCCAGGGCGAGGAAATGGGCAAGCTCTACCGCTTCCTGGGCATGAGCGTGGGCATCATTCTCAACGGCCTGACCCCCGAGCAGCGCAAAGCCGCCTATAGCTGCGATATCACCTACGGCACCAATAACGAGCTGGGCTTTGATTACCTGCGCGACAACATGGTGGTCTATAAGGAAAACATGGTGCAGCGCGAGCACAACTTTGCCATCGTGGACGAGGTGGACTCCATCCTCATCGATGAGGCGCGCACGCCGCTGATTATCTCCGGCCAGGGCGAAAAGTCCACCGATATGTATGAAAAGGCCGATCACTTTGTATGCCGCCTGGTTCGGGGCGAAAAGAAAGAGGATCCCGAGCTGGCGGGGCAGAGCAGCACCGTGCGCCGCCTGATGGGCGAGCAGGTGGAAATTGACGGCGATTACTGGGTGGACGAAAAGGAAAAGAGCGCCACCCTGACCGAGGCAGGCGTGGAAAAGGCCGAAAAGTACTTCGGCGTGGAAAACCTGTCCGACCCCGAAAACAACGAGCTGTACCACTACATCATCCAGGCGCTCAAGGCCAACGCCATCATGAAGCGCGACGTGGACTATGTGGTGCAGGATAACCAGGTCATGATCGTGGACGAGTTCACCGGCCGCATCATGGTGGGCCGCCGCTTCTCCGACGGTCTGCACCAGGCGCTGGAGGCCAAGGAGCATGTAAAGGTTGAGCGCGAAAGCCGCACCCTAGCCACCATCACCTATCAGAATTTCTTCCGCATGTACCATAAGCTGTCGGGTATGACGGGTACCGCCAAAACCGAAGAAGCCGAGTTCCAGGGCATTTACGCGCTGGACGTGGTGCAGATTCCCACCAACAAGCCCATGATCCGCAAGGATCTCAACGATATGGTCTACACCACCAAGAAGGGCAAGTACAGGGCCGTAGTGGAGGAGATCATCCGCCGCCATGCCACCGGCCAGCCCGTGCTGGTGGGTACCATCTCGGTAGAGGTCAGCGAGCTGCTGTCCCACATGCTGGAAATGCGCGGTGTGCCTCATGAGGTGCTAAACGCCAAGCATCATGCCCGCGAGGCCGCCATCGTGGCACAGGCCGGCCATTACGGCGCCGTCACCATCGCCACCAACATGGCGGGCCGTGGCACGGATATCCTGCTGGGCGGCAACCCGGATTACATGGCCCGCCGCACCATGCGGCAGGAGGGCTATGAGGACGAGATCATCGAGCTGGCCACCGGCCATAACGAGGACGTGACCGACGTGGTGCTCGCCGCCCGTGCGCACTATACCCAGCTGCGCGCCGAGTATAAAAAAGAAACCGATGTGGCGCACGACCGCGTGGTTGCCCTGGGCGGCCTGCACATCCTGGGCACCGAGCGCCACGAAAGCCGCCGCATCGACAATCAGCTGCGCGGCCGCGCCGGCCGTCAGGGCGATCCGGGCAGCAGCCAGTTCTTCATCTCCATGGAGGACGATCTGCTGCGCATCTTCGGCGGCGAACGGATGAAGATGCTCTCCTCCCGCCTGGGCATGGACGAGGATACCCCGCTGGATGCAAAGCTGCTGACCAGCCAGATCGAAAACGCCCAGAAGCGCATGGAAAGCCGCAACTACGAAATCCGCAAGCACGTGCTGCAATACGATGACGTCATGAACCAGCAGCGCGAGCTGATCTATAAGCAGCGCCGTCAGGTGCTGGAAGGCGAGAACGTCCACGATAACATCGTCAGCATGATCGAGCAGCTCATCGAGGGCGCTGTCGCTCACGAGTGCAGCAATCCCGATCCCGCCCTGTGGCAGCTTGACAGCCTGGCCGAATATCTGGGGCGCCTGTGCGTGCCGCCCACCGAAATCACCGGGCATGAGAACGAGCTGCGCAAGCTGAATAAGGATCAAATCAAAGAGCGTCTGCTCAATATCTCCCTCGAGCTTTACCGCAAGCGCGAGGAACAGCTGACCGCCTATGGTCACGATATGCGTGAGCTGGAACGCGCCTTTCTGCTGCACAGCGTAGATCGCCGCTGGATGGATCATATCGACGCGATGGATCAGCTGCGCGACGGCATCGGCCTGCGCGCCTTCGCCCAGCGCGACCCCATCAACGAATACAAGATGGAATCCTACGATATGTTTGAGGATATGGTGCGCCTGATCCTCGAGGATACGGTGCGGCTGCTGTTCCTGGCTCATATCGAGGATCGCAACGCCCAGCGCCGCCGCGCCGTTGCCGCCATCACCGGCACCAACGATGTAAAGAACAGCTCCGCCATGGAAAAGGCCGCCAAGTCCTCCCGTCAGGAGGGCGCGCGTCCCGTCAAGGCCGATAAAAAGCCTGGCCGCAACGATCCCTGCCCCTGCGGCAGCGGCAAAAAGTATAAAAACTGCTGCGGACGCAACGAATAAAGCCCGCCTTTGACACTGACTTCCCCCAGCGATTTCACAAAATGGAGGATAATCCATGATTCTTGAGTTTGAAAAGTACCGCACCGATCTGGAAGCCCTGCGCGCCAAGCTGCACGATGTAGGCGATGGTCTGCATATCGACCATATGCAGCAGGAATTGGCCGAGCTGCATGAGGAGCAGGACGAGCCGGGCTTTTGGGATAATCTGGAGCGCAGCACCCATGTGACCCGCAAAATTTCTCAGTTGGAAGCCAAGATCAAGCATTATGAGGGGCTGGTATCCCAATGCGACGACATCGAGGTGATGATGGAGCTGGCCGAGGAAGCGGACGATGCGTCCGTGGTGCCTGAAGTCAGCGAAATGCTGGAAAAGCTGCGCAGCGATACCGACGCGCTGGAGCTGGAAACGCTGATGCGCGGCCAGTATGACGACCATGACGCGGTGCTGTCCCTGCATGCCGGCGCGGGCGGCACCGAGGCGCAGGACTGGACCAGCATGCTCTACCGTATGTATACCCGCTACTGTGAGCGCATGGGCTTTACGGTGAAGCTGCTGGATATTCTGGAGGGCGACGAGGCCGGGCTCAAGTCCGTTACCTTTGAGGTGAGCGGCGACCATGCCTACGGCTATCTGCGCGGAGAAAAAGGCGTTCACCGCCTGGTGCGCATCAGCCCCTTTGACGCCAACGCCCGCCGCCACACCAGCTTTGCCTCGTTGGACGTGGCTCCCATGCTGGAAGATCTGGACGACGACATCGAAATCGACATGAAGGACGTGCGCGTGGATACCTACCATTCCAGCGGTGCGGGCGGCCAGAACGTCAACAAGACCTCCTCCGCCGTGCGCATGACGCACTTCCCCAGCGGCATCGTGGTAGCCTGCCAGACCGAGCGCGACCAGGTGCAGAACCGCGCCACCTGCTTGAAGATGCTCAAGGCCAGGCTGCTTGAAATCCGCGAGCGTGAGCGTGAGCAGCAAATGGCCGATATCAAGGGCGAAATGAAAAAGATCGAGTGGGGCAGCCAGATTCGCTCCTACGTTTTCCAGCCCTACACCATGGTCAAGGATCACCGCACGGGCTACGAAACCGGCGCAATTGACGACGTGATGAACGGCAACCTGGACGGCTTCACCGTGGCCTACCTGAAAATGCAGTAAAATGCGCAGGCTTTCCATCGCGCTGCTTTCCGGGCTGACGCTGCTGTGCATGCTGATCGCCGGGCTTTGCCTGGCCATCCTGCGCACGGCAACGAACGCACAGCTATACAGCGCGGGCTTTGCCGCCTGCGCTGATACCCAGGCGATGAACGTGCCTGCCTCGCAGTACGATGCGATTGCGCAGGCGCTCAGCCGCTATTTTGCCGGAAAGGCCGATACCCCGCAGGCACAAATTCTCAAGGGCGGCGCGCTGGCCAGCGCCTTTAACGAGAAGGAACTGCAGCATCTATCCGATGTGCGCCGGCTCTTTCAATCGCTGCGGGCTTTGGGCTTGATCCTGATGATTGCGGTATCCGCGCTTATGCTGACAGCCTGTGCGCTGGCTTGGCGCAGCAGGTTGACGGCGCGTACGCTTGCCAGAACCGTGCTGCTGGGCTGGGCTGGGGCGATGGTGCTGATCGGCGCTGTCGCGCTCTTGGCGGCGGTGGCTTTCAACAGCCTTTTCGTGCTGCTGCACCGGCTTTTGTTCAGCAATGAGCTGTGGCTGATGGATCCGCAAACCGACCTGATCATCCTGCTGATGCCCGAATCCTTTTTTGTGTTGCTTTCCGCGCAGCTTGGCTGGCTGATGCTTCGGTTTTTCTGGCCGCTGGGCCTCATCCTGGCTGCGCTGTTGTACCTTTCCTTCAAACCAATGAAATCAGGCGAACCGACATGAGCTATATTGCCACCTGCCGCGCCGGGCTTGCCGCCCTGCAGGCAAAAAAAGAGGTGAATATTCTCGCCATCGAATCCTCCTGCGACGAAACCGCCGCTGCTGTGATTCAAAACGGCCGCAAGATCCTGTCCAGCGCCGTGTTTACCCAGATTCCCCTGCACGCCGTGTACGGCGGCGTGGTGCCCGAAATTGCCAGCCGCGCGCATGTGGATGCGGTTGATCGCATGGTAGATTACGCACTGAACGAGGCCGATATGAAGCTGCGCGATGTGGACGCCATCGGCGTCACCTACGGCCCCGGTCTGGTAGGCGCACTGCTGACGGGCGTGAGCTGCGCCAAGGCGCTGGCCTATGCGACGGATAAGCCGTTGATTCCAGTCAATCACATCGAGGGGCACATCTGCGCCAATTACCTTACGCATCCGGAGCTGACCCCGCCCTTTATCTGCCTGGTGGCCAGCGGCGGGCACAGCCATATCCTGATGGTGGAGGATTACGGCGTATACAGGCTGCTGGGCTGCACGCAGGATGACGCGGCGGGCGAGGCCTTTGACAAGGCTGCGCGCGTGCTGCATCTACCCTACCCGGGCGGCCCGCTGCTGGACAAGCTGGCCCAGCAGGGCAATCCCGGCGCGGTCAAGCTGCCCACGGCGCATACGCCCGGCGCGTATGATTTCAGCTTTTCAGGCTTGAAAACGGCCTTTATCAACGCCGTGCACACCATGGAGCAGCGCGGTGAAACCGCACGGCCGGAGGATCTGGCCGCCTCCTTCCAGCATGCCGTGGTCAAGGCGCTGCTGGATAAAACCATGCTGGCGGCGCTGGATCACCATGTAACCAAGCTGGCGCTGGCCGGCGGCGTATCGGCCAATAGCGGCCTGCGCGCAGCCTTTGAGCAGGCCTGCCAAAAGGCTGGGATCACCCTTTACCTGCCCCAGCTAAAGCTGTGCGGCGACAATGCGGCCATGATCGGCTCCGCCGCCTATTACCGGCTGATGCGCGGCGAAATCGCCGACCTGTCCCTGAACGCCAAGCCCGCGCTGCGGCTGGTATAAAGGATACAGCATTCTTTTCACGTGTCATAACAAAACCGGCTGATCGGAGTTTTTCCAATCAGCCGGCTTTTTCCTTTTGTTATTTGCGGATGCGCTTATCCAGCTTGACGGACAGGCGCGTGCCGATGCTCTGGAACAGCTGCACCAGCACCACCAGCACGATCACCGCCAGGATCATCACAGGATAATTATACTTATTGTAGCCGTACATGATGGCCAGCTTGCCCAGACCGCCCGCGCCGATTGCGCCGCCCATGGCGGAATAGCCCAGGATGGTCGTGATGGCGATGGCCGCGTTATTGATCAGCGAGGGCACGCTTTCGGGCAGCATCACCTTGCAGATGATTTGCAGCGGGGACGCGCCCATGCTCTGCGCCATTTCAATGATATTGGGGTTCACCTCACGCAGGCTGCTTTCCACCAGACGCGCCACAAAGGGGAATGCCGCCACCACCAGCGGCACGATGGAGGCCACCGAGCCGTAGGATTTGCCCACGATCAGGCGGGTAAGGGGCACCACCAGGATCATCAGGATCAGGAAGGGCACCGAACGCAGCAGGTTAATCAGCGCGTTCAGCGCGCGCAGCACAAGTCTGGGCAGGGGCAGCACGCCCTTTTCATCGCCCGTCACCAGCAAAATGCCCAGCGGCAAGCCCAGCAGCATGGCAAAGGCCGTGGCCAGCACGGTTACATAGAAGGTTTCCCACAGATAATAGAGCACGCCGTTCTTGCTCAGATCCAGCAAAAGCTCCAGCGCGGTCTGCCATTTTTTCGCTGTAAACCAATTCATATTACGCTTCCTCCACCACTACGTTTTCCGCCGCGCGCAGGTACTCCATGGCCGTGCGCGTTTCCTCATCACCGCCGGGGATGCCCAGCAGCATGTGCCCATAGATCTTATCCCCCACGCTGCGGGTGGAAGCGTACAGGATGTTGGCGGCAATGCGCTTATCCATGGCCATACGGGCGATCAAAGGCGTATTGGCGGCGGGCGCACCGTTGAAGATCACGCGCAGGCGATGCTCGTCGTGCGGCAGATCCAGTTCATCCTCCGCGCTGTCAGGGAACACCAGGCGGCGCGTGGCGGCCGCCTTGGGATTGGAGAACACGCTGACAACCGTGCCCTCCTCCACCACTTCGCCGTTCTCCAGGATGGCTACGCGGTCGCAGATTTCCTGCACCACGCTCATCTGGTGGGTAATGATGATCACCGTAATGCCCAGCCGCTGATTGATATCGCGGATGAGCGAGAGGATATCGTGGGTGGTTTTGGGATCCAGGGCGCTGGTGGCCTCGTCGCACAGCAGCACCTTGGGATTGGTCGCCAGCGCGCGGGCGATGGCTACGCGCTGCTGCTGGCCGCCGGACAGCTGGGCAGGATAGGCGTTTTCCTTATCGGGCAGGCCCACCATGCGCAGCAGCTCCCGCGCGCGAGCCTTGGCCTCGCTGGCCTTTACCCCTGCCAGCTCCAGCGGGAAGCAGATATTGCGCAGCACCGTGCGCTGCATCAAAAGGTGAAAGCCCTGAAAGATCATCGTCACCTCGCGGCGGGTTTTGCGCAGCTCGCTTTCCCGCAGCGTACCCACATCGCAGCCGTTCACCAGCACCGCGCCCTCGGTGGGGCGCTCCAGCATGTTGATACAGCGCACCAGCGTGGATTTGCCCGCGCCGCTCATGCCGATAATGCCATAGATTTCGCCGTCGTTGATGGTCAGGCTTACATTTTTGAGGGCGTAGAAGGTACCGTCCGCGCTGGGAAAGGTTTTGGTCAGGTTTTTGATCTCAATCACAGGGCTTCCTCCGCTCATACGCGCGCACCGGCAGGAAAATCCTACCGGTGCGGCATTTTCTTCCTATTATATTTTACTTGCTCAGGCCCAGCGCGTCAAGGGTAGTTTGACGGCCGCCGTACAGACCCATGGGCTCTACGTGAATCACGGATACGGAAACCAGCTTGGTGCCGTTCTCGGCGTTGAAGTCCTCCAGGTAGGGCAGGTGCTGGAAGTAGTTCGCGTCGATCTCGCCGTTGTCCACAACCAGGTTGGGCTGCACATAATCGGTGAACTCTACGATTTCCAGCTCGACATCCTTAGCGGCCAGGATTTCCTGGGCAACCTTGAGGATTTCGGCATGGGGGGTGGGAGAAGCGGCCACGGTGATCTTCTGACCCTTGAGAGCGTCGTAATCCACGGTGGCGTCATAGCCGTCGGTGGGGTTTTCCACTGTGCTTACCACGGAGCCATTATAGGTTTCGGTGATGAAATCCGCCACCTGCTTGCTTTCCAGCGCGGCGACCAAAGCCTTCACCTTGTCGGATTCTTCAGTGCCTTCCTTCACGGCCAGGATGTTGCCGTAGGCGGAGTAGGAGCCTTCCAGCAGCAGGGAATCCTTCACAGGGTTCAGATCAGCGCTGATGGCGTAGTTGGAGTTGATGACGGCGTAGTCCAGATCGGGCAGCTGAACGGGCAGCTGAGCGGCTTCGATCTCAACGATTTCAACATTGTAGGGGTTTTCCACGATATCGCGTACGGTGGCCTGGATGCCGCTGCCCATGGCCAGCTTGATGATGCCGTTGGCCTGCAGCAGCAGCAGGGCGCGGGCTTCGTTGGTGGTGTCGTTGGGCACGCCGATGGTAACGGTATCAGCCAGAGCAGCGGTGAAGGACAGGGACAGAGCCAGGGTCAGCAGGATAGCAAGCAGCTTTTTCATGGTGGTTTTCTCCTTTTTTGTTTCATTTTGTGATCTGCGCGGCAAACGGGGATGCGTGTAAGGAGCGTCGCATTCGTTTGCTGAAGCGATTGGTCTGGATCAGGCAGCGGCTCATGGGCGAGGCCTCCTTTCGGTAATAAAAAACGGGGAAGCTCGATGAAGCTTCCCCGTTGCATACCGGATGGTACGGCCGGCGCTCACAAACAAGCGCTTACCGTTGAGAAAGCACATCGATCAAGGCACAGCGACGCATGCACATGTACATGTACATCTGCATCATCATGTTGTCCATCGCCATACGCTTCATCACGGTGCGCTCTCCTTTCCTCAGTGATCAACCGTTCATGCGGGTACTATACCAGCCCTTTCGCGGATTGTCAAGGGCAAATTTTGTATTTTGGCTGTACTTGAACGTTTCGGCCAATTACTTGCCAATTACATCCACGCCCATGTACTTGCGCAGCACTTCGGGCACAGTGACGCTGCCGTCGCTGTTCTGATAGTTCTCCAGAATGGCGGCCACAGTGCGGCCCACAGCCACGCCGGAGCCATTGAGGGTGTGGCACAGCTGCGGCTTGGACTTGGGATCCTCGCGATAGCGGATGCCCGCGCGGCGCGCCTGGAAGTCCTCGCAGTTGGAGCAGGAACTGATTTCCACATAGCGGTTATAGGAAGGCATCCACACCTCGATGTCATAGCACTTGGCGGCGGAGAAGCCCAGATCGCCCGAGCACAGCGCCACCACGCGATAGGGCAGGCCCAGCAGCTGCAGCACCTTTTCGGCCTGACGGGTCATGGATTCCAGCTCTTCGTAGCTCTGCTCCGGCTTGGTAATCTTGACCATTTCGACCTTATTGAACTGGTGCTGGCGGATCAGGCCACGGGTATCGCGGCCGGCGCTGCCCGCCTCCTTGCGGAAGCACGCGCTGTAGGCGCAGTGGCGGATGGGCAGATCCTTGCCGTCCAGGATCATATCGCGGTACAGGTTGGTCACGGGCACCTCGGCGGTGGGAATCAGGAAGGTATCCTGATCCAGCTTGTAGGCGTCCTCTTCAAACTTGGGCAGCTGACCCGTGCCGGTCATGGTGCTGCGGGTGACCATGTAGGGCGGCAGCACCTCGGTGTAGCCGTCGGCGGCATGAGTATCCATAAAGAAGTTGATGACCGCGCGCTCAAGACGCGCGCCCAGGCCGCGATACACGGTAAAGCGCGCACCGCTGATCTTGGCCGCCGCGTCGAAATCCAGGATGTTCAGGTCGGTGCCGATATCCCAATGGGCCTTGGGCTCCCACTCAAAGTGGCGCGGCTCACCCCAGCGGCGCTGCTCCACATTTTCGCTGTCATCCTTGCCCACAGGGGTCATGGCAGAGGGATAGTTGGGCAGGCGCAGCACAAAATCGTTGATGTATTCTTCAATCTGCTTGATCTGCGCGTCCAGAGCCGTTACCTGATCGCCCAGCTGGCGCATTTCATCCATGATGGGCTGCGCGTCGCCGCCTTCGCGCTTGATCTGCGCGATGCGCTTGGACTCATCATTGCGGCGAGCCTTGAGGGTTTCCACTTGGCTGAGCAGCGTGCGGCGCTCCTCCTCCTTTTGAAGGAACTCGGTCAGGTCAATTTTGCTGTTGCGCTTTTGCAGGGCGTCAAGCAGCTCCTGCGGGTTTTGACGAATGCGTCGGATATCCAGCATGGGAATAAACCTCCTTGAAAAATTTGAAATAAAAAAAGCCCGCTCCCACCAATGGGGACGAACCTTGTCCGCGTTGCCACCCCGATTGCCGCCAAAGCGGCCTCTCGCTGGCGCTGTATGGGGCGCACCCCGCGGCTCTCACCGCGCGCTCCCGGGTGGAATAACGCTGCACGCCGCCGTTTTGCACCAACCAACGGCTCTCTCTGCGCGCGCGGGGCGTATGCTCCCGTTCCTTGCGACAGAAGCATTATAGCAGGCTTTACCGCAAATTGCAAGGGCGTAAATAAGAAATAACGTGTGCAAAGTGTTTCAAATCGCGCCGTTTCATGCTATACTTGGGAGCGTCTCCTACTGAAATCCTTTGGAAAGGTACGAAAGCACCCGTGTTTAACAGAAAGCAGCTGTGCGCGCTCCTGATTCCCCTGATGCTGGAGCAGATTCTGGCCTCGCTGATGGGCATGGCCGACACCATGATGGTCAGCAATGTCGGCTCGCACGCCATCGCTGCCGTATCGCTGGTGGACTCGCTCAACATCGTGATGATCAACCTGTTTTCCGCCATGGCCACGGGCGGCTCCATCATCTGCTCGCAGTATATCGGGCGCGATGATCTGCGCCAGGCCAATGAAACGGCGCGGCAGCTGCTGCTGTCCATCACAGCCATCTCCCTCGTCATCGGCGCGGTCTGCCTGACGCTGCGCCGTCCGCTGCTTTCGCTGATCTTCGGCCGGGTCGAGGATACGGTGATGGAAAACGCCGAAGTCTATATGCTCGTCACCGCCCTGTCCTTCCCCTTCCTGGCCATGTACAATGCGGGCGCGGCGCTGTTTCGCGCCAGCGGCAATTCCCGCCTGCCCATGACGGTATCGATCCTGTCCAATATCATCAATATCATCGGCAACGCCATCCTGATTTTCGGCCTCAAGATGGGCGTGCTGGGTGCAGCCATCCCAACGCTCTTGGGCCGCGTATTCTGCGCGGTGGTGATCCTGTATAAGCTGCGCCAGCCGCATCAGAAGATCATCGTGCACGATTATCGCGCCATCCGGCCCGATTTCAAGCGCATCGGCCATATTCTGCGCATCGGCGTGCCCACGGGCGTGGAAAACAGCATGTTCCAGTTTGGCAAGCTGGTCATTCAGTCCACCGTATCCACGCTGGGCACGGCCGCCATCGCGGCCAACGCCATGGCGGCCATGGTGGAAGGCTTTGTGGGCAACGCCTCGGTGGGCGTGGGTCTGGGGCTGATGACGGTGGTTGGCCAGTGCATGGGCGCTGGGCATGTGGAGGAAGCCCGGCGCTACATCCTCAAGCTCAGCTTTCTGGGCCGCATGCTGATTCTCCTCTTCTGCGTCATGGCCGCCGTGCTGATCAAGCCCGTCACCGTAATCGCCGGCATGGAGCCTGACGCCGCACAGATGACCGTGCAGATGGTATGGCTGATCTGCGCCTACAAGCCCCTGATGTGGAGCACCTCCTTCATGCTGGCCTACGGCATGCGCGCGGCTGGCGACGTCAAGTTCTCGCTCATCACTTCCTCCGTCACCATGTGGACATGCCGCGTAATCATCACCGTGGTGCTCATCCGCGTGTTCCATATGGGCCCGGTCGCGGTGTGGATCGGCATGTTCAGCGATTGGACGGCGCGATCCATCGCCTATGTATGGCGTTTCCGCAGCGGCCGCTGGGCGCAGCATCAAGTCATTGAAAAAGCATAAGGAGATGTGGCTATGGTAAAGGATAAGCAGTTTTACAAGCAGATTCTCGCCCTATCCCTGCCTGCGGCCTTTCAAAGCGCGCTGTCGCTGCTGGTGGTCATGGCGGATAACGTAATGGTCACGCGCACAGGCGCATATGCCTTATCCGCCGTGGCGCAAAGCAACGCCATCACCACCTTTGTGACGGCGGGGCTCAATGGCCTGGCCACGGGCGCGGTGGTGCTGATCTCCCAGTATTGGGGCAAGCGCGATATGAAGCGCATCAAAACCATCTGCTCGGTGGCTGCGGCGGCCTGCCTGCTGTTTGCCGTGCTGTGCGTCATCGCCGTGCGGCTGTTCCCCCGTCCCTTGCTTCGCCTGGTGATCAACGCGGGCGAAACGCAGGTGATCAACCTGGCCATGCAGTACCTGCCCATCGTGGCCTTCAGCTACCTGCCCTATGCGCTCACCGCCGCGATGGTGGGCATGCTCAAGGGCGTGGAGGTTGTGCGGGTGACGCTGTACGCCGCGCTGCTGTCGCTGATCAGCAACGTCATCTTCAATTATATCCTGATCTTCGGTCACCTGGGTTTGCCCGCCATGGGTGTTACGGGCGCGGCCATCGCCACGGTGCTGGCGCGCATTGTGGAATGCGCGGTCGTGTGGATTTACCTTTTCCGCGTACAGCATGTGCTGCCGCTGCGCCGGCGCGAGCTGCTGCGCTCCCAGGGCTGGGCATGGCGCGATTATGCCCGCTACGGCCTGCCGGTGGGCGCAGGCGACGCGCAGTGGGCGCTGGTATGCCTGCTCAAATCCGTCATTCTGGGACAGATGGGCAAGCTGCTCATCGACGCGGCCTCCGTCACGGATATGATGATGAACCTGGGCACCATGTTCACCTTCGCCCTGGCAGGCGGCGCATGCGTGATGGTGGGCAAGGCCGTCGGCGCGCGGGACTATCAGCGCGCCCGGGAGTATTCCAATACCATCCAGGTGATGTTCCTGTGCATCGGCGTATTCATGGCAGGGGTGGTTTTCCTGCTGCGCGCGCCGTTTGTGTCGCTCTACAGCCTGGACGCTGAAACCGCCGCCCTGGCCCGCCGCATGATCGCCATCTGCGCTTTCACGCTGCTTGGCACTACCTATCATGCCTCGTGCTTCCTGGGCATCAACCGCGGCGCGGGCGACAGCCGCTTTGTCATGACGGTGGATCTCATCTGCGGCTGGCTGGTGGTGCTGCCGCTGTCCTATCTGGCAGCGTTCGTGCTGGGCTGGCCGCCCGCAGCGGTGTATTTCTGCACGCGCATCGATCAATGTTACAAGTGGATCATCGCTTTCTTCCGCCTGCGCGGCAATAAGTGGATTAAAAACGTTACCCGCGAGGACGCGATGGAGGCACAGTCGTGATCCAGGATGTGCTGGGTCTGCCGGTGGAATTGGCCGCGCCGTTTGATTTTTCCTTTTTAGCGCGGTACGGCACGCCCTTCTGCGTATTCGATCAGCAGCAGTCGGGCAATATCGCCTTTGGCATGCAAAGCGCGCAATGGGGCAAGCTGTTTGTCAAGTTCGCCGGTGCGCCCACCGTCAACGCCCGCATTGCCCCCGCGCCTGCGGCCGAGGCGCTGTGCCTGGCCATGTCGGCCTATCAGGCGCTGTACGCGCATCCAGCGCTGGTGAAGCTGCTGGGCTGCGGCACGGTGGCGGGGGGCTATGCGGCGGTGTTTCGCTGGGCAGAGGGCGTCAGCCTGTACCCCGGCATGCGCTTTTCCCCGGCGGAGCGCTATACGCACCCCGCTTCGCCGCTCTATCAGCTATCGCATCAGCCGCTGATCGTGCGGCTGCGCATGCTGGATAACGTGTTTGATTTCCATCGTTACGCCCTGAGCAAGGGCTTTATGGCCGTGGATTTTTACGATGGCAGCCTGCTGGCGGATTTCAGCACCGGCCGCGTGACTGTCTGCGATATCGACCTGTACCGCCGCATGCCCTGCCGCAATGATCGCGGGCGCATGCCCGGCTCCGCGCGCTTTCTTTCGCCCGAGGAGTACGAGCTGGGCGCGCCGCTGGACGGCCTGACCCTGCAATACACCATGGGCGCGCTGGCCTTTGCCTTTCTGGCTGATCACGGCAGCCGCGAGGCAGGGGCATGGATGGCCGCCGCGCCGCTGTATGCCGTCGCCGCGCGCGCCTGCGCCGAGGATCGCGCCGAGCGTTACCCCTCCTACGACGCCTTCCTTTCCGTCTGGCGCGAAACCGTGGGAAAAATCACCGTTTATTGATTTTTATCCTTGCCTTATAGCCCCGGTCATGCTATGATAAGCGTGTCATCATCACTCACTCTACCGCTTGGAACAACGATGGAGGTAACGAATGAAGAAAAAGTACTTACTGGCCCTGCTGGCAGGACTGCTGTGTTTGCTGTGTCTGCTATGCGCAGAAGCATCCGCTTCCGAGGATTCGCACGAAGGGCATTCTACTATCTACTATTACAATTACAGCGCTAAAAGCCATCAACTTTACTGCACAACTTGCCAAAAGATAGTGTCATTTGGTTTCTGCTCCGGTGCTTCCGCTACCTGTACAAAGCCTGGCTACTGCGAAACATGCCTAAACCCTTATAGACTTCCAACAGGGCATAAAATGACGAATTATGAGTCGGACAACAATGCCACCTGCACGCAGGATGGCACGAAAACCGCCCGCTGTCAAAACGATGGATGCGGGGAAAGCAAAACCATCCCAGACGAAGGCAGCAAGCTGGGGCATAATTTCATCAATTATACTCCCAATGGCGACGCCAACTGCACCAGCGTAGGCACGCGCACTGCAACATGCAGCCGCTGCACTGCCACTGATACGCAGCCCGGCGAGGGCGTTGCGCCCAACCATAACGTAGTATCCGATCCTGCTATACCCCCCACTTGCACGCGCGACGGCTTAACCGCTGGCAGCCATTGCAGCCGCTGCCAGGAGGTTCTGACCGCGCAGAATTCTGTATCCAGCTTGGGGCACTGGTATACAGAATGGACTCCCAACGGCAATGGCACGCACACTGCATCCTGCATGCGCAGCGATTGTACTTTCAACAGCACAGTTGATTGCGTGCAAATAAACGACCGCATCCATGAAACTGATATCACCTTCTGCCCCATCTGCGGCGAAGCCTCCGACGGCGTTCATCTATCGCTTGTGGAGGGCGCAAGGGTGCAGGCCAATCGCATGCCCGCGGGTGAGCTGATCGTCCGTCAGCGCGAAGGGCTGACCTCCATCTGCTTTGTGCGCAGCGGCAAGCTCAGCCGCCCCTATGCCCCCGCCACGATCCTCCTGCCCAACGGGGAAAGCGTGCTGTTTGATTTTGTCAAGGCCGCACTGCCCGTGCTGGTAATCAAATGAGCATTTAATTGAACACCAAAAAGGCTCCCTTAGCAGGGGAGCCTTTTTATTCACTCTGGTTACACCTTCCAGAAAAAGGACATGCCGATCGTCACAATCCACACTGCGGCGGCAGCCAGGGTAAGGATCACGCGCACACGATCGACAGGCGTGTTATCCCCCGCGTTTTCTGCCTTGGCGGCAGGAACGGCGCGGCGGGCAACCCATTGCAGCACATAACAGGCCAGGATGGCCGCGCAGCCGATGGATGTAACGCTCTTAGGCTGCGCGCCAGTCAGATACAGGATATTCAGCACCGCCGCAGCCGTGCAGGCCAGGGCGATCAGCCATTGCAGCACTTTGCGCAGATTCATAGCATTTTTCTCCTTTGTGCGGTTCTTCTTTGTCCGCTGAGCGGATGGAAGCGATCATAAGCTGGCCTGCGCACAGGCGCGGGCGCACGCGGCGGGCGCTGATCCCACACTGGCGATTCATCCCCGCTCCACAGGGCGGGCAGCAGCCGGCGCGGCGCGGCCCCGCTGATCACATCATAGGCACACAGCGTATCGATGCGATACAGCATGTGCGGCATATGCAGCGCATCGGGCAGGCGCGATAGCGTTTCGCGCATGCCATAGCGCGCAAACAGGCTTTGCAGCCAGCGCGTATAGCGTTCCAGCTGCTGCATGTCCATCTCGCCAAAGCAAGCGGCATAGCGGCTTTCCAGCCGGCGCAGCGCGCTGCCCACCAGCCGCCGCGCATAGCCTACCAGGCGTGATTGCAGCATGCCTGGTAGGAACGCAGGCGCAAGCGCGCGATACAGCAACTCCGCATCCTCTTCCGGCACCACGCATAACAGGCGCAGCAGCGCGATAAAAAAGCACAGCGCGCCGCGCGTGCCGCGTACCGTATGCTGTAGGCACAGCAGCTCGTTAAAGATGGGATCCTGGCTGCGCGCGCCATAGCACAGGCCGCGCAGGGCAGGCGTATCGGGCATCACCCGGCACAGCCCCAGATGCATCGCGCCGCCGATGCGCGGCACCGCGTCGTCGGCATGCACAATATGATAGATCGGATAATCAGCATTTTTCAGCGTGCGCGCCCCGGCAACGCAGGGCGAGGCGAACCCGCAGCCCAGCACATACTGCGGCAGCACGCCGTTTTGCAGCAGATGGGCGATAAAAATCTGCATCAGCGCCGCGCCCTGGCTATGTCCGGTAACGACCAGCGACACGGGTGAGCGCTCGTACTTGAGCATATCCAGCACCCCGGCAAGCGTCAAACCGGGACGAGACAGCGCCGCACCCAGGCAGGGCATGGCAATTTGTCCGCACTGCGCCTCAAACTGCCGCGTCAGGCGCAAAAAGCCCTGATGAAAGCCATCCTCCTGCTCGATCTTCAAGTTATCCAGCCAATCGGCCAGATGGCGCGTGGTGCCCGTGAAGCTGATTGCCACCAGCCAGCGGCCATCCATCAGGGGATGCGAAAGCACCATTGCCTTGCAGCCCGCGCCGTCCTCGCGGCGGCGGCGGATATCCAGCACCTGTGTTAGTGGATTGCTGTGCGCCAGATGCGCCTGCACGCGCGCGGCGCTTTCCAGCGATTGCTGCCGTTCCGCTTCCGTGCGCGCGTTCAGCCCGGCGCACAGCATGCCGTCCGCCAGCAGAGCGATATCCTGCCAGCCCTCGTCCAGATAGCGCGCGATGCGCATATCATAGGCGCTTGCGGACAGGGCGTGCGTCAGGCTCAGCAGCGCCGGGGTAAGCTGATGGGGAAAGTCCTGCGTATCGGCTTCCTCCTTTGATCATGCATGCATTTCAGTTTGCCGCGCCGTCCAGCTCCAGCTGGCTCACCTTGCCCTCGTCCAGCGCAATCTGGCGGATTTCTTCATAAATGCCGGCAAAGGTCAATTCCATATAGGGGCCCACGTGCAGCACATACAGGATGCCGCCGGTCAGGCCGGAAAGCAGCAGCCAGCCGAAAAAGCTGAGCTGCGCTATAAACAGCTCCATCCGGTGGCCGTACATCATGCGGGCGGACAGGGCGCTGGCCTGGGTGGCGGATACATTGGGACAATCGGCCAGGATATAGGGCGTAAGCGCCAGCGAATAGGCGCGCATCAGGCCTGGGACTATTAGCAGCAGGGAATAGAGGAATACCTGCAGCTGCACCCACAGCATGCCGCCCACCTTGCGCAGAAAGCCATCGTCCGCCATACTGGCCAGCATATCGGCAACGCCCACGCTTTCGCCGCGCCACAGGCGCAGGAAAAAGCCGCTTTGCGCCACCTGAAACAGGCCGGAAACCAGCACCATCAGCACCCCAGCGGAAAGGCCGCCCAGCAGCGCCGACAGGAGCGTGAGCACCAGGCAGGCCAGCGCGCACACGCTGCGTTGGGCGCTGACAATGCCCCGCGCCTGCTCCTTGATCGGAATGCGGTCAAACGTATTGCCCATGGCGAATTCTCCTTTCGGGCGCGTTTTTACAGCCCCTTGAGCCAGCGGGCAGCCATATCAATCCAGCAGGCGCACTCCGCGTGCATGTTGGGCTGCTCGGCATCGTATACCTGATCATTGCACAGGCTCAGCCCATGCTGACCAGCGCCGAAGATATGCATTTCGCACGGCACGCCCGCGCGGCGCAGGGCGGCGGCAAACATCAGGCTGTTTTCCACCGGCACCAATTCGTCCGTCCAGGTATGCCACAGGAAGGTGGGCGGCGTATCGGGGGTAACGTGCTTTTCAAGCGACACCACATCCTTGAGCTCCTCCTCGCGCTCGGCCAGCAGGCACTTGAAGGAATTGCGATGCGCAAACTCGCCCGAGGTGATTACAGGATAGCTGAGGATCATCGCGTCCGGACGGCAGGCGGGATCAAAGCCCATCTCATGCCAGCGCGTACCCAGATGGGCGGCCGCGTGGCCGCCGGCGGAAAAGCCCATCACCGCGATCTTACGCGAATCGCACAGCCACTGCTCGGCATGCTCACGGGCATACTGCATGGCCTCGGCCGCCTGCTCCAGCGCCACAGGATAGCGCGCGGGCGCTACCGAATAGCGCACCACTACCGCCTGAATACCCAGCGACAGCAGACGCAGAGCTACCGGCTCAGCCTCACGGTCCGACAGGAAATGATATCCGCCGCCCGGGAACACCAGCACCAGCGGACGATGCGGGAAGGGGCGCTTGATAGATTGCTTGAGGCTTTTCTCATCGGCCAGATAAGTTTCCAGAATAACGCCCGTGCGGGGCAGGGTGATTTTTTCGTGAAGCATGCTCATTCATCTCCCGTATTTTTAGTCAACGAAGTCAAACTGCATATCCTCGATCTGCACCGTGTCGCCCTCGCCCGCGCCGGCCTTGCGCAGCGCGTCGATCACGCCCGTGCGGCGCAGCGTCTGGTGGAACCACTTCATGCTGTCGGTATCGTCAAAGTTGACGCTGTTCATCAGGCGCGTCATGGCACTGCCCTCCACCACATACACGCTGCCTTCGCGGCGCACGGTATAGCCGGACAGGTCGGGCAGATCGTCCAGAAATTCCTCCTGCGCGTAGGGCGTGACGGGCGGCAGCTTGGCCAGCTCAGCGGCCACCGCGTCCATCAGCGCGTCAAAACCCGCGCGCGTGGCAGCAGACACGGCGAATACCGGCACATCGGGATATTTTTCGCGGAAGCGATTCAGGTTATCCGCGCCGTCTGGCAAATCCATCTTGTTAGCGGCCACAATCTGCGGGCGCTTCTGCAAATCGCCGTAGCGCGCCAGCTCCAGATTGATGGCCTCGTAATCCTCCAGAGGATCGCGGCCCTCGCTGCCCGCCATATCCAGCACGTGGATCAGCAGGCGCGTGCGCTCCACATGGCGCAGAAAATCATGCCCCAGACCCGCGCCGTCGGCAGCGCCCTCCACCAGGCCGGGGATATCCGCCATGACAAAATCCTGCCCGTGGCGGCGCACGATGCCCAGGTTGGGCGTGAGGGTGGTAAAGTGATAATTGGCAATCTTGGGCTGCGCGCGGGTGACGACAGACAGGATGGTGCTTTTGCCCACATTGGGGAAGCCCACCAGGCCGACGTCCGCGATGGTTTGCAGCTCGAGAGTGAATTTGAACGCCTGCGTCTGGATGCCGGGCTTGGCAAAGTTAGGCGCCTGGCGGGTGGGGGTGGCAAAGTGCGCGTTGCCCCAGCCGCCGCGGCCGCCGTGCAGCAGCACACGGCGCTGCCCGGCCTCGAACATATCGGCGATCACCTGATCGTTCTCGCCGCGCACCAGCGTGCCCACGGGCACCTTGATCACCAGATCCTCGCCCGCCTTGCCCGAGCTGCGCCCGGCCTTGCCATCCTCGCCATTGGGGGCGAAGTACTTGGCGCGGAAGCGGAAATCCAGCAGCGTGTGCATGTTGCCATCCGCCAGCAGGATCACGCTGCCGCCATTGCCGCCGTCGCCGCCGTCGGGGCCGCCGTTGATGACAAACTTTTCGCGGTGGAAGGAAACGCAGCCGTTGCCGCCGTTGCCCGCCTTGGCGGTAAACGGCGCTTTATCTACAAACAGTGCCATGAAATTGACCTCTCTTTATTTTGCCTCTCCGGGATCCAGCCGCTCGCAGCCCCACAGCACCAGGATGCCCGCGATGGCGGCGATCACACCCACCAGGTCGATCTTGTCAAAGCCGGGGAACACGCAGCCGATGGAGCCCAGCACAAAGCCGAAAATAGCCGCGTAGGTGGGTACGGGGAATTTAGCCAGCAGGAATTTGATCAGCTTGGAGCAGTATACCAGGCCGATAACTACGCCAATACCGAAGGGCAGCAGCACAAGCACCGCGTCCAGCGTGGCGGCGGTGAAGGGGAACAGATTGGCCACGGATGCAATCAGCGTGCCGTACACGCCCAGCAGCAGCATCACAAAGGAGCCGGAAATGCCGGGAATGATCATGGTGGAGGAGGCGATCACGCCGTACACCAGCATCAGCAGGATGTTGCCGATGTTCACGTTGGCGGCGGTCGCGGTGGCCTTGGCGGCCTCCTTGGCCTCATCGGTGTTGCCCGCCACAATCATGGGGATCATGATGGCAAAGCCCGCGATAAAGGCGATCACGTTGGCGGGGTTGATCACCAGCTTGGTGCCCTTGCCGCCCGGCAGGAAGGAGCTTTTGAACAGCATGGGGATGCTGCCCAGAATAACGCCAATGAAGAACATGGCCGACTGCGCAGGATAATTGACCAGTGCCCAGTTCATCAGCTTACCAAAGGCCAGAATGCCGATGGCCAGGCCGATGGCGAAGGTGACCAGGAACTTCCACTCTTTTTTGATGTTGTGCAGCGGGTCGGACAGCACCGACAGCAGCCGCTCATAGATGCCGAATACCACGGCCATGGTGCCGCCGGATACGCCGGGAATGACGTTGGCCAGGCCGAATACGACGCCCGCCAGAACGAAATACAACAGTTGCATGTGCATTCTCCTTGTATGTTATTGGCGCACCGGCGCCTGAGATTCATAAGGAAAATAATGATAGAGCATGCAGGATGATGATGAAGGCGTTCCCCCCTCTTCCGTCTCGCTGCGGCTTGACGCCTTCTCCCGAGGGAGAAGGCTTTTATTGTCGTGCTTTTATTAAGCCACGAAACCAGATTGCTGCATTGACGCAATCGCCAAAAGGCTTCTCCTGGAGGAGAGGCTCCGCCGTAGGCGGTGGTGAGGCGCGTAATCCGCCTCTGTGGCAGATACAGGCAGATGCAGCGCCAATGAGGCAACGAGTTTTGCAAGCGTCAGCGCTGCAAAACGACTATGCCGAATTGTGAGGGCCGTAGGCTGCGAAGCAGCCGTTAGCATAGCTATATAAGATAACGCCGCGACGGCGGCTACACCTCATCCGCTTCACTACGTTCAGCACCTTCTCCTCAATGAGAAGGCTTTTGGGTAGTCTTCCTGGCCAACTATCGCCAGCAGTTATACATGATTTCCGCGTCCAACCATTCCCCGTGGCATGCCGATGAAATCGGCGCAGGGCTGGCAAAGCCAGACCAAAGAGGAAAAGCAGAAAGCGAACGGAGGAAAGCCTGCTTTCATCCGGGCGGTTCAGGCTTTTCCCTGCCACGGGACAAATAAGCAGCAATGCCGCCAAACAGCTTAACTCAATAAGCTTTCACGTCACACACTGGTTCTTTGTTACTTTCTTCACTGAAGAAAGTAACGTAACCTCCCCCTCGTCCCTTACCCCTGCGCCAGCTCACGCAGCAGCGCGCCGGCAGCGCTGGCCGCAGCGTCCGCCGCACTGATTTCGTGCGCGTTGGAGTTCGCCACGCCGCTCTCATCGCCCGTATCGCTCATGGCGCGGATGGCCAGGAAGGGCACGTCATTCACATAGCAGGTATAGGCCGCCGCCGCGCTCTCCATATCCACGCACAGCGGGTGCCAGGCGTCCACGATCTCCTGCCGCCCCTCCTGCGCAATGAACTGTTCGCCCGATACCATGTCGCCAAAGAATACCGGGTACAGGAAAGCCCCACGCTCATTCAATTTGTGACATACGGACAGCAGCATTTCATCGCCCGGATAGTAGCCGTGCGCAATGCCGCCGCGATGGCGCAGCCAGGCGACGTTCACATCATGCTGCGCCAGGCGCTGGGAAAATGCCAGCGCGTGAATGCCCAGCCGCGGATCCATGCTCCCGGCCACGCCTACCATGATGATATGCGTCACCGCAAAGCGGTCGATCAGCAGCTGCGCCGTGATGCCCGCGTTTACCTTGCAGACGCCCGTCGCCGCCAGCACCACCGGCAGCCCGTTCACATCGCCCTCGATCACCGTGGTCTTGGCCACTTCGTGCCGCGCCGTTTCGCGCAGATAGGGCAGCAGCTGGTCAAACTCCGTCTTCATGGCGCAAAGCAGTCCGATTTTCATACGTATTGCTCCTTTTTGTCAGATGCTGATGCCCGGAAGCAGCGCCACCGAGCGAATCTTTTTGCCCGCCGCCGCACGCATCAGGGCCACCTGCGCCGCATTGCGGCTGTAAATGCGGGTGGAAATCTGCGTTACCCCGCGCGGGCGCAGGATGTCGCTGGCTGCGCCGATGATGGCCTTGGCAAAGCCCTGACGGCGATAATCCGCGCGCACATACAGCGATACCAGCGTGACGTTTTGCCCCTCGCCCGTAAACAGCGCCTCGCACACGGCGTTGCCGCCGCGATAGTAGCCGATGGCCAGAAAATGCTCCATGCCCATGCAGCGGCCCAGGAATTCCGCATCCAGGGGCGTAATGCGATAGGCGTTCATGCGCTGCAAAAATGCCTGCACATCCTGCGGCGTTTTAAGCGGCACGGAGGCGTAATTGCAGTTGACGGGCGCGCGCGCCGGCCAGCCGGGCAGGCCAAAATGGTACAGATCCTCGCTGTCGTCCATCTTAAAGCCCGCCTTGGTGTAAAAGCCATTCAGATCCCAATCCTCCGGGGCAATCTGCGTAAACAGCCGTCCGCGCAGATTGGGCGCCTGCGCACGCAGTTGCTCCGCCCGCGCCAGCAGCGCGCCGAAAAGCAGGTTGCGCCCCGCAGGCTGCGAATCCAGCTGCATATAAATATGCAGCGGCGCTTCGGGATACATCTCAGGCTGGTAGAAAAGGGTGACGGAGCCCATGCCCATTTCGATCATCTGATCGTTGGTGACAAAGAAGCAATCTTCCGGCGCTATGCCCTGATACGGGGCGATCGGGTGTGTCAAATGCATGCGTATTCCTCGGTTCGCTATTAAATTTGAATTGGTATTACCATTCCGCGCCCGTGCTGCGGCTGCTGGGGTTCAGGTCGTAGAGCACATGCGCCACCTCGGGCCGTTCACGGCGGATGCGGTCGGTCACGCGCTCCAGCAGGTCAAAGGGCAGCCGCGCCGCATGCGCCAGCTGTGCCGGATCGCTCGACTGCATGGCGCGCAGAGCGATGATCACGCGAGTATCCTCGCCGGGCAGCGCGCCCAGCAGGGCGAAATACTGCCACAGGCGCTTGTTCAGCCCCGCAGCGGCAATTTCCTCGGTAAAGATCAGATCAGCCGCGCGCAGCGTTTGCAGCCGCGCCGGAGTAACATCGCCCAGAATGCGCAGCGCCAGCCCGCTGCTGGGGAAGGACTGCCGCCCCAGGATCTCGGCGGGCACGTTCAGGTATTCGCCCACGCGGCGCACCTCGTCCTTGAACAATTCCCGCAGCGGCTCAACCACCGGCAGTTCCGCATGCAGTCCAGGCTTTCTGGCAGGGTTCACGCCCCGCAGCACATCGTCGCAGGTGGTGCTGCGCAGGATCACGGCAAATTCGCCCATGCCCGCCAGCGTTTCATCCATCACGGCCTGCAACGTTTGCCCGATGGCCCGGCGCTTGTCATCCGGCTCCACCAGGCCGCTGAGCGCCTGCGTAAAGCGCTCCTGCGCCTGCACGTTTACAATGCTCAGGCCCATCTGATCATGATAGAAACGCATCACCTGCGCGGCCTCGTTTTCGCGCAGCAGGCCTGTATCCACAAAGATGCATTGCAGCCTGTCGCCCAGCGCGCGATGCGCCAGCAGGGCGGTGATGCCGCTGTTAAGCCCGCCGGTCATGGCGCATACGGCGCGGCTATCACCAACCACGCGGCGGATCTCCTCCTCCGCACGGCCCACAAAGGCCTCATAATCCCACCAGCGGGTGCAGCCGCACACGGACAGGACAAAGTTGAGCAGCAGCCGCATGCCGTCGGTATCATTTTGCTCCAGGGTAAACTGCACCGCGTACAGATTGCGCTCACTGAGCATATACCCCACCGTTTCGCGCTGAGACTCAGCCAATACCTGCGCGCCGGGCGGCAAACGCAAGCGGCGCACATTGTGCAGCATGCGCTCGCAATCGTCCAGCCCCTCGGTCAGCGTGCAGCGGGCAAAAGCTACCCCGCCAATGCTGTTGCAGATGGCCGTCTCCTGCGCGTCGCCGCCCAGGGCACGGCACAGCATGGCCGCCGTATCGCCCATGGCCAGCAGGGGATACCCCTCCTGCAGCAGACCCATATCCATGCCGCCGGGCACGCCGCCCGCCACGCCGCCGGAAAGGATCACCCCCAGCGGCTGCTGGGCGCGCACCTCCTCCAGGGCGATATTGCCGGGTACAATTTTGCAATACACATGCTCTGCGCGCAGGCCGCGCGCAATCGCGCGCGTGCAAGCATCGTCAAAGTTGAGTATCAGCACCATATCGCGCATGCGATTCCCCTCCTGTCACTCATCCCGCACGATAAAGTTGGCGTCGTCCTGCCAATAGGTTTCTTCATATATATGCTGCAGCGTCAGCTGGGTGTGATGATTGGCAATGCCGGTGGGCACCTTGTCAGTTGCCTGCTGAAAGGCACGCACCGCCTCCACCGTGGATGGGCCGTAGGTACCGGTAGCGTACTGCGCGTCCAGATATCCCAGATAGCACAGCATATCCTGCAATTCCTGCACCTTTTTGCCCGTGTTGCCGCTTTGCATCACGATATCCGCCAGATCGCGCACCGTGCCATAGCCCATCACGCGCCAATCGGTCAGCTGATGGGTATTGCGCTGCACGCGGTCAGGCATGTTGCCCTCGATCACATGGGCGGTGATAACGCCCTGCGCATCCTGCGTGCAGTATTCCACCAGGGCCACATGCGAGGTGTTGGTGCCATCCACAGAGTAAAACACCCAATCGCCCGGCTGCGGCACATAGCTGCCCGAGGCGATGGACTCCTCCTGGCCGATCAGCCACTGCGAGCCCCAGCCGTCCACAAAGCCCGTGCGGGCGATGTAGCGCCCCTCGCGGATGAACCAGTTGCGGCCGGTATTCTGACCGGAATACATGGGATAGGCATTGCGCAGCAGGCTGAGTCCGTGCTGCTGATCCACCTGATCGACGCACCAGCACAAAAACTCCGCGCACCACTCAGCATACGGATCGCCCGACCACTCGCCATACTTGGTATAGCCGCGGCTGCCCTCCTGATATCCCAGCTCGCCCCGCGCCACATCCAGCAGCCAATGCACATACTGCGGCACCGGATAGGCAGGGTCGATCATCTGATCTTCCGCCAGAGCCAGGGGGCACAGCAGGCACGCAAGCAACGCAAACACGATCACCCGGATCGCCGCGCGCCTCCAGCGCCCTTTCCGCATTGCCCCATCGCCTCCTTCGCAGAATTTCAGAGATAAATCATTATACAATAATTCGTCTCCGTTGGCAACCAAAAGCGCAGGAATGTTGAAAAGCAGCGCGGGATTTTACAATCATTTCCTATTTATAGTTTTCTTTTAGCTATTTACAAGGAATATCCCCCGCAGCCAGGTCAGCGCGGGCCACACAAAGGTGACGCGCTCAGTGCCGTCAGGCTTGCCCAGCATGCCAGGGCAGATCAGGCTCCACCACGCGCTCTGCCTCGCAGGCAGGGCGGTAGGCGGCAGCTCGGCCGCACAGATCAACAGGCAAAACAGCAACACGGACAGCAGCATACAGATAATGCCCTTCATGGAAAAACCCTCCTTCACAATGTGACTGCATAAAACCAGTATGCGCAAAGCATCGCACGGCTATTCACAGGGGAAATAAAGACCGGATTTTATTACCCGGCAGGAAAGTTTGAACAAAATATGAATATTAAAAACACCCCTTGACTTTCATTTTCAAATGCCTATAATATGTTGCACGTCGTACAGTTTGACGGCATACATTTAAAATCAATTGTCATTTTAGCAGAAACGGAGGAGACCCATGGAAAGGGCACTGGGCATCGAGCTGCGCAAGCTGTCCAACCTGACCTGCCGGTATTTTGACCAGCAGACCAACAAACGAGCGGTAGACGCCGTCACCGGCACCAACGGCTGGATTATCGGCTATATCGCGCGGCGCGAAAAGGAAGGGCGCGAGGTTTATCAGCGCGACCTGGAAACCCGCTTTGGCATCACGCGCTCCACAGCCTCCAAGGTGGTGGCGCTGATGGTGCAAAAGGGCTTAATCGAGCAGCAAAGCGTGCCGGGCGACCGGCGCGTGCGCCGTCTGACGCTAACCCCCAAGGCGGAGGAAGTTAAGCGCATGATGGATGAAGACCATGAAAAATTTGAGGCCACGCTGCGCAAGGGACTGAGCGAGGAGGAGCTCGCTACCCTCTTTTCCCTGCTGGATCGCCTGCAGGAAAATCTGCGCGGCATGGATGTAAAGGAAGGGACGGAAAAAGCATGATTAAAAAGTTAGCCCGGCGTGTGCGGGAGTATAAAAAATACGCCATCGCAACGCCGCTGTTTATGGTAGGCGAAGTAGCCATGGAAACGCTGATTCCCATGATCATGGCCTACCTGATCGATCGCGGCATCGAACAGGGAAGCATGGCTCAGATCTGGATCAACGGCGCAATTCTATTGGTTGCGGCGTTTCTGTCCATGTTCTTTGGCGTAAAGGGCGGCGAAATGGCGGCCACGGCCTCCTGCGGCTTCGCGCGCAACCTGCGCCATGATATGTATTACAGCATTCAGGATTATTCTTTCTCCAATATCGATAAGTTCAGCACCTCCTCGATCATCACCCGTCTGACCACGGACGTGACCAACGTGCAAAACGCTTTCCAGATGATCATGCGCATGGCCGTGCGTTCGCCCATGACGCTGATCTTCTCCATGGTAATGGCGCTGACCATCGACGCGGAGATTTCGCTGGTGTTCCTGCTGTGCCTGCCGGTGCTGGGCCTGGGCATGTATCTGATCATGAGCCGCACGCATCCCATCTTCCGCCGCGTGTTCAAAACCTACGATTCGCTCAACAACGTGGTGCAGGAAAACCTGCGCGGCGTGCGCGTGGTGAAGAACTTTGTGCGTGAGGATCACGAAATCCAGAAATTCGATAAGATTTCCGAGTCCATCTATCAGGATTTCACCCATGCCGAAAAGAACATGGCCTTCATGAGCCCGCTGATGATGACCTGCATCTACGCCTGCACGCTGCTGATTTCCTGGCTGGGCGCCAAGGCGATCATCGCCTCAGGCAACAACGCGGCGGTGGGCATGACCACCGGCCAGTTGATGAGCATGATCACCTATGTAATCCAGATTCTCTCCAGCCTAATCATGCTATCCATGGTATTCGTGATGATCACCATGTCCCGTGCCTCCGCGCAGCGCATTGTGGAAGTGCTGGATGAAAAGAGCGATATCGTATCCCCCAAGGATGCGGTGAAGGCCGTGCGCGACGGCTCGGTGGATTTTGATCACGTCAGCTTCCGCTATGCCTCCCGCAGCGAAAAGGACTGCCTGAGCGATATCGACCTGCACATCCCCTCGGGCGCAGTTGTAGGCGTGCTGGGCGGCACGGGCGCGGGCAAATCCACGCTTGTGCAGCTGATCCCCCGCCTGTATGATCCCAGCCAGGGCGCTGTGCGCGTGGGCGGTGTGGATACCCGCAAGTACGATCTGACCACCCTGCGTGACAGCGTGGCCATGGTGCTGCAAAAGAACGAGCTGTTCTCGGGCACTATCAAGGATAACCTGCGCTGGGGCAACGAGCACGCCACGGACGCGGAAATCATGGAGGCCTGCCGCCTGGCTCAGGCCGATCCCTTCATTCAGGATTTCCCCGATAAGTACGATACCTGGATCGAGCAGGGCGGCACCAACGTATCCGGCGGCCAGAAGCAGCGCCTGTGCATTGCCCGCGCGCTGCTGAAAAAGCCCAAGATCCTGATTCTGGACGACTCCACCAGCGCCGTGGATACTCGCACGGACGCGCTGATCCGTGAGGGCTTCCGCTCCTATATTCCCGATACCACCAAGATTATCATCGCCCAGCGCGTCGCCTCCGTACAGGATGCGGATATGATCGTCGTGCTGGATAACGGGCGCATTGCCGACTGCGGTACGCACGAGGAGCTGCTTGCCCGGTGCGAAATCTACCGCGAGGTATACCAGTCCCAGACCAAGGGAGGCGAAGACAATGAGTAACGCGCCCAAGAAACCCCAGGGCGGCATGCCCATGGGCGGCCCGCACGGGCCGCGCGGCATGGGGCCCCGCCAGCCCATCAACAAAAAAGTGCTGCTGCGCGTGCTAAGCTATCTGAAGCCCTATTGGCCGCGCCTGCTGGTTGTGTTCTTCTGCATCGTGCTGGATGCGATCGCCACAGCCTCGGCCGCCACGTTCCTTGGCACGCTGATTGACGATTACATTGTGCCTCTGCTGGCCGATGCTGCCAGCGGCATCGCGCCCGTATACACGGGCCTGCTGACCGCCATCCTCAAGATGGCCGGGCTGTACCTGCTGGCCGTGGTGGCGGTGTTCCTGCAAAGCCGCATCATGGCGATCATATCGCACAGCATCCTCAAGAATGTGCGCAACGAGATGTTTGCGCACATGCAGCTGCTGCCCATCCGCTATTTCGATACCCACACCCACGGCGAAGTGATGAGCTTCTACACCAACGATACCGACACGCTGCGCCAACTGATCAGCCAGACGCTGCCCAATGTGTTCTCCTCGGCCATTTCGCTGCTGGTGGTGTTCATCTCCATGCTCAATTGCAGCGTGTGGCTTACGCTGGTGGTGGTGCTGTGCACCCTCGCCATGCTGAAAGTGACCGGCAAGCTGGGCGCAAAGAGCGGCACCTTCTTTGTCAAGCAGCAAACCTCCCTGGCCAGCCTGAACGGCTATATCGAAGAAATGATCAATGGCCAGAAGGTCGTCAAGGTGTTCAACCACGAGGAAATCGCCAAGGGCGAGTTTGACCACCGCAACGACGATCTGTGCGAAAACGCCACCAGCGCCAACCGCTTTGCCAACGTGATGGGCCCGGTAAGCAACAACATGGGCCATATCCAGTACGTTATTCTGGCTATTATCGGCGGCGCGATGGCCATCGTTGGCATCACCAATCTGAGCCTGACGGGCGGCTTCGGCACGCTGACGCTGGGCGCGATCACCGCCTTCCTGACCCTGTCGCGCAACTTCATGCGTCCCATCAGCCAGGTGATGCAGCAGGTCAACTTCATCGCCATGGCCATGGCCGGCGCGGAGCGTATCTTCAGCCTGCTGGATGAAACACCCGAAGCCGACGAGGGCTATGTCACCCTGGTCAACGCCCGCGAGGAAAACGGCAAGCTGGTGGAAAGCGACAAGCGCACGGGCATTTGGGCCTGGAAGCATCCGCATCAGGACGGCAGCGTCACCTATACCCGCCTGACCGGCAATGTGGAAATGACCGACGTTGACTTTGCCTATGAAGAGGGCAAGCCCGTGCTGCATGATATCACCCTGTACGCCAAGCCCGGCCAGAAGGTGGCCTTCGTGGGCGCTACGGGCGCGGGCAAAACTACGATCACCAACCTGATTAACCGCTTCTATGATATCGCCGACGGCAAGGTTCGCTACGACGGCATCAACATCAACAAGATTCGTAAGTCCGATCTGCGCCGCTCCCTGGGCGTGGTGCTGCAGGAGGTCAACCTGTTCACCGGCACGGTGATGGATAACATCCGCTACGGCAAGCTGGACGCGACGGACGAGGAATGCATTGCCGCAGCCAAGCTGGCCAACGCGCATGATTTCATCACCCGCCTGCCCGACGGCTACAATACCATGCTGACCGGCGATGGCGGCGGCCTGAGCCAGGGTCAGCGCCAGCTGATCTCCATCGCCCGCGCGGCGGTGGCCGATCCGCCGGTAATGATCCTGGACGAAGCCACCTCCTCCATCGATACCCGTACCGAGGCGCTTGTGCAGCGCGGTATGGATCAGCTGATGAAGGGGCGCACGGTGTTTGTTATCGCGCACCGCCTGTCCACCGTGCAGAACGCCGATGTAATCATGGTGCTGGATCATGGCCGCATCATTGAGCGCGGCACCCATGAGCAGCTGATCGCCCAGCACGGGCAGTATTACCAGCTGTATACCGGCGCGTTCGAGCTGGAGTAAAACAAATAGCTATCTGTTATCTGCAAAGCCTGGGCTGGACGTCAAGCCATCCCAGGCTTTTTTCATGCTCCAATCTGCCAAATTTTCAGTACATTCCTGCGCGATCCGCCGAAAATGGCAGCAGCGTATTACCCTATGAATTAAAAATATGGTATAATTTTATATATATAAGGAGGTGTATCTCATTGTTCAATCCCGGAGATTATGTCATATATGGAGACAGCGGCTTTTGCCGTGTTGAACAGGTGGCCGTGCCGGATTTTGATACCTTTGAAAAGGGCAAGCCGTACTATTTTTTGCGTTCGGAAGCAGATGGAAGTCGTATTTACACGCCGGTAGACACGCATCAGCCCTTGCGTGCGCCCGTGACTCAGGCCGAGGCCGAAGCGCTGCTGTCGCAGCTTCCTGCCATGCAGACCTGTCCGGCCACTGCCCATGACCGCAAAACCGTGCTGCTGCATTACCGGCAGCTGATGCAGCCCCACACCTGCCAAGCGCTGGCCTGCACCGTCAAGAGCATCCTATGTCAGCATCATGGCGCCTTGTCGCGCATTCCCAGCGCGGAGCAGGAAATTCTGAAAAAAGCCGAGCAGTTGCTTGTTTCCGGGTTAAGCGCAGCGCTGAACCTATCGTATAATGAAACACAATCGCGCGTAAGAAAAGCCATGCAATAAGCCCCGCCTGACGGCGGGGCCCTTTTAATTGTCGGTGGGGCGGAATTTGCCGGGCTTGGGCTGCGGATGCACGTTCATCATGCGCCGCACCGGCTGGGTATCCTCATCCGCCGGCATAGCGGGCAGCATGCCCGTCCATTCGTTGGCCGAGGCCACGGTTTCCATATCGTCGATCGGGCGGTTTGATCTTTTCCAATGCTCGCTCATTTGCCTCACCTCCTGCATCAGTATGCGCACATCCGCACCGCGCATGCGCGCTGGAATATGCTGATAAAGAAGGGAGGAAACCGCGATGCAGCCGGTATTATGGATGGTGCTGGGCGCGCCGGCCGGCTTTCTGGCGCGTTTTTTGCTGGGCTGCAGCACCCGCAAATGGCATTGGAACATCCTGTGCGGCACGCTGGGCGCGGCGTTGGCAGCGCAAATAGCGCGCTATTGCGGCTGGCCGCCGCTGAATAAAGCAAATTTCTATGGTTTTATGCTTGCCATTGTGGGCGCATGCCTGGTTCAAGGCGTGGCGCTGCTGATTGGCAAAAGGCTGGAATAATAAAACTGGGGCAGCCCATCCGGCTGCCCCTTCGTGCGCTTACTTTTCTATGTACCCTTCCGGCAGTTCATGCACGGCTTTGAAGTTGTGCTGCGCATGCACGGTAGTTTCATTCTTTTCAATCAGTGCGCCGTCCTGATCATAAACCAGTTCGCTCACATAGGTGATTTCAATGTCGCCGCCCGTAACATACACAGCGCATTTGTTCCGGCCAGCCTCGATCTTCAGGTCAGAATCCTCAACGCTGATTTGCGCCTCGATTCCGCAAATGTTCAAGTAATCCTGGCTCGTTTCGTAAATGGGGTAATCTTCCAGATCGAAGCAGCCGCCAGTATAGCCAAGCTGCTCGCTCACAAAGAGGATATAGCGGTATGTAATCTCAATGATCGGCAGTTCATAGCTTCCCAGCTCCACCCGGCCATCGGCGGTATCCTGATACAGGATAATGGGCAGCACCACCTGATCCAGCGCGCGATGAATCTCCGCGCTGTTGGTATCGCCAGCGTAGATCTGCTTTACCTTTTGAAGCTGCAATTGCAGCTTCTCCAAATCAGACAGTTCGTTGCTGTTGGAGGAGATCGCCTCGGAGGCCGAAGCCAGGCAAGGCAGGACGATGATCATCAGTGCCAGTAGGACAAGCAGCAACCGTTTCATGGTGTTCCCTCCTTTAGTGGGTAAAATATGGTCGTTTTGTAAATGCATTATAGCATCAATTGCACAGAAGAGCAACTACCGACCGAAATTATTCGCTATTTTGCCATAATAATTTACATTTGTATCGCCGCGCGATTTTTGTTATAATAAATTAAATACCTTTTGGAGGGTTTGCCATGCCGCCGCTCAATTTGCTGATCAAACCTGCCTCCGGCCGCTGCAACATGCGTTGCCGCTACTGCTTTTATGCCGATGAAACGGCTCATCGTGAAGTAGACGATTACGGGCTGATGCCCGAGGATGTGCTGGAAGCCATGATCCGCAAATCCCTGGCTCATGCCGAGGGTGCGTGTACCTTTGGCTTTCAGGGCGGCGAGCCGACGCTGCGCGGGCTGGATTTCTTCCGCCGCGCAGTAGAGCTGCAACAAAAATACAACGTCAACAACGTGCGCATCGACAACGCTCTGCAAACCAACGGCACGCTGATTAACGAGGAATGGGCGCAATTCTTTGCGGACAACAGGTTCCTGATCGGCCTATCGCTGGATGGCATGGCGGGCCTGCACAATAAAAATCGCCCCGACGCGCGCGGCGAGGGCACGCTGCGCCGGGTGCTGGATACCGCCCAGCTGCTGCGCCGCCACGACGTCACCTTTAATGTGCTCACCGTTGTCACCAACGATACGGCGGACAAGCTCGACCTGGTATATGATTTCTTTGCCCGGCATGATCTGCGCTGGCAGCAATACATTCCCTGCCTGGATGCCTTCGGCGAAAATCAGGGCTGGCTGACAGTGGACAAGTACGCGCAGTTTTTGTGCCGCCTGTTTGATCGCTGGGCCGAGGATGTGATGCAGGGACGGTTCATCTACATCCGCCAGTTTGAAAACTACCTGGGCATGCTGTTGGGCCGCCCTCCCGAAAGCTGCGGCATGATGGGCTGCTGCGGCATGCAGTACACCGTGGAAGCCGACGGCAGCGTATATCCCTGCGATTTCTATGTGCTGGACGCCTACCGCCTGGGCAGCTTTGTGACCGATGATTTTGACGCACTGGATGAAAAACGCCATGCGCTGCGCTTTGTGGAGGATTCCGCCGAGAAAGACGCGGAGTGCCTGAAGTGCCGCTACTATCCGCTGTGCCGCGGCGGCTGCCGCCGTGACCGCGACGACGGCACAGGGCATCTTTCCCGCACGCGCTTTTGCAGCGCCTACATGAAGTTCTTTGATTATGCGCTGCCGCGCCTTCAACACATCGCCGCGCGCTGCGCCAATCGCTAATGCCTGCACTGCCGGGGTGGGGCGGCTTTTCCCCGTCCCGGCAACCGGCAAAATAAAATTACAATTATTTTTCGATTTTCCGTAAAAAAGTACTTGCAATTTTTCTCAAAGTGCGCTATAATATACAAGCTGTCAGAGAGACAGCCACCAGCAATGCGCCCCTAGCTCAGCTGGATAGAGTGTTTGACTACGAATCAAAAGGTCGTGGGTTCGAATCCCGCGGGGCGCGCCACAAAGGAACTATCTGAAAAGATAGTTCTTTTTTTGTTGTCATTCTTTTGCATTCCTATCGTCATGGCAGCACAAAAACGCCGGGGAGCCTTTCGGCTCTCCGGCGCATTGTTTATTGCAGATCGCAGCGCGATTACTCGGCAGCCATCTTCTTGTAGGATTCCAGGCGCTCCTTGGCGTCCTCTTCGTTCTTGGCGAAGAGCTTCTCCGCCGTCTCGGGGAACTGCTTGAGCAGCGTGGCATAGCGGGTTTCGCCGCGGATGAAGGCCTGGTAGTCGCCCGTGGGCTCCTTGCTGTCCAGGGTCAGGGGGTTCTTGCCCTGCTCGGCCAGCTCGGGGTTGAAGCGATAAAGCGGCCAATAGCCGGCTTCCACAGCCTTGCGGATTTCAGCCTGCGCCATGGACATGTTGATGCCGTGGTTGATGCAGGGCGCGTAGGCGATGATCAGGGAGGGGCCCGGATAGGCTTCCGCTTCGTTCATGGCCTTAAGCAGCTGCACAGGATTGGCGCTCATGGCGACGGTAGCCACGTACACATAGCCGTAGCTCATGGCCATCATGCCCAGATCCTTCTTCTTGGTACGCTTACCAGCGGCAGCAAACTTGGCAACCGAGCCGGTAGGCGTGGACTTGCTGGACTGGCCGCCGGTGTTGGAGTACACTTCGGTATCCAGTACCAGCACGTTGACATCCTGGTTCTGCGCCAGAACGTGATCCAATCCGCCGTAGCCGATATCATAGGCCCAGCCGTCGCCGCCGAAAATCCAAACGGACTTCTTGACCAGCAGGTCCTTGTCAGCCAGCACTTCGCGGGCAGCCTTGCAGGCGTCGCACTCGCACACAGTGCCAGTCAGATCCTTGCCATTGTAAACAACGCCGGTCATGTCGATGCCGTCCTCGCAGGCGGCGATCAGCTTAGCCGCGGCAGCCTTGCTGCCCTCAGCGCTGTGCATGTTCTCCAGCCATTCCTTACCGGCGGCCTTGATATCGTCGGTCACCCAATCGATAGCGATCAGCTTTTCGACGTTTTCGGCCAGCTTGGCGCGGCGCTGGTTGACAGCCAGGTTCATGCCGAAGCCGAACTCAGCGTTATCCTCGAACAGGCTGTTGGCCCAGGCAGGACCATGGCCCTTATCGTTGACGGTGTAGGGGCAGGTGGGGGCGGAGCCGCCGTAGATGGAGGAGCAGCCCGTGGCATTAGCAACCATCATACGATCGCCGAACAGCTGGGTAACGAGCTTGACATAAGGCGTCTCGCCGCAGCCAGCGCAGGCGCCGGAGAACTCGAACAGGGGCTTCATGAACTGGCTGCCCTTGACAGTGTTCTTGTTGAAGGCGATGTCCGGCTCAGGCAGCTTCATGGCGAATTCCCAGTTGGCTTCCTGCACGGAGGATTCGGCGGACAGGGGCTTCATTTCCAGGGCCTTGGTCTTGGCGGGGCACACTTCCACGCAGTTGCCGCAGCCGGTGCAATCCAGCGGGCTTACCTGCATGCGGTAGGTGTAGCCAGCCACTTCCTTGCCGATGGCCTTCTTGGTTACGAAGGAAGCGGGCACCTCGGTGCCTTCCTTCACCAGGATGGGACGGATGCAGGCGTGGGGGCAAACCAGGGAGCACTGGCCGCACTGTACGCAGTTCTCGGGAATCCATTCGGGAACCTTGACGGCGATGCCGCGCTTTTCAAACTTGGTGGTGCCGGTGGGAACCATGCCGTCGGGCGTGAAGGCGCTCACGGGCAGCTTATCGCCTTCCTGATTCAGGATGGGCTTTACGATGTTCTTGAAGTACTCGGTGGACTCAACCACAACGGGCTGCGCGCCGGTGGTGGCGTTGGCCCATTCGGCGGGAACCTTGACTTCCTTCAGGCCGGAGATGGCAATGTCGATGGCATCCCAGTTCTTCTGAACGACGGCGTCGCCCTTCTTGCCATAGGTCTTCTTGGCATACGCCTTCATGTATTCATCGGCCTTTTCGTAGGGGATGATATCGGCCAGCTTGAAGAAGGCGGCCTGCATGATGGTGTTGATGCGGTTGCCCATGCCAACCTGAGCGGCCAGCTTGACGGCGTTGATGATATAGAACTTGGCGTGCTTCTTAGCCAGCAGCTGCTTCATGGTGGCGGGCAACTGAGCATCCAGCTCGCTCTCGTCCCACTGGCAGTTGAGCAGGAAGGTGCCGCCGTCACGCAGGGAGGATACCATGTCGTAGGCGGTCACATAAGCCTGGTTGTGGCAGGCGATGAAATCGGCCGCATCGATCTGGTAGGTGCTGCGGATGGGGGTATCGCCAAAGCGCAGGTGGCTGACGGTCAGGCCGCCGGACTTCTTGGAGTCGTAGGCGAAATAGGCCTGCGCGTACTTATCGGTGTGGTCGCCGATGATCTTGATGGAATTCTTGTTGGCGCCGACGGTACCGTCAGAGCCCAGACCATAGAACTTGCAGGATACGGTGCCGGCGGGGGCGGAGTTGAACTGCTCGCCCAGCTTCAGGGAGGTGCCGGTCAGGTCGTCGTTGATACCCACGGTGAAATGATTCTTCATTTCGCCTTCCAGGTTCTCGTACACGGCCTTCACCATGGTGGGGGTGAATTCCTTGCTGCCCAGACCATAGCGGCCGCCCACTACCTTGATATCATCGCGGCCGGCTTCACGCAGCACGGTGCAGACATCCTGGTACAGCGGTTCGCCCAGGGAGCCGGGCTCCTTGGTGCGATCCAGCACGGCGATCTTCTTGCAGGTGGCGGGGATGGCGGCCAGGAAGTGCTTGGCGCTGAAGGGGCGGAACAGATGCACCTTTACGCAGCCGTACTTCTTGCCCTGCGCGTTGAGGGCTTCGATGGCCTCGTCGATGGTTTCGCAGCCGCTGCCCATGCAGATGACGACTTCTTCAGCGTCGGGCGCGCCCACGTAATCAAACAGGTTGTACTTGCGGCCGGTGATGGACTCTACCTGCTTCATGCACTCCTCAACGATTTCGGGAGTGGCCAGGTAGTGACGGTTGGCGGCTTCACGGTTCTGGAAGTAGATATCGGGGTTCTGGGCGGTACCGGCCTGATGGGGATGTTCGGGGTTCAGGGCGCGGGCGCGGAACTCGTTTACCTTGTCCCAAGGAACGATCTTGGCGATGTCTTCGTAGTCGATCGCGTCGATCTTCTGGATTTCATGGCTGGTACGGAAGCCGTCAAAGAAGTGCAGGAAGGGCACGCTGGCCTTCAGCGCGGACAGATGGGCGACCAGCGCCATATCCATCGCTTCCTGAACGGAGGAAGAAGCCAGCATAGCAAAGCCGGTCTGGCGGCAGGCCATGACGTCCTGATGATCGCCGAAGATGGACAGGGCATGGGCGGCCAGGGCGCGGGCAGATACATGGAACACGCCGGGCAGCAGCTCGCCGGAGATCTTGTACATGTTGGGGATCATCAGCAGCAGGCCCTGGGAGGCGGTGAAGGTGGTGGTCAGCGCGCCCGCGGCCAGAGAGCCGTGCACGGCGCCGGCCGCGCCGGCTTCAGACTGCATTTCGGCAACGTGAACCGTCTGGCCAAACAGGTTCTTGCGGCCCTGCGCAGACCATTCGTCCACATACTCCGCCATCGTGGAGGACGGCGTGATGGGGTAGATCGCGGCGACATCGCTGAACGCATACGCGATGTGGCTGACCGCTCCGTTACCGTCGATCGTGTACTTGAAAGACATTTGGGGATCCTCCTTTATAGTGTGTATCGAACACTGTCAGGTGGCATAGCAATACCAACTATACCAACAATATATTATAGATACACCCCCTCCCCTTTGTCAAGGGCAACCATAATTTAGGCGGCAATTTACGGGGAATTTATCGTATGAATTGTAACAACACTCAAAAACCGCTTGACATTTAGTAAGACATGCTGTAGTATTGTATTAAGACACGGTGTCTTATTACATGCATGGAGGAATTAACCAATGAAAGCTCAGCGCCTGCCCGACAGTGAATTTGACCTGATGCAAACCATATGGGATCAGCAGCCCCCGGTGACGACCGGTCTGCTGATGGATCTGATTGGCCGCAGCCGCAATTGGAAGGTGCAAACGGTGGTGACGCTGCTGGCGCGCCTGACCGAGCGCGGCTTTCTGCGCGTGGAAAAGGGAAGCGGCCGCGAGCGCGCCTTCTACCCCATCATCTCCCGCGACGAATACCTGCGCATGGAAACCGAGAATTTTCTGGAGCATTACCATCACAAAAGCGTGCACAGCCTGATCGCCGCGCTGGCGGGCGACCGCCTGTCCGATCAGGATCTGGACGAGCTGAGCGACTTTGTGCGCAAGGCCAGAGAGAGGAGCGAGGGCAAATGACCGCCTGGCTATCCACCCTGTTAGCCTTCGCGCTGACAGTATCGGCAGTTACACTGTGCGCATTGGTGCTTACGCCCATGCTGCGCAACCGGATTAGCGCCCGCAGCCTGTACCTGGCCTGGCTGGCCGTGCTGGTCTGCGCGCTGATTCCCATCCGCCCATTCTCTCCGCGCCCGGCTGTCACCCTGTCCCCCGCGCCTGTGGCGCGCGCCGTGGAGGTGCCCGTGTTCGCCCCGCGGCAAACGGACACGCCTGTTACCCCAGTCTCGCAGCTTGCCGCCGCGGACTTCGTGCCTGTCTATACAGGCAGCACGGTGTCTGCGTCCAGCGCAGTTCAGCCTGCCCGTACCCTGCAATGGAGCACGGTGCTGTGCATGGTTTACCTGACGGGCGCTGCGCTGATGCTGCTGGGCAGTCTGGCCCACCACGCGCGCTATCTGCGTATGCTGCGCCGCTGGCGAAAGCCGATAAGCGACCGCCGTATTCTGGCGCTCTACGATGCGCTGCGCGATGAAATGGGCATACGCCGCGCCATTCCCATCTACCTTTGCCAGGCAGTCGACAGTCCCATGATCGCAGGCATTTTCCGTCCCTGCATTCTGCTGCCGGAGAACCATCTGAACCTGAGCGAACTGCGTCTGGTGCTGCGGCACGAGCTGACGCACTATCAGCGCGGGGATCTGTATGTAAAGCTGCTGGAGCTGCTTTGCGTCAGCCTGCACTGGTATAATCCGCTGATCTACCTGGCGCGCCGCGAAATCGATTACGCTTGTGAAGCGTCCTGCGACGAGCGGGTGATGCGCGGCGCATCGCTGGATGATCGCCAGTACTACTCTGAAACCATCATCACCGTGATCCGCCGCCAGCGTGCGCGGGGAACGGTGCTGTCTACCAGCTTCTATGGAGGTAAAAGAGGCATGAAAAACCGAATTCTTACCATTATGGATACCCGCGCGCGGCGTTTGGGCGCGCTGCTGCTGTGCCCGGTGCTGGTGATGGCGCTGGCCTTCAGCGTGGCCTTCGCCGCCGAGCCGCCCGCTGCGGGCAATGACAGGGACGTACCCAGCCTGGCCGCGCTGATGCAGGATCCCAGCCAGCCCATGACCGAGGACGAGGCCTACGAAAAGGGGCTGCAGCTGCTTCAGGCTGTGCGCGGCAGCGATTTCCCCGCGGATGCTTCCGCCGAGCGCGCGGGCGTGGCCTTTACCACAGCCATCTTCGGCAGCGTCACCCTGCCGGTAGTGCGGGCGGATATCCGCGTGCAGGGCAGCGGCCGCTATGCCGTCAGCTACTGGCACGCCTACCTGTCCGCCGCGACGGGCGAAGGGCTGCTGCTCACCTGCTCGGGCGAGGAGGCCTCCGCCGATCAGGAATTTGCCGCGCCCTACTATCTTCATCCCATGCTGGAGGATAACCAGGAGCAGCGCGCATTGTTTGCCACCCTGCCCCGCGCGGCCTATGTAAGCAACGCCGCCGCGCCCTCCGCCAATTTCAGCGAAGGCCCCACCGATTACACCTGGCCGCAGGGCACCTGCCTGAACGGAACGCCCGTCACCGTGACCGAGCTGCACCTATCGGGCAACAACGTGCCCAAGGCGCTGACCGAGGCAAAGCTGATCTACTGGGGCAAAATCACCGTGGGCGCAACAAAGGACAGCCCCGGCGTGGATGGCTCCTGGATCCCGCTGTGCGCGCTGACCTTCGCCGATGAAATGACGGGCGCGCCCGCCACCCTGCCCGCCGGCACGGTAACAACCGACGCGGCCACGGGCCAGGTAAGCCTGTACGCCGCCTGCGACCGGGACAAGGGTGTGGTCACGGTGCTGTCCAAGGGAACGCAGGTGGAGGTGCTCAGCCGTCTGGCGCAGTTCTATCAGGTGCGGGCAGGCAAGGATTACGGCTTCCTGCCCATCGAAAACCTGGCCTTTAATACCGCCACGCAGGCGCTGATGGACAGCATCGTGCCCGAGCATTTTGACGAGATTCAGCCCGGCATGCGGGAAAAGTACGATGAATTCATGAACCGCATCACCGCCCTGTGGGATGAGTACGGCGACAGCAACGAATGGCCGCTGGAGATCAAGGCCAAAGCCACGCAGATCCGCCTGGATTACGGCTTTGACGCCGATCTGCCCGCCCGCAACATCCTGCCCGGCGAGGGCGATATGACGCTGGAGCAGGCGACCGCCTTTGCCGACGCGCACATAAAAGAGCGCTACGGCATGACGGAGGCGGATTTCGTCTATCGCCGCTACAGCTTCTATTACGAGCCCGACGCCCCCGATGTGCATCTGTGGAACGTGTATTACGTTGCCCGCACCGGGCTGCGCAACTGCGCCGTTACCTTCAATCAGCAGGGCGAAATCCTCCGTGATTTTCAGAATTCCTATACCAACGGCAGCGGCCCGGACGATTTGGACATGAAGCAGCCCGGCTACTATATCGATTATGGCAAGCCTATGGCGTATACCGAGGACGACGAAGCCCTCGCTGCGCTGGATACCGCCTGGCAGACGCTGGAGGCTACGGTGGACGACGGCCAATTCAGACAGGAGGATTATACCGTCCGGCAGGAGCTGTGCCGCGATATCTGCCCGGATAACGACGGCAGCCTGACCTGGTGGCGGTTTACCTTCTGCAGAGACGATGAGGAAGCCGAGTTTTATGTGATTGTCGTGCGCGGGGATGAAGAAAGGGTGATTTCCAGCAACGCGGAAGACTACGCTTACAATCGCCGATATGAGGCTGCCAGCAAGCGCATGGCGCAGGAGGAGGCCCTGCGCGGGCCGTACTACACCTGGTCGGTCGAGGAAAAGGCGGAAGCCGCATCGTGGGCGCACGAGGCCAACGCTGTCCTGCCGACCAAGCAGGATATCCCGCAGAAAAAGGCGCAGGAAATCGCCCTGGCTTACGCCGTCGAACAGACGGGTGATAAGCTTGAGAAGCTTGCCAACCTGCCGTGCTATTTCTACTTTGAAACGGCGGAATGGTATGAGAACATCAATCCAGCCAAAACCATCTGGCGCGTGGATATCAATATCAGCCATGGCTATGACGATGGCATGGTGGATTATCTGTCGGTGATCATGGATTCCCGCAGCGGCGAGATCCTGGAATATTGGGACAGCCGGGTAAGCAACGGCTGATACCCTGCCGGCCCGCGTCTGCGTCTCTGCGGCGGGGCGCGGGCCAGATTGCATATTTCCCGCAAAAAGGTGAAAAAAATACTTGCTTTTACCAGATTGTTGTGGTAATATATTCGATGCTGGTCCATAGCGTCCGGCACCAAGACTTACAGGAGGCGAAGGAAGTGCCGAACATTCAGTCTGCCAAGAAGCGCGTGAAGGTGAGCGAAACCAAGAACCTGCGTAACCGTATGGTAAAGAGCGGCGTCAAGACGTCTATCCGCAAGCTCAATGCGGCCATGACCGAGGGTGCTGATGCTGCCGCTACGCAGTATGTCGCCACGACTTCCGCGATTGATAAAGCGGTAGCCAAGGGCATCATCCACAAGAACGCGGCCAACCGTAAAAAGGCTCGTCTTGCCAAGATGATTGCGAAGGCGTAATCAACAAATCTCTACTCGTCATTATCACGGCAGTGTATAGTACGGCGCGCGGGCCAAATAGCCTTGCGCGTTTGTGCTACCTGCAAACAGGCTGCGATAAAGAACAACCCCCGGTTTCCCCCGTGCAAAAGAGAGGACGGCTCACCGGCTGAAAGGCGTCCGCGCGGCGGCGGGGCATTCGCTTTGGAGCCGCGCGCCCGAAGGCTCAGTAAGGCGCGCCGTCCTATCCGCGTTACAGGATCAGAGCGCGGGCAGCATCCCTGCCTGCGGAAATTGGGTGGTACCACGCCTGCATGCGTCCCATGTGCTTTACATGGGATGATTTTTTATTTTGGAGGGTATGTATGGGCATCAGAGAGAATATCGAGTCCATCCGTGCGGAGCTGGAGCAGGAGCTGCAGCGCCTGGACGATGTAAAGCAGCTGGAGGAGGCTCGCCAGCGCGTGCTGGGCAAAAAGGGCAGCCTGACCGCGCTGCTGCGCTCCATGGGGCAGCTCAGCCCCGAGGAGCGTCCTGCCGCCGGGCAGATGATCAACGCCGGGCGCGAAAGGATCAGCGCCATGCTGGACGAGCGCCTGACCACGCTCAAGGCTCGCGAACGTGAGCGCAAGCTGGAGCGCGAAGCGCTGGACGTGACCGAGCCGCGCGACCTGCCGCGCCTGGGCGTGGCGCATCCCACCTCGCTGGTGCTGGACGAGGTGCTCTCGGCCCTGACGGGTCTGGGCTTTGATGTGGTGGAAGGCCCTGAAATCGAGCTGGATCACTACAACTTTGAGCTTTTGAACCTGCCCAAGAATCATCCCGCGCGCGACGCGCAGGATACCTTCTATGTGGATGATAACATCGTGCTGCGCACGCACACCTCCCCCGTGCAGGCGCGCACCATGCTGTCCCGCAAGCCCCCCATCCGTATTGCCTGCCCCGGCCGCGTGTTCCGCGCCGACGAGGTGGACGCTACCCACAGCCCCGTTTTCCATCAGATCGAGGGTCTGGTGATCGATAAGGACGTGAACATGGGCGATCTGAAGGGCACGCTGGACGCGCTGTTCAAGCGCCTGTACGGCGATGATATCGAAACGCGCTTCCGCCCCTCCTTCTTCCCCTTTACCGAGCCGAGCGCTGAGGTCGATCTGACCTGCATCTCCTGCCGCGGCAAGGGCTGCCGCATGTGCAAGGGCACGGGCTGGATTGAGGTGCTGGGCTGCGGCATGGTCAACCCCAAGGTGCTGACCATGTGCGGCATCGATCCCAACGAATACACCGGCTTTGCCTTTGGCATCGGCCTGGAGCGCATCACCATGCTGCGCTACGGCATCAAGGATATGCGCCTGCTCTATGAGGGCGACGAGCGCTTCCTGCGCCAGTTCCGCTAAGGGAGGGAAACGGACATGAAAATTTCGATGAACTGGATCCGCCAGTACGCGGATATTCCCGTATCGCCCGCCGAATACGAAAGCACCATGATCATGCACGGCACGGGCGTGGAAGGCATTGAATACCTGGGCGAGGAATGCCAGAACGTGGTGGTCGGCCGGGTGCTGACCTGCCGTGATCATGAAAACAGCGACCATCTGCACGTGTGCACGGTGGATGTGGGCCAGGGCGAGCCGCTGCAGATTGTCTGCGGCGCGCCCAACGTGCGCGAGGGCATTCTGGTGCCCGTAGCCCTGATCGGCGCCAAGCTGCCCGGCGGCCACGAAATCAAAAAGGGCAAGCTGCGCGGCGTAGAAAGCTGCGGCATGCTCTGCTCCGGCCCCGAAATCGGCGTGCCGGTGGAGCTGTACCCCTCCGTAGGCGACGCTGGCCTGCTGATTTTCCATGAGGATTATCCCCTGGGCACCGATGTGCGCAAGATCTTCGGCCTGGACGATTATGTGGCCGATTTTGAAATTCTGGCCAACCGCCCTGACTGCCTGTGCGCCTGGGGCATCGCGCGCGAAACCTCTGCCGCGCTGGGCACCAAGCTGACGCTGCCCGAGGTGACGGTCAAGGACGTCGGCGGCGATATCGCCGATCATGTTCAGGTGACGGTGGAGGATTTCACCCGCTGCCCGCGCTACGCCGCCCGCGTGATCAAAAACGTGCGCGTCGCGCCCTCGCCCATGTGGCTGCGGCAGGTGCTGCATGCCGCCGGCATGCGCTCCATCAATAACATTGTAGATATCACCAACTATGTGATGCTGGAAACCGGCCATCCCATGCACGCCTTTGATCTGGACAAGGTGCGCGGCCGCCAGATCATCGTGCGCACCGCCCAGGATGGCGAAACGCTGCGCACGCTGGACGGCAAGGATCATGCCCTGACCAGCGCTGATCTGCTGATCTGCGATGCGGAAGGCCCCACGGGCCTGGCCGGCATCATGGGCGGCGAGGAAAGCGAAATCACCGACAGCACCCGTGAGGTGATGCTTGAGTGCGCCACCTTCGACCGCGCCGTCACGCGCATTTCCGCCCGCCGCATGGGCATCCGCACTGAGTCCAGCGGCCGCTTTGAGCGCGGCGTATCCGAAAAGACCATCATGACCGCGTTGGAGCGCGCCTGTCAGCTGGTGAACCTGCTGGACGCGGGCGACGTGGTAGGCGGCCATTACGACTGCTACGAGCATCTAGAGGCGCCTAAGACCATCGTCTGCTCCGTCCGCCGCATCGCCGCCCGCACGGGCGTGGATATCACGGGCGAGGAGATGGAAGCAGCCCTGCGCAAGCTGTGCTTCACCGTGGAGCGCGAGGGCGATACCCTGCGCGTCACCGTGCCCGATTATCGTCAGGATATGGAGGGCGAAGCCGATGTGTGCGAGGAAGTGCTGCGCATGGTAGGCTATGAGCGCATTCCCTCCACGCGCCTGCGCGGCGAAAGCACGCAGGGCGGCCTGAACCCGCTGATGCAGCATAAGGCGCGCGTGCGCCGCGTGCTGGGCGGCCTGGGCTATGACGAAATGATGACCTTCTCCTTCGTCAGCCTCAAGTCCATCGCCGCGCTGGGTCTGCCGGCGGATGATCCCCGCATGCAGCCGCTGATGCTGCGCAACCCGCTGGGCGAGGATACCGCCTGCATGCGCACCACACTGGCTCCCGATATGCTGCGCATCCTGGCCGGCAACTACAACCGCGGCAACGACTGCGCCATGCTGTACGAGTTCGGCACGCTCTTTGATGCAACCCGCCGCACGGAGGAGGGGCTGATCACCGAGTCCCCCGCCCTGTCCATCGGCGCGTATGGCAAGGATCTGGATTTCTACGCCATTCGCGGCGCGGTGCAGGCGCTGTGCGCGCAGGAGGGCGTAAGCGTTACGGTTGTACCCGGCGGCGACTGCTATTATCATCCCGGCCGCAGCGCACGGCTGATGCATGGTGAAACCGTCATCGCTACGCTGGGTCAGGTGCATCCCGATATCGCGCAGGCCATGGATCTGCCCGAAATCACGCTGCTGGCCGAGGTGGACATGGTGGCGCTGTATGCCTGCGCCCAGCCCATGGGACAGGTAAAGCCCATCTCCCGCATGCAGGCCGTCAGCCGCGATATCGCGCTGGTCATGCCTGATGCGCAGCCGCTGGGCCCCGTGATGGATGCGATCCGTCATGCCGCGGGCGAATGGCTGGAGGATATCCGCCTGTTTGACGTGTTCCGCGGCGTGCAGGTAGGCCTGGGTATGAAGAGCGCAGCCTTCTCACTGACCTTCCGCGCCTCTGACCAGACGCTGACTGAAGATCATCTGGCCCCGATAATGAAGAAAGTAATGAAGGTTTGCCGCGAAAAATTCGGCGCAGAAATTCGTTCCTGATTTCTAACATCATGCATACGCTCCCGGTCAGGCATTGCGCTTGCGCCGGGAGCGTTTTATATTCATTTTTGCCTCTGCGTCAGGCGATTGGATCGCGGCATTTTTAGCGCGGCCAGGGCGCTGACGATGCCAATGCCCGCGGCGTTCATGACATCCCTTGCCGGAAAATCTGGAATCAAGTGCATGCCGGCCACGCCCAGCGCCGCGCTGCACAATCCTAAAATCAGCGGAATCAGTTCCTCCCGCAAACCGCGAATCATGCGCAACAGCATCCCCAGCAAATAGCAGATCGCCACGAAACGCAAGCGTCATTGCCGTGCGTGCCTTTGCATAGCTGCAATTTTCCTTGCATGCGTGAAAGGAAAGCCCCAAATGATAGATAGCAGCTACGCCAGCGCTGAAAACATTGCCGCATATCTGCGCCGCATCAAGGAGCGCAGGCATTTCCAGCCAGGAATGGTCTGTGCGCAGCGGCGTATCGGAAGCGACCATTTCTCACCTACTTAGCGGACAAAACCAATCCCCGCAGTTCTGCACTGTCGCGCAGCTGGTTAAATCCGTCGGCGGCTCCCTGGACGAATTGGCCGATATCCCCCACGCTCCCCGCGCTCCGCCATGCGATAAAGCGCTGGCGCATATGATCGCAATGGATAAACAGCGGGAGGAAACCGTTTTATATTTGCAAAATCAAGTGACTGAATTGCGAGCAAATGCTGAGCGTCAGCATCGTTTGTTGATCATATGCACTGCGGTGCTCGGTCTGTTTTTGTTTCTTTTCGGCGCATTGCTGGCCTGGGATCTCTCCGACCCGCGCTATGGCTTCTTCCACCGTGTGATCTCCGCCATGCCGCATGGCAGCCACCTGCCCTTCCTGCGCAGATAGTCTCCACTTGCATGAATGTGCATCCACCTGCACCCATGCAAACACTGTGCGCCATCTGAAAGGCACATTTCATCCCTTGCCGTATTTCCAGTCACATTATTTGCATTTTTTAGAAAAAAGCATTGACAAACCCCATGAGCCGTGATATTATATATCTTGTGATTGGTTCAAGTTATGGTCGCATGGCTCAGTTGGTAGAGCACATCGTTCACATCGATGGGGTCACAGGTTCGAGTCCTGTTGCGACCACCACAAAACCTCGAAGGCATAAGGCTTTCGAGGTTTTTTTCTGTCTCTTGGACAAGTGCCCTCCTCCCCGTGGGAGGGCCTGACCGGCATACTATTAGCTTCTATCAATTACGCTCATTCACGAACATTCAAAATTTCGAGTGTGCAGTTTCATTTTCGATGTTAACAGGTTGGTCGCCCATTTCGTTCACGCGAGTCGATGTGAACGGTAGCCCGGCATCGATGTGAACGGCTTGCTGGTTTCGATGTGAACGGGTACCCTGCTCGATGTGAACGGTTTGCCGGACAGACACACTTCCTATAAGCTTACGGCACAAAAAAAGCAAGGCCAACGCCCTGCAACAAAAATATCCCCGATCAGGATTACTCCTGACCGAGGAACTGTTTCAGTGAAATCTTAAATTTGATGTGCATTTTGTATCCGGTCCGGACTTCCACCCGCTCGATCAACCGGGAGACGATCAAGTGCTTGGTGCCGATGTCAGCCTTGTCGAAGCACTCTGCCCAGGAAAGCAGCTCATCCACCTGAGCTTTGGTGGCTTTAGCGTTTTCCTGCTCCGCCTGCATCCGGGCCTGCGCTTCTTCCATTGCCGTTTGGGAGGCTTCCAGTTTTGCCCGGTGCTTCAGGAGCATTTGATTGACGATACTCAGATCCAGCTGGCTTTCTCCGGTCAGTGCCTTGACGGCTTCCTCCTCCAAGGCGGTGACCTGCTTTTGAGCATTTTCAAAATCCTTCTGCGCCTGCTTGTAGGCCACCTTGTAGGTTTCCTCATTCCGGGCGCTGGCAAGCTCCACAAGTCGCTCCTTGGGAACCGCCTCCAGCTTGGAAAGGAACAGCCTGACCTGATTTTCAACCGCCTCATTCAGCGCAGTCGCCTTGTAGCTGCTTTGCCCATCACACGTTCTCGATGCGGAGATTTTCCGGTAGCAGCGATAGGTTTCGTAGTCGTACACGCTGGTACCGCCGCTGGCCAGTTTCCTTTCCTCATGTTGATGGTTGTAGCAGAGCCTGCATCCGCAGTGTCCGCAGTAGATGACGCCCGTCAGCAGGCTCCGGGTGTCCGTCCTGAAGACCACCGGCTCGCCGTCGTAGTTCTTGGTCGATCTGCCTTTGACCGTCTGCTGGCACCGCATGAACAGTTCTTCGTCGATGATCTTCAAATGGTCAAACGGCTCAGACTGGACTCCCTGCATATGGTAAATGCCGATGTAGATCGGGTTGTCAATGATCGCCCGGATGCTTGTCCCGCGCCAGAGGCTCGTTCCGCGTTTGGTCTTGATCCCTTTTTCATTCAGGTACTGTGCGACCCGGTTTGTGCCGTACCCGTGATTGGTCAGCAGGTCGAAGATCTCTTTGACGATGGTTGCTTCATCCTCGTCAACGACCAGATCCCGCACCTGCTGGTTCTTTTTGTTGGTGCGGCCCTGATGCTCCAGCTTGTAGCCGTAAGGTAGATGTCCTCCCCGGTACTGACCCTCCTGCACCATTTGGGAATGCTTGGTTTTCACACGGATGGAAGTCTTTTCGCTTTCACCCGATGCCTGCCAGAAACGGATGTAGTTCAGGAGCTTGTCGACGTGGTTATCGAAGCGCTGTTCACCTTCACGGGCGCTCCAGACCTCTATACCCTGCTGAACAAACCACTGCACCACAAAGGGTGTTTCATCATCCCGCCTGCCAATACGGTCGAACATGAAAACCAGCAGCACATCGAACTTGTGCATGATGGCCCTCTTCTTAATCTCCACAATGGCATCGCGGTCATTGGTGCTGACCTTGTAACCCGAGATGCCTTTTTCGGAAATCTCATCAACGATCTCCCAGTCCGGGTGGGACGCCGCATATTCGCGGCAAGCCAGCTTCTGCATGGGGATGTCATCATGATCCACCTGGCCGACGGTCGAAACACGGTAGAGGCATATGACTCGCTTCATCTTTTTTCACCTCCCGTAGTTTGCATGTGTAAGCAGATCCAGCACGTCAGCGACGGCACCAAGATCGGGTTCATCCGCGTAGGAAACCGTCACCTCACAGACTGGCGAATCATCCGAAAGTCCAGTGTTTTCAAGGGCTCTCGGCTGCTTAGCAGTAGTACTATTAACTCTACTGTCGGCACGAATCAAGTCAACTTTTTGAGACGAAACCGATATTTTTTCGGGTTGTGTGTCAGTGGTGGAACGGTTCCCGGCAAGGTCGTTTCTCCGGCAAAATGCCTTGACCGTGTTGAGGGATATGTCCAGTTCCTTAGCGATGTATGCGTAACCAAGATTCTGTTTCCGCATCTCGGTTATCTGCCTTTTCTGTTCCTGGGTCATCGCGCTACTCCAATCTGAAGGGATGTGTATCGTTGTCTCCTTCAGTGCCTTACGGACAGTCGGAGCGGCACTTTTCCGGTTTTTCCAATAAAAAAGTTGGGGCTCTGCCCAAAGGCAAAACCCCATGATCATTTATTCGGTTGTGATCTCACTGTACTCCCCGGAAACCCAGCCGACCTGGCTTCCGATCTTCACAGCCTGCCAACCGTTGAAGGCGCTGGCCACATACTCCAGCGTTGTGCCCGGCGCGACGGCGGTGATGCGGCTGTAGCTGGTGCCGTTGCCCGTGCGGATATTGACTTTCCCGCCGGAGGACTTGATCAGCACCCGGATGGTGGTCTGCCCAGCAACGGGCTGTTCCTGCTCCGGCTCAGGCTGCGTTTCCGTCATGGCCTGCTGTCCGGCATCGTCCTCCGCCACAGCGGCCATCAAGGCGGCATGGGTCTGGTCGCCGTACTTGCCGTCCTGCTTGATCCCGGCCTTCTTCTGGAATGCCTTCACGGCGGCTTCCGTTTTGCTTCCGAACTGACCGTCCACCTCAAGAGCGGCACCCAGCTGGTTCAGCAGTTCCTGAAGGGCTTTGACATCCGCGCCGGAAGAGCCGTTCTTCAGCAGTCGGCTTCCCAGCATGTACACAGTGACCGCCTCCACAGCGATCTGTGCGCCGCTGGTGTCGCCGTAGTCGATAAAGGGCAGCTTGTACCAGTGTGTCCAGGGGCGCTTTTTCACCTGCGTTTTCACGCAGCCCCAGCTGAAGCCCTGCCACTCCACGGCATAGCCGTTTCCGATGTAGTACCCCGCATGACCGTCCTTATACAGCGCCAGACCAGGGATCTCCGGCAGGGTGTCGATGGTGCCCCAGTCAGCGCCTTTCTTTTTTGCCCAGGAGAACATGCTGTTCGCGCCTTTGTCCGGACACCCGTTGGAGCCATATTTGCTGGTGATGGTTTTATCCGTCCCGATGGCTTCCAGTACCCCCTGCCCGCCATTTGTCCAGGCATAGCCCTTGCAGCCGCCGATGCAGTCAGACACGACAGCCTTGTTGGCAATGTCCTGCTTGTAACGGGACATGCGGCTGGAAGCATAAGAGGACGGATACTGGTTGCTCTTCCGGGACAGCAGGCTGTTGGTAGCCTTGTAGACACAGGTGCCGTACCAGTAAGGCTGTCCCACCATTTTCTGACACCAGTCGGCAAAGTGCTCATTGGTGAACGGCGTATTGATTCTTTCAGACATCTTCGTCACCTCCACATAGGAAAAGGGCGGCGGTTATTCGCCGTCGCCCTGGTCGTTCGTGTCGTCTGTGTGTTCCTTTTCCTTGCGGTCATGAAGCTGTTCCAGAATGGCCTTCAGCTTGTCCGGGATGGGCAGGCCGATGTAGGCCGCGTTCTCCAGCAGGCTCAGGCCCTCGTTGGACAGATAGAAAGCGATCACCGCGCCCCGCAGCGCACTGCCGGAGCCGATCACATGCAGATCAACGATGTTCGCAATACCCACCATGAACAGGATGAGCACCTTTTTGCAGATGCCCTTGAAGCCCACGGCAGAGGACAGTTTCTTGTCCAGAATGGCGCACATGACCCCGGTCATGTAATCCAGCCCCATGAAGATCATGAGGGCGATCATCAGGCCGTCGATGCCGCCAAGAAAGTACCCCAGCCATCCGCCGATGGCCGTGATGGCGATCTGGATCTTCGCCCAGATCAAGTCAATAGAAAAGTTCCGCATTGTTGTTTCCTCCATTTCATTTTGATATAGAAAAACCCGCCTCCGTATTGGAAGCGGGCTGATCCCGGGAGTGAAAAAGGCTCATGGTTACACTCCAATCGCGATCCAGTCAATATTCCTTGCCGTATTGAAATTACCGCCGACGATGATTGTCGCGCCTGTTGTTGTTTTGCTGTGAACTTTCAGTGCACCGTTATCGCCTGACCAGTTTCCGCTGCTGGTGGAGTAACTGACCACCACACACGGAATGGCCGTGAACCCGGCACCGCTGTAATTGATGCTGAGAGCACTGTTGCCTGCTACGGAACCAGAGCCATAAGCCACCTTGAATGGCAAACGAGCCATGGCCAGTGTGCCTGTGGTGATGTTGCCTGCGTTATTTGTGCCCAGATTGCTCCGAGCGTTTGCGGCGGTGGTGGCTCCTGTGCCGCCGTTGGCGACAGGCACACCGGAGGGCATGCCAGAATGGAACACACGGTAGTTGGCCCATGTGCCTGCGTCACAGACACGCAGGAGCACAGCCCAGTCGAGACTGTTCTGATAAGCCTTTGTGCGGACTTCCAGCATCCGGCGGTTGTTGCCCGTGCTGTCCTCCCAGGCGGCAAAAGACGAAGCGCCTGCGTAGCTGCCTTCAAACACCGTCCGGTTGGTTGTGTCATTGTAGGTCGGAAGCAGGAGCATGGACGGGTACAGGTAACCGGAGATGTTCAAGTTGCCCGTCATGGTATCGCCAGCCTTTTTTACTCCGCCCAGCGCTGCAAGGGCACTCTCCGCCGAAGTTGCTCCTGTGCCGCCATAGGCAATGGATAGTGGATCGGTAAGCTTCATCGGCCAGCCGCATTCAATGGCCCCGGGCGTCTCGGCTACCTTTCCAATGCCAATGCCCGTGCCGTCCGCCAGAAAATCCAGAATCACGCCCTTGGTGCCAATGCTGACCGCCTGCTCCGCTTCCTGAAAATGGTCCGCCAGCCGGATCTTGACGTCATAGCTACTCAGTGCATCATAGGTTTGGCTTAGCAGCTGGTTGCTTACGGCCAGCGTATAACTGGCAGCATTTACTGCATATGCCTGCGTCCAGGCTTCCGCGTTTTTCAGCTTGTAGTACACAACGCAGGAAAAGCTGTTCTTGTTATTTAGCGGAGAAACGCTTCCCTGGAAAGAGAACCGTGCCTTTGTGCCGTCTACCTGGGCGGAGGATCCATCCGCGTTGCAGCGTTCTACGGAAAATCGCCGGATGGAGGGAATCGCATAGTCCAGCACCTGAACGGTAGAGGTATACGTCGCCGTCCTGCCGCGGCTATCCGTCACAGAGACCGTCAGCGTCATATCCCCGGCGGCGGACAGCTTCTTGCCGGCTGTAAAGGACGCAGCCGTATAGGTAGCGCCATCCAGCGTAGTGCGGTAAGAAGAAATGCTGCTGCCGTAAATGCCCTCTGCCGTAATGGCCACCGACAGGGTACTCAGGGATTTCACAAAAGCTCCGATTTGGGCTGCTACAGTCTCGTTGGTATCCTGCAGGGTGACGGAAGAAATGACTGGCACAACAGTTGAGGGGACAGTCAGCGTTACCGTGCATGTTCGGCTTCCCGTCATTTTCCCATTGATAAAGCTGTTGCAGGTGATCGTACAGACGCCGCTGGTAGCGCTTGGAATTTCGCTTGCCAGGGAGAACGGCGGCGTCCAGGAAACGGCATCCCCAACGTCTGAGCCAATCAAGCCGCTGGCATTGCCAAAGCGATAAGAAAGGGTATGCGTCGCGGCATTGTTTGAACGGTTGGTAGAAATCGTAAGCGCACTGCCCAGACTGGCAGAGGCAGCGGATACTGTCGGCAGGCTGATAACGTCCTCAAACGTAATGGTTATGACGACGCTTGCCCACTGCATGTAATTATAGGAATATCCATGGGGCGATGCGGTAGCGGAGGGGTTATAAATGGTGAAGCTGTTGTTCCCGGCAGAGATGCATGCCGCCATGGCGTCAAACAGCGGTCCGGTGATATGATAGCCGTTATAGTTTCCGTAGAAAGCCCCCTCAAAGGTGCCCAGTTCATCTCCAACATATTGTCCGCCTGTGACGCCGGAGGCAATATCATCCTGGTAGTTGGCCTTTCGCAGATAAACGGTCTTGGTGTTCTTCACACCGTAGCCAGCCTTTTCCGCGTCGATATCCAGCCAGATTTCGGTAATCACCTTGTTCGCCAGATTCAATCCGGGAAAGCTGATGACGCCGACATAGTTGTAGCTGGAATCGTAGAATTCCTGACAGGCCACATCGTTCTTGGCATTGGCGGAGGAGGTGTATTTGCGCGTGCAGAGAGACGCGATATAAGCTAACGTAGTCGCCATGATGGCTCCTTTCCCGGCGTCATCCGTTGTAGATAAGAGACAGGTTCCCATTTGCCTGCGGCTCAAAGGCGAAACGGCCAATGATGAGTTTGCTGATGATCTCCGCCTGCGTGACATAGAGCTTGTTATTGCTCAGGTATGCTACTTCGGTATCGTTCATCAGGAAGGTCAGACGGTCGTTGACCACGCGAAAGGTAAACGGGTTCCCGGTTTTGCCAATGATCAGGCCATCCTCCCCAAAGGACATGTAGGTTCGGAAAACCGCTAACTGTTCCTCCGTAGCCTCCTGTGCGTTTTCCATGTCTGTCTGCATCTGATTGATGCGCGTTACAGCCCAGGTAAAGTTGTTTTCGGACTGCTCCGTGAGCGTACCGACCTGAGACTGCACCTGGGACATATCGCTGGCCAGCGCGTAGTTTGCCTGTACCTCCTGGCGGATGCGGTCGCCCTCAGCGCTGATCTGCGACCGGACGGAGGAGAGCTTCTGATCCAGCTTGACGTCGCTGTCTTCCGGCGCGGCGGTATAGTCGGTGGCCATGGAGCCTTTCTCCAGCTTGACCCAATGGATGGTTGCAGCATCCGAATCAACTTCATCAGCCGGTTCCCGGTAAATGAGCAGATCGCCATAATCAGGCTGATCCTCCGGCGTTTTCCCGCTGGCATAAGATGCCTTGAAAGATGCGATAACTGTCTGCGGGCGCTCATCGCCCAGCTGAATGGTAGACAGTATGTGCTCCCCATCAGAGGTACGGATAGTGATCTGGGAGTGACTCCCTTTGGAGATGGACAGGGAGAACGTGTACTGCTCATTCTCTGCCATGGGCTCTGACAATACATATCGAGCAAGCAGGTCTGTTGTGCTCGTGGATTCAGAATCAGAGTTTAGGACATAGTTCCTTCCGCCAACGGACATATCCTCCAGGGCTTTCTCTACGCTGATTACCACGCTCTGATTGCTGGACAGGTCGAGGGCTTCGCCAAAGTCCGCTGTTACATGAGAAGCAGTCAGCGTCCCGGCCTTGATGTTGCTGCCCGCTATGGAGGCAGCGGCGATTTCATTGCCCGTGATCGTCCCGGCCAGAATTTCATTGGCGGTGATCGTATGCGCGGCCAGTTCATTTGCCGTGATGCTGTGCGCGACAATCTTGTCCGCTGTGATGGTGCGCTCTGTCAGCACATAACCGTCGATCGTATCCACCTGGGCAGACACCAGCTCGCCCATGTTATTGATGGCATAGATCAGGGACTGATCCGATCCCCGGATGATCAGGCGCTCTACGGAAAGCGTACCCGCGTTGATCTTGTTGGCGGTGAGATCCACAATCTTGGCGTTTGTAATGCTGCCATCCTCAATTTGCGCTGTGCCAATGGCGCCCTGGGCAATCAGGGCGGAGGTAATCGCGCCCAGGGCAATCTGGGCTGTACCGACAGCTGCGTTAGCAATCTGTGCGTTGGTGATCGCAGCCTGCGCGATCTTGGCGGTCGTAACAGCGAGGTCTGCGATCTTCGCCCCGGTTACAGCCAGGTCGGCAATCTTGGCGGTGACAATTTCACCGTCCAGGATTTTGGCCCGCACAATCGCGCCATCCTGGATATTCGCCGTGCCGATAGCAGCGCCGTCGATCTTCGCGTTGTCGATGGAAGCGTCGGCGATCTTGGCCTTATCAACAGCACCGTTTTCGATGTGGGCGTTCCGGATGGCACCATCCGTGATCTTGGCATGGGTAATGGCTCCGTCATGGATATTAGCTTCCTGGATTTCTCCCGCACCAATCTTCGCGGAGGTGATCACACCGTCCTCGATCTGGGCTGCGCCAATGGCCGCTTCACCGATCTTGGCGCGGGTGATGGAAGCATCATCGATCTGGGCAGAACCGATAGCGCCCTGAGCGATCTTCGCCCGGATGATGGCGGCATCCTCGATCTGCGCCGTCCCCACGGCGGCTTCACCGATTTTGGCCTTGCTGATGGCCGCGTCCTGGATATGGGCCGTTTCAATTGCTGCCATCTGGATCTGCACGGAGCCGACCGAGCCGCTCTGCAGCTGTCCGGTGCCCACGGAGTTGATCGCCAGCTTGCTTCCGGTGATGATTCCGCTGGGAAGCTGACGGGCGCTGATTACGTTGCCCTCCACCGTATCCGCCACGGTGCCCAGCGTCATCTGGGTGTACTTCTTTGTCAGGCAATCATAGGTGTACTGCGTCATCCTCATGGACACTTCCACGCCGATGCGCCTGGCCACCACGCGCACGCTGTCGCCGAGAAAAATATCCGTGAGCGCTGCGTACTGCCTGTACTCCTCCGCATCCGAGCAGTTGACGAAATCCACCTTCAATGTGATCGTAGGCAGATCACAGCCCTTGGCATATTCATCCTGCGCTGCCTTACGCATTTCGGCATAGCATTGGGTTTGGCTTTTCGGCTCGTCGCCGTCCGTGACCTCCTTGGCTTCCGATACCGGCAGATGAATCCATTTGGGATGTGTATAGGCATTGAGGTTCGGACTGTCGATGTAGAGCTCCGGCAGATACAGAATGTTCCCGTCCGCGTCCTCACCGGTGGGCATGATGCGGGTGACCACGTCCGTTTCATCCACATCGTAGGAAATGCCGGTCAGGTTTTTCTTTTCCCGGATGGACACGTCGGTGTCATTGCCCACGCGCCTGACCAGAAACACATCGTACCAGTCACGAGCCAGCTCCGCGCCGTACTTGCTCACCAGCCCGTTTTCACCCAGCATGGCTTCCACAGGATTGATGTTTTCCCACTCCACGTCCTCCGCAGTTGAAGTCAGGTCGGAATAAAACGAAAAATCATGGCTTGACAGGCAGGCCCCCGACAAGCTCTGAACGACGGAAGCCCCCACCGCAGAGGGCGAGGGCTTCAGGGACTTTATCATGTTGTCGAGCAGGTCGTAGAAAACGTGGCGGGCATAGACCGTGACCTTATCCAGCTCCGGCACCACGCGATAGATGCGGAAAGGCTGGTCGCGCAGCTGTCGAGCTTCGATGACCTGATTGCGGAAGCCCACGTTGGTTTGTACCGTCTGCGTTTCCGTGCGCTGAAAGGTCAGGTACTGACTGGCCATATAGCCGTGCTTACCATCCGGGGCGGTCACCTCATACCAGCTGGATGTGGTTTTGTTGAGCACGATGACCTCACGGCCCTTTTTGTATTTTCCGAGGATTTTGTAATTCGTGCCCGTACCGGAACGCAGATGCAGCGGCCCGCTTTTCGTGGTGATCTTATAGATCTGCACGTCGTAGGTGCTGGTCTGGTATTGCTGGGTCACCAGATCGACGCTGGGAGTCATGGCGGCGGGCACAGGAGATCGCAGGACGCAGCCCTCTGAAAGCCGCGTCCATTTGCCGCGCTCGTCGATGTCGTGCACCAGTGTAAGTTCCCATTCACCGTTCAGGGTTTCGGTCACAGTGCAGGACATGGGCGTGACCGCGCCGAGGCCATTGCTCGAAAAATCGGTGCAGTCGGCGGGATAGACGCAGATCATGGGTATCACCTCCAGAAGGGTAAAAAGAAAGCGCCGCGTGATGCGACGCTGCTCTGAAACCATTGTCAAGAATATAGGAATCAACCATTTCCTTCCCACAGATCATTTTGTTTTACAAACCCAAATTCCCCGGTTGCCGGGAACCAGACATGATACCATTCATCACCGATAATACCGATAATCTTCATGCTGTCACCACGATGGAGTGTATTTTTGCCCATTTGGGGTTCTTCAAAAACCTGCAGCATTTCCGAACGCGGCAGAAGCTGCGGCATGGCAGATGTGTCCAGCCGCAAAGCACCCTCTGTTGATCCATAAACCAGATAGCGTTTCATCATATATCCCTGCCGCATGCTTTGTGTATTGCCAAGCACCACATGCGCCCAGTCGCCGTTATTTCCACGGATCGTTACAGGCGTACCTGTATAATACTTTCCTTGCGAACGACTGCCTCTATCAGCCTGCTCCCGCAGGTGTAAGCGATCAGCAGGATTTGGATTCACGACCATGGCATATCGACTGGAATCCATCTGAGCAGCGGCCTCATCGAGATTTCGGGGCAGTGTATTCCAGTCAATCTGAGTGATGTCGTTCCATGGATGGTCACCATAGAGAATCATCTGCTCTTCAGCATCGCTCCACACCACTCTGTCACCGAAAAACAGGAAACCTCCATCTGTTCCGTTGACGGCATCATCATAAATATATTCGATGCTCATGGTTTTTTGATCACTGAGAAGGTGTATTGCCACAGTACATTGATTGATCCAAAGACAGTCCGTGAAGTTTTCAACACCTAAACGGGTATCTGCCGGAAGTGGAGTGCTTTCAATCAGATTTGCTTTCCGGTTGCTGGCATATTCGCAGATAACATACACTTTAGCACCAGTGGGCTTCTGAACGAGGAAGTGTAAAGCGCCATCTTTCAGCAGTCCCTTGATGTATGTGCAATCCGGCATGAGTGTTGCAGCAGCATCCTGAAAGAAGCGGTCGGTTTCAAACCAAGCTCCGTATTCCGGATCAACCAGCGTTGGAAAACGCGTTAAATCAAAGTCAGCCAGCTTGATACTGGTTCCAAGCCATGTACCGGGAAGATACTGGATAATATAGCCATCAGACGTGTTGTCATTTTCGTCTGAGATAGCAAAACTGCGGATGATTTCACCTCCGTGAGCTTCATCCCAGAGAGTGCTCCAAGCGTGGGTGTAATCACCATAACCGCTGTCCGCATAGTACTGATCCACGGACCCCCATATGCCGTCTGCGTTTTTCGTGCTGTGATAACGAAGTATTTCTTGATCGGACAGATGGTATGTCCAGAAAATTGCATTGTCGCTATCAACATTCAATTCCGGCCAGTCTGCATTCTGAATCAATGCTGTCGGATTATTAACGGTGATTTCCCAGCGACCACTCTTGTTTTCCAGCACAATCAGGTTTTTAGTTCCATTTTGTTCTATGAAACACACGGCAGTATCGCCCCACGTCTGAAGTTGAATGGGGTTGTTTAGACCGGCATCTGAGAGAACGGCAGTAATGCCTGCAGTTATATCTTCAGCAGAGCAGACTGCGCAAAGCATGATGATCGTAAGCACCAGAATTGGCAAGAGGAATTTCCTCATGTGTTTCACCCCCTACACAATAGACGTAGTAAGCGATGCTTTTCTTGCAAAAAGCAAAGATATAATAGCATCCACAAAAAGAAAACTCAACTGATGAAGACTCACAAATACCGCCAATTCGGCCTGACGACCACCTTCGTTACTGTTCCCGTCCAGCTGATGGCATTCGCCCCTGGTTTCAGCACTGGGAACTCACCGTTCATGTGGTTATTCATCAGAGTGGTGCCCTGGTAGGCTTCCTGCAGCACGGAATCAATGACGATGCTCCCGGAGATATTCTCCAGTTCCACGATGGTCAAGCCCACCATGAGGGTAATATTCCCGGAGCCTGTGACTGTCAGAATCGGCTCGGAATACACGCTTCCCGGATTCGTGATGATCGTCCCGGATGTGGTGATGGTGACCGTGATGTCAGCGGCGGCATCGGCATAGAAAAACGGATAGCAGCGGAAGTTGACCGCAAAGGTACAGTGCGGATTGCCCCGGAGCACCTTTTCAAAAGGGATCTGGTTGGCAATCCGGGCTTTGTAGTAGCCGCCCGTCCGGTTGGCAAAGGTCACCGTCCCGCTGCCCTTCAGCCATGCGGCGATGGCCGGAATCTGCGCCGGGTCGGAGATAAAGCAGGTGGCGCTCAGGATCAGATCGTCGTAGACGTCTTCGCCCTCCAGCTGCGTCAGGCTTCCCGGCCTGCCGGGCACATTGGTCTGTGTGCTGCGTTCAGCGGGAATGGTGATGGGCGGCTGTTCGGAAACATGGATTCCGTACTGCCTGCAGTCCATGCCGTTCCAGAGAAAATAATCCTGCATGAGAAAACCTCCAAAAACGTCAAAAGGCCACCTTTTGACGGGTGACCCTTTGGCGGTTGATTGTGATCAGTCGAGTCTGCGGATGCGATCTATCCCATGGATCGCCGCCAGCGTTGAGCCGTTGGCCCAGGTAATGTGTACACCGCCAGCGTCATCCACGAACATGACTTCTCCATGCATCCCGGCGGGCATGTCCCGGTACGGGTCGCACATCTCGATCAGTTCCACTTTCGCTCCGGGCGGGTAATCCTCCCGGAGCTTTTTCAGCACTTCTGGCCTGATCTGCATCATGAATCCCATGGCGTTTCCTCCTTCCGTTGGGGTAGCAGTATTACTCACTCTGCTGGCCCTGAAAGTCGAGTTAAATCAGGCCATTCGGAGTCCTTTGCCTCGCTGCTGGCGTTTCGTCAGGGCGGCGATCTCAATGGCAAGGGAGCGGATATCCTGCTCATCCCGCACATAGAAGTTGTTGCCGGACAGGTTGACGGAACTTGTCTGGTTGTACGTTTTCCGGTTGTCGTTGTTTCCGAAGGCAATCGCGCCTTCCCTGGCTTCACCCGTAAGGAAGCGGGCGGCATTGCGGATGGTGCGGGCCTGCACCCGGCTTTCCTGCAGGACGCCTTCTCCAAAGCCCTTCATGGTCATGGAGCCGATCTCATCCCGGAACACACGCGAAGGAGAAGCAATCTTCAGTTCTTTCTTGGCGGCGTTCACGGCAGCGCGGGCTGCGGACTGCATGGCGCTGACCACTCCGGAGCGCCCCGCGTTGATGCCCGCCTTCAGGCCAGCCATGGCATTGGTGCCAATAGATTTCAGACTGGTGGCGGTCAGGCTGCGTGAAACGGCATTTTTCACATTGGAAGAAACCGTGCTGCCTGCGCCGCTCATGTCATAGGTCGTCAGAGCGCCAGCCAGCCCTGCCATCGCTGTCGTGCCGGAAGGACTCATGGCTTCACTGCCAAGGGCAGTGGTGATGGCGGTTTCCAGATTGGTCGCAAGAGCCGCTGCATCCGTGGAAAAGTCATAGCCGCCCATGCCTGCGCCGACGCCTGCCGCGACATATTCGCCAGCGGGCTTCATGCGTTCGGACGGGCTGTTGATTCCGCGATACCTTCGGTCACGTTCTGGCCCACGCCCACAGAATCCAAGTCCTGCACAAACTGCAGGATCTTGTTCAGGTTGTCGATATCCTCCTGGCCAACTTCCTGCCCGTTCTGGATCGCGGTGACAACCTCAGAAACATAGGTGGCCAGTTGGGCCACATTCTCAGGATCGAAGTCGTTGATCATGGACTGGTTCAGCGTCCGGAGAATGCCTTCATTCCCGCCGTAGATGAAGTTGTACCACTGATCCAGATCGCCCTTGGCATTCTTGATCCGCTGTTCGGCAGCGTCAATATAATCCATCAGGGATTTTGGCATGATGCCCGTCAGGACGGTGCCGATTGCGGTCATGCCCAGCTGATCCACCTCAGCGACCTGTTTCCGCATTTCTGCGATAGCTTCCGGTGCGCCGGTGATCTCCGTGGTCAGCAGGATGTGCATGGTGCCGTCCTTGTCCAGGATGGCCACATCCTCGGGCCGGAGCATGTCGGAGGTGACCGCGGTGACAGGGATCTCTTCGCCGTCCTTCCAGTATTTCACCCCGGACTCGCCCAGCACACCGCTGGGATCTTCATACACTTCGGACAGCCGGACGACGCCTTCCACCTCGACCTTGTTGTTCCGCAGCCAGCGGCGGTAGGCCAGAAGATCATACCCGGACAGACCCACCTGCATGTTCAGGGTAGGCTTTTTCACGCCTGCGGCTTCTTTGTATTCCGTGATGTAGGCTGTGAACTCCCGGAGAAGCTCGGACTTGTCACAGTCCGTCGCCTCGGCGAACTTGGTCACGATCCTTGATACTGTTCATGCGCTTCAAAGACCTGTTACTAGAGATTCTCTCAGTTCTGACATCCAAGAGGTTTTTCACATAACGATAGCTGATAGCAAGTTGGCAGCACATGTAAAAAACATGCTTTTGGATGGTCGATTAATCGAGCGAGATTTTACCCTAATCTTATCGCCATCGTCTTTGGAAACCATTACGCAGCAAATTATAAGCAATGAAGCTATTGAGCAAAAAGCTTTGTCATCATGGATCCACCAATTAGAGACTACTTTGAATCGTTGCTTGGATGATGTGGAAGCTATTTCAGTTAGGGGAGCAATAATCAAGTTTGTTGCTCGCTTCTTTATTACACACGGAGCTGGATGTTTTGATTTTATCAACGGAATCAAGGCACAGAAAACAGAAAAGCTTGATGACGTTGCGAATTTGATTGTGGAATCTCAGGAAGACTGTATTGTCGCGGGTTTGTCTAAACAAGAGTTCAGCCATTTTCTTGTCAGCATTTTTTCCAAAGACAAGACTGTGGAGCAGGAGGCTTATTTACTGATTCAATTACGAAAAGCAATCCAATACATCTCTATGGTCGTTGACGCTCCTAGTGGTGTGGTTTCTGCCGTACCACTAGCTGTCTTGAGTTGGATTGCAAAAACAGCTTGGAAAAAGATCAGAGGAAATATCGGTGGCTTTCTAACGGTTTCCAGCAATTAACTATCCGTTTATTCTTGCAAATACAGCCCCTATACCGTGCGATTAAGCCGTTTATTTGCAATATTTGATTGAACCCCACCCGCTTTTACAAAACGCCGCGTCTAGCCTACTCAGGCCAAACGCGGCGTTTCCTGTTTTTCGGGCAGTGATATAACGATACTCTGGCTCGGGTGCATTTTTCAGCACCCGGTTTCACTTTTTTGCACCCGGTTTCAAATTCCAGGTGCAGGGTTCAATTTGCCCCTAAAAGGGCTTGTAAGCCGCTTCTCCTACGGGTTGGGCGTCAACTCGACTCGAAGCGGTCAAACGCGACACGCGGCCTTTGTGGGCCAAACACGGCGGTCCTTAAACCCACGGTTACTTTATCCCATCACGTGCATCGTCTTCTTCAGATACTTGGCGGGAATCTCATGATGCAGTCGCCATACGATATTCATAGGCCTGCTGCCCTGATGGCTTGTAAACAATTGATTCTTAGTAATTTTCCGCACGCACTTCGAAGAATGCCTGAGGATGCTTGCAGACAGGGCAGATCTCAGGAGCCTTGGTTCCTACTACGATATGT
>SFIM01000017.1 GCA_004556155.1 Clostridiales bacterium
ATGGCTAAGCAAAAGTTTGAGCGCAATAAGCCGCATGTAAACATCGGCACGATCGGCCACGTTGACCACGGCAAGACGACCCTGACGGCCGCCATCACGATGGTGCTGGCCAGCGAGGGACATGCGCAGAAGATGCGCTATGACGAAATCGATAAGGCGCCCGAAGAGCGCGCCCGCGGCATTACCATCAACACCGCCCACGTAGAGTACGAGACCGAAAAGCGTCACTATGCTCACGTGGACTGCCCCGGCCATGCCGACTATGTAAAGAACATGATCACCGGCGCTGCGCAGATGGACGGCGCGATCCTGCTGGTGTCCGCTCCCGACGGCCCCATGCCCCAGACCCGCGAGCATATCCTGCTGGCCCGTCAGGTAGGCGTGCCCTATATCGTGGTCTTCCTGAACAAGGTTGACCTGCTGGATGACGAGGAACTGCTGGAGCTGGTTGAAATGGAAGTGCGCGAGCTGCTGAGCAGCTACGACTTCCCCGGCGACGACATTCCGATCATCAAGGGTTCCGCGCTGAAGGCGCTGGAGTACATGCAGAACGACGGCTCCGATCCGCGCCATGCGCCCGAGTGCCAGTGCATCTACGAGCTGATGGACGCTGTTGACAGCTACATCCCCAACCCCGAGCGCGATGAGGACAAGCCCTTCATCATGCCCGTTGAGGACACCATGACCATCACCGGCCGCGGCACCGTGGCCACCGGCCGTGTAGAGCGCGGCGTAATCAAGCTGAACGACCCCGTAGAAATCGTCGGCCTGATGGACAAGCCCCGTCAGACGGTTATCACCGGTATCGAAATGTTCCGCAAGACCCTGGATTACGCGGAAGCCGGCGACAACATCGGCGCGCTGCTGCGCGGCGTGCAGCGCAACGAGATCGAGCGCGGTCAGGTACTGGCCAAGCCCGGCTCCATCCATCCGCACACCCACTTCATGGGTCAGGTGTACGTGCTGACCAAGGAAGAAGGCGGCCGTCATACTCCCTTCTTCAATGGCTACCGTCCTCAGTTCTACTTCCGCACGACGGACGTTACCGGCAACATCAAACTGCCCGACGGCGTTGAGATGGTTATGCCTGGCGACAACATCGAGATGGAAGTGACCCTGATCACCCCCATCGCTATCGAAAACGGTCTGCGCTTCGCTATCCGCGAGGGCGGCCGTACCGTGGGTTCCGGCGCCGTTACCTCCATCATGGAGTAAGCCCGGGCTCCTATCAATATAAACCGCTGCGGGCGGGCTGCCCGTCCGCAGCGGATATGACCGAAAGAGGTGTTCCATCATGGCCGCTAAGGAAGCCAGAGCAAACATCGTGCTGGCCTGCACCGAGTGCAAGCAGCGCAATTACAACACCAAAAAGAACAAGAAGAACACCCCCGACCGTATTGAGCTGAACAAGTACTGCCGTTTCTGCAGGAAACATACTGCTCACCGCGAAACGAGGTAACAGCATGGCAGACGAGAAAACGACCGTCAAGGAGAAGACGCAAGGCGCCGAACAGCCCAAGAAAGAGGGCAAATTCATCACCTTCTGCAAGAATCTCCCGCGCAACATTGCTACCCCCTTCAAGAACATGTGGCATGAGTTGAAGCAGGTCACTTGGCCCACCAAGAAAGATCTGATCAACTACACCTGCATCGTGCTGGTGTTCATGGTGTTCATGGGCGTGGTCATTGGTCTTTTGGACATGGGCGCGTCCAAGCTCGTCACCGCAATCAGTTCCTTGAAGGATACCGGGGATGTCGAAGCGCATGATCACGATCATGACGCAAACGACGCCGGGGACGACAACCTTCCCGACGGAGTAACTGAGCCCGACGCGAACGATACCGTTACGGATACCGCCTCCGAGCAGCCCGCTGCCACCGAGGCTCCCGCTAACGGCAATTAAGGAGATTCGAGCATGGCCGAGCCTACGGAAAAGACCCCCCAATGGTATGTTGTGCATACCTATTCGGGCTACGAGAACAAAGTAAAGGATAACCTCGAAAAGACGGTTGAAAACAACGGCATGCAGGATCTCATCTTTGAGATCACCGTGCCCACCGAAGAGGTTGCCGAAATCCGCAACGGCAAGCGCGTGACCTATCAGCGCAAGACGTTTCCGGGCTATGTTCTGGTAAAGATGATCATCACCAGCGAAAGCTGGTATGTCGTGCGCAACACGCGCGGCGTGACGGGCTTTGTCGGCCCGGAATCCAAGCCGGTTGCGCTGTCCCCCGAAGAGGTTGAGTTGATGCTGAACAGCCAGTCCATGGAATCCAAGTGCAGCATCGCCGTTGGCGAAGAAGTCCGCATTCTTTCTGGCCCCCTGGTGAACTTCACCGGCACGGTGGAGGAAATCGACGCGATCCGCGCCAAGCTGCGCGTGAAGGTGAAGATGTTCCTCGGCCGCGAAATGCAGGTGGAGGTCGACATGGATCAAGTGCAGAAGCTGGACTGAGCACAGGCCAACACTTAACCCGTTTCCCCAGTGGGAGGTACGTGAAAAATCGTGCCGCCATTACCACAATGTTTAGGAGGTGCCATTCAACATGGCAAAGAAAGTAACCGCTATCATCAAGCTCCAGGTTAACGCGGCCAAGGCGACTCCCGCCCCCCCGATTGGCCCGGCGCTCGGCCAGCACGGCGTGAACATTCCCGGCTTCTGCAAGGAATTCAACGCCCGCACCGCCAAGCAGGAAGGCTACATCATTCCTGTTGTCATCACGGTGTATTCTGACCGTTCCTTTACCTTCATCACCAAGACGCCTCCCGTCCCGGTTCTGATCAAAAAGACCCTGGGCATCGAGAGTGCTTCTGCTCGTCCCAACCGCGATAAGGTTGCCCAGCTGACCCAGGCTCAGGTTCGTGAAATCGCTGAAAAGAAGATGCCCGACCTGAACGCCGCCAGCATCGAGGCCGCCATGAGCATGGTTAAGGGTACCGCGCGCTCCATGGGCATCACCGTGGAAGAATGAGGGGAGGAAAATTAGATGAAACACGGCAAGAAGTATACTGACAGCAAAAAGCTGATCGATCCCCTCAAGTATTACGAAGCCGCCGAGGCGATTGAGCTGGTCAAGCAGACCGGCAAGGCCAAGTTCGACGAGACCGTCGAGCTCAGCATCCGTCTGGGCGTTGACCCTCGTCACGCGGATCAGCAGGTTCGCGGCGCGGTGGTGCTGCCGCACGGCACGGGCAAGACCGTCCGCGTGCTGGTGTTCGCCAAGGGCCCCAAGGCTGAGGAAGCCAAGGCCGCTGGCGCTGATTTCGTTGGCGATATGGACATGGTGCAGAAGATCCAGCAGGAAAACTGGTTTGGCTTCGACGTCTGCGTTGCCACGCCTGACATGATGGGCGTTGTCGGCCGCATCGGCCGCATCCTGGGCCCCAAGGGCCTGATGCCCAACCCCAAGTCCGGCACCGTAACCATGGACGTGACCAAGGCCATTTCCGATATCAAGGCCGGTAAGGTCGAGTACCGCGTGGACAAGACCGCTATCGCGCACTGCCCCATCGGCAAGGTTTCCTTCGAGTCTGAAAAGCTGAGCGAAAACCTGACCGCCCTGATGGAAGCCATCATCAAGGCCAAGCCCGCCACCGCCAAGGGCACCTATGTGAAGTCTCTGTATCTGAGCACCACCATGGGTCCCTCCATCCGGCTGAACACCACCAAGTTCTGATTTGGATAAAAGCGTAAAAGAAGCGCACCGTGAGCAATCGCGGTGCGCTTTTTGAGCGTCGGTGTCTGTCTGAAAAGCAGGGGAGATGCGCAACGCGCCCCTCCGCCGTGCTGATCCTGGGCGGAGGGGCGCGTGGGGCTGTCAAGGAGGGGAAGCTCAGCGCTTCTCTGCCAGCTCGGCGATGAGCTGCGTGCAGGTGTCCTCGCTGAAGACAGCGCTGTTCAGGCACAGATCATAATTGCGCATTTCGCCCCAGTTCTGGCCGGTATAGTGCTTATAGTTGACGCTGCGGCGTTTGTCCTTGTCCTCCAGTCGGTCCTCGGGCTTCTTATCGCTTTGGCCGTACAGGCGCACAATGCGCTCGGCACGGTAGGCCTTGTCGGCATAGATGAACACGTTCAGCACGTCCGAACGATCCTTAAGAATGTAATCCGCGCAGCGCCCAAGGATGACGCAGGGGCCTTTATCGGCCAGATCCAGGATGACCTGGCGCTGCATGGCCCACAGAAAATCCGCCGCGCTGAGCGCGCCCTGCGTGCCGTCAAATACAGGCAGCATGGAAAAAATCGTCCGGCCGGGGGCGTATTCGCCGCGCTCCTCAATGAATTTGGGATCAAAGCCCGTCTTTTCGGCTACGGCCTTGATCAGCTCTTTATCATAATAGGGAACGCCGAGACGCTCGGCCACCTTATGGGCGATGGTGCGGCCGCCGCTGCCAAACTCGCGGCTGACGGTGATAATGGACTTTGTCATGGTTATTACAACTCCCTTCCAGGTGTTACCTACATTTTATGCCATTTGAACGGCAGTGTCAAGCGCAGAAAAAACGTAAAAAGTGCGCGGAAAATTAGGAAAATTTGCGTTTCCCTCTTGCAAAATGGACGGCTTTCCTTTATAATATTTAATTGGCACATCCTTGCGCCGCGTGATGCCGCGGCGCCATAAGTCCATGAGGAGGTGAAAGTATGAACAAGTACGAACTGGTCTACGTCATCGATACTACGCTGGACGACGATGCCCGCAAGGCGGTTATGGATCGCTTCCACGGCATGCTCGAATCCCTGGGTGGTAAGGTGGAAAAGGTGGAAGAGTGGGGCAAGCGCCGTCTGGCCTATCCCATCAACTACAAGACCGAAGGCTACTATGTCCTGGTGAACTACACCGCTGAGGCGTCTGTTCCCAAGGAGATTGAGCGCAACCTGCAGATCTCTGACAGCATCCTTCGCTACCTGACTGTCAAGGTGGAAGAAAAGCGCAGCAACGTAAAGCCCCGTCCCGTGCGCGTAGCGCCCGTGGCCGAGGAAGCCGCTCCCGCTGTGGAGGCGGCCCCCGCTGCCGAAGCCGAAGCTCCTGCTCAGGCTGAATAATCACAGGGAGGGATACGAATGAACAAGGTTTTCATTGTGGGAAACCTGACGCGCGATCCCGAGCTGCGTTCCACCCGTGATGGCATTTCCGTCTGTTCGTTCACCGTGGCGGTTAACCGCCGCGTGCGTAATGCGGAGGCCGGTCAGCCTGAGGCTGATTTCTTCCGTGTTACCGCCTGGCGTGCGCTGGGCGAGAACTGCTCAAAGTATCTATCCAAGGGCCGCAAGGTGGCCGTTACCGGCTCGGTGTCTGTAAGCACCTATACCGGCAATGACGGCAACACCCGCGCCAGCCTGGAAGTGACTGCCGACGATGTGGAATTCCTGTCCCCGCGCAGCGAGGGCGGCGAAGCGCCCGCGCCGCGTCCGCAGGCCGCTGCGCCCGCAGCCCCGCAGAGCAATGGCTTTGTGCAGGTGGATGACGACGAATTGCCGTTCTGATGATTGACTGAATTGTAATAGGAGGAAGCACCATGTCTGAAGATCGTGGCGAAAGAAAACAGCGTCCGCGCGGCCGTAAACCCCGCCGCAAGGTATGCGATTTCTGCGTAAACAAGATCGCTTATATCGACTATAAGGACGTGAATCGTCTGCGCCGTTATATCAACGAGCGCGGCAAGATCATGCCCCGCCGTATGACCGGCACCTGCGCAAAGCATCAGCGTCAGTTGTCCGAGGCCATCAAGCGCGCTCGTGCCATCGCGCTGCTGCCCTACACGGTTGATTAAGCTCAATTAAAAAGTCCCTCCGTCATAGACGGGGGGATTTTTTATAGGAAAAGAAGATAATCAGCGCGTTTGGTTCAGCGGGCATTCCATGCGCAGGGTGCGCGCGGCGTAGCCGCAATGCTGATAAAAGGCAACAGCTTCCTGATTAAAGCACCATACGCTCAATTCCAGCGAGGTGCAGCCGCGCTTCTGCGCCTCCGCGCGGCAGGCTTCCAGCAAGGCCTGCCCCACGCCCTGCCGCTGACAGGCATGCAGCACGCAGACGTCGTCCACATACAGGCAATCGTGATCCACATAGGTGCTGTGGTTGCGGTAGCTGAGCACCCAGCCGAAGGCATAGCCGATTACCTGGCCCGATGCATCCTGCGCAATCAGGTTGACATACTTGTCCTCGCTCAGGCGCTGCGCAAATTCCTCTGGGGTAAAATAGCGGGCTTCGGTTCTGAAAAGATCAGGCCGGCCGGCGTGATGAAGTTCGGCAATTTCCTTTTGCAGCGGGCGAATCTGCTCCCGGTCAGTGGCTAGGGCAGGGCGAATGGTAAAAGGCATAGGAGCCTCTTTAGACAAAAATATGCCTAAATTATAGCATTTGGCAAATGAAAAGTCAAAAAAACCATCCTCCATATGGAGGACGGTTTTTGCTTGAGAATGCTTGCATTACGCAGCGGGCGAAGCAACCACCTTGAGCGTGACGCTCATGTCAATGTACTCGCCGTCGCCGATATCGCTGATGTACTTGGCGTCCAGCACGTTTTCAGCGCGGTACACCTTCACCTGCACGGTGTCGCCTTCGGCATGGCTGAAGATGATCTCCTGCAAGCCTTCGGAGCTGGTGATGACCGTGCCATCTACATCTACAATGATGTCGCCAGCCTGGATGCCGGCAGCCGCAGCAGCGGAATTATCTTCTACCTTGGTGACCAGGCAGCCCTTGGGCAGAATCTGGCGCGCAACGGCGTTGTTGGTGGAGTCCAGGGTCTGCACGCTTACGCCCAGGCGGGGCTTGCTGTCGACATCATCGCCGGTGGTGTTGATGTCGGCTTCCTTGGCCTTATCTTCCAGATACTTGCTGACGGATTCGCCGTCGTACTTTTCAAGCGCTTCGCGGATCAGCGGCTTGGCAACGTTGATGGGGATGCACATGCCGATGTTGTCAATGCTGGCCTGAGACATATAGCTGCTGGTGTACTTGAGGGAAGGAATGCCCATCAGCTGGCCCAGCACGTTGAACATGCCACCGCCGGAGTTGCCGGAGTTGATCGCAGCGTCTACCTGAATCATGGAATTGGTGGTAGTAGTCTTGCGGCCGTACTTATCGGTGCTGTCGGTTTCTACTTCACGTTCCAGCGCGGAGACAACGCCTACCGTGGTGGAGCGGAAGAAATCCTCGCCCAGGGGATTGCCGATGACGATGGCCCATTCGCCGGCCTGCAGCTTATCGCTGTCGCCCAGGGTTGCGGGGGTCGCCTTCAGCTCGGGGCACAGCAGCACGGCGATATCCTTGCTCTCGTCGGATACGACCACCGTGGCGTCGTATTCATTTTCGCCGTCAGATACGGTGACGCGGCTGGCGTCCTCAACCACATGATAGTTGGTCAGGATGTGGCCATACTCGCTGATCACGGTACCGGAGCCCGTGCCAGCCAGCTGCTCGCGGGAGGTGGTGCCGCCGCGGCCGTTGCCATAAGGATTACCGTAGCCGTAGCCATAGAAGAAGCCATAGCTGTTGTTATTGTAGGTGGTGGTCTGATAGTTGTTTACCAGCACCACGCTGTCACGCACGGCGGCCACTGCGGCGGTGAAGGGATTGGCCACCAGGGAAGCGTCCGTCTCGGTGTTTACGATCTTGTCAATATCCGAAGAGGAAAGCGTACCGGCGGCCTGCGCGGAGAGGATGGCGCCGGCGATCATCACGGCTGCCAGCAGAACTGCTACAAAGCCCATGATCTTGTTGTTCTTTTTCATTTTCATCTGCTCCTTTCGCATTGCTGCGTGGATTTTCTTTATCATGTACTCTCTTTCCTGAGTACGTGTATAGCATAACGTCAATATTTGACAGCGGTGTGAACGGATTATGAATTGTAATCAATAATCTCAAATTTTTTTAGTTTAGCGGAAAACGCGCCTCGTGCGCGCGCCCGTCGTCGATTAGAGTAATGGAAGGCGCGCCTGTCTGCGCACCATCCAGCGTGACAAAGGGCGCGTCGCGCGCAGCGGTCAGCTGATAACGGCTGCCGCCGTAGCGATACAGAATGGTGCATTCCTCCCAATCGCCGGGCACGCGCGGATTCAGCCGCACCTGGTCGCCCTGCTTGTCAAAGCCTAAAAAATCGCACAAAAGCACCACCCACAGCCAGGATGCGCTGCCGGTGTACCATGTCCAGCCACCGCGGCCCGTGCGGTAGATATCTGCCGCCAGCACATAGGGCTCCACACGGTAGTGCCGCGCCTGTTCGAGCGCTTGGGCGTGATGATAGGGCAGGCATTCGCGCAGCACCTCCCAGGCGCGCTCCACCTGGTCGGTTTGCAGCAGCGCGCGCATCAGCCAGGGCACGGCATGGGTATACTGCCCGCCGTTTTCGCGCACGCCGGGCAGGTATGCGCCGATATACCCGGCTTTTTCGGAGGGCGTAAAGGGCGGGGTAAGCAGCAGCGTAATGCCTTGATCGCTCTTATGCAGCGATTGCCAGGCAGCCTCCAGCGCCTGCGAAACCTGATCGCGCGGCATGCCGGCAAAGCAGGCGAAGCACTGGCTGATCAGGTCGATGCGCGGTACTTCGCTATCCGGCGCGCCCAGCGTGCGGCCGTCCTCATACCAGGCGCGCAGAAACCACTTGCCCGTCCAGGCAGCCTGCATGGCGTTTTGCAGCTGGATGCGCTGCGCGTCCAGCTCCCTGCGCACGCCTTCCTCGCATAAGGGGGCAAATTCGCGCAGCACCACGATCAAAAAGAAGCCCAGCCATGCGCTTTCGCCGCCCACGTGGTCCATGCCATCGTTCCAGTCGCCGCCCTGCATCAGCGGAATGCCGTGCTCCCCATAGCGCACGCGCGCGATGGCGCGCAGGCAGTGCTCCATCAGCGGGGCTGTTTCGGCGGTTTGCTCGGGTGTTTCGTAGCGGTCATGCTCCGCATCGGAAAGCTCGCCGGAGCGCAGAAAGGGCGCGTGCGCGCGCAGAATATCCCGGTCGGCGGTTACATACACATACCGCGCTGTCACATAGGGCAAGAACAATAGATCATCGCTGATGCGCGTGCGCACGCCCGCACCGCCCGGATGCCACCAGTGCTGCACATCGCCCTGCACATACTGGCGCGAGGCGCACAGCAGCAGATGTGCCCGCGCGCGCTCAGGCTGGGTATAGAGCAGAGACAGCATATCCTGCAATTGATCGCGGAATCCCCATGCGCCGCCCGACTGGTAGAAGCCCGCGCGCAGCATCAACCGCGACGCGCGCACCTGATAGGGCAAAAAACCGTTGGCGTAGCGGGAAAGCTGATCGTCGGGCAGATAGAACTGCAGCGCGTCCAGCTGCCGCGCCCAGAAGGCGCGCGCGGTGCGCTCGCGTTCACGGGCGTTGGACAGATCATGCAGCAAATCAGGGATGAGCTCCTTTTCACAGCAGCCTAAGATTATCGCGTATACGGCGGTCTGACCCGGTTCCAGTACGATATCGCGCTGCAAAACGCCCACCGTGCCGGGAGTTTGCGTATCCACCACGCGTAAAGCGCAGCTGTATATGCCCGTGCTGACTGTGTGCGCCTGCGCGCCGGGCAGGGTAAAGAAGGCTGTGCCGGGCATCTCGGGGCTGGCGGCGTAGGCCGTGCCCTCTTCCGCCCATACGCGTGTGCCGCGGCCATCCTCACCCATGGCAAAATGTACGGCGGCGATATATTGCAAGGTACGCTTTTCATTACCCAAATTATGCAGCGACAGGATGCGCAGCCCGGCGGGATGCTCGCAGTCCGTCAGGCAGGTAAGCGTCGCCTGCATGCCGGGCAGGGCGCATTGATAGACGGCAGCGCCCATCTCATAGCTCACACGCGTACGGGCGTTATGATAGGGCGCGGGGGTCAGCGACCAGGCGCGATCACCCTCGCGCAGCAGGTATTCCTCCGATAAGGCGGGGTGCACGCTGTCCTGGCTGACGGCAGTAACGCGCGCAAGCCGGCTGTTGCCTGCGCAGGAAAAGAGTATGCCGCGCTCGCATACCAGCGTGCCGAATACGTCATTGGCCAGAATATGGCACCAGGGCGCAATGCCGGCGCGGGATTCGCCGGGCAGGATCACATAACCGCCCTCCTGCGTAAAGCCGCCCAGGCCGTTTGCCTGGTGCAGGCGCGGCATGGCGGGCAGGCTTCCGCCCGCCTCCGCCCGGTGCAGCGGCGCGCCGGGGGAGGCAGGGGCAAGCTGGGTGCGCAGATCCTCTCCCGCGTGGATATGCAGCGCGCACAGCGCCCGTAGCGCCTGAGCACATAAGGGATCATCTTCCTGCAGCACACGCACGCGTCCGTGCAGCGCGCGCAGGGCTGGGCGCAGCAGCAGCGTATCGCAAAACGCGCGCAGCGGCTGCTCGTAGTCGTTTTCGGGCGGCAGCAGAATGACCATCTCGGCCTGCACGCCGTTTTCCAGCAGATAGGCAAACAAATGAGCCGCCTGGCTGACCCCGCCGCAGTCCTCCTCGCGCTCGGCCGTGACCAGCAGAATGGGCCAGTCTCCGCTGATGCCCTGCCGCCACAGAGCGCGCACGCCCGCGCTTTCCAGGGCTTCGCGCGGCCAGCCCGTCAGCAGCAGGCGCGCGGCCATGCGGCAGGATAGGGTCAGCATGCGCGTATCCAGCTGCAAAAGCCGCCGGTTCACCTGCGCGCGATCGGCGGACAGGGCAAAAGCGCGGCGTGATTCCGCTTCATTGGCGGGCAGCTCGCCCATGCCTAGGGCGAAAAACAGATTGACCTCGTGGCCGGGCAGCAGCACAACCTCCGTTCGCAGAGCCAGGCAGGGATCTACGCTGTCCGTCAGCGCAAATTCGCGCGCGTCCAAGTTCATGCCGCGAGGATGCGACAAATCGCCCGATGCGCCCCAAAACAGCGCACGGTCGTTCATCATGCCGCAGTCGCCCTGCGCATCGATCAGCCCAAATCGCAGGCTGCGCTCGGAATTGCCATGGCGTTCATGACGGCGGGCAATCAGCTCATGACTGCCGGATTTGGATATGCTGATAAACAGATTGGAAAAGGCAATGTGCGCGCGGTCTTCCCGCTGCGTGGCCAGGGCAGGCACAATCATGCCCGCTGCGTATAGCCGCATGGGCTGCTCCGCGGCGCTGCGCAGCCGTAGATGATACACCGCCGCGCCCGTCAATGGGTCTACGCACAAGGATAAGCGCGATTTCAGCCCGCCCTCATGCAGGCTGCATTGTGCCTCGCCGGGCAGGAAGGTGTATTCGCCGTCCGTCAGCCGCAGGCATGCGCCGGTATCGCGATTGCTCAGGAAAAACTGTGCGCCGTCCAGCGCGCGGCAGTCAGGATCAAAGCGTGTAAGCAGTGTATCGCCGCGAAACAGCGCGCTGTGTCCTGTCGCGGAGATCAGCATGGTGGAGCCGCCGCCGGAGAGCGTCAGCACATCGGGCGGAACGCCCCTTTCGGCGCGCATGCGGAAAGGCGCGTCGGGCGCGGCATCCCGGTGCGCGCGCAGCGGACGCGGCAGGCGCAGGGCATGGCGCGGCGGCATTTCGCACAGCAGGGGCAGGTGCGCGGCGGCGCGGGGCAGGCTTTGGAGCACGCGCGGAAGGTAATCCCCGCACAGCGCGTTGCATATGGCGCACAGGATCATGCCCTGATGGTGCGCCATATGGCTGTATACCAGCGTTTCCTGCGCGCCCGCGGTGAAATCCGCCGCCTCGTAAAAGCCCTGATCGCCGTACCAGCCGCGCTGCTGCATGCGCAGCAGCGCCTCGCATGCCGCCTGGGGCGCACAGCGCAGAGCCAGCGCTGCCGCATAGGGGGCGATCACGTCGCCCTCACAGCGGCTGTCCAGCGCAAGCTCGCGCAGGCCGAAGGCCTGATAGCGGTAGTTGAGCTCCTGATCGTACTGCGCATAGCCGCTTTCAGACACGCCAAATACGCCCTCGCGTCCATGCTTTTGCTGCGCGCGCACGCAGGCGTGCTGCGCGGCGGACAGCGTGGAACCGGGGTAGCTGGGCAGCAGCAGCGCGCCCATCAGATATTCAAACATCGTGCCGCTCCAGGAAAGCAGCGCCTTCTGCGGCAGCGCCATCCACGCGCGGCCCAGATACCACCAGTGCTTTTCGGGCGCTTCCCCTGCCATGATAGCGGCAAAGGACAGCATCACCGATTCGCTGGCCAATAGATCGTAATGTCCTTCGCTCATGCGGGCGTTCGCGCCGTCGTAGCCGATAAAGAACAGATGGCGGCGCGCATCATAGAGCCTGCGCAGCTGCATGCGGCCGCGCAGCGCGTCCAGCCGCACGGGCACACTGCGGTATTCTTCCCGTGCCTGGCGCAGCTGCATGCGCGCGCACTGAGCGCATACGGTCAGCGCCAGCGCCAGATTGCCCGCGTCCACGGCGGATACAAATTCGCCGGGCATGGGGCGCAAGGTGGTGAGATCATACCAATTATAGGGCACGCCGTGCCAGGTGCGCAGGCGTTCCAGAGTATTCAGGGTATCGGCCAGGCGGGCAAACAGCGTGTCCGCATCCAGCAGCCCCAGCTCCCGCGCCGCGCACAGCGACAACAGATACATGCCGATGTTGGTGGGCGATGTGCGCATGGCAGCCCCGCGCGGGGGCGACAGCTGCACATTGTCCGGCGGCAGATGATGCGTGCGCGCGTTTACGTTTTCCAGGAAAAATTGCAGGGTATCGGCGGCGATGCGGCGCAGCGCGGCCTGCTGCCCGCTGCTGAGCGCCGCCTGCTGCGCGCGGGGACGATCCAGCCAGCGGGCCAGCAGCGGCTGGGCAAGCCAGATTGCCCCCAGCGCGAACCCCGGCCAGAATACGCGCCCCGCCGCGGCAAAGAGCATGAGCGCGCCGGGCAGCATGGCGGCAAAATCCAGACGCAGCGCGCGCAGATCGTTTTGCTCGGCCTGGGCGGCGGTGGTCCATTGCAGCAGTCGTTTATGGCTGACGCGCATACGCCACAGCACGCGCAGGATTGCATCCAGCCGGGTGACGGCCATCATGGGCAGCAAAAGCAGCGCGCCCAGCTCGGCGGGCGCGCGCAGCGGCAGCAGCGCCAGGATAAAGGGCAGCCACGCGCCCTGCATGGCGCAGAGAATCAGGGTAATCAAGCGCGCTGGCGGCACAAGCGCGCGGCGCAGGTTATCCAAAATCTTAAGCCTGGATAGAAGATCGAGCCGCTTGTCCTTCAAAAACGGCAATAGCTGCCAGTCGCCGCGCGTCCAGCGGTGCGCGCGCCGCAGAAAACCGTTTACCCTTGCCGGGTGTCCGTCATAACAGGCGATATCCTCGCAAAGCTGGGCATGGCAAAGCTCACCCTCCAACAGATCGTGGCTGAGCACGGCGTTTTCGGGCAGCGTGCGGCTGACGGCCAGCAGCGCGGCGGGATCATAAATGCCCTTACCCATAAAGGAGCCGCGGCCGAATACATCCTGATAGAATTCCTGCGCGGCGGCGCAGTAGCCGTCTGCCCCGCTCATGCCGCCAAGCAGCGCCTGCGCGTGCGTTTTCACATGCATGGGCAGCGTTTGCATGCGCGGCTGGAGGATGCCCGTACGGCCTTTTTGCAGGGGATGCAGCATCGCGCCCAGCAGACGCTCAGCCGCCCCGGCGGGCAGAATGGTGTCCGCATCCAGGGTGATTACATAGGCGTAACGGCCATGCAGGCCTTCGGGCGGCGTGCTGGCATAGGCCAGGGTATCCGGGCACGCTTCCCCGCACAGCAGGCAGCCCAGCATTTCCAGCGCGCCGCGCTTGCGCTCCCGGCCGATATAGCAGCCCTCGGCGCGGTTTCGGCTGCGGGCACGGTGCAGGCAGTAAAAGCGCGGGCCGTAGCTTTGATTGAGCGCGCGAACGCCGCCTGTTAGCGCGCTGAGAATGCGCTCGTCGCCCTCCGCGTGGGCGGCCTGAGCATCGGTAAAATCGCTCAGCAGCAGAAAATCCAGCGGCATATCGGCGTTGGCCAGGTATAGGATCGACAGTTTGCGGCACATTTGCAGGGCGTGCTTTTCATCCATCAGCACCGTTGGCAAGGCGACCAGCACGCGAAGCTCCTGGGAAAAGCACGCGCGCTTGATGCGCGGCAGCAATCGCGGCGGGAGCAGGCGCGCGGTGGCGCGCTGGGCGAAGCGGTGCGTAAGGGAGGTTGCGGTGAGCGTAAAGAAGGGCACGGCGTACCAGGGCAGCAGCAGTGCGCCCAGCACCGCGAAGGCCGCTGCGCTGACAAGCAGATAACCAAGATAAATTGCGGCTTTTTTGCTGCGCAAACGCTCCCCAAGCGGCGGCTTTTTATGCAGGTATTCGCAGATTTTGCCGCGCTGCTCCAGCAGGTAGTACCCGGCCTCGGCCTCCAGCCCCTGCTTGCCCTCGCACAAGGCCAGCGCGGCCTTGCACACGGATTCCTCCGATACCCGCAGGCTGCGCGCCAGGCGCGAGGCGTGCGTCAGGTACAGCGCGCGGCTGTCGCCGGTCATGCGGCGGAAGGTAGGATCGGCCTGCAGAATCAGGCAGGCGCGGCTGCTTTTTTCGATGACGCGGGCGAAATTGATCTGCGGCAGCGACAGGATCATGGTGATCAGCCCGCCTGCGCGCTCGGCGGTGGATAACAGCTGGGCGCGTGCCTGATGGGCGGCGGACTTCGGAATTTGATTGCCTGCACGCAGATGCACATCTAACTTGCGCGCGGCCTCGATATTGCCGGACTGAGACAGCACCTCCTGCGCGCGGCGAAGCGCCACGGGGCTTTGCGGCCAGCGCGCGGGAGCGCTATGCCCCAGCGCGGCGGCCAGGGCTTCCCCCGTGCGGTAATCCTGGCACTCCTGCACCAGCGTGGGCAGCAGCGCAAGCAGCGCGGCAAACAGCCGCGCGCGCAGCATGCCGTGCAGGGCGCGCAGCTCCTGCACGGTAAAGAGCGCATCCTTTTGCGCCTGCCGCAGGGCGCGCAGCAGCGCGCCCTCGTCGATGCGCCCGCTTGGTGGGGCGATGAGGGCATCGCAGAAATCACGCAGGCGGCGGAACGCGCGCCGCCCCAAATAGCGGGCTTCCTGCTGGGTCTGCGCGGCCTGGCCGTAAAGCGCGCGGGCGTTATCGCGCAGCCATTGCGCGGCGGGGGGCAGATCCTCGCGCTGGCTTTGGCAAAGCAGACGCTCTGCGCGTCGAATGGGGGAGATGATGGATACATTGCTGCGCGGGCTGCCGATCATGCGCGCCTCCGAAAAATCGCATGGAACCATGCGTTATTGCTGCGGTTTTACAGCGTTTATTGTGGCGCGCGGCGGCGGATTCCATACAAAAAGCAGCCGGATGAACCGGCTGCAATGGGCAGTGAAAAAATGAAAGCTGTTTTTACTCCGCGGGCTTTTCGGCCTTTTTGGCGCGGGGCTTGCGGGCGGGCTTATCGGCGGGCGCGTCCGCGGCTTTCTTTGCGCGGGTTTTGGGGGAGGGCTTTTCAGCGCCCGCGTCCGCAGGCTTCTTGGCGCGCGGCTTGCGCGCAGGCTTGGCGGGCTTTTCGGTGATTTCCTCTTTTTCCAGCGCCGGCATTTCCTCCGCAGCCTGCTCGGCCTGCACGGCGACGGGCGTGGGCATTTCCACGGGCAGCGCGTTCTGCGCGCCGGGCAGAATGCTCATGTACAGGGACAGGTAGGTTTCGGCCGAGGCGTTCCAGCTGTAATCGCCATTCATGCCGCGGCTCTGCAGCTCGCGCCAGACGTCGGGATGCTCGTGATAATAGCGCAGCGCACGGCGGATGGTAAAGAGCATATCATGCGCGTTGTAGTTAAAGAACGTGAAGCCGTTGCCCGCGTTGTTGTAGTGGTTATAGCTCAGCACCGTATCGCGCAGGCCGCCGGTTTCGCGCACGATGGGCACGCAGCCATAGCGCAGGGCGATCATCTGCGACAGGCCGCAGGGCTCAAACTGCGAGGGCATCAGGAACATATCCGCGCCGGCGTAGATGCGGTGCGCCAGCTGATGATCCATCTGGAAGCGCGCGGCCACGCGGCCCGGATACTGCTGCTCCGCCCAGCTGAACAGGTTGACATAGCGGCTTTCGCCCATGCCCAGTACCACCAGCTGTACGTTTTCTTCCATGATTTGGCCGATCACATGATCCACCAGATCCAGGCCCTTCTGCGAGGACAGGCGGCCCACCATGCCGATGATGGGCACGCTGGGATCAACCGTCAGGCCCAGACTTTGCTGCAGGGCGGCCTTGCACTGGGCGCGGCCGGACAGATCCTGGGCGCTGTAAGGGGCGGGGATCAGGGGATCGGCTGCCGGATCATACTCCTGCATGTCAATGCCGTTGAGCACGCCCGAGAGCGAATTGCGCCGTGCGCGCAGCAGGCCGTCCAGGCGTTCGCCGTAATAGGCGGTCTGGATTTCCTCGGCGTAGCTGGGGCTGACGGTGGTGATCTCATCCGCATAGACCAGCGCGGCTTTCATGAAGTTGGCGCAGCCGAAGCACTCCAGCTTGTCGTTGGTAAAGACGTCGTCGGGCAACTCCAGCACGTCCTTGACCTGCTCGATGCCGAACACGCCCTGATATTGCAGGTTATGGATGGTAAACACCGTGCGGATATTATGGTAAAAATCCGCCTGATCATATTGGATGCGCAGCAGCGCGGGCACCATGCCGCTTTGCCAGTCGTGGGCGTGGATGACGTCGGGCTGGAAATCCAGCCGGGGCAGCGCGTCCAGCACGGCGCGGCAGAAGAAGCCAAAGCGCTCGTATTCGTCCCCGCCCAGGCCGTAGATGTAATTGCGCTTGAAGTAATACTCGTTATCTACAAAGTAGAAGGTAACGCCCTGGCGCTCCAGCGCCTCGATGCCGCAGTACTGATGCCGCCAGCCCAGCTTTACATAGAAGTCGGTTACATGGCGCAGCTGCTGGCGATATTCCTCGGCCATCATGCCGTACTTGGGCAGGATGACGCGCACATCGTGCCCCTTGCGGGCAAGCACGGGCGCAAGCGCGCCCACCACGTCGGCCAATCCGCCGGTTTTGATGAAGGGAACGCATTCGCTGGCAGCAAATAATATTTTCATGGCTACAGGCTCCTTTTTTGTTTTTGATTTTCAATGAGGGGGTGCGACTGCCCTTATTTTACCATAAACAGAGCCGCACTGCAACCATGCGGAAGAAAAAGACAAAACAGGGTAAAATCTGTGCGCAATGTCAATAAAAAATCCGACCAAGCAGCGTTTGGCGCTGCTTGGCCGGCGGATAAAGCGAATTGTTCGATGGGATTATTTCACGTTGATCAGGCAGGCCTTGGCGTTTTTCCAGGCCTTTTCAATTGCGCCCAGAATATCGCCGTGGCCGTCGCGCAGAGACATGGTCGCGCCGCTCAGCGCATCCACTTCGGCCTGCTGTTCGCTGGTCAGGGCGTTCCACTTGGTTACGTCGGCTTCCTTATCGGAGGTGCCGCGCAGGATGCGGCCGTTTACATCGGAGCCGTAGGCGGTGAAGAATGCGCTGATTTCATCGGCCGTCTTGCCGGTAAAGTAGGCTTCAAAGGTCTCCATTTCCTGCTTCCAGGTGCCGGAGTTCATCTTATACTTGTCGCCCAGGGAACGCTTGGTGGTGTAACCCTTGATCTGCTCCACAAAGGTATCCTCGGTCTGCGCCAGCACGCCGTCTACCTTGCCGTCCGCATCCGCGTCGTTGTTGTAGGATTGTCCAGGCCAACCGGTGAACACGTTGTCATCCGCGCCATCATGGTTGGGGGTAATGATTTCCAGTACATCCGCAGCCAGCGCCACGGTCTTGCCCTCCGCGTCGTAGCAGCTGCCAGCCATGACTACATTGAAGGAATACACGGGCACGCCCTGATCATCCTTGCCGGGGCCCAGGCGAGGGGTGACGACGACGCCAAGCCCCATGCTGGCGATATCGCTGTCCACGGTGATGGGCTGCTGATTGTTGATCGCGTTTTCGATGGCGGCGATGATATCGCCGTGCGCATCGTTTACGGACATGGTGGCGGCGGATACCGCGTCGATGGCCGCCTTTTCTTCATCAGTCAGGGCGTTCCATTTGGTTACGTCGGCTTCCTTGGTCACGGTGCTGTGCAGCGCGCGGCCGTTCAGATCGGAGCAGTACTTGGCTACCCAATCCTTCACCTCGGAGATGGTCATGCCCTTGAAGATGCTTTCATAGGCGTCCATTTCCTGCTCCCAGGTGCCGGAATTCATCTTATAAGCGTCGCCCTTGTCGCGCTTGGTGGCCCAGTTGGTCAGGTTATTTACAAAGGTTTCGGTCGTTTCTTCGATTACGCCGTCTACCTTGCCGTCCGCATCGTGATCGTCATTATAGGTGCTGCCCGGCCAACCGGCGATGTAGTTGTCGTCTGCTGCGTCGTGGTTGGGGGTGATGATCTCAAGGATGTCCACTTCCAGATCCACAATGCGCTGCTCTGCATCGGTGATCACATAGGCAACCACTTCGTTAAAGGAATAGACGGGCATGCCCTGATCATCCTTGCCGGGGCCCAGGCGCGGGGTGGAGGCCAGGCCCAGACCATGGCTCAGCCCCGTGGCGGAAACAGCCTCGGCGGCCGTCTGAGCGGATTCTTCCTCAACGCCCATGGCCTTTTTGATGGCGGCAAAGGCGCCCTTGCTGGTCCAGGTAGCGCCGGTCACAACGTCCACGCCTTCCAGCGTACCACTGGCCAGGATGGCCTCGGTCAGCTTTTCCAGCGCAACGCCGCCCAGCGAGGGGGTTTCCTTATCGCCGGTCAGCTTCAGGGCTGCAATTTTGTCGCCGTCCAGGGTGACTTCAGCCTGGATGGGGCCGCCATAGCCGTCAGCTTCGCCAGTGAGCGGCTCAGCCAGGGAAAAGGATGCGGTGCATAGCATAGCCATACACAGAAGGATAGCAAGCAGTTTTTTCATGTGTGTTGCTCCTTTCGCAGATAGAATGGGATAACGTTATTGTTATACCACCGAGAATATAGAATGAAACAGGGCGTTCGTCAATAAACAAATTTTAGGCTTTGCCTATCTGGCATCACAAAGCGTTTGTGCGATGGTTTGCTCGTCCTTAAGCGCTGGGGAGGAGGTGAAGGCGTTGACCAGCTTGCCCTCGCGCAATGCCTGTTGGGCGGCGAGCAGGATGGGCTGATCCGCGCCGTACAGGGTGATTCCCTCGCGGGCGGGCAGCAGGCCGCGTGCGGCAAGCGCCTGCTGAGCGGACGCTGAAAGCAGAAAATCAAGCAAACCTTCGGCAGCTGGCTGCGCGCTTTGCGGAATCGCGCCGAAAACCACGCGGTCGGTGATATCCGCCGCAGCCAGCAATTGAAGCCCCTGACCGGCGGTCAGGCATTGCCGTGCCTGGGTAAGCGTCAATAGCGCGCCTTCCGCCTGTCCGGACAGCAGGGCGGCGGGCACCTGCGCGGCGGGTAGCCATGCGATTGATCCCGATACCCCCAGGCGATCCATCGCTACCGCGCCGAAAGCGTCGTCCGCGATCAGTCGCTCGGGCCAGCTTTCGCGCGGCAGGGCGGTTGCTTGCGGCAGCGCATGCGCATCAGGCGTGGGTGCTGCGCCGAACAGGCTGGTGGGGGAGGGGGTGACGGCGGCCTCGCGCGCGGGGCATACCAGCGCATAGCCGTCCAGGCACAGCGGTACGGCCAGCTGACGCCCCTGCGCCTGGCCGGCGGCGCGATAGGCTGCGCAAAGGCCATCGGCGGACAGGGCGCGCAGACAGTCCGCCGGGATATCCAGCCCTGGCGCAAACAGAATCAGATCGGGCGCGCCGTCCATATTTTCGCAGAGCGCTTGCAAATCCTCCCGCGCGGCAGTGCGTATCCACACGCGTACTCCCTTGTGAGTCTTGGCATAGGCGGCGGCCTGTGCGCGCACCCAGGGCGCGGCGTTTAAGCAATCGCCCGCCAACCATACGGTAAGCAGCTGCCGCCGGGCCGCGTTTACGCCGGGCGGGGCGCTGGGGGCGGCAGCGGACAGGCGGGCGGAAAGCGCGGGATAGGCCAAAATCAGCGCGCAGGTAAGCAGAATACACAGTAGACATCCCAGCGCTTTGCCGGGTTTTAAACGCTTCAATGCGGATCCCCCCCTTGTTGTTACAAGAATATGCTTGCAAACGGCGCGGTTATTTCATATAATTAAGTTGGAAATTTAAGGGGGTATGTAGCATGGCTGATATGAATTATCGCGCTGTATACACGCAGTGGCTGCACGATTTTGCCAATGACGACGCGCTGGTGGCGGAGCTTTCCGCCCTGACGGATGAAAAACAGATTGAAGATCGTTTTTATACTGAGCTGGCTTTTGGCACGGCGGGCATGCGCGGCGTGCTGGGCTATGGCACCAACCGCATGAACGTGTATGTGGTGCGCCGCGCCACGCGCGGGCTGGCCGCCTATATTCATACGTTCCCCGGCGGGACGGAGCGTGGCGTAGCCATTGCCTATGACAGCCGCCACATGAGCGCGGAGTTTGCCCGCGAGACGGCGCTGACGCTGTGCGCGGCGGGGGTCAAGGCGTATCTGTTTGATTCGCTGCGTCCCGTGCCCATGCTCAGCTATGCCGTACGCCACCTGGGCTGCATCGCGGGCGTGGTGATTACCGCCAGCCATAATCCGCCGCAGTATAACGGCTACAAGGCTTACTGGGAGGACGGCGCGCAGCTGTCGCCCGAGGCGGCCGAGGCTGTAACCGGTTATATCCGTCCGCTGCCCTATGCGGGCGCGCCTGTGATGGCGGAGGACGAAGCCAAGCAAAAGGGTCTGTTGCAGATCATTGGCGCCAAGGAAGTGGATGATGATTACATCGCCATGATTCGTTCTCTGTCCGTATGTCCCGAGCTTTTGCAGGCCGAGGGCAAGAACCTGCGCATCGTCTACACCCCGCTGCATGGCTCGGGCAATCTGCCGGTGCGCCGCATGCTGCGAGAGGTAGGCATCACCCATGTGAACGTTGTGGCTGAGCAGGAAGCGCCCGACGGTGATTTCCCCACCGTCACCGCGCCCAACCCTGAGGATCCCGCTGCGTTTAAATACGCCATTCCGCTGGCCGAGCAGGTGGGGGCAACGGTGGTATTTGGCACCGATCCCGACTGCGACCGTATGGGCGTGGCTGTGCGCGACGGCCAGGGGACTTTCCACACCCTGACGGGCAACCAGATCGGCTGCCTGCTGCTGTATCATGTGCTGTCCCAGCGTCAGGCGCACGGCACGCTGCCGCGCAACGGCGCAATCTGCAAAAGCATCGTATCCACTGAGATGGCGAGTGCCATCGCGGCTAGCTTTGATATCGCCTGCATCGATACGCTGACGGGCTTCAAATTCATCGGCGAAAAGATTCAGCAGTTTGAAGAGACGGGCGCGCATACCTTCCTGTTTGGCTTTGAGGAAAGCTACGGCTTCCTCAGCGGCACGCAGGTGCGCGATAAGGACGGCGTAAACGCCTCGCTGCTGCTGTGTGAGGCGGCGTGCGTGTGCATGCAGGAGGGCATCACCCTGTATGATCGCCTGCAGCAGCTCTACGCCCGTTACGGCGCGTATAGCGATCGCGTGACCAGCCGCACGCTGCCCGGCAAGGACGGCGTAAGCCGCATGCGCGCCATCATGCGCGGGCTGCGCGAAAACCCCCCGCAAGCGTTTGGAAACATCCGCGTGACGGCGGTGCGCGATTACCTGACGGGTGTGCGCACGCAGGAGGGTAAGACGAGCAAGATCGATCTGCCGGCCTCCGATGTGCTGTACTTTGAGCTGGAGGGCGGCAGCTGGCTATGCGTGCGTCCCAGCGGCACGGAGCCAAAGATCAAGCTCTATGTCAGCGCCCGGGCGGAGACGCTTGCCCTGTCTGATGCGATGGCGGAGGCGCTTTGCGCTTGCGCGGCGGAAAAACTGAACTAGATAGTTGATAAAATTACCCTAAATGTTTCATATTCTACTTGACTTTGTAATAAAAACGTAATACAATGCAGGTGGAAGATTCTGCGCAAGGGCGCATTACGAGGTGGGCTATGAACAGAAACACGAACACACATCATGCCATGCGGATTCGGGTATTGAGCCTGCTGGCTGCGCTGATGCTGGCGCTGGGCGTTTTGCCCGCTGCGCTGGCTGAAGACGGGCAGTACGGCTATGTCAATTTTGACAATGTGCGTTTCCGTAAGCAGGCCAACGATACCGTGGTGTGGGACAAGCTCAACAACGGTTGGGTATGCAAAATCCTGGGCACCAAGTCGGCCGGCGGCGTGAATTATTACTATGTATCCACCAATCTGCCCGCGTATCTGGATCGTGAGTATTACGGCTATATCAGCCAGCAGTACATCACCCTGATGAGCGAGGCCGAGGCGGACGCCTGGCAGAAGCAGGGCGGCAATGCCACCGTGCTTGGCGGCAGCACGTCCTCTTCTGGCGACAGCGGCACGGATACCGCCAACAATGTGACGGCGCTGACCAACTATGCCCGTCCCAATAACGCCAGCACCAATTATTATCATTATGAGGGCGGCGTGCTTACCAGCCTGGGTCTGCTCTCCGCGGGCGAGGCCTATTATGTGACCGGCACAGCCACCATCAACAGCACGATTTATTACATCATCACCGTCAACGGCGCGGATTGCTATGTGCGCGGCAGCAACATGACCATGTTGAGCAGCGATACCACCACCGCGCCCGCGCCGACTACTGCGCCCTCCGGCGGCAATGATCCGGTGGGCACCATCGTGATTACTCCCGAGGGCAATACCAACCTGCGCAAGTCTGCCGCGATCCTGGATAACAACAGCATCGCCAAGCTGCCTCAGGGCACCGAGCTGCCTTACTATTACACCGTGCAGAGCGGCGGAAGCACCTGGTATTATTGCTACAGCGCGGATAACAACGCCTTTGGCTATATCATCGCCACCTGCGCCACGGTGAAATCCACCGCCGGCACTACGACCACCCTGCCTACCACCACCAACGATCCTTCCAGCATTCTGGGCTATGTAAAGATGAATGTGAAGGGCCGCACCAACATCCGCAGCCAGGCCAAGGCCGGCACGGGCAACCGCGTGGGCTATGCCGAGGAGGGTCAGGTGCTGCCCTACTATGCGGTCAAGATCGTCAGCGGCGCTACCTGGTATTATGTGTACAGCAGCACCGAGGATGTGTTTGGCTATGTGCTGGGCACTTGCTGCTTTAAGAGCGACGCGTCGGGCAATCCCATCGCCGCCGCCCCCACCGCGCCCAACGTCACCGCCGCGCCCAGCGGCGCGCAGGGCTACATCAAAACCACCGATTCCGTCAACGTGCGCAAGAGCGCCAGCATCACCTCCGCCCGCATTGCCAAGCTGGATAAGGGCGTTGTGGCTCCCTACAGCGCGGCTGTGTCCGTGGGCGGCACCACCTGGTACAAGATCGTATACAACTTTGAAACCGGCTATGTGATGGGCGATTACTGCGCGCCCTGCGACGCCTATGGCAATACCTCCACCAAGCCCCAGAACGTCACCTCCGGCTATCTGATGACCACGCGCGACAAGGTGTATCTGCGCAGAGCCGCCAGCGCCTCCGCGGGCGTGTATGGGCAGGTGCCCGCGCAGGGTACCGTTCTGCAAATCGTGGGCAAGGCTCGCTATGCCAACGGCTACTACTGGTACAATGTCGCCTATAATGGCGATATCGGCTATATGCGCGGGGACTGCATCAGCGTGATGTCCCCCGAGCAGGTATCGGCTTACCTGAGCGGCAAGCCCATGCCCACCGCCACGCCCACCCCCACCCCTGTGCCCAAGGCGACCAAGTATATCCAGACCACCCTGGACAAGGTGTGGCTGCGCCAGTCGCCCTCCAGCAAGGCGGGCACCATCGGCCAGGCTGCGCTGGGCGCGGTATTCAAGTTTGATTCCAAGGTCAAGGTCAGCGGCGTGGAGTGGTACAAGCTCACCGTCGGCGGCAACGAGTGCTACATCCGCGGCAACTGCGCCAAGGTGATGAACGACGCTGAATACAGAGATTATCTGAACAACCAGCCCACGGCCAAGCCCACCGCTACGCCCACGGCTGTGCCCGATCTGTCCAAGCTGAGCACCACCTTCATCACCACCAAGGAAAAGGTGGTCGTCCGCGCCGAGGGCAATCCCAGCGCGCGTCAGGTGGGTCTGATCTACACCCAGGGTACGGGCGGCAAGATCAGTGGCGCCACCAACGTGGTGGACGGCGTAACCTGGTATGGCGTCACCATCAGCGGTGTGACCGGCTGGATCCGCGGCGACCTGGTGCGCATCCTGACCAAGACGGAAGAAGCCGAGTATATCAAGAGCGGCGATCCCGACTCCAAGCCTGAAGCCAGCTACACCACCCTGCAGCTGGGCTCCACCGGTGAGGCGGTGCGCAAGGTACAGGTCCGTCTGGCTGAGCTGGGCTACATGAGCAACAGCCAGATCAACAGCGTATTTGACAGCAACACTGCCAGCGCCATCAGCCGCTATCAGGAAGATCATGACCTGGTTGTGGACGGCATTGCTACCTCCCTGACCCAGCACTCGCTGTTTGGCACCAGGGAAAAGAGTGAAACCACCAATGGCTCCTCCACCACCGTCACCCTGCATATGCCGAAGCTGATTGACTGGTATACCGGCGGTATCCAGAGCATCTTCTACAAGGGCAGCACGGCCGTTGTGACCGATGTGAACACGGGCATCTCCTTCCGCGTAAAGCGCTGGAGCGGCGGCGCGCATGCCGACGTGGAGCCCTTGACCGCTGCCGATACTGCGGCCATGTGTAAGATCTACAAGGTAAAGACTGCGCAGGAAATCAGCGATAAGAACCTGTATCAGCGCCATCCTGTCTTGGTGACCATCGGTGATAATAGCTATGCAGCCTCCATGTACGGCGTGCCGCATAACTACCCGGCCGGCGATACCATCCCGGATAACGACTTCTATGGCCAGTTCTGTATCCACTTTGTCAACAGCAAGACCCATGGCTCAGGCATTGTGGATGTGGGCAACTCCAAGAACGGCTGGTACGGCCATCAGGACGCTATCATGGATGCGTACAGAAACGCGGCCAAGAAGCTGAACATCAAAAACTGATGAAAAACAAATCGATTCTTATTCTCGGCGGCGGGGCGTCTGGCCTCGCCGCCGCTGTGCAAGCAGGGCAAATGGGCGCGCGCGTGACGATTCTGGAGCGCAGCGACCGCGTGGGTAAAAAGCTGCTGGCTACCGGCAACGGACGCTGTAACCTGGCTAACATGGATGAGCCTTGCTATTTTGGCGATACGGATTTTGCCCGCCGGGTGCTGCAAAGCATGCCCGTGGCCGATGTGCTGGGTTTTTTTGACTCCCTGGGCTTGCCCACGCGCGAGGACGCCAGCGGCAGGGTGTATCCTGCCTGCAACCAGGCGGCGGCGGTGCTGGATGTGCTGCGGCTGCACTTGGAGCGCGTGCATGCGCGCGTGATAACCGGCGCGCAGGCACAGGCCATCCTGCCTGAAAAGGACGGGTATTGCGTGCGCACGGCGGACGCGGCGTATCATGCCGATTGCGTGCTGGTGTGCTGCGGCGGGCTGGCTGCGCCCAAGCTGGGCGCTGTCAACGCCTATGGCCTGCTGACGGCGCTGGGCTGCAAGCTGGCGGCTCCCGCTCCGGCGCTGGCTCCCATTGAAACCGAAAAAGCGCCGCTGCGTGGGCTGAGCGGCCTGCGTTTGCCTGCCACGCTGACGCTGTGCGATGGTGACCAGCCCATTGCTCGCACGCAGGGCGAGGTGCTGTTTGCCGATTACGGCGTCAGCGGTGTATGCGCTATGCAGCTGGCGCGCGACGCGCAGCGGCTGCTGTCCGCGCGTCGTCAGCCTATGCTATATCTGGATTTCTCCCCAACGATGGGCATTGGCGCATATCGCATGGCGCGCCTTGAGCCTGGGCGGCCCGATGACAATCTGCCTGCCGTGCGCGCCTTTCTGAAGCGCCGGGCGCAGATACTGCCCAACGATGCGCTGCTGCTGGGGGCGCTGCCAAGGCTGCTGCGCGAACGCATGGCGGCCTATCGCGGCGAGGAGCTTGCGCGCATGCTGTGCGCTTATCCGCTGCGCGTGACTGGCGTGCGCGGCTATGATCAGGCGCAGGTGACGCAGGGCGGAATCGATCCCGCGGATTTTGATCCTGCCACCATGGCGTGCAAAAAGCATCCCGGCCTGTATGCCTGCGGCGAAATCCTCAATGTGGATGGCGATTGCGGCGGCTATAACCTGCAGTTTGCCTTTGCAACCGGATTGCTCGCGGCCAGGGATGCGGCGAAGTGAATAACAAAAAAGAGCTGTCTTGCTTAGGCAGCTCTTTTATCATGCGAAGCTTTTATCCAATCACCGCTACCAGCGCGATCATGGCGGCGGTAATCAGCGTGGCGACGGCGTCGGCGCGGGTCAGCTTCAGGATGCGCAGGCGCGTGCGGCCCTCGCCGCCGTGATAGCAGCGGGCCTCCATGGCCATGGCCAGATCGCCCGCGCGGCGGAACGCGCTGATAAACAACGGCACCAGCAGCGGTACCATGGCCTTGGCGCGCTGAATGATATTGCCCGATTCAAAATCCGCGCCGCGGGCCATCTGCGCCTTCATGATCTTGTCGGCCTCTTCCAGCAGCGTGGGGATAAAGCGCAGGGCGATGGTCATCATCATGGCCAGCTCGTGGGCGGGAAAGCCGATCTTGGCAAAGGGGCTGAGCAGCCGCTCCAGGCCGTCGGTCAGCACCACGGGCGGGGTGGTCAGCGTCAGCAGGCTGGCGCCTGTCACCAGAAAGATCAGCCGGGCGGAGAAGCGCAGCGCCGTCAGCAGGCCTTCCAGCGTGATCTGAATGCGCCACACATGCACAAGCACCGTATCGCCGGGGCTGAAAAACAGGTTGAGCAGGAAGGTGAAAATCAGGATGAACCGCAGGGGCTTTAGCCCCTTGGCCAGCAGCTTTAACGGCAGATGCGAGGCATAGGCGGCCAGCACGATAAAGACGATGACGGGCAGGAAGCCCAGCAGGCTTTTGACCAGAAATACGCCCACGATAAACGCGATGGTCAGCAGGATCTTGACGCGCGGGTCCAGACGGTGCACCGGGCTTTCAACCGGGTAGTACTGGCCCAGGGTGATATCCTTAAGCATGGATGGCCGCCTCCTTTCCCAGCGCGCGGCAGATCGCGTCGCACAGCTCCTCATTGGTCAGGCAGTCGGGCACATCCATACCGCCCGCGCGCAAGGCCTGGCACAGCTGCACGGTCTGCGGAACATCCAGACCCATGGCGGCCAGCTCGTCTCCACGGGAGAAAATTTCCCTCGGCGTGCCAAGCATGGCCAGGCGACCCTTGTGCAGCACGGCGGCGCGCGTGGCGATGCGCGCCACATCGTCCATGTTATGGCTGATGATGACCATCGTTACGCCGTCCTGATGGAGCTCGTTGATGATCTCGGTCAGCTCGTCGCGGCCGCGCGGATCCAGCCCCGCGATGGGCTCGTCCAGCACCAGAACGCGCGGATGCATGGCAATTACGCCTGCCAGCGCCACGCGGCGCATCTGACCGCCGGAAAGGTCAAAGGGGGATTTTTGCAGCGCATCCTCGGGCAGATGCACGCGGGCAAAGGCCTCGCGCACGCGGGCGTCCAGCTCGTCGCCGGTTAATCCTTGATTTTTGGGGCCGAAGGCGATGTCCTTGTATACCGTTTCCTCAAACAGCTGGTATTCGGCGTATTGGAACAGCAGCCCTACCCGCTGGCGCAGCGCGCGGCGGTTAGCGCCCTTCTGGTTGATATCCTCGCCGTCCACCAGCACGCGACCCGAGGTGGGGGTAAGCAGCCCGTTCAGGTGCTGCGCCAGGGTGGATTTGCCGCTGCCGGTGTGGCCGATCAGCGCCAGCAGCTCGCCATCCTCGATGGTAAAATCAATATCCTGCAGCGCGTCGGATTGGAAGGGGCTGCCGGGCTGGTAAACATGGGACAAGTGTTCAATCTTTATCGGCATTTCAGCACCTCCTGAGCCATGGCGCTTACATCCATGGCCTCATGCGCGATGGGCAGGCCGCGCGCGCGCAGCAGATCGCCCAGCGCCACCATGGGCGGCACATCCAGGCGCATGGCGCGCAGACGCTCCGCCTGGCTGAACACGGCCTTGGGCGTGTCGTCCATCACCACCTGGCCGTCGTCCATCACGACCACGCGGTCGCAGCGCGCGGCCTCTTCCATAAAGTGAGTAATCCATACTACCGTGATTCCCTGCTCACGGTTGAGGCGGCTGACGGTATCAAATACCTCGCGGCGGCCGCGGGGATCGAGCATGGCGGTGGATTCATCCAGAATCAGCGCTTTGGGCTGCATGGCCAGGATGCCCGCAATGGCGATGCGCTGCTTTTGGCCGCCCGACAGGGTGTGGGGGGCGCGATCGATGAATGGGAGCATCTCCACCTGGCGCAGCGCGGTTTCAATGCGCGCGGGCATCTGGGCGGAGGGCACGCCGATGTTTTCCAGGCCGAAGGCCACATCATCGCGCACGATGGAGGCTACCAGCTGGTTATCGGGATTTTGAAATACCATGCCCGCGCTGCGGCGAATATCCCAGGTGTGCTCATCCTCCTGGGTATCCATGCCGCACACGGTAACATGACCCTCGGTGGGAATATACAGCCCGTTAAGCAGCTTTGCCAGCGTGGATTTGCCGCTGCCATTGTGCCCAAGTACGGCTGTCATTTCGCCTGTGCGGAAGCCTAAGGTCACGCCGCGAACGGCCATACCCTCGCTGTCCTCATAGGCGTAGCTTACATTGTCTGCGCGTAGAATCAAATCTTCCATGAATCCTCCGGGTGACATAAAAATACAGCCTATTATAGCACGAAGATGCGCGGCGCACAACGGGCGGAAATGAAAGAAACGAGGCTGGGGCTATCAAAAATTCTTTTTGGCAGCCTGCAGATGAACTAAGATAGGAAGCAACCCGATGGATGCTCTTTGTGCCGTACACGCATTGCGTGGATTAAAAATGAAGGGGTTATACCCCTTCATTGGCTCTTGGATAAGATAGCGAAGCGTGTTGAAAACAAGAATCGTTTTATCAGCTTTGCGCTTGCAAAGCGCTTACGAGCGCTGCTTTTTTTCGCGCTTGGTTTTATACAGATCCGCGTCTGCGGCGCGGATGAAATCGGGAATGGTTACGCAGCCGGGATGCTGGATGGCGCAGCCAATGCTGACGTCCAGCTGATAGGGCACCAGCGCGTCGGCGTTTGCCTGCTGAAGGGCAAGATGGATTTGCTGACACAGGGAACGAATCTGCGCGGGGGTGGCTGCGTTGCCGATGACGACAAACTCATCCCCGCCATAACGGCCCACAAAGGCGTTGCGCGGCGCGGTACGCCGCAGCGTTTCGGCAATGCGGATCAGCGCTGAATCGCCCTCCATATGGCCGTAGCGGTCGTTGATGTGTTTAAAATTGTCCGCGTCCAGCATCAGCAAAAACAGCGAGGAATCCTCCCCCGCGCTGCGCAGCTTGTGGGAAAGATAGCGCACCATTTGCTCACGGTTATACACCTGGGTGAGCGGGTCGATGGTGATGCGCTGATCAAGGATGTTCAGGTAAACCACCAGCAGGGTCACGGTATAGCCCATGCACAGGGTGGGCACTTGCCCCAGATAAATCACCTGCAAGAGCACAAAGCCCAATGGCAGCAGCATGAACGCGGCCAGGGACAGCAGCTCCATGCGGCGCTCAAAGTGCTTTTTCTGAAAAGCCTTGCACAGCGCCTTGGCCGATGTGAGCAGCACATAGGCAAAGGACAGCCCCAACTGCCACAGATGCAGCGGGCCGCGCAGATAGCGATTATTTTCGTCAATGCTGAATACCCAGCCAGTGCGGCAGGAGGCGATGGTAATGCCGATGAGCCCCAGCGCGGGCAGCAGGACAAGCCAGGCATTGCGCTGCCGGCGGCTGGCCCATCCGCCCTGGCTGATCTCGGCATACATAAACCAGAAATAGCACCCCAGCGTGCCAGCGGAGAAATACAGGCAATTAATCAGATAGTTGAGCGAAATTGGCGTGGAGGCATGGTGGTTGTCAATAATTCGCCACACCAGATCGCATAGAAAGTTGATTTCAAAGCAGATTGTCATGCTGCAAAAGTAGCGGGCTTTGCGGCGTTTATCAATGCTGCGCAGGCAGCGAATTAGGATAACGCCGCAGATCAGCACGCACAGCAGATTGACTTCGATGTATAAAAAAGAAGCGGCGCTGGACAAGTGCATTTCCTCCGTTTCATCAAGAATACAAATATATACATTTATCATACCGCCATATGCGCCAAAAGAAAAGCTGAAAGTGTGATGTTTTGCTTACATATGGGCCTGATGACGGAAGAAAATGTAAAAAATAAAAGCGCGGGAAAGTTCCTGCGCTTGATGAACGCCTTGGCGCGATGGAAAATGTTACAGCACCAGCTCCAGCAGCAGCACCGTGCCGCAGCACAGCGCAGCCACTTTGGGCAGGCTGGCTCCGCGATAGGCGAAAAACACGCCCATAGCCAGCGCGGCCACGCCAGCGATGGGCGATTGCGTGGCGTCTACCATGGCGGGAAAGGTCATTACCGACAGGGTAACATAGGGCACATAATACAAAAAGGATTGCAGAAACGGGCTGGTAATCGGGCGGCGCAGCAACGTCAGCGGCAGCACGCGCACGGCATAGGTAACGCCTGCCGCCACCAGAATATAAAGCAGCATGTTAGGCATTGCGCGCCTCCTTTCTGGGGCAAAGCAGCGCCGCGGCGGCCGAAACAGCGATCGTCAGCACGATGGTACGTGTGCCCTCGGATAACGTTTTCAGCCCGGGTAGGCGCGAGAAGGCAAGGCTGAGCGCAAAGCAGGTGGGCACCAGCACGCGCACCACGCGATCCTTGCGCGCCTGGGGGATGATGATGGCCAGGAACATGGCGTACAGCGCCACGCTCAGCGCGCTTACAAGCGCCGCAGGCAGCACGCTGCCGGCCAGCACGCCCAGCGCCGTACCCAGCGCCCACATGGGCATGGCCATGATCATCGCGCCATAATAATAGGGCGGCTCCAACATGCCGGGACGGTTGATGGCCAGGCCGAACAGCTCGTCGGTAATATCAAAGCCGATAATCAGCCGATGGTAAATGGGCATATCGGGGCGCAGACGCTGGCTCAGCGCACAGCTCATCAGCAGATACCGGGCGTTGGCAATCAACGTTAGCAGCGCCATTTCCCACAGGGACGCGCGCGCGGCGATCACCGTCAGCGCGGCATACTCGCCCGCAGAGGCGTTATTGAGCAGGCTCAGCAGCGCGCTTTCCCATACGTTCATCCCAGCGTTTTTGCATACGATTCCCAGCGAAAAGCTGACCGCCAGATATCCAAGCCCCACGGGCACCGCGTCGCGCAGCCCGCTCAGAGCCAGCGCGCGCGTTTCACTTTTGCACGGCATAGATACAGTTTCTTCCTTCGTTTTTGCCTGCATGACAGGCTGCCCTATCCTATCAGGAATATGCCCGCGCGTCAATGCGCAGGGCGGCAAAATAGCGACCGGACGGGGCAGGAAAAAAGCCGGAAATATGAATATGCCCCGCCGAATGAGAATTCGGCGGGGCGGGTTGAAGCGTTGCTTTTACTTGGCTGCGTAGCCCAGGGCGACCAGCTGCTCGGCACAGATATCCAGATAACGCTGGAAGTCGTAGGTTTTGTACAGCTCATCGATGAACTGATCATACTCGGCTACCGGGCGCTCACCCTTAACAAAGGCAATCAGCTGCATGTTGACATAGTTTTCAAGGTCGGACAGGTAGAAATCCGCAGGGATTTCAACGGACTTGTTATAGATGATGTAGCGGGGCGTGTTCAGACAATAGGCGACCACATCGGCGGCTTCGGGAAACTTGAGGGCCAGATAGGCGGCTTCCTCGCGACCCAGAATCTGATATTTGTAGGCGTACAGGGTTTCGGTCTTGCCGCGCTCGGTCATGGTGATGGAGTTATCCGCGTTGCGCTGCCAGTGATCGCCCTCCAGACCCACATAAACCATCATGGAGCCTTCGTCGGTGCACAGGTACTGCAGCACCTTGAAAATGGCTTCCAGCTTCTCCTCGGAGACGTTGGCGTTGATGACATACTTGTCGCGGGTGTTGCGATTGTAATCCAGAATGCCGTATACGCTTTCCGCGCCTTCGATTTCGCTGGCCATCGGGCCGCACCAGCCATATACCAGATCGGGATTGATTTCATGCGCCTGGGTCAGGTAAGCGGCCTTGGAAATGTCAGACCACTTCATTACGGATACGCCGAAGTTGCCCGAGAGGGTATGAGCTTTGATTTCGCTCTTTGCACCCAGAATATCGGGATCTACCAGGCCGGCTTCAAAGAACTTGCGGATCATGGTCAGCGCGTCCTTCATGCCGGGCTGCAGCAGGGAACTGGTTACTTTGTTATCGCGCACGATCACATAATTGCCCAGGCCGGCATCATAAGCATTGGCAATCGCGTCCAGCGCCTGCAGTCCATAGCCGGTGAAGCCGATGGTGTCCTTCTGACCGTTTTGATCCAGATCGGCCGCAGCGATTGCAGAGCAGAATTCAAACAGGCCTTCTACCGTGGTGGGAGCCTGCAGATTTAGCTTGTCCGCCCAATCCTGACGGAAATACATGGTGTAGTAGGCGTTATCCTGATAGTCGTTGGTGGGAATCATGTACATGCGATCGTTGTAGTACAGGTAGGGGGTGTCTACGCTGTCGCCGAACTTATCGAAGATGCACTTGAGACCGGTTTCCTTGTAGGGGGTCAGGTCCAGCAGCATATCCTGCGCAGCGTAGGTGCGCATGGTATCGGCATTGACGATGAACATATCGGGCGCATCGTCATTGGCTACCAGCAGGTTCAGAGTTTGGGCATAGTTGTCCAGCGGGGACATGACGAACCGAACGCCTGTCTTTTCAAGAATTTGCTGCTGGATGAAATTCTCATCCTCGGATGCAGGCCAGCCGGTGGGCGTGCCGTTCATGGCGACGGTGATCTCGATGGGGGCCTCGGCAGCGGCGGATGCGGCCAGGCAGCACAGTGCCAGCACTGCGCACAGAATCAGGGAAAGTGTGCGTTTGAACATGGTGTTTCCTCCTTTTTTATCATTAAAGCAATTCGTGCTTTAAGATTCCTTTAGCCCTTGACCGCGCCGGCCAGAGTGCCTTTAACAAAGTACTTTTGGATAAAGGGATATACGACGATGATAGGCGCGGTGGCGTAGCAAACAGCAGCCATTTTGAGGGTTTCGGTCGGTACCAGCTCCTGATCGGCAGCGTTTCGGCTGGCGTCCAGCAGGCGGCGCAGAATCACCTGCAAGGGCTTTAGCTGATCTTTGGTGATGTAGTAGATGGACAAGAGATAGCAGTTCCAGTGATCTACCGCGTAGTACATGCCGATAGTCAGGATGATCGGCAGCGCCATGGGCAGGATCAGGTGCCAGAGAATGCGAAACTCATTGGCTCCATCGATGCGCGCAGCCTCGAATAATTCCTCCGGCAGTCCTTCAAAAAAGGCTTTCATGATTACCAGGTTATACGCGCTTACCAGCGTAGGCACGATCATGGCCCACAGGGTGTTGATCAGCCCGGTTTTGCGAACAATCAGGTATGTTGGCACAATCCCAGCGTCAAAGAGCATGCAGAACATGACGATTTTCATCATTGCCCCAGATAGCGGCATGCTGTGTCGGCTGAGGGGATAGGCCAGCATCAGGGTGACGACAAGGTTCAAGGCGGTGGCGATCACCGTCAGCTTGACCGTTACCCACATGGCGTGGCTCAGCGCGCCGTCAGCCAGCATTTCTACATAGGCTACATTGGTGAATTTGCGGGGAATGAGCACGAAGCCGCCGTTTTTAAGCAGCTCGGAATACGGCGTTACGGAGGCGGAGATGACGAACAGCACCGGGATCAGGCAGATCAGCCCCACCGTAAAGATGATGACGTATACCAGAATATTGAACAGCACATCGCCTTTTGACTTTACCATATTGCGCACTCCCACTTTCTGGCCAGCCGGTTGGTGGCAAACACCAGCATGAAGCTGATCACGCTTTTCAGTAGACCCACAGCAGTGGACAGGCTGTAATTGAGTTTGCCAAGACCCTCTGTGTAAATCCAAGTGTCGATAATCTCGCCGCTTTGGCGCACGCTGTCGTTCATCATCACGTTTACCTGGGTAAAACTGACGTTGAGGATTTTGCCTACGTTCATAATCATCAGCACCACGAATATTTTGCGAATGCCGGGCAGGGTCACGTGGATGATTTGGCGCAGGCGCCCGCAGCCGTCTACCGTGGCGGCCTCATACAGCGTAGTATCCACGCCCATGATGGCCGCGATGTAGGTGATGGCGCCCCAACCCAGGTTTTTCCACAGGTCTGAACCAATCAATACGCCGCGAAAGTATTTGTTGCTGGTAAGGAAGGGGATGGTTTTGCCGCCGAAGGACTTGATTAATCCATTGATTACGCCCGTGCTTTCAGATAGCATGGTCAGGCAGATACCGTATACTACCGCCCAGGAGAGAAAATGCGGCAGGTAACTGACCGTCTGGATGGCGCGTGCCACATATTTATTGCGGCATTCGCTGATGGCCAGGGCGAAAATCAGCGGCGGTAGTAGCCCCACCACCAGCTTACCCAGGGACAGTGTGATGGTGTTGGTGATGATGCGCACATTGGAGGGGCTACGGAAAAAGTATTTGTAATGTTGATACCACGGCTGCGCCCAGGGGCTGCCCCAAATCCCTTTTTTGATAGTGAAGTTTTTGAATGCGATTACTGCGCCGAAAATGGGCACGATTTTGTAGATGATAAAGTACAGCATGCCGGGGATAGCCATCAGATATAGCGGCCAGTACCGGCGCAGCGCGCGCAGTATGCGGTCGCGCAGCGAGCCGCGGAGGGCGGGGGAAACGGTAGAGACGTGCATCATGCCTGGCCTCCTTCGCTGCCGTATACGCGCACCTCATAGATGCGTGCGGCGGGGAGTCCATTGGTGGCTCGGATTTCGATGCGCACGGCGTCGCAGACGACGTTGTCAAAATCAATGCGATTGAGACGCTGGCAGTTTTCGCGCACCGCCCTGCGGGCAACCTCCTGACCGTCTCTGAGCAGCACAACGTCATAATCCCGCAGCAGTTCGGGCGGCACGCCGGGCAGCTGCTCCGCCTGACGCTTGGGGGACATGGTGATTTTCAGAGGCCGGGAAAGGTTGGTGTCCAGCGTCAATTGCACCTGGGCGACGGCATGTGCCTGCGGCAGCGTGAGCATCACGCTGGGCAGCCCCTCGGAAAGCGGAGCCGATTGCCACACGTTGGAGTGGCCATCCACCATGCGGGTAACGCCGCTGAGCAGGTTGATTGCCTCGCAGCCGGGCGTTTCGCTGCTGGCGGATACCTGTGCGCCGTGAGCCAGGTCGTTGGGATCCTCATTGCCAAAGCCGGGCAGGTAGCAATCGTCCCGCAAAAGCTGCTGCTGCACCTCGCGGATATACTGCGAAGGCAGATCGCTCAGCTCACATCCATGCTGCAGAGCGATGGCTGCTGCCGTGCCCATGGCCTGGCCGCCCACCGCGCAGGTGGCAATGACGCGTGCCGAGGACATGGCCAGCTTGCTTGCGCCCAATGCGCGGCCCCCGGCCAGTAGATTGGGCACGTTACGCGAGATAAAGGAGCGAAGGGGGATGGTGTAGCAGCCGGGGAAGGCGTACATGAAGCTGGGGGGATTATCAAAATTGAACAGCCCGCCTACATGCACGTCCATGGGCCAGCCACCATAGGCGACGGCGTCGTCAAACACGCGGTTGCTGAGCACATCGTTTTCATTGAGCATGTATAGCGCCTGCATGCGGCGGCTTTCGCGCATGCCGGGCAGCATGCCCACCCAGGCCAGCTCATAATTGTCCGCGCCGTGATCGCCCTCGTTTTTGATGTGATTCCAGATGCCGTATACGCACTTGAGCACTTCGTCGCGGATGTCCTCGTATTCCGAGATGATATCCTCCTGGTGGCCGGGTACCTCGATCCACCAGTAGCCATACTCCAGGCAGTATTTCTCAATGGCCTTGTCACCCGCTACCTGGTGCGTTTCATCCAGCAGAGCGCTGCCTGTTTCATGCTGATCTACACTGTACAGTGAGCCTACGTTGCCGTGATGGCGGAAGCGCAGCTGATCTTCGGTGAAGTGATATACCTCGATGGGCGGCGTAAAGGGCACGGGATGATCGCGGCGCACAGCTTTGAAAAACAGCGTGTTGCCCATGCGCTGGTTATCGGCCTGATCCTGGGCGTGGGGTTCGTTGTAGGTAGCCTTATCCTCGCGGCCGGTGGTGTAATCAGCCCCGGACATAAAGCCCAACGTCAGGTTGCCGGTGCAGTCAATGAAGATGCGGCCGGTGATGTGCCAGTGAATTTCAGTGGTGCCTTGATAACAGGTGATGCCGGTGATGCGCCCATCCTGCATGTCGCAGTCGTACATATCAGTATTCAAATAAACAGTCAGGTTCTTTTCCTGGCGCACACTGTTGTACAGCACGGCGTCCCAGACGGAAAAATTATAGTCTGGGTTTACGCGCTTGTTTTCCAGCAGGATTTCCTGAAAAATGCCGGTTTCTTCCAGATCGGGTTTGATATGATTGGCAGTTGCGCCGCATGCGCCTACGCGGATCTCGCTGCTGGCATTGCCGCCAAGCACAGGACGGGCGTGTATCAGTGCGGTTTTAACGCCCAGGCGCGCGCAAGCTTTAGCGGCGCAGATGCCTGTCATGCCGCCTCCGACAACCACCACGTCAAAATCCGCCGATTGATTTTTAGAACGTATCGACATAACTTACACCTCATAAGATATCAATTGCGATGCTGATTACGGAATATAAGATACAATTGTTTTGTAAATATGTCAATAGAAATGCAACATAAATAATGCATGTATCTAAAAATATTTGTTAATGATTTGTATGTATTTAAAATTGAATACTAAATATTGACAGCTATATAAAAGTCTGATACAATGACTGCATTCCATCAAGCAAAAGGAGAGAATCCCTTGGCTAAACGATATCAGGAGATTGTGGACTATATAAAAGAAAAGATTGATTCTACAGCTTGGCCTGTGGGGTATAAACTGCCGCGGGAGGTGGATCTGTGCACGGAGTTTGACGTGAGCCGCACCACCATTCGCCGGGCGCTGTCTGTGCTGGTGGCGGATGGACATCTACAGCGCGTTAAGGGCACGGGCACCTTCGTTACCCAGCCCAAGATCATCGAGAACACATCCATTTTTATTGAGAGCTTTGCCGAAGAGCTGCGCGAGCGCGGGCTGAGCGTGGTGACAGAGGTGCTTGAATTTCGTCCTATCGCGGCGGAAGGTTCTGTTGCCACACATTTGCAGGTTGCGCCGGGAGAGCAAGTGGTCAAGCTGTGCCGCTTACGTTATGCCGGCGGAAACTTTGATAAAGGCCCGATTGTGTTGACCACGTCCTATTTTCCCAATGATGTGGGCAAGATCATGATGCGTTATGATATGGAAAAGAATTCTGTGCGCCACCTGTGCCAGATGAACGGCATCATTCGCGCGCGCACGCAAAAGCGCCTGACAGCCGTGCAGCTGCCTGCGCGAGAGCGGCGGCTGCTGGGCGCGCAGGATAACGATTTGTTTATCTCTATTACCTCCGAAATCCGCGATATCAACGCTCGCTGCGTGGAGTATGTGGAAAGCTATTATCCTGTGGATCGTAATGAGTTCACCATTAGCACTCTATCGCATTGACGCGGTTTCGTGCTTGTTTACAAGCGCTGCCTGTGATAAAATACAGGCATGCCGGGCGAAGCGCCGTGCGCCGTCCGCAATGGGAGGAACAAAGGATGAAGATTTCTAAACGCGACGCGCTGCTGTGGTTTCGCTTTTTTGCTCAGATGCCTGAGGACGAGCCGCTGATGCCCCATCAGCGGGAGCTGGCATATGCTGTGATTGCACAGATTGAAACGGCGGCCGAGGCGCGCTTTGACAGCCTGATGCGCGAGATTCCGCATTTGAAATCGCTAAACGGCCGTACCTACTATGTGGGCAGCGATGAAAAGTTTTCCAAGGGCTGCCGCTCCTGCCTGACCGGCACAGGGCTGAGTGCCGTGCGAAAAACCAATAAATGCAATATGCAGTGCCCGTTCTGCTATGATTACGGCATGCTGGACTGCCAGGAGCCCATCGGCGAGGGCATGTGGGAGATTGGCGGCACCAAGTTCCGCGAAGACGATATGGAACTGCTGCTATCTATCCAGAAGAAGCCCACGGGTATCGCCTATGTGTATCTGGAACCGTTTATGGAAATTGAAAAGTACTACGGCGTGATCCGCACCTTCCATGCCGCGGGCGTGCATCAGCACATGTACACCAACGGAACCCTGGCTACGGAGGAGAATCTGCGCGCGCTGGGCGAGGCGGGACTGGATGAGCTGCGCTTCAATCTGGGCGCAAGCAACTGCGCCGACAAGGTGATCGAGGCCATGGCTATCGCCCGTAAGTACATTCCCTTCGTCGGCATCGAAACGCCTATGACGCCGGCCTTTTATGAGGGATTCCAGCGCAAAAAGGCGCAGATTTTCGCAGCTAAGTCTGACTTTATCAACTGCGCTGAGCTGCATCTGAACGATAACAATCTGCAAAATTACGCCGGGGAAAACCTGTATATGTCCCGTCACGGCTATGTTTCGCCCATTTGGAGCCGCGAATTGACGCTGAAGCTGATGCGGCAGGCAGATGAGGAAAACTGGGATATGCTGGTGCATGATTGCAGCAATCGCACCAAGTTTGCCCGTGATTTAAACCTGCGTGCCCATGAGGGCGGCTGGTTTGGCAGCAGCACCTATGGCTGCGAGTTTGAGCGCATTCCTTACGCCGCCTTCCTGCCCGTGCTGGAGGACGAGAGCTTCCGCTTCCTGGAGGAGGATGAAAAGCTGCCCTATGGCTATAATCCTGGGGATATTGTGCTGTAAGGGGGCCATGCATGACCGTTCAAAAGGATTTGAAGGAACGGCTGATTGACGATATTGAAAAGCTGCCTGCGCATACCAAGCTGCCCTCGCGCACCGAACTGAGCGCGCAGTATTACGTCAGCCGGCAGACAATGGACGTGGTGATTAACACCCTGTGCCGCGAAGGATATCTATATGCCCTGCGCGGAGCGGGCACCTATGTGGCGGATCCCGCGGCCAATATTGTGATGGGCGGCGGACTGACGCGCCGCACTATCGGCCTGGTGCTGCCTACCTACGGCATTAACATATCGCCGCAATTGGAAAAAGGCGCGGTAGAGGAAGCTGCGCGCCATGGGTTGAACGTGGTGTGCTGCGTAACGGATCATAATGATCGCAAGCAGATGAGCCATTTGCGCCGGCTGGTCAACAGCAACTGCGCGGGCGTATTGACCATGGCCCCCGACGGCTCGGATGGCCGGGATATGGCGGCGCTTTTGCATGCCGCGCGCGTGCCGGTGGTGTGGCTGCTGTCCAAGCCAAAATCCGAGTACGACGCGCCGGTGATTCAGTACAACGATATCAGCGTCAGCACCCTATCCGTGCAGCATCTGTACAACCAGGGGTATCGGCGCATCGGCTATGTGTGCAATCACATCAGCGCGCAGCCCGGCATGCCCAATATGGGGCTGGCGGCGGCGCTGCGAATGCTGAATTTGCCCATCGATCCGGCCTGGACGCTGCAAATGCACGCAACGGACGAAATCTTTATCGAGCAGGTGGCGCGCATGCTGTCCCATCCCAACCGCCCCGATGCGCTGACTTGTTTTAATGATACCGTTGCGGCCAGTGTGTATGAAGCGGCGCGGCGCGCGGGATTGCGCGTTGGGGCTGATCTTGGCGTGATTGGCAAGGATAAGACCTTTACCGTGGGCTTGCAGGCCTTCATTCAGGAAAATACCACCAACTGGGTCAACATGGCCGCTGCCACGGTGCTGGGCTTGATTCCTGTGCTGATCCTGTTTTTGAGCTTCCAGAAAACCTTTATCGCTGGCATGACCAGCGGCGCCGTCAAGGCGTAATCGTATAGAAAAGGAAAAAGTAAACCATATGAAAAAACTTGCATTGTACATGTCCTCTACCCACATGCCGCAAAAGGCGGATTGGCTCTCCTGCGTAACGGTTGCGGCGGACGCCGGCTTTGACGGGCTGGAGCTGTTTGGCGCTCGCTACACGCGCGAGGCCGATATGACCCCGGATCAGCTGGACGCGATTGCCCGCGCCGCGCGGGCGCGCAATTTGACACTGTCGGGCCATCCCTGGGTGGAATGGGGCGATCTGCCGCTGGCTGCGCTTTTGCCCAGGCTTGACCGGCTGTGCGATGACTGCGCACGGCTGGGTGAGCGCGAAGTGGTACTGCATATGGATTTTCTTTCGCACCGGCAAAACGGGGGCATGGAGCGGCTCTTTGCGGCGATTGACCGCATGTATCCTATCCTGCAAAGGGAGGGGATGACCCTGATGATGGAGAACGTGCCGGCGCACGGCATCCGTGAGCTGGGCTCTGAAACCGAAGATTTTACGCAGCTGTTTGCCCGCTATGCCGATGAAACTGGCCCGGTGCAGATGAACATCGACAGCGGCCATGCTTATATTATGAACATGGCGGAGACGCTTTCTCAGCGCTTTGGCAGCCGCTGGCGCTATGCGCATATTGACGATAACGACGGCGTGGAGGATTCGCATGTTGCGCCTGGCGAGGGCACGCTTGACTTTGCGGCCTTTGCCGCCTGTGCCGCGCAGGCGGGCTATCAGGGGCCGCTGATGATGGAATATGCCATGGGCAAGGTGGCGTTTGGCATGCAGGCGCTGCGCGATGCATACGGCGCGCAAGGCTATGATCTGCATGCGCTCAAGCTGTAAGATATTGCTATTATGATAACTCCCCCGTCTGTTGCAATGAACGGACGGGGGAGCTCTTATCGCAGCCATTGGGCTGCGTTTTGCTTTAAAACGAGCCTGCACTGCGGCCAATCGGGCGCTAACCTGGACAGCAGGGCGTAAAAGCCGCTGCCGTGGTTGGGATAAATCAGGTGGCACAGCTCATGCGTAACGACCATGCGGATGCATGCTGGCGGGGCCTGGATCAGCCTGCGATTGAGGGTGATAACGCCCTTTTGCGGCATGCAGGAACCCCAGCGGCTTTTCATATCTCGAATGCGTAGCGCAGGCTTGGCCGCGCCTAAATGGGCGAATGGGGGATAGGCTGCGTCCAGCGCGGCGGAAAATACGGACTGACATTGGCTGCCGATAAAACTCTCCGTCAGGCGTTTGCGGGCGGCAGAGTCCGCCGGATGCCGCAGGCGCAGCAGCAACGTATCATCCTGCCATACTGCCTCGTCGCGCGTGCCCTGCACAGCGCGCAGCGTTACGCTGCGGCCAAGCAACTGGATGACTTCGCCATCTGCATATGTGCGCGGTGTGGGAGCCATGGCGGATTGCGCCTGCTGGATGGCAAGAATCTGCTTCGATTTGCTGGCTACAAAAGCATCGATCAATGTACGGCTTGTCCCAAAGGGCGCGGAAACATAGACGCTGCCGTCCGGGCGAATGCGCAGATTGACGTTCTTGATGGGCTTTTCTTCCAGCGTGTAGTGAAGGTGCTGATCCTGCACCCGTACGGTGCGTTCCGTTTTCACGCGTATTCATTCTCCTTTTTCCAGCGGAATTACGGCGTATTATAGCATGCGGCGTTAAATTGTGTCAAAAAGATAAAATGTATAATCCGTCCGACAAAAATACATCAAAGGGGTTTACAGAATCTTGCAGAGGGAGTATAATTGCCCCGTTCTGATAGAAGAAACGGAGGCAATGCAAGATGAAACTGCTGATTTACATCACCAACAATACGCAGCACGTCTATCCGATCCTGGCCTCCATGCTGGAGCAGCACATTGGCGGGGCGACCGTGGTGGACTGCGAGGGCATGCTGCGCGCCATTTCTGAAACGTCCAGCGAGCCGCCACCGATTTTCGGCTCTCTGCGCGCTTTCCTTAATCCTACCCAGCAGAACGGCAAGATGATCTTTGCCGCCCTGCAGGATGATCAGGTGCCTGTGGCTAAGCGCATTATCCATGCGGTGGCCGGCAACCTGACCGAGGCCAACCATGGCGTGCTCTTTACCGTTCCCATCGACGATGCGGAGCTGACGGATACGCACGAAGCGAGGCGCTGAAAATGACAATGCTGCTTAGTCTGGCTTTGGCCATGCTGGTGGGTCTGCTCTTTACCCGCCTTGCCAAGCTGGTGCATCTGCCCAATGTAACCGCCTACCTGGTGGCGGGTCTGCTGATCGGCCCCAGTTGCCTGGGGCTGGTGCCCTCGGGTGTGCTCAAATCCATGGATATCATTTCCACCGTGGCACTGGGCTTCATCGCCTTCTCCATCGGCGGCGAGTTTAAGCTTTCCAGCATGAAAATGCTGGGCAGCCGGGTGATTACCATCACCTTCTTCCAGGCCATGACGGCCGTGCTGATGGTGGATGCGGTGCTGCTGATCTGCGGCTTCCCTGCCGCCGAAGCGCTGACGCTGGGCGCGATTGCCGCGGCCACGGCTCCCGCCGCTACGCTGATGGTGGTGCGTCAATACCGCGCCAAGGGCCCGCTGACCTCCACACTTCTGCCTGTGGTGGCCATGGATGATGCGGTGGGACTGATCGTTTTCGCCATCTCGCTGGCGCTGGCACGCACCTTTGCCAATGGCAGCGCGCTGACGGTGAAGAATATGCTGATCGACCCGGTGGTGGAAATCGTGCTTTCCCTGACCATTGGCGGCGTGATAGGGCTGCTGCTGGCCGTGGGCATTCGCTTCTTCCATTCCCGCGCCAACCGGCTGATGCTGTGCCTGACGGCCGTGCTGCTGGGCATTGCGCTGGCCGAGCTGATGAGCCTTAGCTCCCTGCTGCTGTGCATGATGATCGGCGCAGTCTACTGCAACCTGGGCGCGGATACCGCCGTGGTGATGGATCTGTGCGATCGCTGGACGCCGCCGGTGCTGCTGCTGTTCTTCGTCGTTTCGGGCGCGGAGCTGGAGCTGTCGGTCATTCCCACGGTGGGTCTGCTGGGCATTATCTATATGCTCACGCGTTCGCTGGGCAAGTATTTTGGCGCGTATATCGGCTCGCTCATTACGCATGCGGATGCGAGCATCCGCAAGTATCTGGGCATTACGCTGCTGCCACAGGCTGGCGTAGCCATCGGTATGGCGCAGCTGGTCATTGCGCAGCTGCCGCAGTACGGCGCGCAGATTCGCGCGGTGGTGCTGTGCGCCACGCTGATTTACGAGCTGGTCGGCCCCTTCCTGACCAAGAAGGCGCTGCAGGCGGCAGGGGAAATCGATCCCAAGAACGCCTGAAAAGATCATAGACAAAAGCCGTCGGAGCGGATGCTTCGGCGGCTTTGCTGCTAATTTTCGGTGCCTTGTCTGCGGCGCATGCGGTGCAGCGCGCGGCGATAGCGAAAAAGCGGCGCGGCGGATTTGAAAATTTCCCGCTTCATCCCGTCACCTCCTGTTAAAAGTGTGGCAGGTTTCTGCGCAAAAATGCATAATTCAAGACGAAAATTGCACGCTTTCTTGCATTCCAAACGCAAATGTGATATGATCTGATCACGAGATACAAAGGAGATGGCAGCATGCTTAAGATGCACATTTTTCTGGTAGGCATGGCCGGCGCGGGCAAAACCAGCCTGGGCAGGCGTTTGGCTACCAACCTGAATATCCCCTTTGTGGATACCGATCAGCGCATTAGCGAAATCATGGGTATGTCCGTGATTGAGATTTTTCAAACGTTGGGCGAGCAGTTTTTTCGCAATGCGGAGGCCGGCGTGCTGATGGAGCTGATTGGCAAGCCCCCGTGCGTGGTGTCTACCGGCGGTGGCCTGCCCACCGTGCGCGAAAACGTGCTGCTGATGCAGAACCACGGCGTGATCATCCATGTGGATCGTCCGCTGGATCAGATTCTGTCCGATATCAAGATGGATCGCCGCCCTACCCTGGCCGGCGGCTCGCACGAAAATGTGATCGACCAGTACAACGAGCGCATCGGCCATTACCGTGCCTGCGCTGATTACCGGCTGGACAACTCCCACGGCTTCGCCATCGGATTGCAGACGCTGACCCAGATGGTGGAGAATATGCGATAAATCAAAACCGGGAAGGCTGAAATGGGCCGTTCCCGGTTTTTTATGCTTATATTTATGATAATCAATCAGTGCTTTTTTCTGCTTCCCGCCGCAGCAGCGGCAATCAGATAAAACGCCAGCACAGGCAGGGCGTACAGCAGCGCACCCGCGAAGGCGTAGTCCGTGCTGCTTTTGATGATATCGTTAAACGCAGTAGAGAGCGGGCGCAGGCGTGCATCTGGCAACAGGATCAGCGGCTGCTCAACCATGTTCCACACCTGGGCAAAATACACCAGACCCAGCGCCGCTAACCCCGGCGTAATCTGCGGCAGCAGCACATAGCGCAGAATCTTGAGCGCGGAGTCCGTCTCCAGCGAGGCGGCCTCCCACTGGCTGTCGTCCACTGTGCGCAGCAGCATGCACACCGCCACCGGCCCGATGGGCGCAAAAACGTTCAGCAGTATGACGCTCCATGGGCTGTCGTACAGGCCGGTGAGCAGGCTCAGCTTGTATACCGGCAGCATAATGATCTGAAACGGCGACAGGAGCGACAGCACGTACAGCGCCAGCAGCGCGCGCTGCCAGCGGCGCGGCAGGCGCGACAAAAACAGCCCCGCCCCCAGCGCGACAGGCATTGCCAGAGCCAGCGATACGCCCGTCAGCATGGCCGAATTGTAAAACTGGCGGCCGTATTCGCGGTCGCTTAGCGCGCGGACAAACTGCTCCGTGCTCAGGCGCAGCCCGCTCAAGGCGGCGGGTTCCTGCTGGAAGATTGCCTGCGCCGTTTGCGATGGCAGAAAGGAGAGCAGCGTCAGCACGACTGCCGGCAGCAGAAACAGCGCCAGCAGCAGGGTCAGCAGCGCGCCGGAAAGCCTTTTCATGCGCGCCCCCTTTCCCGCCCCGCCAGCGGATAGGCCAGCATGTACAGCAGCAGGGACAACACCGTCAGGCTGACGGCGCTGGCCGCTACGTTCTGAAAGTTCAGCTTGTTGAAGTGATTGCTGATATAGTGCTGTATCATGTACATATTGCGGCACGGATACGCCCCAAACAGCAGATAGCTTTCCTTGTACAGCTGAAAGGCGTACATCAGCAGCACCAGCAGCATCAGCCCGATATTTGCCTGCACGCAGGGCAGGCTGATGCGCAGATAGGTGCGCACCTCGCCCGCGCCGTCCAGCGCCGCCGCGTCCAGGATATCCCGCTCCACCCCGCGCAGCCCGGCATACAGCAGCGCTGCTCCTGCGCCGCTGTATTTCCACAGGTATAGGCTGACCAGCGCGCAATAAGCGCTGCCCGTGCTGCTGAAGGCCGACGTGTGAAACGCCGCCTGCCACAGGGTTGTGATGGATACCGAGGGGATAAACAGCGGCAGCACCAGAATGGACAGCGCCAGGATTCTGCGCCGCGCGCGCAGCAGCAGATATGCCAGAAGGCCAGCCAGCAGCGATGCACCGCCCACCGTCATCAGCAGGATGATCAGCGTATTTTTTACCGCCAGCCTGAAGTTGGGGTTGTTCAGCACCCTGGTGTAGTTCTGCAGCCCGACAAACTGCCGCGAAAAGCTGTTGCTCAGCAGCGAATACCAGCCCGTTATGCCAAAGGGTACAATGTAGAGCGCAAAGAACGCCAGCGCGGCGGGCAGACCCATCAGGCACAGCTTCAGATCGATCAGCCGCTTACTGCTTTTCATTCGGACAGCACCATCTCGGCGCGCATCTGGCAGGTCTGCGCGTATTCCTGCGGCGACACCTTGCCCTCCAGCAGCTGCGGATACAGATGCTGCCACTGATCCTTGTACAGGTCGCCGATGTAGTAATCCTGCACGGCGTTCTGCAGCATGGCGTACCACACGCGCTTGTTGCCGCTGGGATCGTTTTTCAAGTCATTTTCCATATCCGTCTTCAGCAGATATCCGTTATTGGTGCGGAAGGCCGTGCTCCGCAGCGCATCCTCTGTAAACAGGCAGGCAAGCAGATACTCCGCCGCTTCCCTGTAGGGCGAATTGGCGTTGAGCACCGTGCGCACAACGTCCGCCGGATAGCGCGTTTGCCTGTCAGACACCGGCGGCAGCAGCAGCGGGCCATATTCGCCTTCGACCGCTGAGGAATAGCCTGCGCCGCCCGCATACAGCAGCGCGCGGCTGTTCATTGTCTCCTGCTCGCGGAACAGCACCAGCCCATCCCGGCACAGCTGCGTCCAGCGCGTCAGATCGTCTATAAAGCCCGCATCGTTATAGCTTGCCGTGCCGCGGAGCGCATCCACCGTGTTGGCATTATACTGCACCAGAAAATAGGGCAGCGTGCCCACCTGGTCCTGCAGCAGATAAAGCTGCGTGCCATGGCTGGCGTTATATTGGCGCACCGTTTCGCCCAGGGCAAAGAAATCTGCCCAGGTCCAGCCGTCGCGCGGAATTTCAACGCCCAGCTCGGCCGCCAGCGTCTCGTTCAGGCTCCAGATGTAGGGCTGATAGAAGTTCGGAATGCCAATCAGATGCCCCTCCGCCGACATGGGCGCAAAGACGTCCGCGCACCGGGCCAGCGTATCGGCAATTTCAGGAATCTCCTCCAGATTGACCGCCGCGCCCGCGCGGTACATATCGATGCTGGAAATAAAGGTCGAGTTTTCCTGAATGGTGGTGATATCGCAGCCCTCCGCCCCGGCCATAATGTCCGTGGCGATAACGCGCACATCGTTTTCCAAGCGTTCAGCCAGCTGTACATCGGGATAGCGCTCGTAAAAGCGCGCAAACGCCGCCGCTTCATAGCCGGAGGGCTGCTTCAGATTGATAAACGTGTTCAGCAGCGTCAGTTTGTCGGCCTTTTTGCCCGCCTGCACGGACAGCTTCACGGCGTACAGCGCCGTGCCGTCGGCCGACAGGGTGTACAGCGTATCGGCGCTGCGCCGCAGGCCCATGCTGCCCTCGGGCACGCTGATTTCCGCCTGCTGCACCTGCCCCGTGCGGGCGTTGATATCCAGCAGGCCGGCCGTCTGCCTGGGATCGCGCAGGGCGTACAGGTGCACCTCGCCCTCCGTCATCTGCCCCACCTGAATATATGTAAGCCCCTCCACCGTGACGCTGGGATACGTCAGGGTGCTTACGCCCTCCGCGCTGCGCTGCATCACCGACAGCCTGCCGGTCTGCCCGCTGTAGGCACAGAAGTATTGTCCGTAGGCGGCAATGGCGGTGATTTTTTCATTTTCCCAGCCCTGTGCCGTCAGCTTTTCCGCATAATAGGGGCCGCGGATGCCCCTGCCCATCGCCGTATACACACAGCCATCGTCGCCCAGCAGATACAGGGAACCGGCGGCTTCCAGCTGGCGCACGGTAAAACCTGCCTCCAGCACGCGGCCGTAAGGGCTTGCTTCGGAGGGCGTGCAGGCATATATCAGCTGCTGTCCGCCGTCGTTTGCCAGGCAGTACAGCGTTTGATTGTCCGCCGCCAGACGCGCCGCGCCCTGGATGACGGCCACATCGGTTCTAATCATTTTGCTGTCATAATAGCTGACCTGTCCCGCCTCCGTTACCGTCCAGAGCAGCTGATCGCCGACTGCATAGCGCAGCCGCTCGGCCCCGCTGACAATGGGCTTTGCAGCTGCCTGCGCCGTGCCCCAGGCCAGAGCAAGGCAAAGCAGCAGGATGAACGCGCAGACGCTTTTCTTTCTCATACGCATAGGTCGCAGGGCCTCCTTTGTTTCAGCCGGCTGAACAGCTATGTGTTTTTCATTACTTCGTGCTTTTCTGAATCAGCGGGGCTGCGCGGTGCGGTCGGTCGGGTTTCCATTGTCGTTCGAGAGGATTTCTCTCATCTGGCTACAGGATATCACAGATTTATCCATATTGCAACATGCGTTTGCATGCAAAAAATGAGGATGTCACAGACACCCTCGTCTCAGGCTGTCAAAAAGTTTTTGACAGCCTGCCGCTGAAAGTCAGCTAAAGCAGTCTTTCAGCGGGAAACGTCATTTTCTTGTGAGCCAAAGGCTCACGGCCAGAAAATGACATAGGAAGCAGCCTAACGGCTGCTCCTCGCGCCGTACACGCCGCCGCTGCGGAATTAGAGCATGTTCGCTGCGGAATTAGAGCATGTTCACACTATTGACAATAAAGAAATATCTGATATAATGGAGCCATGCAGATAACGCAGGAGCAGTATGAAAAGATAGCGAAGTATCTCCCGAGACAGCGTGGAAACGTCAGCATGAGCAATCTTCAACTGATCAATGCGATCCTGTATGTCGCGGAAAACGGCTGCAAGTGGAGGGCGCTGCCGGAAGCCTATGGAAATTGGCATACGATCTATGTTCGCATGAACAGATGGAGCAAGAACGGAGTGCTCAGCCGAGTGTTTGCTGCGCTTCAAACGGAGGGAATCATCCAGATCAATGTAGAGGTAGTATGTCTTGACAGCACGACTGTCAAGGTTCATCCGGATGGGACCGGAGCTTTAAAAAAAGAGGAAAACAGGCGATCGGAAGATCACGCGGAGGACTCACCACGAAGATTCATATGGTTACCGCATCTGACCGATCGGCTGTCAGCTTTTCGCTCGCCGGAGGAGCAAAACACGACTCGCCGGAGGGAATGAAGCTGCTATTTTTTACCCCGGCCTGCCGTATTGGACAGTCGCTTCTCATGGATCGCGCGTATGAGGGAGATAAAATGCGCGCTGTAGCCAAGAAGCTGGGGTACAATCCGGTCGTTCCGCCGAAGAAGAATCGCATCGATCCATGGGAGTATGACAGGATACTCTACAAACGCAGAAACGAGGTCGAGCGTTTCTTTCGAAGAATCAAACGCTTTCGGAGGGTCTTTACTCGCTATGACAAGCTCGATATT
>SFIM01000005.1 GCA_004556155.1 Clostridiales bacterium
TACTGCGGTTGCTGGACTGTTCAATGCGCCTTTAGGCGCGGCAGGTATCATTGCCTTGAAGGCATGGTGCATACCACCGGCTTAGCCGGTGGTTTTGATATCCTGATAGTGAAAATGGGCGCTGGCATTGCCAGCGCCCATTGCAGTTTTTTAATGGGATTATTCCTTTACCGTGCCGTCGGCGTTGAACAGCGGCAGCTTTTCCAGGTAAATGATATCGTCGCGCTTCTGCGCATCGCCCTCGGCCAGGATGGCCATTTTGCCTACCACGATGCCGCCAGCCTGCTCAACCAGCTTCTGCACGGCGATCAGGGAGCCGCCGGTGGAGATCACGTCGTCCACAATCAGCACGCGCTTGCCGCGCATGTATTCCGCATCGTCGCCGTCAATGCACAGCATCTGGCGGTTCGCGGTGGTGATGGAGGTAACATCGGTGCTGAATACATTGCGCATGTATAGCTTGGCAGCCTTGCGGGCGATCAGATAGCGGTTTTCGCCATGCTGGCGCGCCATCTCGTAGACGAGGGGAATGCCCTTGGATTCGGCGGTGATCAGGATATCGTGCTCGGGGGCAACCTTGAGCAGGTCGCGCGCGCAGGCAACGGTCAGCTCAACGTCGCCGAAGATGACGAAAGCGCCGATGTACAGATCGTCGTTGACGCGGCAGAGGGGCAAATCGCGCTTTAAGCCCGCGATATTCATCGTATAATGCATGGTAAAATCCTCCCTTGAAAGATCGAAAGTGCGAAAAACACATCTCTTATTATACCAATTACGCCAGGGGATGTCAATTGCAAAAAAGAACTTTGACGCGCTAATTAAGCGCCACCTGCGGCAGACGCGCGGCAAAGCGCTGTTGCGCCTGGGCAAGCACCTGCTCATATTCCTGGTGATAATCGGGATTTTGCCGAAGTTCCCGCATGCATTGCTGTGTTTCGGCCAACAGGCGGCCGTCTGCCGCAAGGCCGGAGAGAAAGCCTGCGCCATGCTGCACCGTGCCTAAAAACTCGCCTGGCCCGCGCAGCTCCAAATCCTTGCGGGCGATTTCAAAGCCGTCGTTTGTGCTGCACAGGGTGGTCAGGCGCTCGTTTGGCTCGGCCATCAGAAAGCACCAGCTTTCCTGCGCGCCGCGGCCCACACGTCCGCGCAGCTGATGCAGCTGGGACAGGCCGAAGCGATCGGCATTCTCGATCACCATGACCGTGGCCGACGGCACGTTTACGCCCACCTCAATGACGGTGGTAGCGATCAGCACATCGATTTCACCGGCCGAAAATGCAGCCAGCGTGCGTTCCTTTTCGGCGGCATCCTGCGCGCCGTAGGTCAGCCCAAGCCGCAGGCATGAGAGCGCGCCGTTGCACAGCTCAGCATAGGTATCCTGGGCGCTGCGCGCGGGCAAATCCTCGTTTTCCTCCACCAGGGGGCAAACGATATAGCATTGATGCCCTTGGGCGGCCTGCTCGATGATGAAGCGATAAAGCCCATCGCGTTTGGCTTCCGGCACGATGCGTGTGCGCACGGGCGTGCGGCCCGGCGGCAGCTCATCCACAATCGATAGATCCAAATCGCCATAGAGAATCAGCGCCAGCGAGCGGGGAATGGGCGTGGCAGACATGACCAGCACATGCGGCTCAAAGGCTTCGCCGCCTTTTTTTGAAAGCATTTTACGCTGGCGCACGCCGAAGCGATGCTGCTCATCGGTGATAGCCAGAGCCAGACTTTGATACGCAACGCCCTCTGAAAGCAGCGCATGGGTGCCGATGACACATTGCCATTCGCCCGAGGCGATGGCAGCCAGGGAGGCACGGCGCTCGACAGCCTTCATGCCGCCCAACAGCAGCCCGCAGCGAATGCCCAGCGGTGCAAGCGATTTCTGCGCGCTGTCAAAGTGCTGGCGGGCCAGAATCTCGGTGGGCGCCATCAGCGCGGCCTGATAGCCTGCCTGCGCGCAGCAATACATGGCGGCGAAGGCGATCGCCGTCTTGCCGCAGCCTACGTCGCCCTGCACCATGCGGCGCATAGCGGTATCGCGCGCCATATCGGCGCGAAGCTCTTCAAAAACGCGCTTTTGCGCCTGCGTGGGCGTAAAGGACAGGCTGCTCCAGTAAGCAGCGCCATCATCAGCCTGGATGGGATGCGCGCGGCCAGGCGTGCCGCGCAGGATGGACAGCGCAGCCTGATAAAACAGCAGTTCTTCAAAGGAGATGCGCCTCTGAGCCATGGCCAGACTCTCCTGGCTGTCTGGTGCGTGTAGCTGCCGCAGGGCGAAGTTGCGCTCACATAGCTGATAGCGCAGCCGCAGCGATTCAGGCAGCGTTTCAGGACAGTAAGTATCCAACTGGTTCAGCGCCTGCGCAATCAGCCGCATCAGTACGCGCGACGAAATGCCAGGGATGGTTGGATATTGCGGCAGAAGCGCTTCTTTTTCTTCAAAGGAGGGGCTATACAGGGTGATTCGCCCGGATTTGTCGCGGGCAGGCTGGCCGTAGAGCAGCAGCTCCTCCTCGGAGGACAGCTTATCTCGTACCCAGGGCTGATTGAACCATACCAGCGGCAGGGCGCCGGATTCATCCTGCAGGGTAGCGCTCACGCGGGCTTTGCCATGAAAATAGACCAGCTTTGAAGAACCCTTAAGGTATCCGCGCACGCAGGCAGGCGTGCCGGGGGAAAGCTGCGCGATGTGCGTGACCATGGAGGTATCCCGATAGCTTCGCGGCAGGGTTTGTAAAAGGTCGGCCATCGTATCAATGCCTGCCTGGTGCAGCGCCGCAATGCGGGACTTGCCAATGCCCTTCAGGTCCTGAAGCTCCATGTCAATCCTCCCTTTGCGTGTGCTATAAGAAAAAGGCTATCCAAGGATAGCCCTTTATAAGCGTGGCAATGCTTATTCTACAGACAACAGATAGTAGTACAGCGGCTGACCGCCCATGTGCACTTCCACATCGCAATCCGGATACAGCGCGGAAAGCTCCTCGCCCAGCGCTTCGGCATCCTCCTGCTTGGTATCCGCGCCGTAGTAGATGGTGATCAGGCTGTCCTCGTCCGTCACCAGCTCCTTCATCAGGCTGATAGCGATATCGTGCACGCTGTTGCCGCGCACGGAAACCTTGCCGTTTTGCAGGCCAATGATATCGCCCTCGCTGATGTGCATGTCGGCAAAATCGCTGTCGCGCACGGCGTAGGTGATCATGCCTGTGCGCACGCGCTGCGCGGCCTCATCCATGTTGGCGGCGTTCTTCTCCGGCGAAAGATCGGGCTGGAAGGATACGACTGCGGAAATGCCCATGGCTACGTTCTTAGTAGGCAGAACGACGACGTGCTTGTCGGAAAGCTCTGCCGCCTGCTGTGCAGCCAGGATGACGTTGCCATTGTTAGGCAGGACGAAAATGTTCTTGGCGTTGATGCTGTCGATGGCGTTTTGCAGATCTTCGATGGCGGGGTTCATGGTCTGGCCGCCCTCTACGATTACATCTACGCCCAGATCCTTGAAGATGCCCGCAATGCCTGCACCCTGGGCCACGGAAACCATGCCGTATTCTTTGGGCGGGTTCTCACGCGCCTTCTGCGCCTGTTTCTGGCGATGCTGTTCCACCATGTTTTCAATGATGAAATCGCTCAGTTCGCCCAACTGCAGGCCGTACTGCAGGGCCTTGCCGGGATCGTTGGTGTGCACATGTACCTTGATCAGCGACAGATCGCCCACGACCAGCACGCAATCGCCGATGCGATTGAGATGGCGGCGGAAGGTGGCGATATCGCTGGGCTTGGCATCCATGCGCAGATGCTGAATCAGGAACTGTGTGCAGTAGGTATATTTGGACTCTTCGTCGTGATCGTCCACAAAGTCCTCTACCGGGGCGGCGGCGTCCACTGGAGCAAGGTCGATATGCTCTCCGCCCAGCGCAGCGGCATAGCCTGCATAGATGCACAGCAGGCCGCGGCCGCCCGCATCCACCACACCGGCCTGCTTGAGGGCAGGCAGCATATCGGTGGTGAGCTTGAGAATGTTTTCACCGCTGGCAAGGATCACGCGCATCAGCGCATCATAATCATTGGGGGCGGACTGCGCCTGTTTTACGGCTTCTTCAGCAATGACACGCGCGACAGTCAGGATGGTGCCCTCCTTGGGGCGCATGACGGCCTTATAAGCCACCTCCGCACCTGCTTGCAGCGCCTGGGCAAACTGGACGGGAGAAATCTTTTCAACGCCCTCCAGCGCGCGAGAGAAGCCGCGGAACAGCTGGGACAGGATGACGCCGCTGTTGCCGCGCGCGCCGCGCAGCGCGCCCTTGGCCAGAGCTGCGGCAGCTTCGCCGGCGTTTACATATTCCTTGCTGCTGATTTCGCGCGAGGCGCTCATCATGGTAAGCGACATATTGGTGCCCGTGTCGCCGTCCGGCACGGGGAATACGTTCAGCGCATCTACCGCTTCACGGTTTTTTTCCAGCTGCGCGGCGGCTGACACAGCCATCTCGCGCAGCAGCAGACCGTCTATCAATTGAACTTGAATCAAGGCTATAACCTCCGAACATGCCGCAAAGCGGCTGAATATGCGCGCAAAAGAAGCCGGATGGAACGAGTGCCGGCTTTATTGCACGCGAATGCCTTCCACGGAAATGTTAACCTTGCGCACTTTGACGCCGGTCATGCTTTCCAGCTTATATTTGACGACTTCTACGATCGTCTTGCACACCACGGATACGGAAATGCCGTATTCCACCACGATGTAGAGGTCTACGTCCAGCATATCCTCTACCATGCGCAGCTGAACGCCCTTGCTCAGGTTTTCGCGGCCCAGCCATTCCACAATGCCGTCCTTGGCGCGCTTGGAGGACATGGCCACGATGCCGTAGCATTCCAGCACGGCGTAGCCGACTACTTTGAGCATTACGTCTTCCGAAATGTAGATGGTGCCGATATCATTCTTGATTTTGCATTCCATCGATTTGAACCTCCTGATGTTGGTTCTGACCCGAAGGTCACGCTCTATTATACAGGATTTTCCGCAATTGTGCAAGCCCGCAGCGCAAATGCCGCACTATTGCCGTACTATTGCAGTTTTTCAGCGTTCTGCGCGTCAATTGTGCTCTTTTTAACCGGCGGATCACAGTGTTTACACGGGGTAAGGTAGGAATAGGCTTCGCTGTCCAAGTCTGCATAAGTGCACTGCCCCTGCAGCGGCAGATATTTATCGCGAATGTAGGAGCAGTTCTGATCGGCGTGATAGTTTTTGCCGCCGGTTGGATTGTAATAGAAGATCGTATCATCCTCTACCGGATAGGGAATGGGGCGAAGATCCTCATCCCAGATCAGCAGCTTTGTGCCCAGGGGCACGTTATCCCAGATCCATTTCATGTTGATGCCGTCCTCGTTCTGCTTGCGCTGTACACGCACGCAGCCGTGGCTGGCTTTTTCGCCCAGGTATTTTTCCGTGTAGGAATAATCCTTGATATTGTATTTTTCGTTCAGGATATAAGGCGTTTCATGCAGAATATCACCGCAGTTAAAGCGCATGCCGTAGCCGCAGGTCATATTGCCGGATGGAAAATCGCCTACCTTGCTGCTTAAATAAAACTCGCCCGCCGGGGTTTCGTTCCAGGGCTTATCGCTGGTGGGATAGCCGGTGGAGATCAGCAGGGTGGTGAACAGCCCGTCCTTGGTGAGAATATAGAGCCGCTGCGTCATCTTGTCGATCAGCAGGCCGTATTCCGTCTTGGGCGTGAAGACCTTCAGCTTTTTGGTTTCCACATAGCCCTGGATCAGCTCGTCCGTTGTGCCGTAGCCGCGTCGATTGGAGTTGTTGGGGCCATAGCTGGAATTATAGGCTTCCACCAGCGTCCAGCCGTCGTCGCGCGTTTCCAGTACATGCACGCCCTGCGTTTCACAGGTGATTTCGCCCACGATATTGCTGCGCGCGGTGGACTTATCCGGCGTTGCGCGCAGGCGATAGACCTGTTTTTCGGCTTCCTTGCCCGTGCCGGAGATCACCGTCATAGGCGAAATCATCACGTCCCATATGGCTGCCCAATCATAATTGCCAATTTCCATAGACCAGAAATCACCGGGAATCGTTTCCGTGGCGGATTTGGATACTCGATAGACCGGCGCGGGCGTGGCCGTGGGCTGCGGCGTGGGGGTAACGGGCGCGGAGAAACGCAGCGTGACGGCGCTTGCGCTGCTGGAAAGCCCGGCATGACTTGTCAGTACCGCGTTCAGCGTATACTCGCCCGCGGGCAGATTGCCGGGCAGGGAGATATTCAAGGCGCTGCTGCCTGCCTGTATTTGCGTGTCTTCCAGCGGATACAGGCCGTTGTTGTCGATGCCTGTCAGCGTCAGGGAGAGCGTGCCGTCCGCAGTAACAATGATGGAAAGCGGCAGCGGTTCATCAATGTAAAGCGCGTCGTTTTGAACGGCGATATAGCGAATCTGCGGAGCGACTTCGCCGATGGTCAGCGTACGCAGTACGGTTTGATCGCCAGCTTGCAGGCGCAAGGTGTATTCGCCTGCTGGCAGCGCCTCGCCTTGTGCGTTCAGGCCGTTATAGGTTAGGTTCAGCATGCCTGTTCCAATTTGCAAATTGCTGCGCAGGGTATGCGCGATATTGCCTTGGCTGTCCAGCAGCTCCAGCGTAATGGCGCAATCTGTATCCACACTGATGCAGATGCGCTCCGCCTTGCCGGGAGAGAGCGACTCAGGGGCGTAAACAAAGCCTGCTTCCAGCGCAAAGGCGGGAACGATGGCGAATATACAGACGATCAGCGCCGTCAGCGCGAGAACTTTCAACCGCATGGGGTACTCCTTTGTGAAAATAAAATCAACCATTCTTATCATAACAACTGCACGCCCCAAATGCAAGCAATTCGCCCCGGAAAATAATTGTAAAACTTTTCATTTTGCCGTATACTGTAGGCAATGTCGATTGAAGGGGCGGTGAGCGCAAGCGATGCTGGAGCAGGTACTGACGGCGCTAAAGAGCATCCGTGCGCCCGTCGCCACAGACGAATACGATCTGCATCAGCTGGCCTGCCAGGCATTGGCACAGGTGGGCATCGGCTGCGTGCATGAGGCGCAGCTTGCGCCCCGCTACCGCATCGACGTGCTGTGCGGGCGTGTCGGCATTGAGATCAAGCGCGGCCGGCCGACGGCCTCAGCGTTGACGCGGCAATTGACGCGCTATGCGCAAAGCGGCGCGCTGGATGCGCTGGTAGTGCTCAGTGAGCAAAGCGTCAGCCTGCCAGAGCAGATTGCGGGCGTGCCGGTGCGGCTGGTTTGCCTGTATAAGCTGTGGGGGCTGAGCGACGCGGGCGGCGGAATGGAGCATCCGCAGGATGAAACGCTGATCAAGGCTGGTGTGGCTATGCGCTTGGCGCAGGACGCGCTGGCGTTGCCCAGGCTCGAAAGCAGCGATTATCAGGATGCGGACGTGCCGGCGTATTTACAGGATGCGCCGCCTGCCGGGCATTATTACGGCACGCTTTCCTATAATAATCGCCGCAAAAGCTGGACGGTGCGCGGCGAGCCCTGCGTGATTGAACTGTGCAAGCGCCTGTTCCCGGGCACGGACGGCGGCAAGCGCGGCGAGGCGCGTTTTACCGATCACCGCCGCATTGTGGGTGATCTGAACTGGCTGATGCTGCGCTATCCGCTGCAAATCGCCCCGCGCAATCGGGAGCGCTGGGAAAAGGCCATCAGCGCCGCACGGGATTATGCCGCCGCGCGGCAGCGCATACAGGACGCGCCACCGCAGATGGAGCCGCGCGCGGGCAGCTTTATTGGCACGCTGATGCCCTTCCAGAAGGCCGGGCTTTCCTGGCTGTGCGCCACACCTCGCGCTCTGCTGGCCGATGAAATGGGCCTTGGCAAAACGCTACAGGCGCTGTGCTGCCTATGTAATACGCAGGCGTTTCCGGCCATTCTGGTGGTGCCGCCGCACCTGGTGCGCAACTGGCAGGCAGAAATCGAGCGCTTTATTCGCATTGAAGGTCGAACACCGCGCGTGCATGTGCTGCGCGGGCTGACACCCTACGCCCTGCCCGAGGCGGATATTTATATCGTGCATTATCTGCTGCTGCGCGGCTGGAAGGACGTGCTGCCCAATCTGCGCTTCCGCGCGGCCGTGTTTGACGAGGCGCAGGAGCTTCGCCGCGCTGGCAGCGAAAAGTACAGCGCTGCCAGCCTTTTATCCGAAAGCTGCGAGCGTGTGATCGGTCTGTCCGGCACGCCGATCTACAATCAGGGCGGCGAAATATGGAATGTGGTCAACATTCTGGATTACCACTTCCTGGGGGATTGGGAGTCCTTTACCCGCGAATGGTGCTATGGCTATGGCAATAACGTGGTCATCAAGCCTGACCTGCTGGGCGAGCATCTGCGCCGAGAGGGGCTGATGCTGCGCCGCACCAAGGCCGAGGTGCTGCCCGAGCTTCCCGAAAAACGCCGGCTGGTGCAGCAGATTGACGCGGACGATATGGTTTACCGCCGGTTGATGCAGCCTGTGCTTGAAAAGCTGCGCCTGCTGCGCGCAGACGGCGACATGCCGCCCTCGGCGCGCGCGCTGCTGATGGATCAGATTTCGCTGGAAGAACGCCAGGCCACGGGCATTGCCAAAGCGCCTTTTGTGTGCCAGTTTGTGCGGGCGCTGCTGGAAAACGGCGAGCGCGTGCTGCTGTTTGCGCATCATCATGCGGTGATGGATATTTATCGGCAGGAACTGCATGCCTTTTCGCCCGCCTTCATTACAGGCCGTGAATCGGGCGCACAGAAGGAGGAGGCCGCCGCGCGCTTTATGCAGGGGCGAACGAACCTGTGCTGCGTATCGCTGCGCGCCGCGTCGGGGCTGAACCTTCAGCGCGCCAGTTGCGTGGTGTTTGGCGAGCTGGATTGGTCGCCCGCCGTACATTCGCAGGCGGAGGATCGCGCGCACCGCATCGGCCAGCGGGATTCGCTGCTGTGCTACTATCTGGTCAGCCCGCAGGGGAGCGACGCGGATATTCAGGAGGCGCTGGGCCTGAAGGTCAGCCAGTTCCTGGGGCTGATGGGCGAGCGTGCGCCCACGCCCGATCTGATGCAGTCCGACGCCGATTACGCGCGACGCTATGTAGAAAAACTGCTGTCGCGCGAGGTTTGACAAACGCGCACATTTGTTCTATGATATTAGCGCATTACATGTCGGGAGGCAAAGCATGCGCATTTTGGGCATTGATCCAGGCTTGGCCACGCTGGGCTATGGGGTGATCGACACTCAGGGCAGCAAAATCACCCTGATTACCGCAGGTGCGGTGATTACCCCGCCGGATATGATCACGCCCGATCGCCTGGTCAAAATTCGCTGCGATATCCGCGAGCTGCTGACGGTTTATCAACCGCAGGAAATCGCCTTTGAGGAGCTGTTCTTTTCAAAGAATATCACCACCGGCATGAATGTTTCGGCAGCGCGCGGGGTTACGCTGTGCGCCTGCGCCGAATATACAAAAGAGCTGTTTGAATACACGCCGATGCAGATCAAGCAGGCTATTGTCGGCTACGGCAAGGCCGATAAGCACCAGATTCAGGAAATGGTGCGCATGATCCTGCATCAGGAAAAGATCATCAGGCCCGACGACGCGGCGGACGCCGTGGCCGTGGCCATCACCCATGCCAACACGGGAATGCTGCGCGAGCAGTTCCGCATGAAATAAGGAGCATCAGCATGTTTGCATACATGACAGGCATCGTGGCGGAAAAGGGCCACAACGAGCTGGTGATCGAGACCGGTGGTATCGGCTATCAGCTGATTTGCAGTATGAACACGGTGCAAAACGCCGGGTCCGTGGGCGAAAGCATGCGCGTATATACCTATCTGAATGTGCGGCAGGATGGGCTGGATCTCTTTGGCTTTGAATCGCGCGAGGAGCGCGAGATGTTTCTGCGCCTGACCGGGGTGAGCGGCATCGGCCCGCGCACAGCCATCGCGATACTGGGCAGCATGCCGCTGCGGGATTTGACGCTGGCCATCCTGATGGGCGATACAACGGCCCTGTGCCGCGCGCCGGGCATTGGCAAAAAGACAGCGCAGCGCATCGCGCTGGAACTGAAGGAAAAGATTACCGACGACGAGGTGAACGCCCTGCCGCAGGGCATGGCCGCCACCGCGCAGGCGGCGCACCGCCGGGACGATCCCGTGGCCGAGGCCATGATCGCTCTGCAATCTCTGGGCTACAGCCAGGGAGAAGCCATGCATGCGCTCAGCGCCGTCAAGGATAAAAGCGATCAAAGCGACGAGCTGGTGCGGCTGGCGCTGCGCGGCATGATGTAAGGGCGGGAGGGCGCTTATGGAAGAAGAACGCTTGATAGCCGGCGAAATGCAAAGCGAGGATATGGAAATTGAAACCTCGCTGCGTCCGCGCTCGCTGCGCGAGTATTTCGGCCAGCAAAAGGTAAAGGACAGCCTGTCCATCTATATCAGCGCGGCGCTTCGGCGGCATGATTCGCTGGATCATATTCTGCTCTACGGCCCGCCCGGCCTTGGCAAAACCTGCCTGGCCGGTATTGTTGCGGCCGAAATGGGGCAGAACATCCGCATCACCTCCGGTCCGGCCATCGACCGCGCGGGCGATCTGGCTTCCATTCTGGTCAAGCTGGAACCGGGCGACGTGCTGTTTATCGATGAGATTCATCGCCTTTCCCATGCGGTAGAAGAAGTGCTCTACTCCGCCATGGAGGATTATGAAATCGACCTGATGACGGGCAAGGGCCCCACGGCGCGCTCCATGCGCATCGCCCTGCCCAAGTTTACGCTGGTGGGGGCGACCACCCGCGCGGGTCAGCTTTCCGCCCCGCTGCGCGACCGCTTCGGCATCATCTTCCGACTGGAAATGTACTCGCCCGAGGAGCTTTCCCAGATCGTCAGCCGCAGCGCGCGCATCCTGAATGTGAAAAGCGATCCGGAGGGTCTGCTGGAAATCGCCCGCCGCAGCCGCGGCACGCCGCGTATCGCCAACCGCATGCTCAAGCGCGTGCGCGATTATGCCCAGGTGCGCGGCGATGGCAAGATCACCCGCGAAATCGCCAGCGAGGGGCTGAGCATGCTGGATGTGGACGAGTTGGGGTTGGATCGTGTGGATCGTACGCTGCTGACCACGATGATCGATAAGTTCGGCGGTGGCCCGGTGGGGCTGGATACATTGGCCGCGTCTACGGGTGAGGATGCCAACACCATTGAGGATGTGTACGAGCCGTATCTTTTACAGTTAGGCTTTATCCAGCGAACGCCGCGCGGCCGCATCTGCACTGCGGCGGCCTATGAACATCTGGGAAGAGTAAAGCCCGCTTCGCTGGCCGAAATGGTGGAGCAGGGATCGCTTCTGGATCCGTCAGACGAGGATTAGGCGGCCTTTAAGAAATACAGCATAAAAGGAAATGAGCTTTGGCATGAAAACAAGCGATTTTGATTATCATCTTCCGGAAGAGCTGATTGCCCAAACGCCGGTAGAGCCGCGCGATTCCAGTCGCATGATGGTTTGCAACCGTAATAACGAGCGGCGCGAGGATCATATTTTCCGCGAGCTGCCGCAGTTCCTGCGTCCGGGCGATGTGATGGTGCTCAATGAAACGCGCGTGATTCCCGCGCGTCTGCTGGGCGTTAAGGAAAGCACGGGCGTGCCCACCGAGGTGCTGCTGCTGCGCCGACTGGATATGAATACCTGGGAAACGCTGGTAAAGCCGGGCCGCCGCCTGCATCAGGGCGATACGGTATCCTTTGGCGATGGGCTGCTGCGTGCGGAAATTATGGATACAACGGACGCGGGCGGGCGCGTGGTGCGCTTTATTTATGAGGGCGTATTTGAAAGCCTGCTGGATAAGCTGGGGGAGATGCCCCTGCCGCCCTATATCCATGAAAAACTGGACGATCCTACGCGCTATCAGACGGTTTACGCGCGCCTGGATGGCAGCGCCGCCGCGCCTACCGCTGGCCTGCATTTTACGCCCGAGCTATTGCAAAAGGTGCGCGATATGGGCGTGGATGTGGTGCCGGTGCTGCTGCATGTGGGACTTGGCACCTTCCGCCCTGTCAAGGAAGAAGATGTGGATCGTCATATCATGCACAGCGAATACTATGAGGTGTCGCAGGATGCGGCGGATCGCATCAACCGCGCGCGTCAAAACGGTGGACGGCTGCTGTGCATTGGCACCACCTCCATGCGCACCATTGAAACCGTGGCGGACGCGGATGGCGTGGTGCATCCCGGCAGCGGCATGACGGATATCTTTATCAAGCCCGGCGTGCCCATCAAGGCGGTTGATATGCTGCTGACCAACTTCCACCTGCCGCAAAGCACGCTGCTGATGCTGGTTTCGGCCATGATGGGACGTGAAAACGCGCTGGCCGCCTATGCTGAGGCGGTGGAAAAGCGGTATCGCTTCTTCAGCTTCGGCGACTGCATGCTGCTGGGCAATGATTTGCTGAAATAAGGAAAAACCATGAAAATAGCGGTATTTGGCGGCATGAACATGGATATCTGCGGGCGTACGGATCATCCGCTGCGTCTGCGGGATTCCAACATCGGCCATATTCAGATGCAGCCCGGCGGGGTAGGGCGTAACATCGCCGCACGCTTGGCGGAGAACGGCGCGAAATGTGAGTTGTTTACCGTGCTTGGCAGCGACGCGATGTCCGATACCTTGCGTGCAGATTGTCAAAAACGCGGCATTTCGCTGCAGCATGCGCTTTGTTGTGAGGGCGGCGCGTGCGTGTATCTGTGCATGCATGACCTCGACGGCGATATGCTGTTGGCCATGAACGATATGGCCTTGACTGAGCGGTTGGACTGCGGTTATGCGCGGTCTATACTGCCTATTCTGGCGGGCTTTGATCTGTGCGTGCTGGATGCAAACGCCCCGGCTGATACGCTGACATTCCTGGCGCAGGATCTGAAAATTCCTACGCTGCTGGATCCTGTCAGCTGCGCCAAGGCGGAGCGCGTCCGCGCGGCGCTGCCGCATCTGACGGCCATTAAGCCCAATATCTACGAAGCCCGCGCGCTGACCGGCTGCGATGCGCCCGAGGATTGCGCCCATGCCTTGCTTGCGCAGGGTGTGCAGCGGGTGTTTATTTCTCTTGGAGCGGAGGGCGTGATGTACGCGGACGCGGAGGGAAGCGGTATCGTACCGGTTCTCCAATCCACCGACGCTCCCAAAACCGGCGCGGGGGATGCCATGTGCGCAGGAATCGCCATGGCCTTGGCAAGCGGTAAAAACACACCACAGTGCGCCCAGGAGGGCATGTGCTGTGCGCGGCGTTTTTTGCTCGATATAGATCAAAAGGAGTGATTTGCAATGAAAAATCTGCATGAGTATCTCAAAATTTCGCCTGCTGTGCAAAAAGCGCTGGACGAGGGTCGTCCTGTGCTGGCGCTGGAAAGCACCATTATCAGCCACGGCATGCCGTATCCCCAGAACCTGGAAACCGCCCGCCTGTGCGAGGCGGAAGCCCGCAAGCACGGCGTGGAGCCCGCTACGGTGGCCATCATCCACGGCAAGCTCTGCGCGGGCCTGACCGATGAAGAACTGGAATACCTGGCCAAGGCCGGCCCCAAGGTGGCCAAGGCTAGCCGCCGCGATCTGCCTATCCTGGCTGCGCGCGGCGCGGACGGTGCCACCACCGTTGCCGCCACCATGATTGTGGCCGCCATGGCGGGCATCCGCGTGTTTGCCACGGGCGGCATCGGCGGCGTGCATCGCGGCGCTGAGGTAACGATGGACATTTCCGCCGACCTGGAGGAGCTGGCGCGCACGCCTGTGGCCGTGGTCTGCGCGGGCGCTAAGAGCATTCTGGATCTGGGCCTGACGCTGGAATACCTGGAGACCAAGGGCGTGCCCGTGCTGGGCTACCGCACCGAAACGCTGCCCGCCTTCTATACTGATGAAAGCGATTTCAAGGTTGATTACCGCATGGATTCTCCCGAGGAGATCGCCGCTGCCGTCACCGCTCAGCGCGATATGGGCTATCCCGGCGGCATGCTGATCACCAATCCCATCCCGCATCAGTATGCCATGCCCAAGGATGTGATCGACGCGGCTATTAACCAGGCGCTGGCCGAGGCCAAGGAGCAGGGCGTCAAGGGCAAGGCGACAACGCCCTTCCTGCTGGCGCGCGTGTGCGAGCTGACGGGCGGCGAGAGCCTGAAGAGCAATATTAAACTGGTGCTCAACAACGTCGCCCTGGGCGCGCAGATCGCCGCCGCGATGCATTGACAAAAATTTGAATTATTTTGTAAAAAACCCTTGACACCAGGAAGACTTGCTGATATAATACATCCTGCGCCTGAGAGATGGCGCGGGACGTATCTGGGTGTAGCGCAGCTTGGTAGCGTGCTTGAATGGGGTTCAAGAGGTCGAGAGTTCAAATCTCTCCACCCAGACCAAAACGTTGGAAGGTTCATTCTTCCAACGTTTTTTTATGCTATTTTCCACCTTGATATTTATCCGGCTGAAAACGACGGCCATCATGGATATAACTATATTCCGCGGGATAACTACATAAAATTTTACATAAACCGCAAATAACCCTTGCGCGTGGCGTGCGGGCAGGGTACAATAATAAAGCTATGGACGAATTTACCTTGATTTGCGCCGCTGTGCGCGCAAGCTACGCTCGCGTCGGGAGGCCGGGCTGTGTGATCGCCGCCCTGTCCGGCGGCGCGGATTCCGTGCTGCTGCTGCGGGCGCTGCGGACGCTGCGCGAAGAAACGCCATTTGAGCTGCGGGTCGTGCACGTCAATCACGGCCTGCGCGAAAACGCGGCGCTGGACGAGACCTTCTGCCGCGAGCTATGCGCCAAGTGGCATATTCCGCTTGCGGTGTTTCATGTACAGGTAGATTCCCATGGCAGCACGGAGGATGCTGCGCGCCGTGCGCGCTATGCGGCCTTTGAGCAGGCGATGCCTGCGGGTCAAGCCGCCGTGCTGGCGCTGGCACATCATATGGATGATCAGGCTGAAACGGTGCTGATGCATCTGATCTATGGCAGCGGCATGGCCGGGTTATCTGGCATGCGGGAGCTGAGCGGCGCTTTCTGGCGGCCGCTGCTTAGCGTCCGCCGCACGCAGATTCGAGACGCTTTGACGGCACTCCATCAGCCCTGGCGTGAGGACGAAAGCAATCAGGATACAGCCTATACGCGCAATCATCTGCGCGCGCGGGCTTTGCCTGCCTTGGAGCAGGCAAATGCGTCTGCCGTGCCTGCCATTTGCCGCGCGGCTGATATCCTGCGGCAGGAGGACGGCTTGCTCAATCACCTGGCGCAGGATGCGCTTTCGGGTGCGTGCGGCAGAGGAATGCATCGCTTTATCTTGCTGACGGCGCTGACGGATCAGGAGCCTGCCATGCAGCGCAGAATGCTGCGCGTTTATGCAGCGGAGGCCGGCCTTGCGCTGGATTATGAACAGACCGAGCGCCTGCGCGCGCTGCTGGATAGAGCAGATGGCAGTTATGCGAATGTGCCCGGCGAGTGGCGCGCTTTACGAACAAGAACGCGCCTTCATCTGCTGCCGCCCAAGGCCGACGCCTGCACGCTGGATGCGAATGCGCTGTGTATACTGCCTTTTGCAGGCAAGCGCGGCGATGGACGGCTGACGCAGGTTGCTCCGGAGAACGTACTTGCGCGCGGAATTGAGCTTCGCACACGTCAAACGGGCGATTTTATCCGGCCGTTTGGCATGCAGGGTTCAAAAAAACTAAAGGACTACCTGATTGACCGGCAGATCGACCTGCCATTTCGTGACGACTGGCCGCTGGTGTGCCAGGGCAGCGAGGTGCTGTGGGTAATCGGCGTGGGCGCGTCTGAAACGCTGCGCACGGCGCCGGGGGATCAGGCAGCCAAATTGCTGGCGTATACGGGCATCCTGCCCGACGCAATATAGGGAGGGGAATACCAATGGAAAATCAGTTTTCGCAGTATCAGGATCTGGAAAAAATAATGATTACCAGAGATGAAATTCAGACGCAAGTGAAAGAAGTTGCAAAGCGGATCAGCGCCGATTATCAGGGAAAAACGCCTGTGGTTGTGTGCATTCTCAAGGGCGCGGTGATGTTTTTTGCCGATTTGCTGCGTGAGCTGGATTTCCCGCTGGTTACGGATTTCATGGCCATTTCCAGCTATGGCAGCAGCACCAAATCCACCGGCGTTGTAAAGCTGGTGAAGGATCTGGATCGTGACATCTGCGGCCGTGATGTGCTGGTGGTAGAGGATATCGTGGACAGCGGCATGACCCTTTCTTATATAAAAAAGGAATTTGCCCAGCGCGGCGCGGCCAGCGTGCGCATTGCGACGCTGCTGGATAAGCCGGCCCGCCGCCGGGTGGAGCTGGATGTGGACTATTCCTGCTTTGTCATTCCCGATGCTTTTGTGGTGGGTTACGGCCTGGACTATGATGAAAAGTATCGCAACCTGCCCGATATCGGCGTGCTGCATCCGAGAATTTACACCAAATAAGCCCATCGGCGGTTTGCAATATCTCCCACCGATGTGGTATAATAGATTTGTACTGTATTTTTTTAAGGAGGATTTGTCCTTTGAAAAAGCCCTCTCGCGGCCTAATCGGCTATATCGTACTGATTGCCGCGTTCATCCTCATGGCCGTGCTGCTCTCCGGAGGCAAAAGCACGGGCGGCGAAATTACCTATCCTGATCTGCTTAAAAATGTGCAGGACGGTAAGGTAGAATACGTCGCCGTTCGCGGGCAGAACCTGTACGGCCTGTACTACGATTCCGTGCGTTCCTATGCGGAATTCCCGGACAGCTACGATTTTTACTGCGTTATTGGCTCTGATTTTCTGGATACCCTGCGCACCATGGCCGCGGCGGACGCGGGTGTGGATCGCGCCATGATCAGCGAGGGCAACCTTGTTTTCTCCGGGAAATCGCTGGATATCATCTATCTTGCGCCTCTGACTACGCCCTGGATTCTGGAATGGCTGCCCTTCATCCTGATGATCGGGCTGATGCTGTTCTTCTGGTGGTTCCTGATGCGTCAGCAGATGGGCGGCAACGGCAAGGTGATGAACTTTGGCCGCAGCCGTGCCCAAATGAGCGATCCGAGCAAAAACAAGATTCGCTTTGCGGACGTTGCCGGTGCTGTTGAGGAAAAGGAAGAGCTCAAGGAGCTGGTGGATTTCCTGCGCAATCCGCGCACCTATCTGGCCCTCGGCGCTCGCATTCCCAAGGGCGTGCTGCTGGTGGGCCCTCCCGGCACGGGTAAAACGCTGCTGGCCAAGGCTGTGGCTGGCGAGGCGGACGTGCCTTTCTTCTCCATCAGCGGTTCCGACTTTGTTGAAATGTTCGTGGGCGTGGGCGCAAGCCGCGTGCGCGATTTGTTTGAGCAGGCCAAGCGCAATTCGCCCAGCATCGTTTTTATTGATGAAATCGACGCGGTGGGCCGCCATCGCGGCGCGGGCCTGGGCGGCGGACACGACGAGCGCGAGCAGACCCTGAATCAGCTGCTGGTGGAAATGGACGGCTTTGCCGCCAACGAGGGTGTCATTGTCATGGCGGCCACCAACCGCCGCGATATTCTGGATCCTGCCCTGCTGCGTCCCGGCCGCTTTGACCGCCAGATTACGGTAAACTATCCCGATGTGGACGGCCGCGTTGAAATTCTGAAGGTGCATTCCCGCGGAAAGCCCCTGGCGGCGGACGTCGATCTTGAAAACATCGCCAAGCGCACGCCCTTTGCCACCGGCGCGGATCTGGAAAACATCATGAACGAAGCTGCCATCCGTGCAGCGCGTGCGCGCAAAACGCAGATCGACCAGTCCATGCTGATCGAAGCGGTAGAGCGCGTGCAGATGGGTCCTGAGAAGAAGAGCCACAAGGTGCTTGAGGAAGACCGCAAGCTGGTTGCCTATCATGAGGCGGGTCACGCCATCGTGGGGCATTTCCTGCCGTTGTGCGATGAAGTACACACCGTTACCATCGTGCCCCGCGGCGGCGCAGGCGGCTTTACGCTGTCCCTGCCCTCCAAGGAGCTGGACAACATGAGCCGCAATCAGCTGTTGCAGCGCACGTCCATGATGCTGGGCGGCCACGCGGCGGAGCGGCTGATCTTCCATGACGTTTATACTGGCGCGCAGAGCGATTTGCAGCATGCCACCAGCACCTGCCGCGCGATGGTCACGCGCTTTGGCATGAGCGATAAGATCGGCACCATCTATCTGGATAGCGACCAGGAGGTCTTTGTAGGTGCGTCCTTTGGCCACTCTCGCGAATACAGCGAGGAGCTGGCCGCCAAGGTGGACGCCGAGGTGAGCGAGCTGCTTAAATCCTGCTATCAGACGGCGATGGATACGCTGACCCAGCATCAGGACAAGCTCAACGGCCTGGCCGAGCTGCTGATTGAGCGTGAAACGCTGTCCCGCGGGGAGTTTGTGGCCTTTATGGAGGGTCGCCCGCTGCCTGAGAAGAGCAAGGGTGAGCCTGCCCAGGAACAGACCCAGCAGGCTGAAACTGCCGAACCTGCTGCCGCTGAAAATACGCCCAATGAATAACTGGCATATGGAAGAGCATCAAGCAGATCTCCATATCCATACAACGGCCTCCGATGGCGTGCTTGCGCCATCGCAGGTCGTTTTCCGCGCAAGGGAACGCGGGCTTACCTGCCTGGCCATCAGCGATCACGATACCGTCGCCGGCATTGTTGAGGCGCAACGGGCCGCCGCGCAGGTTGAGATAAGACTAATCCCGGCGGTTGAGCTCAGCACGGGCGGCGAGCAGGAGATTCACATTTTAGGTTATGGCGTGCCGCTAAACGATATGCGCCTGGAGGCATTTTTAAGCCGCATGGCACAGGAACGCATGGATCGTGCCGAGCGTATGCTTGCAAAGCTGTCCGCGCTGGGCATGCCGCTGGATAAGAATGAAATTCCCGTCAAAAACGGCGGCGTAATCGGCCGTCCGCAGATTGCCCGCGCCATGATTGCGCGCGGATACGCGGCAAGCGTGCAGGATGCATTTGAGCGTTATCTTGGCAAAGGGTGCCCAGCCTATGTGCCGCGAGAAATGCTGGATCCATCCCAGGCAATCGCGCTTTTGCGCGGCCTGCGCGCAGTGCCGGTGCTGGCGCATCCCGGCTTACTTGTTTGGCCGGACGATGTGCTGGCGCAGACACTGCCGGCATGGAGCGAAGCCGGGCTTCTGGGCATGGAGGTATACCACCCTGCCCATCTGCCTGATCAATTTGACAAATGGGCGGAATGCGCCCAGCGAAATCATTTACTTGTCACCGGCGGCAGCGATTTTCATGCCGAAGGGGATAAGCATGCGGATTTGGGCGCGATGTGCGCCTATTGGCCTGCGATGCATGCAGATGTGCAGCGCTTATTGGATACGATTGAAACATTGAAAGGAAACTGATTTTCCGGATGCAGAACCAGGGATATCGCCCCGCGCCTCAAAAAGCACCCGCTGAACCGCCGCGTCCCCATAAGCGCCGTGAGCGGTTAATCCAGAAAAAGCGGATTTTCTTAGTTTGCTCGCTGACAGCCGTTGTCATCATCGTTGCGGCGGCTGTGGCAGCGATGACGCGAGGCGGCAACGAAGAGCGCCGCGCCTATAACGCCAGCCGTCAGACGTTTCTGGACGGTATCTACGTGGACGGTATTTCGCTGGGCGGGCTAACCTACAATGAAGCCTGGGACGCAGTTTCAAAGCGCGTGCAGGAGTGGGAAAACGCCTGGTCGCTGCAGATTGCCTGCAACGGTTTTGTCTATTCTACCGTTAACTACGCCGCGGCGGGCATCCATTTCGATTATGAGCAGATCGATAGCCTGCTGCAATCGGCCTGGGCCATCGGCCATACAGGCGGTTATGAGCAGTATCTTTCCGATGCGCAGCGGCTTGCGCAGGAAGCCTATCAGGGCTATATTGAACCGGCCGAGGGCTCGTCTGGACAAATCGAATATATCCTGCAGGTCATTGCAGAAAATGTATATCGTGCCCCGCAGGATGCGGCGGTTGCAGCCTTTGATCCTGCTAATGCCGAAGAACCTTTCACCTTTACCAATCCTGTTTATGGGCGCACGATTGATCAGGAAGCCGCGAAAGCAGAAATTCTGCGCCGCGCCGCAACGGGAGAAAGCGGCCGGTATGATATTCCCTTGGTCAGCATTGAACCGGAAGTTACCCTGGCGGATGCAAAGCAGAACGTGTCGCTTCTGGCCATGGCCTCTACGGCCATAGACCGCGCATCTACCGAGATCAGAAACGCTAACATCGCCGTTGCTTTTGCCAAGATCAATGGCCTTGTTTTGGAAAACAATGCGCGCTTCAGCTTTAATAAAACGGTGGGCAAGCGCAGCGTTGAAAATGGCTATCAAGTGGCGCTTGGGTATGTGTCCGGGCAGCTGGTCGATGTGGTGGGCGGCGGCGTATGCCAGGTAAGCACCACACTGTACAGCGCGGCTCTGTGCGCAGGCATGGCCATCACCAGCCGCACGCCGCATTCCATGCCGGTATCTTATATTTCTCTGGGGCAGGATGCGACGGTTAATGATATGCGCGGCCACGAAATTGATCTGGCTTTTACCAACAAGACTGGCGGGCGGGTATATATCACCGCAGGCATTGAGCCAACGCCCTCGGGGCGCAAGCAGTGCGTGGTGCGCTTCTTTGGTCAGGCGATGCCGGATAACGCTACCTATAAGCTGGAATCCACCATCGTGGAAAAGCTGGAAATTCCAGAGGACATTATCAAAAAGGATAAGGACGCTAAATACGTTACCTATGAGGATCAAAAGCACAAAGTATCCAGCGGTTCCGAAGGGTATGTGGTAAAAACCTATCTGCAATATTGCAAGAATGGCGTGGTACAATCGCAAACGCTGATTTCTACCGATACGTACCGTGCACGAGCGGCCGTCTACTATGTGGGCGTAACACCGCGATAATTCTGCATAAATGCTGTTTAATGCGAAAAAATATGCATGCACTTTGTTGCATTGAACGCTACGCTATGCTATAATGACTGCGTGTCACAAAATGTGGTGCGTAAGGAGAATGAAATGAAAAACGCAAGACAAACTGCGATTTTAAGTATTATCGAGCATAACGACATCGAGACGCAGGAGGATTTGGCGGCGCGCCTGCGCGATATGGGTATTATGGTTACACAGGCTACCGTCAGCCGTGATATCAAGGAGCTGCGCCTGCTGAAGGTTCTTACGCCCAGCGGCGTCTATAAATATGCTACTGCCGCCAAGGCGGAACATGGCGTTTCCGAGCGCCTGGTGCGCATGTTTATTGATTCCGTCCTGTCCATCACCTATGCCGAAAACCTGGTGGTCATTCATACCCTGGCTGGCAGCGCTAATGCCGCCGCCGAAGCCATCGACAGCATGCGATGGCCTGAAATTCTGGGCACCATGGCGGGCGACAACACCATCTTTGTCGCTGTCCGCAGCGCAGCGGAAGCGCCGGTGGTGGTAGATAAGTTTCACGAAATTCTTCAATAACGCAGGCGCAGAGCGCTGACGCACCAAGGAAGGGATGCTATGCTGCTGCAGCTGTTTATCAAAAATATCGCGCTGATCGATCAAATTGAATTGTCCTTTGGCAAGGGCCTACATGTGATGACGGGTGAAACGGGCGCTGGCAAGTCCATCGTGGTGGACGCCATGAGCCTGATCCTGGGCGGCCGTGCGGATCGCGATCTGATCCGCACCGGCTGTGACAAGGCCTATGCTGAGGGGCTTTTTGACATTTCGGATTGCCCGGCGGCGGCGCGCTGGTTGCAGGCACATGAGATCGACGCGGACGAAGGCACGGTTACGCTTTCGCGTGAGATCAATCAAAGCGGCCGCAGCATATGCCGCATCCAGGGCGTGGGTATGCCGCTGACGATGCTGCGCGAGCTGGCCGGCACATTGATGGATCTGCACGGGCAGCACGAGCATCAATCCCTGCTGGAAGATAAGAATCACCTTTCCTGCCTGGATGCCATGGGCGATGAGGCGCACGCTGCCCTGATGCGTGCGGCAGGGCAGGCTTATCAGGAATATCATGACGCTGCCCTTGCCTACAAGCGGCTCAAGCAGGAAAGCGCGCACCGTGAGGAGCGCTTGCAGGAGCTGCAGGAGCAGGAGCAGGAGCTTTCCGCCGCTAATCTGATCGAGGGCGAGGAGGAACAGCTGACGCAGGAGCGCGATCGTTTCCGCGCCAGCGAGAAGATTGCTCAAGGCCTGCGCGAGGCTTATACCGCCCTGTATGATCTGGCTGGCGGCCGCGCGGCCATCGAGCAGGCGCGCACCGCCATGCGCGCGCTGGCGCCTGTCGCGCGATACGGCAAGGAGTATGAGCGCCTTTCTCAGCGCGCGGAATCGCTTTACTATGATACCGAGGATTTGGGTCTCAGCATTCGCCAGGAGCTGGATACGCTGGATGATAATCCTGAGCGTGCCCAGCAGGTGGAGGAACGGCTGGATATGATCCGCAAGCTATCCCGCCGCTACGGCGCGACCATCCCTGAAATGCTGTCGGCGCTCGATCGTATCCGCGAAGAATTGTCTAAGTACGAAAGCATCGAGGATTCGCTTGAAAAGCTACACAAGCGGGCCGTGGAATCTGCTGCTGCCTATGATGCCCAGGCAGCAAAACTGTCTCAATCCCGCAGGCAGCTGGCGCAGCGCTTTGCCCAACGCATGGAGGAGCAGCTGAGCGATCTGAACATGCGCGGCACGCGGTTCTATGTGGATTTCGCGGCTGAAAACGCGCCGCGCAGCCCGCTGGGTACGGATAACGTGCGCTTCTTGATCGCGCCGAACGCGGGCGAGGAGAAAAAGCCGTTGTCCAAGATCGCATCCGGCGGCGAGCTTTCCCGTGTGATGCTGTCGCTCAAGGCGCTATCCGCCGAGCGCGCCGCCATTCCGTCCATGGTGTTTGATGAAATCGACACCGGCATTTCGGGACGCACAGCCCAGGTGGTGGCGCAGAAAATGTGGGATATCGCCCGCTATCGCCAGGTGATCTGCGTGACGCATTTGCAGCAGATTGCCGCCATGGCGACGCGCCATTATCTGATTCAGAAGGCCGAAAACAACGGCCGCACCAATACAAGTGTGACGGAGCTTACAGGCGAGGCGCGCGTGCGGGAGCTCGCGCGGATGCTCAGCGGCGTGAGTGAAAACAGTGAAAGCGGCCTGGCTCACGCGCGTACCATGCTCAGCGAGGCGCAGGCGTATCGCGAAAAACAATAAATGTCAATTCTGCCATGATCTGCGGCTTCTGGAAAATGAAGCCGCTTTTTATGTGATTTATTTTACAAAATTGTTTCGTTTGCATGTAATTCCTCTGTACGCGCAGGGGGAATTTGTGCTATAATATGTTGTGCATCTTTTGGCATAGATGCGGAAAAGGAAAGCTTTGCAATGCAGAATTCATTGATATTAGCATCCGGCTCGCCGCGCCGCAGGGAACTGCTTTCGCTGATGGGCATCACCTATCAAATATGCCCGGCGGATGTGGACGAGCATATGAACGGCGCGCCGGACGAGGTTGTCATGGCGCTGTCTCGCCGCAAGGCGCTGGCAGTAGCTGAGCGGCATTCCGGCTGCACAGTGCTTGGCGCGGATACGCTGGTTGCCTGTCGGGGCGAAATCATGGGAAAGCCCCAGGATCAGCAGGACGCTATGCGCATGCTCATGCTGCTTTCGGGCGGCGAAAACAACGTCTATACCGGCGTAACCGTGATTGACGGCAAAACGGGCCGTGTCGATACGCGCTGCGATCAGACACGGGTGCACTTTGTTCCGATTACTCCCGAGGCCGCTCAGCGCTACATTGACAGCGGTGAGCCTATGGACAAGGCTGGAGCTTACGGTGCGCAGGGGATGGGCGGCATGTTCGTATCCGCCATCGAGGGCAGCCCATCCAACGTGATCGGGCTTCCTATACACCTGGTGCGGCAAATGCTGATGGAGATTGGTTGGCAACTATAATATAAGGATGTGCAGATATGGCAATTATCGCCCCCGATATCGGTATTGATCTGGGCACTTCAAATACACTGGTCTATGTAAAGCACAAGGGCGTGGTGCTTAACGAGCCTACGCTGATGGTAGTAACCGGCGGCCAGAAGAAAAGCGTAAAGGCCTTTGGCGAGGACGCGCGCCTGATGCTGGGCCGCACCACGGGTGAATATCAATCAGTTCGCCCGCTTGAGGACGGCGTGATCAAAGATTACGATATGACCGAGTATATGCTGGAGTTCTTCATCCGCAAGGCCATTGGCATGTCTCGGCTTGTTCGCCCGCGCGGGCTGATTACCATCCCCAGCCGCGTCACGGCAATCGAACGCCGCGCCGTGCGTGAGGCTGCCGAGAATGCAGGAATCCGCAAGGGCGCGCTGCACCTGATTGAAAAGCCCTTTGCTGCGGCGCTGGGCTCCGGGCTGCCGGTGTTTGAGCCGCGCGGCAGCATGGTGGTGGATATCGGCGGCGGCACCACCGAGGTGGCGGTCATATCGCTGGGCGGTATCGTGGTATCGCGCTCCGTGCGCGTGGGCGGCATTCGCATGGATGCGGCGATTATCAATTTTATCAAGCGTGAATTTAACATGCTGATCGGCGACCGCACGGCCGAGGATGTAAAGTTTGACTTGGGTGCGGCTCTGCCCATGAACGATGTGCGCCGTGCATTTGTACGCGGCCGTGACCTGGTGACTAACCTACCGCAGACGGCGGAAATCACCTCTACCATGGTTTATGAGGCGCTCAAAGCGCCATGTCAGGCCATTCTGGCCGCCATCCAGTATGTGCTGGAGCGCACGCCGCCCGAGCTTGCAGGCGATGTGATGCGCAGCGGCATCCACCTGACCGGCGGCGGCGCGCTGCTGTGTGGCATGGATCGCTTTATCGCCACCGAGCTGGATATGCCTGTGCTGCTGGCTAAGGAGCCCATGGATTGCGCGGCGCTGGGCATTGGCCAGCTTGCTGAGGATTTGGAGCTATTGCAGCGCATGTGCCAGAGCGCCCCGCAGCGCGATGACGAGGAGGAAACCACCTTCTAATTCTTTAGCATTTTCGGAGGAAACGCATGCCCCTTAAATTGCCTCATAAAAAGAAAAAGGATAACGCCCCGCAGCAGGAAGCTGAAGCCACGGAGCAGCAAAGCGTAAAGCGCGGTGCCGGCAAAAAGAAGGATCATACCGAGGCCAAGCATCGCCTGCGCAACACGGCTTTTGCGCTGATTGTGGTGGTGCTGCTGGGCGTAATCGGCTGCATGATCGCATCGCAGTTTTTCCCGGAAATCTCGGTGCTGGATCTGCCGCGCCGCGTGGTCGCCAATGTGATGCGCCCCGTGGAGGAGGCTTTTTCCTCCGGCACGGGCTGGTTCTTTGATTATGTAAAGCGGCTGAAGCTGCGCAGCAATATCGAGTATGAGTATGAAAAGCTCTATGAGCAGTATGACGATATGCTCAGCCAGGTTATGCGCGTGAACGAGCTGGAAAACCAGCTCAACGAGTATCAGGATCTGATGGACGAAATGCAGACCCACTCGCAGTTTGACGGCGTGCCCGCGCGCGTGATCGCCAGCGACAGCACCAACTATTTCTCCACCTTTACCATCAACGTCGGCACCAAGCAGGGCATTCAGAACTATATGGCTGTGGTTAAGTCCGGCGGTCTGGTAGGGTATACCTACGATGTAACCGAGACCACCGCCAAGGTGCAGTCTATCATCAGCAGCGATACCAGCATTTCCGCGCTGATTGAATCCACCCGCTACCAGGGCACCGTTAAAGGCACCCTGGGCGTAAATGGCGAGGCTATGTGCCGCATGTATTACCTGCGCGATAACCACCTGCCCCGCCAGGGTGATACGGTGGTTACCTCGGGTGTTGGCATGGAGTTCCCCAAGGGCATTCCCATCGGCGTGGTGCGCGAGAGCACGCGTGGCATGGAGGAGGGCAAGTCCTATGTAGTCATCGAGCCGATTGTGGACTTTGAGCGCATCGAGCATGTAATCGTCTACCGCTATACACCTTCCTATGCCGAGCAGGCGGAACAGCGCGATGGCAGCGACGGCCTGGTATCCTCCAGCCTGCCCACGGCGCGTCCTGTGCCTACCTTTACGTTGGATGGCATCGGCGACTTTAACATAAGCGATACGCCCACGCCCAATCCCAATCAGGATGCGCAGCAAACGCCGACCCCTGATGAAACGCCTGCGCCGGGCGAAACTACCTTGCAGCCCGGTCAGACGCAGACCCCGCGGCCCACGGGCAACCTGTCCTATCAGGATGTTCCCGGTACGCCCACGCCTGAGCCTACGCCCACTCCCGAGCCCACGCCTTCGCCTACGCCCACCTTCTCGCTCAGCGATATGACCCAGGAGGCGGATTGATATGCGCAAGGTGCTCAAGGCGCTGCTGCTGACGATCCTGGCCTATCTGTTTCAGGTGTGCGCCATGAATCAACTCAAAATCGGCGGCGTGGTTGCCAATCTTCTGGCGGTCAATATCGCCATATTGACCGTATCCCTGGGCAAAAAATATGCCTTTGGTGCGTCCTGCGTCACCGGCATTCTGCTTGAGGTGATGACCTCAACTGTCGGCGGCTTTTATGCGGTGATCTATCCGGCGGTCAGCATGCTCTTTGCCCAGCTTTTCTCGGATATGAGCGATGAAAAGCGCGAAATACGCCGCAATCGCGAAAAGAACACCCGCGACGTCAACCCGCACATCCGCATTCCGCTGGACGCCATGTGCATCTCCGCCGGAATCGAAACCATTCTGCTTACCTATCTTACGCTGTCGGGCGCGGAGCTTTCCGTGCGCCTGATTGCCCGCGCGCTGCTGTCTGTGGTCTATACCGGCGCGCTGGCCGTAGTATTGATGCTGCCCGTGCGCGCATTCCTGCGCATGTACGGCGGGCGCGTAAAACGCGCTCTGGTTGAAGGAGAACAGGAATAAACAATCATGAAGAAATCACACACCCTGCGCATTTTGCTGGCGCTGCTGGTCATCTTCGGCGCCTTCGCCTATATCGTTTACGGGCTTGCCCAGCTTCAGCTGGTCAAGGGCGAGGGCTACTCCGATTCCGCCGGCAGAAAGAGCATCAAAACCATCCGCACCACCGGCAAGCGCGGTATGATTACCGACGCCGATTCCGTCATCCTGGCTATGACGGAGGACGTTTATAACGTCACCTTTTATCGCGATGCTTCCAAGAGCAAAAAGGCCGATTATCTCAATTATACCAAGTCCATCATCGAGGCCATTCAAATCATCGAAAAGTACGGCGGCGAGCTGTGCGTGGATTTTGTAATCGGCCGCGATGAAAACGGCATGTGGCAGTACCAGTTTGGCGACGGTATTTCCGAAGCTGCCTGGAACACCCGCAGCCAGCAGTGGCGCAGCAACCACTATATCACCGAGACCAAATACGACGATCCCGAGGTCGCCTATCAATTCTTGTACGGCCGCTATCAGTTTGCGCAGCTGAATCAGGTTCCCGACGAGGAAACGGTGCTCAAGGTGATGGCCATCTACAATGAAATGCAGATGAACCTGTACAATTCTCTGCCTGTGGTCATCGCCAAGGACGTCAGCTACGCCACGGTATCGGAGATCGAAGGCCGCAGCATGATGCTGGATGGCTTTGCCATCGAGATCGGCTCCAAGCGCGTTTATCCGCGCGGCTCCCTGGCCTCGCAGGTCATCGGCTATGTCGGCCCCATCTCTTCCTATGAAACCTATTACAGCGAGCTGGAGCCGCAGGGCTACAAGCTGACCGATACCATCGGCAAGGACGGCATCGAGGCCAGCATGGAAAGCTGGCTGACAGAGAACATCTCCTCCCGTTCCGGCACCCGCATTATGGAAAAGGACAGCAACGGCAAGCTGACCCGCGAGATTTCTTCTTCCGAGCCGCAGGACGGCAACAACGTCAAGCTGACCATCATCGCCAGCTATCAGCAGGCTGCTGAGCGTGCCATTGAGGATAACGTCCGCACCGTGCGCTCCGATCAGGAATCCAAGATGGCCGAAGCTAACTGGCTGGAGACCAACAAGGAAAAGCTGAACGAGCGCGATTGGGACAAGTATCCGCTGCAATTAGCCGATACGGGCGTATTTCTGGTATTGGATGTTGACAATGGTAACGTGCTGGCCATGGCGCAGTATCCCACCTACGATCTGAACGCGCTGATCGCCGGCGGCGAGGAGGCTGCCTCCATCCTGACCGACGAGCGCAACGTGATGATGAACTACGCCATCCAGCAGCGCGCCGAGCCTGGCTCCGTATTCAAAATGGTGACGGCGCTTGCCGCGCTGGTCAACAATAAAATCACCCCGATTACCACCATCAGCGATATGGGCCCCTATACAGCATATACCAAGAACAAAAGCGAAGCGCCCACCTGCTGGGCTAATAAAGCCGTTCGTAACAGCAGGCACAAGAACCTGACTATCATCGGCGGCCTTTCCAACTCCTGCAACTATTTCTTCTATGAGCTTGGACATCGCCTGTATGGCGACAGCGGCAGTACGCTGCTGTATCAGTACTCGGTCGATATTGGCCTGACCAGCAAAACCGGCATCGATCTGCCCGGCGAAAAGCGCGGCATCGTGGGCAACCAGACCATGCTGTACGATTCCACGGTTTCCCTGGATGAGCAGCGCACCTGGCAGCCCATGCTGGTGGCGGCCAAGGTGAAGCAGCATTTGCAGAATGTTGGCGCCAAATATGGCGTTTCCTATGATGAAACGCGCCTGAACAAGTGCGTGAAGCGCCTAATGGATATGGCTGTATCCACCGGTCAGGATAAGTGGGTTAGCTCCATTCAGCCCATTCTGATGGAAGAATTGAACATGACCCGCGATATCGTTATCCTGAGCGCCACGGTAAGCGATATCTTCATTTACCTGAACGATATCAAATGGGGCGGCAGCATGGAAATTCAGACCGCCATCGGACAGGGCATCACGATGGTTACGCCCGTCGCCATGTCCCGCTATATCGCGGCTCTTGCCAACGGCGGCGTCGTGTGGAACGTAAACATCATTGATTCCATCATTTCGCCTGAGGGCGAGGTTATCTCCAAGCGCAAGGCCAGCCGCTTCAACACCCTGGAGGGCGTGGCGGAATATCTGCCCTACATCAAGGAAGGTATGAAGGGCGTGGTAGACGATTCCGGTACTGCTGGCAGACAGTTTAATGGCTGGAAATATGAAAAACAGATTTGGGCTAAAACCGGTACGTCTCAGGTGACGATCGGTAAGATCAAGCTGGATCTGGAGAACAACGCATGGTTCTGCGCGCTGACGCCCTATGAGCAAGCCGAAATCGCCATCGTGTGCTTTATCCCGAATGGCTACGCCGGCGGCCGAGCGGCAACGGCTGTAAAGGAATTTATCACCTGGTGGATGGACGAGCAAACCAAGGATACCGGCGAGATGGCTGTTGTATCGGGCAACGAATTGATGCCCTAACGCTATAAAGGAAAGAAAATGGGAAAAATCATAGCGCTTGCCGCCGGAAAAGGCGGCACCGGAAAAACGCTGCTGACGGCGGCGCTGGGGGAAAGGCTGGCCGCGCGCGGAGAGCAGGTGTGCCTGCTGGACGCCTGCGCCGGCCTGCGCGGATTGGATCTTAGCCTGGGACTCCAGGATCAGATGGTCTTTGACTGGCTGGATTTATCGCGTGAGGACTGCGCCATGGAGCAGGCGCTGCTGCGCGGCGTGGGGGAAGGGCAGCCATATCTTCTGGCTGCGCCGCAGGATCTGCTGCCGGAGGATGTCGATATTGCCCAGCTTCAAAAGCTGCTGACCCGACTGCAAAAGCGCTTTGATTATGTGCTGATTGACACGCCCAGCGGCATCGGCAGCCTGACGCGCAGCCTGTGCGCCATGGCGGATGAAACGGTGCTGATTACCACGATGGACGACGCCTCGCAGCGCGGCACAGAGCGCCTTTCCGCCCTGCTGCGCGAGGCGCAGCCCGAGGCCATCATCAGCCTGATTATCAATCGGCTGCTGCCTGCCAAACGCAGACAGGATGACCCGGAGGCTGCTGCGGCGGCGCTGTCCGGCTACCTGGATTTACCACTCTACGCTGCGATACGCTTAGACGATACCATCGGCAGCGTTGACGCGCGCAAAGCCGCCGCCCAGGCTGCGCGCAGTCCGCAATGGCTGACCGCGCTGGAGCAGGCGGCAGATCGACTTTGCGGCAGCGATACGCCGCTTAAGCAAGATCGCGTAAGGAGGAAACTGTGGCTTTCTCGCATAAAAGGATGAGCTTTCACCAAGGCTCGGGCGCGATAACCTCCACGGAGGATCGCCGTACGCGGGCGCATTTGGATATCCCGCTGCTGATTATCACCTACGCGCTGGCCGTTTTCGGCGTGTACTGCATCGCCATTGCCACCTTTAATCCCGATAAGGGCACGGATTTGTCGGTACTGAATTACATTCTTAATTCCAGCTCCGCCTCTTGGCAGGCCATTTTCTGCCTTGTTTCGCCCATCGTTCTGGGCTTTCTGGTGGCCATTCCATATGAGCTGCTGCGCATTCAGGGCCGGCTGGTTTACTATGGCATTGTAGGCCTGCTGATTCTGGCGCTGTTTTCTCAGGCCATTTCGGGCGTAACGGCGTGGATTCCCATCGGTAAGGGTCGTACCATTCAGCCGGCCGAGTTTATCAAAATCGGCATCATCCTGATGATGGCGCGCAGCCTGTCCAACACCGATAAGCCCTTTGGCACCATGCGCAATGCGGCGTATAACCTGGGCATCTTCCTGCTGCCTGCTGGTTTGACGCTGCTGCAGGGTGAGTTGGGCTCCGTGCTGGTCATGTGCGTAATCTTCTATGTGATGCTCTACTTTGCCGATACCGAGACGTGGGTGCTGATCACCATTCTGGTACTGGCTGTGGTAGGCATCGGCGCAATCCTGGGGTATATGATGGTTAGCGGTTCGGAAAGCTACCGTCTCAAGCGCATTCTTTCCTTCCTGGATCCGCAGGCCTATTACAACAGCGCAGGCTATCAGATTCTCAATTCCCAATTGGCCATTGGCTCGGGCGGCAAGACGGGCATCGGCACCTTTGTGGTGGGTTCGCTGAGCCAGCTGAACTACGTGCCCGAGGACTGGACGGACTTTATTTTTTCCGCTGTGGGCGAAGCCTTCGGATTTGTCGGCTGCATCGGTGTGATCATTGCATATCTTTTGCTGATGCTGCGCATGCTGTATTTGGCACACTTCACCATGGATCGCTTTGGCAGGCTGATTATCGTGGGGGTTATGGCCATGTTCTTTTCTCACGTAATCGAGAATATCGGCATGACCATCGGCGTGCTGCCCATCACCGGCATCCCGCTGCCGTTTATCAGCTACGGCGGCTCCAACTTTGTTACCAACATGGCGGGCATCGGCCTGGTGCTGAATGTGGTCAAGAATCGTTCCAGCGCGACGGCAATCAACACGCCGCTTATGCTGCGCAATCAGCGCGGTTCCTGGTGGCGGCGCGGTAAGCATGCCAAACAGAGCACCCTGTAAAAGGGGAAATCCTTTCTGAAAAATAGATCTCCAACTATTCGCAAAAGGCATCTTTTACGAATAGTTGGATTACTTTTTGGGTGTTTTAAAGGGGGTGGAGTGCTTGCGCTGATGTAGCGTCCTTGCCTGGCACAATGCACGGCGAAACGTAATGGTTGTGCTGCTTTATGATGGATATCGTGCTGTGTTCCGGTAAAGCTTTTTAATTTGTATTAAACCCCCAATGATCCTTATTCTTGTTTGCCTAAACCATCTATCTGCTTAGTTAACGTTATATATCGTGGAGGTTTGCTTTTTTACTTCAATTCAAGTGCAACAGCTTCCTGGATGGCCCTGGGCTATCAATGTGCTGTTCGAGCTGCGCTTGCTTTTCGGCTTTCTCTATCCATTTCCATACAGTTCCATACAGCCATTTTCCCTGCCGCTTGTGGGTTGACAATCGTAATGGATCGTAGTATCATGTCTTTTGCGAATAGTTGAATGGAGGAAAATGCTGTGCCTGCACCGGATTATCATCAAAGCATCGAAATTTCCCGCAATCGCCGCATCCGCGAATTACAGGCAGAGCTGCCCGACGTTTGCGCGGATTTTTTTAGCGCCATATCGCAAACTACCAGTTCCCTCACCCGGCTGGCTTATGCCTATGATCTTCGGTTATTCTTTCAGTATCTATGCGCCGAGCAGCCGCAGTTTGCCGATACGGATATGCGCCTGATCACCACCGAGCAGATCGGCCAGATCACAGCGCGCCAGCTACGCGGTTTTCAGGATTATCTGACGCAGTATATCAAGCCTGCTGATGATGAAGGCGGCGAGTTGATTGTCAATAATCACGAGTTGGGCATTATGCGCAAGCTCTGCGCACTGCGCTCGTTTTTTGAATACCTATTCAAAAATGAGCTGATTCCCGGCAATGTCGCCACCCTTGTCCCCCTGCCTAAGCGCCACAGCAAACCCATTCTGTATCTGGAGCCCAACGAGGTGGAGCGGCTGTTGACAATTGCAGACCAGGGCGAGGGACTTTCCAAGCATCAGCAAAGCTATCAAAAGATGACCCGCAAGCGCGACGTCGCCATCCTCTCGCTGTTTCTTGGCACTGGCATCCGCGTCAGTGAGCTGGTAGGCATTGATTTGGAGGACCTGGATTTCACCATGAATGGTTTTCTGGTCACGCGCAAGGGCGGCAACCAGACGATCCTGTATTTCCCCGAAAGCGTGGCGGATGCGCTCAAGGCATATTTACAGGAGCGCATGGCCATCGAGCCATTGCCTGGCCATGAAAAAGCGCTTTTTTTGTCCATGCAGCGGCGCAGGATCACGCAGCGCGCCGTCGAAAACCTGGTCAAAAAATATGCTTCGCTGGCCGCGCCGCTGAAAAAAAAGATCAGCCCGCATAAGCTGCGCAGCACCTTTGGCACCAGTTTGTACCGTGAGACTGGCGATATTTACCTGGTTGCGGATGTTCTTGGCCATGCGGACGTGAACACCACCAAGCGTCATTACGCCTCAATGAGCGATCAGCGCAAGCGCGAAGCTGTGAAAAGCGTTGTGCTGCCTGTGATAGAAAACGAAAGCAAAGAGGAGCCTGAAGAATCATGAAAATGTGCGTTCTATATGATCGAGAATGCATCGACTGCGGCGAATGCGATCAGTGTGAGCTGGATCCAACTAAGCGCTGCAATAACTGCATGAAATGCGTATCCGGCGACGCTGAATACCGCGCTATTCTGATTGATGAAGTTGTCAAACCGGCCCAGGAGCCCAAACGCAAGCCGCAAAAATAAAGCAAACAGACGTTTCATTTTATACTTGCCAAACGTTTGTTTGCATGTTATAATATGAATAGCGAGTAAATGAGGTGAGCGAATGGCGGCAACAAGACGCGCACGTGGCGATACGCAGCAACGCATTTTGGAATTTATCGAAAGCGAAGTGGCTTCTAAAGGCTATCCCCCTTCGGTTCGCGAGATTGGAGACGCCGTTGGGCTGAAATCCACCTCCACGGTTCACGGCCATCTCCGGCGGCTGGAAGCACGCGGATTGCTGCGTCGTGACGCTATGAAGCCACGTGCCATGGAGGTGCGCACGGAGCGCACCGCGCCTGAAGCATCGCCTGAAGCATCGGACGCTTTCCGCATGGTGCCGATTGTGGGCAACGTTGCTGCGGGTTCCCCCATCCTGGCGGAGGAATATGTAGAGGATCAAATTCCTCTCCCCGAGGTTATGCTGGGCGATGGCGAGCACTTTATCCTGCGTGTGCATGGCGATAGTATGATTAACGCCGGCATCATGGATGGCGATTATGTAGTGGTTCGTCAGCAGAACACCGCCGTAAATGGCGAGATTATCGTTGCTTTGATCGACGACAACGCTACCGTCAAGCGCTTCTATCGAGAAAACGGCCGTTTCCGTCTACAACCGGAAAACCCAGCCATGGCACCTATTTATGCACGCGCGATCGATATCGCAGGCAAGGTTGTATCGGTCTATCGTCTATATTGAATAAGCAGCCCTTTCGCATTTACTTGCGAATGGGCTTTTTTTAAAAGCGTTTATGGGCATGCGCATATCCGTCCCCCACGTTTACAATAGAAAAAGAGGCTATCCCTTGCGGGACAGCCCTTATGTAAATGAGCGCAGACTGTAAGCCGAGTTCTGTCGTGAATAGTCATCTATCTACGCGACCTGTCGCCAGGCCGCTCAAGCGATTTCGAAGACGGGCGAGCCACCCATAGCCTTCATCAATCTTGCACCGGATGGGGTTTACATGACGGACGAGTTGCCAGGCCGCCGGTGCGCTCTTACCGCACCTTTCCACCCTTACCGGCATTGCTGCCGGCGGTATATCTCTGTTGCACTTGCCTTGGAGTCGCCTCCACCAGCCGTTAACTGGCATCCTGCTCTGTGGTGCTCGGACTTTCCTCATGCCTTGCGGCACGCGACTATTCATCTGCCTCAATTACGACGATTAAATTACAGCTGGATCAACAGCCTGCCGCAGCTTTCGCATTCCACCGGCGTGCCAGCGCGCACGGAACGTACCACGGCGGAAGGCAGCGACATGCGGCAGCCGCCGCACTGATCGCCGCTCAACTGGGCCAGCGGCGGCATGCTATGCTGCTTAATGGCCTTATATTTTTCCAGATAGGAGGGCTCGATGCCCTTGGCCTTTTCCGCCACAGTGGCGCGCAGTTCTTCCAGCTTTTTCAGATTTTCTTTGTATTCCACATCATATTCGGCCTTCAGGCGATCGTAATCACCACGAACCTTGGCCGCGCGCTGCACGATATCGCGCTGCTGGCTGTCGCGGTCGGCAGCATCCTTGCGGATGCGGCGCACTTCCTGCTCATAGCCGGATACGTTTTGCAGCAAACGCTGCGTCTCCTGGATATAATTCTGCATGCCGTCGCTATCCTCGGGGCGTTTGGCCTCGAAGCGATCATGCAGGGCGCGAAGCTGCTCCTCGGTGTGGACGATGGCGTCCTTCAGGGCGTCCATGCGGTCGCCCATGGCATGCACTTCCTCCTCCAGACGGGCGTTGGCAGCCTTTTGCTCACGCAGATATTCCTGATATTTGAGCAGACGCTGACGAGTAGGCGAGCGCTTCATGGCGTTTTCCTGACGCTCAGCCTCCACATCGGCCTGTTGATAATCCCAAAGCAGTTCCAGTTGACTCATGTGGTACCTCCTTCAATATCCGCTCGTCCGCCGTAAGGCCGGTAAACGGATGGGTAAACATAGACATAATATTGTAACGCATTTAACGCGTTTTGTAAAGCCCCGGCCAGCTTAGGCACCAGCACCGCCTCAGTGCCAAAGTGCCCGCCGCCAAAGAGCACAAAACCGCTTCCAACGGCTGCAATGGCGTTGTGATGGCGAATTTCGCCTGTCAGATACGCCTGCGCGCCCAGCTGACGCGCTTGCAGATAGCCCTCGTCAAACGCGCCGCCGCAGATGGCCAGCGTACGGATGGGCTTGCTGGCATCGCCATACAGATAAATATATTCATCTTCTACTTGTGCGATGCATTGACGCAGTTTATCCGCCGTGGTTTCGCCCTCAGGCACGTCGCCAAGAAAGATGAACCCCTCCTGGCGGACATTTTGCAGGTGCAACAGCTCTGCCAGCACGGCGCTGCCGCTGTAAACCGGGGATTGATCCAGGTTGGTATGCGCGGCGATCAGGCTGATGTTATGCTGGATCAGCGTGCGGATCACATGTCCCTCGTAATCGTCCTCCAAGAGATTCTTGGCGGCATGAAACATGAGCGGATGATGGGTCACAATCAGCTGCGCCTGATGGGCAATCGCTTCGTCAATCACGGCGGGTGTTGCGTCCAGCGCTACCAGGATGCGCTCCGCCGGAGCAGACATGCTGCCCAGCAGAAGCCCTGCGTTATCATAGGCTTCCGCCATATCAAAGGGTGCGATCTGATTCAGCCAGTCGTATACGTCGCGAACGGATGCGGTTTTCATTTTGCCAGTTCCTCTCTGATCCATGCAAGCTGTCGTTCATGCCCGGCTTCGCAGGCGACCACGCCTTCGCGCCAGCGCAGATAATTCTGCCACAAGGGTGGCGGATTATCCAGCAGCGCAGGGCCAAGATATAACTCCCGCTCGGTATAGTGAGCATTGCCCGGTTCTGCACGCATCAGCACATAAAACCGACCCTTAGCGCGCACAATACGCTCCGCCGTGATGGCATAGCCGATTTGCATCAGCGTTTGCCGCACCAGCGGGATGTCCGTATGCGAGGACAGCACCAGCGCCGCGCCCTGCAGCAGGCCGCAGCCATCGCGCAGGATCTGCGATATCAGCCGCCCGCCCATGCCGCACATTACCGCGCACTGCACATTGGGACGGCCGCGCAGGGCGTTTAGCCCATCAGCCACGCAAAAATCAGCGCGATCCGCCAGTTCATGCAGCGCTAAAAGCGCCTGCGCCTTGGCAAGCGATTCTGCGCTGATATCGCTTACGATCATGCGGGCACACTTGCCGCTATGCAGAAGATGGCAGGATAGCCGTCCATGATCCGCGCCGATATCAGCCCCGTATGCACAGACGGGAAAAAGATCGGCCGCTGCCTGCAGCCGATCGTCTAATTGCGGATAACGCACGGCTTATTCCAGATAATCCTTCAGTTTTTTGCTGCGGCTGGGATGACGCAGCTTGCGCAGGGCCTTGGCCTCAATCTGGCGGATACGCTCACGCGTAACCTTAAATTCACGGCCTACCTCTTCCAGCGTACGCTGGTTGCCGTCGTCCAGGCCAAAGCGCAGGCGCAGCACCTTTTCCTCCCGCGGGGTCAGGGTGTTGAGCACGTCCCACAGCTGCTCGCGCATCAGGGCGTGCGAGGCAGCCTCAGCCGGAGCGGGCGCGTCGTCATCAGGAATGAAATCGCCCAAGTGGCTGTCTTCTTCTTCACCGATAGGCGTTTCAAGAGAAACGGGCTCCTGCGCGATCTTGATGATTTCGCGCACCTTGGCCTCGCTGATGCCCATGGCCTTGGCAATTTCTTCAGGCGTGGGCTCGCGGCCGTATTCCTGCAAAAGCTGACGGGATACGCGAATCAGCTTGTTGATGGTTTCAACCATGTGAACAGGAATGCGGATGGTGCGCGCCTGATCGGCGATGGCGCGGGTGATAGCCTGACGAATCCACCAGGTGGCATAGGTAGAAAACTTGTAGCCCTTGCGGTAATCAAATTTTTCTACGGCCTTGATCAGGCCCAGGTTGCCCTCCTGAATGAGATCCAGGAACAGCATGCCACGGCCCACATAGCGCTTGGCGATAGATACGACCAGGCGCAGGTTGGCCTCGGCCAGCAGGCGCTTGGCCTGCGTGCCGTCATCGATAGCGGCCTGGCACTGCTTCTTTTCCTCGTCGGTCAAGGGCTTGCCATCGGCGTTGATGCCGCTTTCAAGCATTTGCTTGGCCTCGTCGCCCTTTTCCATGCGCATGGCGATGTTGATTTCCTCGTCCGCACTGAGGAGCGGCACCTTGCCGATTTCCTTCAGATACATGCGCACAGGGTCGTCAATGCTGATGCCCTCGGGCATGGAAAGATCGATATCGTCGATTTCGGGAGCAGCCTCGGGCGTTTGCGGGCCTTCGGCGGAATTGGCGTCGCGGATGACCTCCACGCCCATGGCTTCCAGCGTTTCCAGCACCGTATCAAACTGATCCGGGTCGATGTCCGTGGTGGAGAGCTTGGTGATGATCTCGTCATAGGTCATCGTGCCCTTCGCTTTACCCTGCTCATACAGTTCATTGAGCTTATTTTCTTTCTTTTCGGGCTGAGTGCTCAATGTTGCCGCTCCTTTCAATGTACCGCGCGCTTAAGACGCGCCAATTCGTTGGACAGTGTTAAAAGTTCTTTCAGCATATCGGCCTTTTCGGCGCTGCCGCAGGTATCCAGCTGCGCGCGGATATCGTCAATTTGTCGTTGCAGCCGGGTCTGACGGATGGTGCGCAGGCAATCCTCCGCCACAGCGGCGGCGTTATCCTGCGTGATTTCAGCGTTGAGCGCGAATGCTTCGCTATAGGCTACGCGCTGCTGCTCAGTCTCGCATTCAGCCAGAATGGCCGCAGGTGATGAACCGGCAAGCAGCTTTTGCGCCAGCATGTGCAATTGCGGATCGTCAAAATCCGTATCGCGCACAGCGTCCTTGGGCATTAGGCCGCTGACCAGCAGCGCAATCAGCGTTTTTTCGGGCATGGAGGCTGCGGGCGCGTCGCCTGCGCGCCTGCGGATTATTCTCTCCCTGGGCGGCTTCGCATTATTCGCTTCTGCAATGCTCAGTCCCATTTGCTGGCGCAGCACATCCTTGGAAAACCCGGTCTGCACCGCCAGTGTTTGCAGGTAGGTTTCCAGTTCTACCGGCTCACGCACCTTGGAAAGAATCTGCGCGCAGCGTTTGGCGTATTCGATGCGCTGGTCGTCGTCGCTCAAATCCAGATCTTCTTTGGCGCGCTGCATGCGGTATTCCGCCGCCTTGAGCGGCCGCAGATGCTCGAAAGCGTCCAGACCGCGCTGCCGGATGAACTCATCCGGATCCAGATTATCGGGGAAGAACAGCACGCGGGCGCGGATATCTTCCTGCTCAAAAATTTCCAGCGCGCGCATGATGGCGTGCTGTCCTGCGCTGTCGCCATCATAGGATACCCATATTTCGGGCGCATAGCGCTTTAGCAGCCTTGCCTGCTCGTTGGTAAGTGCTGTGCCCAGGGTAGCGACCACGCCGTTTACGCCGTGCTGAATCAGCGCGACCACGTCCATATAGCCTTCCACAAGGATTACGCGCTTGAGATCACGCTGTTTTCGCAGCAGGTTGGCCGCATAAACGCCCTTGCGCTTGTTGAATACCGGCGTATCGGAGGTGTTTAAGTACTTGGGCTGCGCATCGCCCATGGCGCGACCGCCGAAGCCTAAAACTTGCCCCTGCGCGTCGATGATGGGAAAGATGGCGCGGCTGCGGAACATATCAAACCGCGTTTCCTGCTTGACGACGGTCAGCCCCGCCAGGCGGAGCTCATCCTGCGTGTAACCCTGCTGCTCCAGCGCGCGGGTCAGCGCGTCCCACTCCTCGGGCGCTGCGCCCAGGCCGAACTTGCGGATGGTGCCGTCGTCCAGCCCACGCTTGTGCAAATAATCCAGGATGCGCTGATTTTCCGGCAGCCAAAGCTGCGCATGATACCAGCGTGCAGCCGCCTTGTTTGCTCCCAGCAACCGCTCTCGCTGACTGCGGCGACGCTCATAATCGGGATCTTCCTGGGTTTCGGGGATAGGCATGTGGATTTGCTTGGCCAGGTATTCCACAGCTTCGCGGTAGGTAAGATGCTCCATCTCCTCGACAAACTGCACCACATTGCCGCCGGCCTTGCAACCGAAGCAGTAATAGAGATTCTGTTCGCCGTTTACGGAGAAGGAAGGGGTTTTCTCGTGATGGAAGGGACACAAGCCCCAATAGCGGGAGCCGTTTTTCTTTAGCGGTACATAAGCCGATACCACCTGAACGATATCCACGCGGGAGTAAAAATCATCCATCCAGGCGGTGGGAAATCTCCCGGCCATCGCTTGTCCCCCTTTCTGCACGAAAGAATAATTCGCCGTAATTCGCGTTTTTCCTGCATATGGATACAATATTATTGCGTCTTTTGCGATTTTTCCGCGTTTTGCAGCGCGCATGATAGTTATACGATGCTTACTGCAAAAACCCTGCTGAAAAATAAGAACTTCATATTTTTTACGAGATTGGCAGACGCAAAAACAGCACGACTGCAATCGCGCTGTCTGTATCATTGAAAGCCTGCGGAAGCGTCAGATATAGTCGGAAATATAAGGCGCTTCGTGCAGCAGCACATCGTCCAGCAGACGCACCGTTCGCTCCTCGCCCTCAATGCGCCCCAGGCGTTGCAGCTTTGTCGCCGTCTTATAACCCAGCATCAGGGCGGTCAGCGTGGCGATGGAAAGCTTCACATGATGCTTGGCCGCCGCAGCGCTCAGCGAGCATTCGCCGCGATGGAACAGCACCGTAACGGTTTTATTGTTCCAGGGCAGAAAATGATCTTCAATTTCAAAGGCAATGGTTACGTTTTCGGCCGTTGGATCACAGCGATATTTCGGGAAGAACTGCTCCGCATCCACAATGCGCCCCATGATATAGGGCCGGATGGTTTCGCGGATATCGCCGTCATCCAGCTCAAAGGCGATGGGATCGCTGTAATAGGAGCTGCCGCGCACCTCGTCGATCATGGAATCGTGGGCGTGAATATACTCCCACAGTCCCTGCTGCGCCTCGCGGGTCAGGTAAATCATCTCTTTGACGTACATGATATCGTCCTTGATCAGATATACCATATAACCGCTGGGCTTGCCAGCCGCATCATAATAGATGGCTACCACTGTGTCGTCCTCATCCCAGCGCCAGTATTCCTCCCAGGCCAGGGCATTGCGGAACAGACACCCATGCGTGGCCGCTGCAAACTGCGCGTGCAGGTTGCGAAAGTCCTCATTATCCCAATTGACGCGGTGCACACGGCCGGGTGCTTGGAGCTGCGAGGGAATCTGCCGGTCCTTAACGGTATAGGAAATCTTGTTGGAGATGATCTCCCACCCCATTTTGCGGTACAGCGGGATGGAATACGGAAACAGCAGAGCCACCGGCTGCTGGCGCTGACGCATATGCTCAAGGCTTTGATGCATCAGTCGCTTCATGATGCCGCGGCCGGAATATTCCGGATATGTGCACACGCTGGTAACAAAGCCGACGGGATACACCACGCCGTAGATGTTCATCTTCAGCGGATAGACCGCGATCTGCGATACCAGATCGTTTCCGTCGAAGCAGCCCAGCACGTCCGCACGCTCCAGCACAGGGAACTTGGACTGCTTGATTTCATCATCCTGCCAGCCGCACTCGGATAATTCCTGCTCCGTAATCTGAAAGGCGTAGCGGAGCAGCGCGTTGTACTGCTCCACATCGCCGGTATTCAAGGGGCGTATTGCGTAATTTTCCTGTGAAGGCATCTTCATCACCTATTTCATTTGTGCGATTATGAATGCACGCCTGAAGCTTTAGAATCAGATCAGTCCTGCCCGTTTGAAGCGCTCAGCTGCTCGGAAAGCCAGCGGCGCTCGGCAGGCGTAATGCTTGCTGCAGCCAGGAGATCGGGGCGCATGCGCGCCGTGGCCAGCAGCGCCTGCTCGCGCCGCCACTGGCTGATCTTTTTGTGATCGCCGTTGAGCAGCACCTCGGGCACCTCCATATCCTCGAACACGCGCGGCCGCGTATACTGCGGATATTCCAGCAGGCCATCGTTTGAAAAGCTCTCATCCCCCGCGCTCTCGGCGCTGCCCAGCACGCCGGGCACCAGGCGGGATACGCAGTCAATCAGCACCATCGCGGCCGTTTCACCGCCGGTCAGCACATAATCGCCCACGGAGATTTCCATGTCGATGTACTTGTCCAGCACGCGCTGATCCACACCCTCATAATGGCCGCACAGGATGACCAACCGCTCTTCCTGCGATAATTGCTGCGCCAGCGCCTGCGTTAGCGGCACGCCGCGCGGGCTCATGTAGATGCGCTTGCCCTGAAAAGGCGGGCGCGTCACAGCCTTCATAGCGTCCGCAATGGGCTGGGCCAGCATCAGCATGCCCGCCCCGCCGCCAAAGGGATAATCGTCCGTATTTTTATGCTTATTCTGGGAATACGGGCGGATATCCGTCGCGTGGATATCCAGCAGCCCTGCCTCGCGCGCGCGGCCGATGATGCTGGCGTTTAGGAAGGAATCGAACATCTCGGGAAAGATGGTCAGCAGCTCAATCTTCAAAAACCGCCACCTCCGGCAAGCGCGTTTCATCCACCACGATGATCCCGGCCTTTGCATCCACATGCCTGATCACAAAGGGCAGGGCCGCCAGGTACATCATGCCCTTGGGCGTTTTGATCTCGTATACATCGTTTGCGCCGGGCTGCAGCACATCCGCCAGCGTGCCGATGGCCTGCCCCTGCTGATCCTGCACTGTGCAGCCGATCAGATCGCTGATATAATACTCGTTTTCCGCCAGCGGCACGGCGTGCTCGCGGTCAATATAGAGCATGGCGCCGCGCTGCTTTTCTGCATCGTCGCGCGTTTGCGCATGGTTCAGCGTGCAGTAAACATAGCCATCGCGCACGGATACATCGCTGACCGGCCAGGCGATATAGGCGTTATCCTGCTGGATATATACCTGCTGCAATTGGCTAAAGCGGGCGGAATCGTTGGTATCGGGCCGCACCTTTACCTGGCCGCGAACGCCCTGTGGCTTTAGCACCTCGCCGATGGAAAGATATTCGCTGAACATGCGCTTCCTCCTATAAAAAAAGGCGCTGTTGCGCGCCTTTTCCACTTACTGGATTTCAAGAAAAACAGGCTTGCTGTCCCTGGGCGTAGCGGCCTTGAGCACCGAACGAATCGCCTTGGCGATGCGCCCCTGCTTGCCAATGACCTTGCCCATATCCTCGGGAGCCACGTTAAGCTCCAGAATAATGGAATCAGGGCCTTCCGTTTCCGTCACCTGCACGGCATCCGGATTTTCCACCAGGGATTTGGCCAAAAAGAGAATCAGGTCTTTCATGCGGGCTTCCTTTCTGCGTTATGAAAACGCAATCGTTTAGCCCTCAATCGCGCCGCTCTTCTTCAGCAGAATGCGAACCGTGTCGGTGGGCTGAGCGCCCTTCTTCATCCAATCAGCGGCCTTGTCGTTATCAACCTTGATAACAGCGGGATGCTGCATGGGATCATAGTAGCCAATCTCCTCAATGAAGCGGCCATCACGGGGGCTGCGCTCATCGGCGACAACGATGCGGTAGAAGGGATGCTTCTTCATGCCCATTCTCTTCAGACGAATCTTAACCATTGGTTTGTCCTCCTAAAAGATGTGGATTTTCTATGGTAATCATATGAAAATGATAACCTGCTTAGCGGAAGGGCGGCCGGTTCATGCCGGCGGCCATGCGGCGCATTGCGCCTTTCTTATTGCCCATCATCTGCTTTACCATCTGGCGCATCTGCTCAAACTGGCGCATCAGGGCGTTTACATCCTGCACGGTTACGCCCGCGCCCGCGGCAATGCGTTTGCGGCGGCTGGCGTTGAGGATATCGGGATGGCGGCGCTCCTGCGGGGTCATGCTGCGCACGATCGCCTCGGGCTTTTTAAAAGCGTTTTCGTCGATCTCAACGTCCTTGAGCTTGCTGCCAACGCCGGGAAGCATGCCCAGAATGTTGGACAGCGGGCCCATCTTCTTCATCTGCTGCATCTGCTCCAGGAAGTCCTCCAGGTTCAGATCCGCCGCGTTGCGCTGCAGCTTTTTGCCCAGCTTGTCGGTTTTATCCTGATCCATGTTCTCGGTGGCTTTTTCGATCAGGGTCAGCATATCGCCCATGCCTAGGATGCGGGAAGCCATGCGATCGGGATGGAAGGGCTCGATATCGCCCATCTTTTCGCCGGTGCCGGAGAATTTGATGGGTTTGCCCGTTACCGCGCGCACGGACAGGGCCGCGCCGCCGCGGGTATCGCTATCGAGCTTTGTCAGGATCACGCCGTCGATGTTGAGCTGATCGTTGAAGGCCTTGGCCACGTTGACCGCGTCCTGACCGGTCATCGCGTCCACAACCAGCAGAATTTCCTGCGGATGGACCGTTTCCTTGATGCGGGACAGCTCGTTCATCAGCGCTTCATCCACATGCAGGCGACCGGCGGTATCGATGATCAGCACATCGCGGCCATAGTAGCGCGCATGCTCCACGGCTTCCTGCACCGTTTTAACAGGATCTTGCGTGCCCTTTTCAAATACGGGCACGTTAACCTGCTCGCCCACCACCTGCAACTGACGGATAGCGGCTGGACGGTAAATATCGCAGGCGGCCAACAGCGGCTTTTTGCCTTCTTTTACCAGGTAATTGGCCAGCTTGCCGCACATGGTGGTTTTACCAGCGCCCTGCAGGCCGCACAGCATATAAATAGTAGGCACCGAGGACGACCAGGTAAGTTTGGCGTTGCTGCCGCCCATCAGCGCGGTCAGTTCCTCGTTTACAATCTTGATAACCTGCTGACCGGCGTTCAGGGAGGACAAAATCTCCGTGCCGATGCAGCGCTCGGAAACGCGCTTAATAAAATCCTTTACGACCACATAGTTGACGTCGGCTTCCAGCAACGCCATGCGCACTTCGCGCATGGCGTCCTTGATATTCTGCTCGTTGAGCTTGCCCTTGCCCGTCAGCTTTTTAAAGGCCGCCTGCAGTTTATCCGAAAGACCCTCAAAGGCCATGGAGTTCCTCCTCGTCGTTCAAAAGGCGAAGCGCCTTTTCCATATGGCTGCGCGCCTGCGCCGCATGCTCCTGCGGCAGGACGCTGATCGCCTGGTTCAGTTCATTTTCAACCTGGGTAAGCCGCCGGCGGATGGAGAGCTTTTCTTCCCAGCTGCGAAGCTGGCGCTCCACACGCTGCAGCGTTTCATGCACGCATTGACGGCTGACGTTTTCCTGCTGCGCGATTTCGGCCAGCGAAAGATCCTCGTCGTAATACAGGGCGGCCATAGTGCGCTGCTTATCGGTCAGCAATGCGCCGTAAATGCTCAGCAGCCAATCGACGTCCACCTTGCGCAGCACTTCATCGCTCATTTCGTCCTCCGTCAAGCAAAATGCATTGACAGGCATATTATACGCGCATCGGCGGCGGCTGTCAAGTGCTTTTGCTTGACAAGCTGTTATTTTTCTAACGCTGTTATTTCCCGCGCTCCCGTCTGCTTTTGCAGGATAAAGCATTCCGGTGCGCCGGGGCCGGCATTGATAAAGCGCTGATGCAGCACGTTAAAATCCTGCGGGCGCAGGGCGGCCAGGCACATGGTCAGTCGTTCGCGTTCCTCATCCCCCGCCGCATGGCCGGGATAGGCGCAGATCATGCACACCCCGCCTTCGCACAGCAGATTCAGCGCAGCGAGGATGGCCGTGCGCGTCGTCTCCCAATGGGTAGTTACGTGCTTATCGCCGCCCGGCAGCCAGCCAAGATTGAACATCACGGATTGCACAGAAGTCGGCACATGCTGCGCCATCTCCTGATGTCCGCAATGAAACAGCGTAGCGCGCCCCAGCAGACCGGCCTCCTCCAGCCGTGCACGGGTGTTTGCCACAGCCTGCTCCTGCACGTCAAAGGCGTACACATGCCCGCTTTCGCCCACCAGTTCGCACAGCATCTGCGTATCGTGGCCGTTGCCCATAGTCGCGTCCACTGCGATATCTCCGGGCAGCAAAAAGCGCCGCAGGCAGTCTGCGGCCAGAAATCGTGCGGATTTCAGTTCAAAACCGCGCGCGTTCATAGGGCTTTCAGGGCGCGGACTTCAGCATCTGTCAGGTCGCGCCACTCCCCGCGCGCCAGGCCGCGCAGATCGATCGGGCCAAACTTGACCCGGCGCAGCAGCAGCACCTTGTGCCCCACTGCTTCCATCATGCGGCGCACCTGGCGGTTATGCCCCTCGTGAATGGTGATGAGCACAGCTGACGCGAACGTTTCCACCCGGATCACGTTCACCTTGGCAGGCGAGGTTCTGAATCCGTCGTCTAACACTACGCCTGCGCGCAGACGATGGATTTCCTCTTCGGACAGTTGCCCCGTCACGCGCGCCAGATAGGTTTTATCTACCTCGTGGCTGGGATGCGTCAGCCGCGCGGCCAGATCGCCGTCGTTGGTCAGCAGCAGCAGCCCCTCGGAGTCATAATCCAACCGGCCAATGGGATACAGCCGCACTGGATAATCTCGAAAATGATCCATCACAGTATCGCGGCCCTTGGGATCGCTGACGGTCGTTACCTCGCCCATGGGCTTGTGATACAGTACATAGCGTTTTTCAGTCTCGGGCTGTACGCGCTCACCATGCACGCAGACAATATCGCCATCCTCCACCTGCACGCCCATTTCACGGATGGTTTGACCGTTGACCTGCACCATGCCTTGGGCAATCATTTCCTCCGCATGGCGGCGGCTTGCTACCCCGCACAGCGCCAGGTATTTCTGCAATCTCATTTTGTACACCTCTATATTCGTTTAATCAATTGGTAAAGCCAGTATAAGTCCGCCGCGCCCCATAAAAGCAGCAGGACGGACAGGAACGCTGCGTTATTCGCCCAGGACAAGCCAGTCTTGGACGGCCTGCCCGAGCCCTGTGAGAAAGGTACGCTCGCCCACGCTCTGCGCGGGATACAGCAGCGCCGTGGCGATGGTTGCATCGCCGTCAATCAGCTCGGCCACGCCGATTGCCTCCTGCGTGCCAAAGCCCGCCTGCAGGCTTTCGGGCAGCGTCAGGCGAACAGATGGAATCGTCCCCTTTGCCACCGGGCCGCTCAGCGGCTGACGCAGTGTTACGCCCACCCAGTCGATCACACCGTCCAGCACAGGCAATTGCGCCACCGTTTCGTTTTCAGCCATCGCCTGATACATCTCATAGCGGTCAAAGGTCTGATCCAGCAGCGCGGCTGCCTGGGTAAACCAGTCCGGGCAGGCCAACACCGTGCCAATCAGCGTCATGCCGTCGCGCTCGGCGGCAAATGCCAGGCAGCGCCCCGCCGCGCGGGTGTAGCCGGTTTTGATGCCAAGCGCGCCAGGATAAGCAGAAAGCAGCCGGTTTTTATTGGTGAGTACCCGATCATAATCGTGCCCATGCCAGGGAATGGTCGCATGCTGGGTGGATACGATGCGCCGGAAGTCCGCGTTCTTCATGGCCTCGCGGGCGATCAGCGCCAGATCGTAAGCCGTTGTATAATGCTGCTGTGCGGGTAACCCATGCGGCGTGACAAAGTGCGTGTTTTCGCAGCCAATCTGCCGTGCGCGCGCGTTCATCATATCGCAGAAGCCCGAAACGGAGCCACCCACATGCTCGGCGATGGCCACAGCCGCATCATTGCCGCTGGCAAGCATCAGGCCGTAGAGCATTTGCTCCAAGGTTAATTGTTCGCCCTTTTGCAAATAAATGCTGGTGCCCGGTACGCCGTAAGCGTTGTCGCCGGTGGTCACAATATCGCTTAGATCTGCGTTTTCCAGCGCCACCAGCGCAGTCATGATCTTTGTGGTCGAGGCCATAGGCAGCGTCTGCGTTTCGTTTACGGCATAGAGCACGCGGCCCGTCTGCGCTTCCAGCACCACGGCTGCCGCCGCGTCCGCGCGCGCATAGCCATTATACAGGAAAGCAATGAAAAAGAAAAGCACGGCGGCGAATCTTTTCATGATTTCTGCGCCTCCGAAGGCTGCGAATCGTCCTTGGTCAACAATTCCTTCAAATCGCCGATGAGCTTTGGGATCATGGTGACGGTATGCTCCAGCGGCAGCTTGTTCTGCGCGGGCAGCATATGCACACCTTCCGGGCTGAGCACCAGAAAGCCAACCGGCTGCAGCGATACACCCGCGCCAGAACCGCCCGCAAAGGGGCGCGTTGCGTCGGGCTGCGGCAGGTTGTATTCGCCCCCGCCCGCCACAAAGCCAAAGCTGACCTTGGATACCGGTATGACTGTGCTGCCGCTGCCGGTGACCATCGGTTCGCCGACCACGGTATTTACGTCGATCATATCCTTGATGTTTTCAAGCGCCGTCTGCATAACGCCGCTGATGGGATGAATGGATTCCTGCATCGCGCGCACCTCCTGCCTTCTGCCGCACGTAAAGAATGAAAAGCACGGCAATCAAAAGCAGTTTTCCCAGGCGGCAAAAAAGTATGCAATTGCCGCGTACATGCAATTGCTCGCCCTGGGCGTATTGGGGAAGCATCCGCAAATAATGCAGACATGGAACCTGCCCCAGCATCGCGGTCAGCGCACCGCAGGCAAGGGCGGTCTGAGCGGCGTCGGCCAGGCCTAAATCGATTGTCAGACGAATATCCAAGATGGAGGCAAGCAAATGAAGCGCACGCTTTCCGATACGCTGTACGCGCTGCTTTGGCAGTTTTATGCGCGATGCGCGTTTGCGTTTCCTGCGATGAAGGACAAATGTATGCATGTGACCATGCCATTCGCAGCGAAGCAGAAGCTGCTTGTTTTGAATTTGCAGTTGCCAGAAGACCAGCGCGCGCAGGCCGGAAACGCTGAGCAAAAAGTGCCCGCCAGGCAAGCTGCTCAGGCCATGCCATACAACAAAAAGCCGCATGGATAACGGCGTAATCAGCAACGCCCACAAAAGCATAAACACGGCATACATGGCTTGCAGCCTCCCGTTGCATCGTAAAACCTGATGAATATCATTGGCCATAAAAGCTGATTTTATGCGACATATCAATTTTTATAAATCGTAAGTATATAATAAGAATACCATTGTATATATTTTATACAATGGCATTCAAATTTTATATTGTTTATTTCAATTATTACTCAAGTGCATTCTTCAAAACATAAGCGTTGTCCAGCATCCGTGCTTCGTAGGTATCCAGCGTTGCTTCGCCGGTTACGATCGGATCCAGCTCATACACGCCTGCGCCAGTTTCCTGCGAGATGGTCTGCGCAGCCACGGATGAGCTGCCAGGCTCGGTAAACAGTGGCGGATTACCTAACGCACGCACCGTCTCAATCACCTCATGCAGCGCCTTGGGCGACAGGCTGTCCTCGTGCTCATCGCTCATGACAGCGGCGATATGCAGGCCATATGCGCGGGCAAAATAGGGAAACGCCTCATGGAATGTGACGATGCTCCTGCCGGAATCGGGTGCAAGCAGCTCCATAATCTGTGCATCCAACGCAGCCAATCGTTCGCAGTAAGCCTGCGCGTTAGACGTAATCTTATCCGCCTGCGCGGGCATCATCGCCGCAGCGCTTTGCACAATGGTCTGCACAATCTGGATGGCATTCTGCGCGTCCAGCCAGGTATGGGCGTTGTAGGCTTCCCCATCCTCATCGTGATGGTGGTGATGGGCCTCCTCATGCTCATCCTCGGCAATCAGATCAATGCCAGCAGAGCAATCTACTACCGGCAGATTGGGGAACTGCGCCTGCACATCCCCCAAATAGTTTTCCATTCCCGCGCCGCAGACAATCAGCATATCCGCCTTGGCAAGCTTCATCATATCGCTGGCTAATAGCTGATAATCATGCAAACAGCCGGTAGACGGCGTCGTCATACAGGATACCGTCACACCGTCCACACCGTCAAAGACATTGAGCGCGAATATATACAGGGGGTAAAAAGAAGTCATCACCTGAACCTGCCCCGCCGAAGCGGAGCAGGCACAGGCGATGAACATCATACTAAGCGCTACAAGCAGCGCCAGCATTTTTTTCATGATTCCTCCAATGGTCAGCGCGCTTTGGAGTCGATCTCCTCACGCAGCTTGGCGATAATGTCCGCTACGGGCATCGCGCCGAAGTTTTCGTTCTTGCGGGAGCGCAGCGCGGCAGTGCCGTTCTCTACTTCCTGATCGCCCAGCACCAGCATGTAGGGAATCTTCTGGGTCTGCGCCTCGCGCACCTTGAAGCCGATCTTCTCGTTGCGATCGTCTACGCTTACGCGCATGCCCTCTTTTTCCAAACGATCCTTGAGCTGATAGGCGTAATCGTCCGCGCGGTTGGTGATGGTCATGATGCGTACCTGCTCGGGAGCCAGCCACAGTGGGAAGGCGCCGGCGTACTTTTCAATCAGATAGGCCAGCGTGCGCTCGTAGCAGCCCAGGGAGGTACGATGGATGATATAGGGATGCTTCTTCTGGCCGTCCGCATCGGTATATTCCATGCCGAAGCGCTGTGCCAGCAGCATGTCGATCTGGATGGTTACCAGCGTGTCTTCCTTGCCGAACACGTTCTTGTACTGGATATCCAGCTTGGGGCCGTAGAAGGCGGCCTCGTCGATGCCGATGGTATACTTGACGCCCAGGTGATCCAGGATCTTGCCCATTACAGCCTGCGCTTCATTCCACTGCTCCGCCGTTCCCTCATACTTGTTCTTGGGATTGGCAGGATCCCACTGAGAGAAGCGGAAGGTGCAGTCTTCCAGCAGGCCGACCGTGCCCAGGAAGTACTTGGCCAGCTCCAGGCAGCCCTTGAATTCTTCTTCCAGCTGATCAGGGCGCAGGATGTAATGACCCTCGGAAATGGTGAACTGACGCACGCGGATCAGGCCGTGCATTTCGCCCGAATCCTCATTGCGGAACAGCGTGGAGGTTTCGGTCAGGCGCATGGGCAAATCACGATAGGAGCGCGCACGATTGAGAAACACCTGATACTGGAAGGGGCAGGTCATCGGGCGCAGGGCGAAGCACTCCTTGGTTTCATCGTTCGGATCGCCCATCACGAACATGCCGTCCAGATAATGATCCCAATGGCCGGAGATTTTATACAGCTCGCGCTTGGCAAAATACGGGGTCTTGGTCAGCTGGCAGCCGCGGGTCTGCTCCACATCCTCCACCCAGCGCTGCAGAAGCTGCACCACGCGCGCGCCCTTGGGCAGCAGAATAGGCAGGCCCTGGCCGATGCAATCCACGGTGGTAAAGTATTCCAGCTCACGGCCAAGCTTGTTGTGGTCACGCTTGCGAGCCTCCTCCTGCTGCTGCAGGTAGGCTTCCATTTCAGCCTTATCATAGAAGGCCGTGCCATACACGCGCTGAAGCATCTTGTTCTTTTCGCTGCCGCGCCAATACGCGCCGGCAAGGGAGGTAAGCTTGAAGGCCTTGACCTTGCCGGTGGAGGCCAGGTGCGGGCCGGCGCACAGATCCACAAAGTCGCCTTGACGATAGAAGGAAATCGTCGCATCCTCAGGCAGATCGTTGATCAGCTCTACCTTGTAGGGTTCGTCCTTTTCCTGCATCAGGGCAATAGCCTCTGCACGGGGCAGTTCAAAGCGTTCAATGCGGTCGTTGCGCTTGATGATGTGGGACATTTCCTTTTCTACTTCGCGCAGGAAATCGTTGGTAAAGGGCTCCTCAGTGTCGAAATCGTAGTAGAAGCCGTTATCGATAGCCGGGCCGATGGCCAGCTTGACATTGGGGCGCAGCTTCTTAACGGCCTCGGCCAGCACATGGGAAGCCGTGTGGCGCAGCACGCGCTTGGCATCGTCGTCCGCAAAGGTCAGAAATTCCACTTCGCAGTCATGATCCAGTGTGCGCCACATTTCCATAATCTGGCCGTCCACACGGGCGCAGAGCGCGTCCTTTTTCAGCTGTTGGCTGATCTTACCGGCGATATCCAGCAGGGACAGGCCGTTTTCAAATTCTCTTTGTTCACCCTTCAGAGTAAGCAGCATGCGTTTCATCCTCCTTGCAAATAAAAAAGCACTCGATCCCCGTCATACAGGGACGAATGCAGCCTTCGCATCCGCGGTTCCACCCTTGTTGTTGTAAAACCACTCGTTCAGCGCTGTAACGGGCGCGTCCCGCATTGATCGGGCGGTGGTATCCATCCGCATTTCCCCTGCGCACGCTTTCAGCCAATGGCGCACACTCTCTTTCGGTTCCCTGCGGCGGCATGTCCGCCTTCATCTCAAGGATATGGGTAGTATACCCCCGCCTTTGGGGTTTGTCAATCCCTTATTTCGTCTTTTGCACGTAAATTTTCGCTGATTTTCTCAATGCAGCGGCAAAAAGCGTCCAATTCCTCCTGTGAAATGCCCTCCAGCATCAACTGATTTAGCCGCTCGATATCCTGCTGACAGATTTGCAGCTCCTGCTTCCCGCGTTCAGTGATATACACCCGGTTGCAGCGGGTATCAGCAGTATCCGCGCGGCGGCGGATCAGCCCAGCGCTTTCCATCCGCTTGAAGGAGGCTGCAATGGAAGCAGGCGTTACCCCTGCGCTGTCGGCCATCTGTTTTTGTGAGCAGCCAGGATGCGCGCTGATATAGCTGAGCATCTCAGGTTGGCCCAGGTGCAATCCGCGGCGCAGCAGCACGCGGCGCATGCGCGCACGGCGCAGAGCCATCATCTTTTCACAGCGATCCGCCGCAGCGTTGCTTTCCATAAATCTTTCTCCATCATCAACCGTTTATCTGTTAGACGTTTAATATTATATCGTCAAACTATATATTTGTCAACCAGCGGCAGGAATGCGCGCATCCATGTCGAAATAAATACCAACTACTTGCAAAGGAGCAATGCTTTTATGTCTGCTTTCCCCATCGGCGTTATGCTGGATTCCTTCCGCAAGCCCTGGACTGAAGCGCTGGATATTGCCTGTGAGCTGGGCGCATCCGGCATTCAGGCCCATGGCGGTCATGGTCTGCTGGCCGTTAAAACCGTTACCCCCGCCGTGAAGAAAGAGTTTATGGCGCAGATGCGCGATCACGGCCTGGTTGTTTCCGCCATCTGCGGCGACCTGGGCAAGGGCTTTGGCAATCCGGAGCTCAACCCCGAGCTGATTGAAACCTCCAAGCGCATTCTGGACATGGCCAAGGAGCTGGGCACGGATATCGTAACCACCCACATTGGCGTTGTTCCCCAGGATCCTGCGCATCCGCGCTATCACATCATGCAGGATGCCTGCGGCGAGCTGGCCGAATATGCCGACAGCCTGAACGCGCACTTTGCCGTTGAAACCGGCCCTGAAACCGCGAAGGTGCTGTGCGGCTTCCTGGATAGCCTGCATTCTACCGGCGTATCGGTCAATATGGACCCCGCAAACCTTGTGATGGTAACGGGTGACGATCCTGTCCGGGCCGTGCATACGCTGAAAAAGTACATCGTACACACCCATGCCAAGGATGGCCGCAAGCTGCTGGATCGCAACCCCGAAATCATCTATCATGTGATCACCCCGCAAGAGCCGGTAACGGACAAGGCCTTCATCGAGGTGCCGCTGGGCGCGGGCAGCGTGCCCTTCAAGGAATACCTGGATGCGTTGCGCGAGATCGGCTTCAATGGCTTCCTGACCATTGAGCGTGAAGTGGGCGAGAATCCTGTAGCCGATATCCGCATGGCAGCGAACTTCCTGCGCAAGTTCTTCTGATTTCATTGCATTCAGAAAGCAAGCATAGATAAATCAAATCCCCCTTTGCCGGCGTTTTCGGACAAAGGGGGATTGATTTTGTTATGCAAAATTGATCTTAATGATAATACTCCGCAATGATGCCGCCGCCCAGGCAGACATCGCCCTGATAGATCACCAGGCTTTGTCCAGGCGTAACTGCGCGCTGCGCCTCGGCAAATTCTACAATCGCGCCATTTTCGTCCATCTCGCGCAGCGTAGCGCGCTGATCGGGCTGGCGATAGCGCGTTTTGACGCCATATTCCTGCTGTGTTTTCGCAGGCTCGTCAATCCAGGTTAGCTGCTCAATTCGCGCGGCACGACTATACAGCAAAGGATGGTCTTCGCCCTGCGCCACGATCAGACGGTTGTTTTGCAGATCCTTCTCCACCACAAAATAGCTGCGGCCATCGCCATGCCCGCCGATGCCCAGCCCCCGGCGCTGTCCCAGGGTGTAGTACATCAGCCCGTCATGCCGGCCAACAACCTCGCCGTCCACCGTAACCATATCGCCCGGCTGTGCGGGCAGATACTGGCTGAGGAAGGGCTTGAAATGCCGCTCACCGATGAAGCAAATACCGGTAGAATCCTTCTTCTTTGCCACGGGCAGGCCGTTTTGCAGGGCGATTTCGCGCACCTCCGCCTTGGTCATACCGCCAACAGGAAAGATGGCCTTTTTTAGCTGCTGCTGATGGAGCATATATAGAAAGTAGCTTTGCTCCTTATTGGGATCTACGCCCTTTAGCAGCTGCCCCTGCTCGTTGGTCTGCACAAAATGGCCCGTGGCAATCTTTTCTGCCCCCAGCTGCATGGCAAAATCGAGAAACGCCTTGAACTTAATCTCCCGGTTACACAATACATCCGGGTTGGGCGTACGGCCAGCCTTATATTCATTCAAAAACAGCGTGAAAACACGATCCCAATATTGCTTGGCAAAATTGACGGAATAGTATGGAATATCAATCTGCTCGCACACCTGCTGCACATCGCGCCAGTCGCCTTCGGAAGTGCATACGCCGTCTTCGTCCTTTTCCTCCCAGTTTTTCATAAAGACGCCGATCACATCATAGCCTGCACGCTTGAGCAGCAACGCCGAAACCGCCGAATCCACACCGCCGGACATGCCTACCACAACCCGCATTTAAGCCACCCCCGCCGTCTGCATGCGCGTGAAGAGCGCCTGCAGAATATCATCTGTAATCTCTTTGGGCTTGCGCGCCGCATCAACGCAGATAAAGCGCTGGGCATGACGCACGGCCAGCTCTTCATACGCCGCCTCCACGCGCGCATGGAAGGCCGCCTTTTCCTGCTCGATACGATCCAACGCAGAAGCGTTTGCACGGCGTTTAAGCGCCGTTTCATGATCCAATCGCAGATAGATCGTTGCATCCGGCAGGCAGCCCTCGATGGCAGGCGCGTTGATCTGCTCGATCAGCGCTACGCCCAATTCGCGTCCGCCGCCCTGGAAAGCCACGCTGGAATCAACAAAGCGGTCGCACAGCACCACGTCGCCCTCCTGCAAAGCAGGCAGGATCACCTGCCGCACATGCTGTGCGCGCGCAGCGGCATACAGCATGGCCTCGGTGATATCATCCATGCCGGTATTGGCCACATCCAGCAGCAGGGTACGGATCTTTTCAGAAATCGGACAGCCGCCCGGCTCACGGCTGCGGCGAACGGTATAGCCGCGATCCCGAAGCGCTTTTTCTACCGCATCGGACTGGGTGGTTTTTCCGCAGCCATCCAGCCCTTCCATGGTGATAAAATAGCCGTGCCGCTTGGGGACGAAGCCTAGGAGCATTGCGGACAAGGCATCTACTGTGGGCGCGATATGGGTGGGCTGCGCGCTCTGCAATTCGTCCGCCTCGCCAAAACCATAGCCCACGGCAATGCTGTCAACGCCCGCCTGATGCGCCCCCTCAATATCGCTGCCACGGTCGCCGATCATCACGGCATGCTGATAGGATACGCCCCTTAGCACCCGCGCGATCAACTCGCCCTTTTCGGCGGTAGAGGTAGAATCGCTGGGGCCGCTCAGGCCGTCAATATAGCCATCCAGCCCGAAATGCTTGAGGATAAGCCAGCTGGTTTCTTCTGGCTTGCCGGTGGCGATTAGCACCTTTGCGCCGCCATCATGCAGAGCCTTGAGCAACTCACGAATGCCGGGATACACCTGGTTTTCAAATCGTCCAGTGGGCACATAGTATTCCCGAAACAGCAGCGCGCCGCGCTCGGCGGCAGCCGCATCCATGCCGGCATAGCGCTGAAAGGAATCCACCAGCGGCGGGCCGATGTACTTGCGCAGCCCCGCTTCGTCCGGAATGGGCAGGTTCATTTTGCTCAGCGCATAGCACACGGCGTTGGTGATGCCGTCGTGGGAGTTGGTCAGCGTGCCGTCCAGATCAAAAATTACCGTATCGTAGCGCATGGTGTGTTCTCCCATTATCATAGTAAAAGCCGCGTCCGGAAAGCCCGAACGCGGTTGAAGCATCCGCGTGTTATTGCTTGAGACGCTCAGGCATATCGCCCCGGCCGGACTGGATCAGCTCATTCAGGAAGGCGATCACGTTTTCCTCGTTCTGACTAAACGTGGTTACGGCGATCACCAGATCGCGATTATCCAGACCCATGCCGTCCATATAGCCATAGAGCGTATACAGCGGAATGCCAAAGAGGGACTTGGTTTCAGTGGGGTTACCGTCGTCATCCAGCAGGGTTACATAGCCGCTGGACAGATCAATTCCCTCCACATTCAGCGCGCCGGACTCCACATAAGGCGTTAAATCAATAAACACGCCCTGCGCCGCAAAGCGCTTGAAATCCTCAGTGCTCAGGGCGTACAGATCGCCCTCGCCAGCCATCAGATAAACGGACAGTTGCATATTGGAATAATAATCATCTGTGGAGCCTGCGGTAAGCAGGATGGTGCTGACCGTTTCCATATCAGGAACGGAGCGCTGCCACACATCCTTCATAAAGGCGTCCACCTTTTCCTGCGTTGCCGTGGTGCTTTGCATATAGATATCCACGCGCAGGTTTTCCGGCGAACGATAAGCGGTGGTGGTGTAGAGCAGGTTCACGCAGAACACAGTCAGCGCCGCCGCCAACAGGTATTTCCACAGGTGATAGGTAAAATGCGTGCGAAGCCGCTGCTTCGTCAGGGGCGTTTTGATTTTCATCCCCGGTTCCTCACTTGGTGGGTTTCATCGTCGGGAACAGCAGCACGTCGCGGATGGAGGCGTTGTTGGTCAGCAGCATCACCAGACGATCCACGCCCATGCCCAGGCCGCCGGTAGGCGGCATGCCGATTTCCAAAGCGTTGAGGAAGTCCTCATCCACGCCGCAGGCTTCATCGTCGCCCTGCGCCCGCAGCGCGGCCTGCGCCTCAAAGCGCGCGCGCTGATCAATGGGATCGTTCAACTCGCTGAAGGCATTAGCCAACTCACGACCCAGCACAAACAGTTCAAAACGCTCGGTGTAATCGGGATTCTGCGGCATACGCTTGGCCAGGGGGGAGATATCGACGGGATGGCCGGTCAGGAAGGTGGGCTGCACCAAATGCTCTTCCACATATTCATCGAAGAACAGGTTCAGGATATCGCCCTTCTTGTGGCGCTTTTCATAGTGCAGATGATGCTCGTCGGCCACCTTGCGGGCTTCCTCCAGGGTCTCGATCTGCTCAAAGTCCACGCCGGCGTACTTCTTAACGGCCTCGACCATGGAAATGCGCTCAAAGGGCTTTTCAAAATCGATGGTCACATCTCCGTACTGGATGATGGCGGTGCCGTTGACCTTGCGGGCCACGGTGCGGATCATATCCTCAATCAGATCCATCATGCCGTTATAGTCGGTATAGGCCTGATAGAGCTCGATCATGGTGAATTCCGGATTATGCTTGGGATCCATGCCCTCGTTGCGGAAAACGCGGCCAATCTCATACACGCGCGGGAAGCCGCCCACGATCAGGCGCTTGAGGTGCAGCTCCAGCGCGATGCGCAGATACATATCGATATCCAGCGTATTGTGATGGGTAATAAAGGGGCGCGCGGAGGCGCCGCCCGCCTGGGTGTGAAGTACAGGGGTTTCCACCTCCAGAAAGCCGCGGGCATCCAGGAACTCGCGCATGGCGGAGATGATCTGGCTGCGCTTTACAAAGGTATCGCGCACCTCGGGGTTTACCACCATATCCAGGTAGCGCTGACGATAGCGCAGGTCGGTATCGGTCAGGCCATGGAACTTCTCCGGCAGAGGCTTTAAGCACTTGGACAGCAGCGTCAGGCTTTCCACATGGATGGAAATCTCGCCGGTCTTGGTCTTAAAGGGCTTGCCGGTGAAGCCGATCAGGTCGCCCAGATCCAGCTTTTTGAAAGCAGCGTAGGCTTCCTCGCCGATATCGTCGCGGCGAACATAAAACTGAATCTTGCCCTTGCCGTCCAGCAGGCGGCCAAAGGACGCCTTGCCCATGATGTGGCGGCCGATCATGCGGCCCGCCAAAGCAACCGTCTGGTCCTCCAGCGTTTCATAATTGGCCAGAATCTGATTGCTTTCGTGGGTAACGTCATATTTGGTGATCAGGTAGGGATTCTGCCCGTTATCCATCAGGGTTTGCAGCTTATCGCGGCGAATCTGCTCTTGCTCACTGAAATCCGGCGTATTGGGCGTGACCTGAATATTTTCAGACATGCGCGTATGCTCCTTTATTCAAAAAATCTTAAGTACGTTCGGTGCGCTCGATGGAAAGAACTTTCAGATGAGAAAGGCCGCCGGGGATTTCGATGGTCAGCTCGTCGCCCTTGCGCTTGCCAATCAGCGCGGCGCCCACAGGACTGTCGATGGAAATGGCGTTGTTCATGGGATCGGCCTCATGCGGGCCCACAATGCGGTATTCATCCTCAAAGTCTTCATCCTGATCCAGCACGCGCACGGTGGTGCCCACGTTTACTTTTTCGTTGGTGATTTCTTCATCGGATACGACGACGGCGGTGCGAATGGCGGCTTCCAGCTCTACGATTTCGCCTTCCATCTTGGCCTGCTGATCCTTAGCCGCGTCATACTCGGCGTTTTCACTCAGGTCGCCAAAGGAACGCGCGGTGGCGATCAATTCGGAAATCTGGGCACGGCCGGTGGTTTTCAAATACTCCAAACGGTCTTTTAGGGCTTTGAGGCCCTCGGCGGTAATCTCATTGCGTTTTACTTCGCTCATATGCTTTGTCCTCCTTGTTGCGCGACGGCGCGTTTACTGCGCGCGGAAGCGTTCAAATATCTGGATATCATAGTATTGCTGCAGTTCACGATAGGTTTCCTGATCGCACACCGTCCAAGCTGCAAGCAGTGGGCGGAAGATGTTGGCAACAATACGGAACGATATATTCGCATCGGTTTTATAACCGTAAGCGATGAAATCAGGCCGACCCAGGAAGTCGATCAGCAGATATCCCAGGGCAATGCGGCGCAGCTTTTCCTTAAAAGGCTTATCCTTGAGCGGAGGCATAAAGGACAGCTGGCCGCGCACCACCGAGCGGGCGTTTTTGCGATACCAGCGCACGGCGAAGGGGTCAAAGGACTCGATGCAGTAAACGCCGCTGTACTGGCTCAGCCGCTGATGAACAGCCTGCGGCAGGGCGTGGTTGTAAAAATCGGTTTTCAATTCCACGATCAGCGGTACCTGGCCGTTGACCAGAGAGAGCACCTCGTCAAAGGTGGGAATATGCTCGCCCGTCTTGAACAATTCCAATTGCTGCAGCTCGGCCAGCGGCACGTCACACACGCGGCGCTTATCCCCGCAGGAGCGCTCCAGCGTTTCATCATGATGCACAACCAGCACATGATCGCGCGTTTCGCGCACGTCCAGCTCGATGCCGTAACCTGCGCGCACAGCGCGCTCAAAGGCGGGCAGGCTATTTTCAGGCACGCCGCGGGCATTGTCATACAGTCCGCGATGGGCATAGGCATGGCTTGTTAACTGCTTTGCGCACAATTTTCGATGAAAAAGATTGGGAGCGATTAAAAACAGATACAAAGCCAGCAGAATCAGCAGGATACGAACAATCCAGAGCAGCGTCATTTCGCTCTCCCCCCTCTTTCAAAGCATAACCGCATGGCCGCGCACCATACATACGCATTATTATACGATATTTTTTCCGTAATTGCAACCGCTGTCCAGGCATTTTATCTCTGAGCGCGGCGGTTCTTTTTCGCTTCTTTCACGCGTTTCCCCCTTGTAATTCACTGGAAAATCCGCTATAATCATCGCAGACCGCCAGGCGGTCTTCTATGTATTTAATTTTTGGAGGGATCATGTATGGAAGAAACGCTCGAACGTACAAATTTTATCTGGGAAGCCATTGACCAGGATCTGGAGAGCGGGCGTTACCAGCAGATCCACACCCGTTTCCCGCCTGAACCCAACGGCTATATGCACATTGGTCACTGCAAGGCGCTGATCATGGACTTCCTGACCGCCGAAAAATACGGCGGCCTGTGCAACCTGCGCTTTGACGATACCAACCCGGCAAAGGAAGACACCGAATTTGTGGAGGCCATCAAGCAGGATATCACCTGGCTGGGCTTCCACTGGACGGGCGGCTTGTTCTACGCCAGCGATTATTACGATAAATGCTATGAAATTGCCGAGGACTGGATCAAGCGCGGCCTGGCCTATGTGGACGAGCTGGACAAGGATCAGATGCGCGAATACCGCGGCACGCTGACTACCCCCGGCAAGAACAGTCCCTGGCGCGACCGTCCCATCGAGGAAAGCCTGGATCTGTTCCGCCGCATGCGCGCAGGCGAGTTTGCCGAAGGCACCAAGACGCTGCGCGCCAAGATCGATATGGCCTCGCCCAACATGAACATGCGCGATCCGGCCATGTATCGTATCCTGTATAAGGAGCATTGGCGCACGGGCAATAAGTGGTGCATCTATCCCATGTATGATTTTGCGCATCCCATCGGCGACGCGCTGGAGGGCATCAGCCATTCCATGTGCTCGCTCGAATACGAGGATCACCGCCCGCTGTACAACTGGGTGGTAGAGCACTCCGCCGCTATGCTGCCCGCGCAGCCCCGGCAGATCGAATTCTCCCGCCTGAATCTGACCCGCACCGTAATGAGCAAGCGCTTCCTGCGTCAGCTGGTCGAGGGCGGCTATGTATCCGGCTGGGATGATCCCCGCATGCCCACCCTGCGCGGCATGCGCCGCCGCGGCTATACCCCGCAGGCCATCCGCAATTTCATTGATCAGGTTGGCATCGCCAAGGCCGACTCCGTGGCCGATATCGCCATGTTGGAAGCCTGCGTGCGCGACGACCTGGGCGGCAAGGCTCCGCGCGTGATGGCCGTGCTCAACCCGGTCAAGGTGGTATTTACCAACGTGCCGGAGGATTGGCAGGATACCCTGACGATGGAAAACCATCCTGATCATCCCGAAATGGGTGAGCGTCAGGTGACCATCAGCCGCGAAATCTGGATTGAGGGCGAGGACTTTATGGAGGAGCCGCCCAAGAAGTATTTCCGCCTCAAGCCTGAGGGCGAGGTGCGCCTCAAGGGCGCTTATATCATCAAGTGCGAGCGCGTGGTGCATACCGTGGACGGCGGCATCGATCATATCGAATGCTCGGTCGATCTTTCCTCCCGTTCCGGCTCCGAGGGCGCCAACCGCAAGGTCAAGGGCACCATCCATTGGGTCAACGCCCGCGACTGCGCGCCCTTTGAAGCCCGCCTGTACGATCAGCTGATGACCGAGGAATGGGATACCGCCGAGGCTGCCGATAAAAAGGATGTAACCAAATTCCTGTCCGATACTTCCTTGCAGGTGATGAACGGTTACTGCGAACACGCGCTGGTATCCGCCAAGCCCGGCGATACCTTCCAGTTCCTGCGCAACGGCTATTTCTGCAAGGATCCCGACAGCACCGATACCCATCCTGTATACAACCGTACAGCTAGCCTGAAGAGCAGCTTTCCCGTCAAGTAAGGCAAAATAAACAGTGAAAGGTCTGAAATTACAGCAATGAAGGAAGTTCGCACGCGCTTTGCGCCCTCCCCCACCGGCTTTATGCACCTGGGCGGCCTGCGCACCGCGCTGTACAATTATCTCTACGCCAAGAAGAACGGCGGCAAGTTCATCCTGCGCATCGAGGACACCGATCAGGAGCGCTTTGTTGAGGGCGCAACCGAAGTGATCTACGATACCCTGCGCGGCTGCGGTATCGCTTGGGACGAAGGCCCCGATATCGGCGGTCCCGTTGGCCCCTATATCCAGTCCGAGCGCAAGAAAATCTATTTGCCCTACGCGCAGCAGCTGGTGGAGAAGGGCGCTGCCTACTACTGCTTCTGCACCAAGGAAGAATTGGACGAGCGCCGCGCCGCGTGCGAAGCCAAAGGCGAGGTATTCAAATATGATAAACATTGCCTGCACCTGAGCAGGGAAGAGGTACAGGCCAAGCTGGACGCCGGCGTGCCCTACGTCATTCGCCTCAACGCGCCTACCACGGGCGAATCCACCTATGACGACGTGGTGTTCGGCCACCTGACCTTCCCCAACGATACGCTGGACGATATGGTGCTCATCAAGCAGGACGGCATGCCCACCTATAACTTTGCCAACGTAATTGACGACCATCTGATGGGCATCACTCACGTCATGCGCGGTATGGAGTACCTGTCCTCCACGCCCAAGTACAATCTGCTCTATAACGCCTTTGGCTGGGAAATCCCCCAGTATGTGCACCTGACCACCGTGATGCGCGACGCGCAGCATAAGCTCAGCAAGCGCCATGGCGACGCTTATTACAGCGATTTCATTGAAAAGGGCTATCTGAAGGAAGCGCTGATCAACTATCTGGCGCTGGTGGGCTGGAATCCGGGCGACGAGCGCGAGTTCTTCACTATGGACGAATTGATCCAGGCGTTTGACATTAACCGCCTGAACAACGCGCCGGGCATCTTCGATATGGACAAGCTGACCTGGTTCAACGGCGAGTATATCCGCAAGCTGCCCTTTGATGAGTACCTCAAGATGGTCACGCCCTGGTTCGACAAGGCGCTGGGCGGAAAGCACTTTGATTACAAGCGCCTGGCCGAGCTGATGCAGGGCCGCACCGAGGTGTTCAACCGTGTGCCCGATATGGTGCGCTTCCTGGCTGAAATGCCGGAGTATGATCTGGATCTGTACAACAACAAAAAGATGAAGACCAATCCCGAGGTGGCGCTGGAGGCGCTGGAGATGGTGCAGCCGGTGCTGGAGGGCATTACCGACTGGCAGGAAAGCACCATTCACGATACCGTGATGGCTGCCATCGCGGCCTCGGGCAAAAAGAACGGCGCGGTGCTTTGGCCGCTGCGCATCGCCCTGAGCGGACTTGCCTCCACCCCCGGCGGCGCGTTTGAAATCGCCTACCTGCTGGGTCGTGACGAAACGCTCGCCCGCGTACAAAAAGCCATTGAAAAGCTGCGCGCCAATGCTTGATTTTGGCGCTCCCTGCGGTTATAATAAGGGCAAGCAAGGGATTGACCCTGTTGTATCGCGTAAGAAAATCACATCAGCAAAAGGAGGACTCTTATGAAATCGATTCCCATCAAGCTCAGCTTCGCCGAGGAAGTCAAAACCTTCGTTAACATCGTCAACCGCTATCCCTTTGATATGGACCTGCGCGCCGGCCGTCACGTGGTGGACGCCAAGTCCATCCTGGGCATCTTCTCCCTGGATCTGAGCCGCCCCATCTCCCTGGAAGTGTATGCGGACGACTGCGAGGATCTGGAAAAGGACATCGCTCAGTTCAAGATCTGATTTCCCGTCATGATCCACATTCCCCTGCGCATACAATGCGCGGGGGGATTTTTTATGCGGTTAAACGGTTTTCTGCCCGCCGAGGCTACCTCCGGAGCAATGCGCGTTGTGCTTACCGCGCAAAGTGCGCTGCTGGTAGAGCAGCATCAGGGCATATTGAGCTTTGATCCATCCTGTATTCGTCTGCGCACAAAAAACGGCTATTTGACCATCGATGGACAAAACCTTGCGCTCAGCAGCTATGGCGCGCAGGACGCGGCTATCACAGGTCAGATACGGCGCTTGGAGTTTACACCATGAGGGCGCTGCTGCAGGGCATATCCTGCCAGGGGCTGGGCGCGGAGCGGCTGCTGGAAAAGCTGAAGGCTGCCGGCGTTCAGCTTTATGATGTGCGGCGGCAGGATGCAAAAACGCTTTGCTTTTATTATGAAAGCCGCGATCAGGAGCGGGTGTCCGGGCTTCTGCAAAGCCTGGGCTTTGCCTGCGCGCCCTTGCCTGTGCGCGGCTATGCGCGCCGTCTTGCCCAGTGGCCGCGCCTGGTTCCGGGGGCAATCGCCCTGCTGACCGCCCTGTGCTGCCTGGCCTTTTCGCTGCAGTTTGTCTGGCGAATTGATATCAGCGGCGCGGGCGCGTATGCGGGCGAGGTGCGCCAATATCTGCACGCGCAGGGGCTGCGGCCAGGCAGGCTCAAATCCGCCATTCAAACCAGCCAAATCTGCGATGATCTGCTCTATCGCCTGCCCAGAATCGCCTGGGTGCGCGCGCGGATTCAGGGCGTAACGCTCAGAATTGAAATCACGCAGGGGGTGCCCATGCCAAGCGGCATCAGCCAGACGGCGGCAGGCAATATCGTCGCTGTCTGCGACGGCGTGATCGCGCACATCGATGTATACGCAGGCGAAGCGGCGGTTTCAGCGGGCGATACTGTCCGCGAGGGCGACGTGCTGATCTATGGCCGCGAACGTGGCAAGGATGAATCCTTTACCCCCGTGCGCGCCAGCGGACGGGTCACGGCGCGCGTATGGAAAAGCGCCTCCGCCGTGCTAAGCGGCACGCAAACGCAAAGCATTCGCACGGGGCGCAGCATGCAGCGCATGGTGATTGCCTGCCCTTTTTATCGCTATGCCCTGCAGTCGGAGCCAGAGTATCTGATCGCCGAAACCGAAGCCGAGCACCTGTATCCCATCGCCGCCTGGCTGCCAATTTGGGTAGAGCGCCAGACGATTTATGAGGTTGCGCTGGAGGAAAACCCGCGTGATGAACAGGCGTTACAGCATGAATCCGGCCGCCTTGCCATGCAGAAACTGCTTACTTTTTGCGGCGGAAGCGATGAAATTATTGACAAATGGCTGGATTATAGTATGATAGAAGGGGGAAATATAATGGCGGTTGCCACTGCCGAAATGCAGATGGAAATCGGTCGTTTTCTCCCCATATCACCTGAGTAGGAGATCGGTGCTCATTGCTGCTTTCTTTGGAAAATATTGACGCTTATCAAAAGCTCTTTGGCATGAACGACCGCAACATGGCCGTGCTGGAGCAGGAATTGTCCGTCGTCAGCGCCCTGCGCGGGCAGGAGCTGCAATTTCGCGGGGACGCTGAAAATGTCGCGGCTGCAGAAACCGCCGTCGCACGGCTGATTACGCTTTTGCAGCACGGCGAAACGGTAGATCCCATGCGCATCCGCTATGTGGTGTCGCTGGTACGCGAGGGCAAAAGCGACCTGCTGGATCAGCTTAGCGGCAGCGATGTCATCGCCATCACCCACCGCGGCCGCCCCATCCGCAGCAAAACGCTGGGGCAGCGCGCCTATGTGGAGGCTGTGCGCAAGCATGAGCTGACGCTGGCCGTGGGCCCTGCGGGCACGGGCAAAACCTACCTGGCCATGGCCATGGCGGTGGTTGCCCTCAAGGCCAAGGAGGTAGAGCGCATTGTGCTGACGCGCCCGGCAGTAGAGGCCGGCGAAAAGCTTGGCTTTCTGCCCGGCGATATGACGCAGAAGGTGGATCCCTATCTGCGCCCGCTCTATGACGCGCTGCACGAGCTGATGGGCGCGGATTCCTATCTGCGCCTGGCCGAGCGCGGCACGGTGGAGGTGGCTCCGCTTGCCTTTATGCGCGGCCGCACGCTCAGCGATGCCTTTATCATCCTGGATGAAGCGCAGAACGCCACCAGTGAGCAGATGAAAATGTTTCTGACCCGCCTGGGCGCAAACTCCCGCTGCATCGTAACCGGCGACGTATCCCAGACCGACCTGCCCAAGGATAAAAAAAGCGGCCTGGTGGAAGCCGTAAACGTCCTGCGCAATGTGGAGGGCGTGGCCATTGTAGAACTGACCGCCCGCGATGTAGTGCGCCACGAGCTGGTGCAGCGCATTGTGCAGGCCTATGAAAAATATGAAAAAAACGGAGGTAAAGCATGAGCACGCAGCAATCCGGCCGCATGACCAGGGCACGGATGCGCAGGTTCCTTACCCGCGCCAAGGCTCTGGCAAAGCGCTTCAAAAATGCGGCGCTTTCCATGCGCACGCTGGTCTCCGTATGCGGCATCGCGGTGATGCTGGTGGTTTTCTGCGGCGCGATCATGCCCGTCCGCTATGATATCGCCATCGGCATGGTCCCCCGGCACACCATCACCGCCAACCGCGACGTGGTGGACGAAGTAACCACAGAAGCCCTGCGCACAGCGGCGGCGCAGGCCGTGCAGCCGACCTATCATTTTGTAGAGGGCGTTACAGAAAGCGTCCTGAGCAATTTTGATCAGATATTCAGCCAGATGAAGGCCGTCATCCAATACAGCGAAACGCTGGAGGATTACGGCCCAAACCGGCGCTACGCTGCGGACGAGCTTGCCTACGCCCGCACCATCCTGACGCTGCTTGACCTGCGCGATTATCAGCTGCGCACGCTGCTGAACACCACCCACGCCGATCTGAGCAGCCTGTATACCACCCTTTACGCCGCTGTGCAGAACACCATGGCCAGCTATGTCACTGAGGGTCAGGAAAACGAGGCCGTGGCCAGCATTATGCAGATCGTCGGCTATCGTGTGGACACCAGCCTTCTGCAAAATATTGTGCAGCCGCTTCTGCGCACGGTCATCCGTCCCAACATGGTTATCGATCAGGAGGCCACCGAGGCCGCACGTCAGCTGGCGCGCGACAGCGTAGAGCCCATTGTGTACAAGCAGGGGCAGAATATCGTCGTCAAGGGCGAGGGCCATGTGGAGCGCTATCAGTACGATATGCTGTCCAATCTGGGGCTGCTGAACAACACCACCGTGGATATCAGCATTTATCTGGGCGCGGGGCTGCTGATCACGCTGGTGATGGGGCTTGCCATGGTGCTGCTGCGCATGGTATGCCATGATATCACGGCGGATTACCGGCGGCTGATCCTGCTGTTTATCGTATGCATCGTAACGCTTGTCGCCTGCGTGCTGATGCGCATGGTCAATATCCGCCTTGCCCCCACGCTTCTGTGCGCCATGCTGCTCACGGCTATGCTGGGTCTGCCCACGGGTCTTATTTTCAATATTGCTATTGCCATCCTTGTAAGCGCCTTGGCTGCGGGCGGAAGCGGGAGCTATACCAGTGAAATGGTGCAGCTGCTCAGCTGCACGCTGTGCTCGGGCACGCTGGCGGCAGCTATCCTCAGCCGCCACAGCAACCGTCTGCGCGTGATCGCCGCGGGCGTTGCTGCCGCGCTGTGCAACTTTCTGGTCATGCTGGCGCTGGGCCTGATGACCAGCAGCGTGGGCGGCATGCTAACCGTCGCGTTGGAGACCATGGGTGGGGCGGGCATCGCTGCTGTTTTCTGCCTGGCTATTCAGCCGCTGCTGGAGGCACTGTTCAACCTGCCTACCCCCACCAAGCTGATGGAGCTGTCCAACCCCAATCATCCGTTGATGCGCAGGCTGCTGCTGGAAGCCCCCGGCACCTACCACCACTCCATCGTGGTTGCCAATCTGGCCGAGGCCTCGGCAGAGGCCATCGGCGCCAATCCCCTGCTTGCGCGCGTTGGCGGCTATTATCACGATGTGGGTAAGCTGCGCCGTCCCATGTATTTTAAGGAAAACCAGCTTGGCGCGGAAAACCGCCTGAACGAAACCGATCCCTATACCGCCGCGCAGATCGTCATCGCCCACACGCGTGACGGCGTGACCCTGGCACGCAATTACCATCTGCCGCGCGAGGTATCGCAGATCATTTTAGAGCATCATGGCAATACGCCGGTGATGTATTTCTACACCCAGGCGCTTAAAAACGCCGACGGCAAGCCCGTGGATATCGCCGATTACCGCTATGACAGCAACCCGCCCGCCACCCGTGAAGGCGCCATCGTGCTGCTGTGCGATACCATCGAGGCCGCGGTGCGCTCCATGCAGAATCCTACCCCCGATGCGATTGAGGACTTTATCGTCAAGCTTGTGCGCGGCAAGCTGCAGGATGGTCAGCTTTCCAACAGCCCCCTGACGCTGCGCGATATCGACCGCATCTGCCACGCCTGCGCCACGGTGCTCAACGGCGTGTTCCACGAGCGCATTGAGTATCCCGATCCGCCCGCGCACATTCCGCAGGCAAAAGAACATCCCACCGCCGAGCCGCCCGCCGTGCGTGACGCAGAGGAACCCTGGGATGGTGAGGAAGCCGCTCAGGAGGATCTGCCCCCACAGCCCGGCAAGACCGTTTTGTCTCCGGAGACTCCCGAAGCCGCGCCCAAGCCTGTCTATGTGGAGCCCGAGCAGTTTGAGCCTGCTCGGCCGCTGCCCGTCATCGAGCCGCCCACCGCCTCCGCTCCGCTGTCCGTAGAGGAAGTGCTGCGCGAGCACCAGGACGATGTGCCCGCCGCGCAAACAGATGATAAGCCCGAAACGGAAGGCGAAACCTCCGAGCAGCCTCCGATCTCGGATGAGCCCGATACGCCCGCTGAAGATGAAAGCAAGAAAGAAAGCTCCGAAAATGAATGAATTTCACTTTGATTTTGACTGCGCGCTGCCTGTGCCTGAGGGCGCGGAGCAAACGCTTCTGCGCGTGGCGCGCTGCTGCCTGGCCGCAGAGGGCGTAACGCAGCCCTGCATGGCCTACGTGCGCTTTTCGAATGATGCGGACATTCACCAGATCAACCGCGAACAGCGCAATGTGGATCGTGCGACCGACGTGCTGTCTTTTCCCGCCGGGCCGTTTAATCCACGGCATACGGCCGGGCATTGTCCCAAAACCTTGCACAGTTTATACGATCCGCAGGAGCGCGCCTGCAGGCTGGGCGATATCATTATATCGCTCGATCATGCCCGCGCGCAGGCGGCGGAATACGGCCACTCCTTTGAGCGCGAGCTGTGCTATCTGACCGCGCACGCTCTGTTTCATCTGATGGGTTACGATCATATGAACGATCAGGATAAATCTCAAATGCGAAGAATGGAGGAAAAAGCCATGAACGAAGCTGGAATCTCCCGCGTATCCGATGACGAGCTGCTGGCGCTGGCCGCCAAGGCGATGCAGTATTCCTATTCTCCCTATTCCAAATTCAAGGTGGGCGCCTGCCTGCTGGCGGCGGACGGCCGCGTGTTTACGGGCTGCAATATCGAAAACGCCTCCTACGGCGCAACCAACTGTGCCGAGCGCACGGCGCTGTTCAAGGCGGTCAGCGAGGGCGCGCACGAGTTTGTAGCCATCGCCATCGCCACCGAAAAGGCGTTGGCCTGGCCCTGCGGCATCTGCCGTCAGGCGCTGTGCGAGTTTGCCCCGCACCTGCGCGTTATCACGGCCTGCGGCGATCAGCGCGCCGAGGCTACGCTGGATCAACTGCTCTACGGCGCATTCGGCCCGGTTAACGGCACGGGCGATTATCTTGGAAAGGACTAAACGCAAATGACGAAAATTGATTTCAAATCCGGCTTTGTGGCCGTGGTGGGCCGCCCGAACGTGGGCAAATCCACGCTGGTGAACACCCTGGTGGGTGAAAAAATCGCCATCGTGTCCGACCGTCCGCAGACCACGCGCAACCGTCTGCTGGGCGTCATGAGCGGCGAGGGCTACCAGATGGTTTTTGTGGACACGCCCGGCATCCATAAGCCCCGCACGCAGCTGGGCAGCTATATGATGCAGGCTGTGCAGAGCGGCCTGGAGGGCATAGACGCGCTGCTGATGATGGTGGATGTAACCGCCGTCGGCCCGCAGGATCGTAAAATCGCGGAAGACATGGCCAAGAAGGGCGTGCCCGCCATCCTGCTGCTGAACAAGTGCGATTTGATTGACAACGAGCGTGTACTGCCCGTGATCGATCAGTTTAAGGAAATGGGCTTTGCCGAAATCCTGCCCATCAGCGCCAAGACTAGCGCGCATCTGGATTTGCTTACCCAGGAGCTGCTTAAACTAATGCCTACCGGCCCGCGCTACTTCCCCGAGGATATGATCACCGACCAGCCCGAGCGCGTGCTGTGCGCCGAAATCGTGCGCGAAAAGGCGCTGCTGCACCTGCGGGACGAGGTGCCGCACGGCGTGGGCGTGGAAATCCTGGGCATGAAAAAGGTGAACGACAACCTGATGGAAATCCATGCGGATATCTACTGCGAACGCGATTCACACAAGGCCATCATTATCGGCAAGCGCGGAGCGATGCTGTCCCTGATCGGCCGTGAGGCGCGCGTGGATATGGAAGCGCTGCTGGGCATGCGGGTTAATCTGCAGCTGTGGGTCAAGGTACGCCCCGATTGGCGCAACAGCGCGGCGGATCTGAAAACGCTGGGCTATGACAGCAAAGAAATGAGATAATGAATCACTTTTGTCATTTTGTAGGCGGCGCGTGCGGCAACATTTATCGCCGTGCGTGCCGCGCCGATTATACGCCGCTGCTGCTGTGCTGGGCAACGGCTGTGTTTTATTGCGTGCTTTGCGCGCTAATGGGGCGCAATCCCATCGGGCCGTCCGGCTACTGCACCTATACCCTGCAGGCGCTTGCCTGGCGGGATGGGCAAATCTGCCTGAGCCAGGATTATCCCTGGCTGGAGCTGGCCATTTATCAGGGCAAGTACTTTGTTTCCTTTCCCCCAGTGCCCAGCGTGCCGCTGTATTTTCTCACCTTCCTGTTTGGTAAAAATACGCCCGACCATCTGCTGGTAAAGCTGTATATGCTCTTTGGATTGCTGGCGATTTACCGTATGATGCGCGACGCCGGCTACGACAAAGCCTCCGCCGCGGGGCTTTCGTTGCTATGCAGCTTTGGCAGCTGCCTGCTGGCACTGACGCTGGACGGCGCTGTATGGTATCAGGCGCAGCTGCTGGCCTATATGCTGACCTGCCTTGCCCTCCTGCTGATCCTGCGCGATCATCCCACACCGGCGCTTTTTCTGTACGCGCTGGCCGTCGGCTGCCGCCCCTTTAATGTGCTATACGGGCTGTTGCTCTATGCGCTGTATATTGATAAGGCACGCAAGGACGGACAAGCCTGGTCTACGCTGCTGCATCGGCTGATTCCCGGCACGCTGCTGGGACTGTTTGTGGCGGCCGCCTATGCCCTGTACAACTACGCGCGCTTTGGCAATCCGCTGGAATTTGGGCATAATTACCTGCCGGAATTTTCCACCCAGGGCGGCACGCAGTTTGCGCTGTGGCACATCCCGGCCAATTTCAAAACATTCGTGCTGGGGCTCCCCTTCTCTGAAGGTATGGACGGCTGGACGCTGAATCAGTTTGGCTTTTCCTTCCTGCTTGCCAGCCCCGTTTTTATCCTGCTGCTCGTTCAGTGCGCCGTGGATCTCTGCGCGCGCCGCTTTACGCTGCTCAAGGGTGGTCTGGTGCTTTGCTTTATCCTGCATTTGCTTTTGCTGCTGATGCATCGCACCTTCGGCGGATATCAATTTGGAGCGCGCTATACCTGCGATATGATTCCATACGCCGTGCTGTACCTGTGCCTGCCCGGACGGCGGCGCAGCCTGCGCGTGTGGGAATGGTGCCTGTTGGCCGCAGCGATCGGCTTTTGCGTATATGGCACGGCGAGCATGGCGCTATAACAAAAAACGAACGCGAAATTTGTAAGAAATCCGAACATTTTGCACTTGATTTTGTTCGAATGTTTGCCTTATAATAAGAACATTCAATCCATGGCGGGAGGGATGTTCTTTTGGCGCAGTATGCCATTGAGCTACACGGGCTGACAAAGCGCTTCGGCGCGGTGGTCGCCAACGATGGGATCGATCTGAACGTCCGCAAGGGCGAAATTTTGGCCCTGCTTGGCGAAAACGGCTCGGGCAAAACCACGCTGATGAATATGCTGTCCGGCATTTATCAGCCGGACGCGGGCGAAATCTATCTGGCTGGCAAAAAAGTGAATATCCGTTCTCCGCAGGAAGCCATTTCCCTGGGAATCGGTATGGTGCACCAGCATTTTAAGCTGGTGGATGTGTTTACTGCGCGGCAAAACATCATGCTGGGCGCGGGCGCGCACCTGCGCATCCAGCCGGAGCAGCTGTGCGAACAGTTCGGCTTCCATCTGGATCTGAATAAAAAGATATACGATATGTCCGTTAGCGAAAAGCAGACGGTAGAAATTATTAAGGTGCTCTCCCGCGGCGCGGATCTTTTGATCCTGGACGAGCCCACGGCCGTGCTGACCCCGCAGGAGATTACCACCCTGTTTGAAATTCTGCGCAAGATGCGCAGCGAAGGTCATGCCGTCATTATCATCACCCATAAGCTGGATGAGGTGCTGGCCGTGTCCGACCGCGTAACCGTGCTGCACAAGGGCAAATCCGTCGCCACGGTAAATACCGCCGAAACCGATGAATACGCACTGACCTCCCTGATGGTAGGCCATGCGGTAGACCTGAACATTCAACGCGCCGAAGCCAGCGTAGGGAGTGAGCTGCTGGACGTACACGCGCTCAATGTTTTCCGTGCGGACGGCTCACAGGCGCTCAAAGATGTGAGCTTTACCCTCAGCGCCGGTGAAATTCTGGGCGTAGCGGGCGTGGCCGGCAGCGGCCAGAAGGAGCTGTGCGAGTCCATCGCCGGCCTGCATCCCATCGCAGGCGGCTCCATCCTGATGGAAAACAAGCGCATCGACGGCCTGACCCCGCGCGAGATTATTAACCGCGGCGTCAGCATGTCCTTCATTCCTGAGGATCGCCTGGGTATGGGGCTGGCGGGCGGCCTGAGCCTGTATGACAACCTGCTTTTGAAAACCTACCGCGATCAGAAGGGCGTTTTTCTGCGCCGCCGTCAGGCCAAGGATGAAGCCGTCCAAATGGTTAAGGAGCTTGAAATCTCCACCCCCTCCATTTCCACCCAGGTGCGCAAGCTGTCGGGGGGCAACGTGCAGAAGGTGCTGCTGGGGCGCGAGCTGAACGCCAATCCCCGTGTGCTGATCACTGCCTATCCGGTGCGCGGCTTGGATATCAATTCCTCCATGACGATCTATCATCTGCTCAACGAGCAGAAGAAAAAGGGCGTAGGCGTGCTCTTTATCGGCGAGGATCTGGATGTGCTTTTGTCCCTGTGCGACCGCATCCTGGTGCTGTGCAACGGCCGGGTATCCGCCATTGTAAACAGCAAATACGCCACCAAAGAGTTGCTGGGGCTGAAAATGACCGGCGCGTGGGAGCACGACGATGAGGAGGATGACTATGCCTAAGCTGTCTTTTGCTGGGCTGCACGTGGCCCAGCGCGCGCCCATGGCCGCCTGGAAGGCCGCGCTGCTGCGTGTAGCGGCCGTGCTGCTGGCGCTGGTTGTGGGCGGATTGATCCTGCTGTGTCTGGGCTACAACCCTCTGCTGGTCTATCAGACCATGCTGAACGGCGCGCTGGCCAAGAAGACCGCACGCGCGAGCGTGGTGCGAAACGCCGTGCCGCTGGCCATCGTGGCGCTTGGCGTAACGCTGGCGTTCAAAATGAAATTCTGGAACATCGGCGCGGAGGGCCAAATCTGCATCGGCGCCATCGCTGCTTCCTTCTTTGCCTATTCGTTTGATTGGCCGAGCTGGCTGCTTTTGACGGTGATGGCCGTGGCTGGCTTTATCGCGGGCGGCCTGTGGGGCTTGATCCCGGCGATTTTCAAGACGAAGTTTGGCACCAACGAAACGCTGTTTACCCTGATGATGAACTACATCGCCGCCTACTTTATCCAGTATCTGCGCGAGGGACCCTGGCGCGATCCGGCCAAGAACGGCTTCCCCGAAATGCCGCGCTTTGCCGCTGCTGCGCGTCTTCCCAGCGTGCTTGGCGTGCATGCGGGCTGGATTTTTGCGCTGGCGATTGCGTTGTTTGTGCTGATTTATCTGCGCTATACCAAGCACGGCTATGAGCTGACCGTGGTAGGCGACAATATCACCACCGCGCGCTACGCGGGCATGCCGGTCAACCGCATCATCCTGCGCACCATGTTTATCAGCGCGGGCGTCTGCGGCCTGTCCGGCATGATTCAGGCCAGCGGCGCCAACAAGATGCTGACCGACAGCGTGGCGGGCGGCGACGGCTTTACGGCCATCATCGTGGCCTGGCTGGCGCGGCTGTCCCCCGTTGGCATCCTGATTGTAGCCGTGATGTTTGGCGTGCTCAAAAAGGGTTGTGCGTCGGTGGAGACGGTTTACAAGATTTCCAGCGAGTTTTTCGGCATTCTGCAAGGCATTATCCTGTTCTTTGTTCTGGGCGTTGAGTTCTTTATCACCTATCGCGTGCAGCGCAAAAAGGAGGTTAAGTGATGAGCACTTTTCTTGCTTTCCTGTATGCCGCCGTGCTGTCGGGCGTTCCGCTGCTGTACGGCACGCTGGGTGAAATCATCACCGAAAAGGCCGGGCACCTGAACCTGGGCGTAGAGGGCATGATGTACATGGGCGCGGCCTTCGCTTTCATGGGCGGCTATATTTCGGGCAGCCCTGTGGTCGCGCTGCTGTTTGCCATCGGCGCTGGGGTGCTGGGCGCACTGATTTACGCCTTCCTGACCATTACGCTCAAGGCCAATCAAAACGTATCCGGCCTGGCGCTGACCACCTTTGGCACGGGCGTAGCCAACTTTCTTGGCACCAGCCTGCAAAAAAGCTCAGTCTCCGTGGTCGTTGTGCCTGCCAGCGTTGTCAACGTCTTTAAGCCCTTGGATATGGGCTTTCTGTCCGATCTGCCTGTCGTTGGGCAATTGATCTTTTCCCACAGCCTGTTTACGTATCTGGCTGTGGCGCTGGCCATCGGTATGCATCTGTATCTCAACAAAACGCACTGCGGGCTGAACCTGCGCGCCATCGGCGAAAACCCCGGCGCTGCGGACGCTGCCGGCGTAAACGTAACGCTGTACAAGTATGTGCACCTGCTGGTTGGCGGGGCAATCTGCGGCCTGGGCGGCGCGTATATCTCGCTTGTTACCTGCGCCGGCAACTGGCAGCAGGACTGCGTATCCGGCCAGGGCTGGATCGCCGTGGCGCTGGTTATCTTTGTATCCTGGAAGCCCGCCAAGGCGCTGTGGGGCGCGTTCTTCTTTGGCGCGCTGCGCATCCTCAAGCTCTATGTGCCCGCCAGCGTCATTTCCCTGCCCTCGGCCTTTTACCTGATGCTGCCCTTTGCCGTTACCTGCGTGGTGCTGGTGCTCTCCTCCATCCGCATGCGCCGCGAAAACCAGGCGCCGGCCGCCTGCGGTGTCAATTATTTCCGCGAGGAACGCTGAAAAGTACAGTTTTCACGCTTTCAGGGCTTTACATTTTCAGCGTTTATCTGGTATAATGCTTAAGTATTATGCGATGATGGAAACGGGTGCGGACACGCGCTTTCAGCAAGCCGGGGAGGATGCAAGCCCGGCAGCGGCGGCCGATGCCAGATCATTCCGGAGCTCGGGCTAATCCCCCGCGGCATGCCCCCGTTACAGGCAAAGAGCGGGCGCACACTGTGCGTCAATTTGGGTGGTACCGCGGCCTGTCCGTCCCATGGGATGGACAGGCTTTTTCTATTCTTTGGATACAAGCGGCTGAAAGGAGCAAGCAGATGTACAGCAAAGTCACAACCGACATGCATTTTAACGAGCGCGAAAAGGAAGTGCTCAAGTTCTGGCAGGACAACGATATTGTCAACAAGAGCTTCCACCTGCGCGACGGCGCGGATAATTTCACCTTTTTCGACGGCCCTCCCACCGCCAACGGCAAGCCCCATATCGGCCATGTGCTTACCCGCGCCATCAAGGATCTGATTCCCCGCTATCAGACCATGAAGGGCAAGTCTGTGCTGCGCATCGCCGGCTGGGATACCCACGGACTGCCGGTAGAGCTGGAGGTGGAAAAGAAGCTGGGTCTGGACGGCAAGCCGCAGATCGAATCCTACGGCATCGAGCCCTTTATCAAGGAGTGCAAGGAGAGCGTCTGGAAGTACCTGCACCTGTGGGAGGACATGTCCAACCGCGTGGGCTTCTGGGTGGATATGAAGCACCCCTACGTCACCTATCATGACGATTATATCGAATCCGTATGGTGGAGCCTGAAGCAGCTGGCCGAAAAGAACATGATCTACAAGGGACACAAGATCGTGCCCTATTGCCCGCGCTGCGGCACCGCGCTGTCCAGCCATGAGGTTGCCCAGGGCTATAAGAACGTAAAGGAAAAATCCGCCTTTGTTCGCTTCAAGGTTGTGGGCGAGGAGAATACCTATCTGCTTGCCTGGACTACCACCCCATGGACGCTGCCCAGCAACCTGGCGCTGTGCGTCAATCCCCATGAAACCTACTGCCATGTGCGCGCCGAGGGCCGCGTTTATATCATGGCCAAGGCGCTGGTAGAAACGGTGCTGGAAGGCAAAGAGCCCGAAATCCTGGATGAAATGCCCGGCACCGCGCTGCACGGCCTGGAGTATGAGCCGCTGTATCGCTTTGTAGAGCCGGATAAGAAAGCCTGGTTCGTCATCTGCGACGATTACGTCACCATGACCGACGGTACCGGCATCGTTCACATTGCCCCTGCATTCGGCGAGGACGATAATCGCGTATCCCGCGAAAACGGCCTGCCTTTCGTCAATCTGGTGGACGCACAGGGCAAGATGGTTGCCGAAACTGCCTGGCCGGGCGTGTTCGTCAAGGACGCCGATCCCCTGATTCTGGAGGATCTGAAGCAGCGTGGCCTGCTTTTTGCCGCCGTGCCCTTCACCCATGATTATCCCTTCTGTTGGCGCTGCGACACCCCGCTGCTGTATTACGCCCGCCCCACCTGGTTTATCCGCATGACCGCCGTGCGCGATCAGCTGGTTGCCAATAACCGCTCCGTCAACTGGATGCCCGACAACATCAAGGAAGGCCGCATGGGCAATTTCCTTGAAAACGTGGTGGACTGGGGCCTTTCTCGCGAACGTTACTGGGGCACCCCGCTGCCCATCTGGCTGTGCGAGGACGGCCATATGCACGTCATCGGCAGCAAGCAGGAGCTGCTGGATATGGCCATCGGTGAGGTTAACCTGCCCGAGCTGCATCGCCCCTATATCGATCAGGTTGTTCTGCGCTGCCCGCACTGCGGCAAGCCCATGCACCGCGTCAAGGAGGTCATCGACTGCTGGTACGATTCCGGCTCCATGCCCTTTGCGCAGTGGCACTATCCTTTTGAAAACAAGGACAAGTTCGAGTCCCGCTTCCCGGCCGATTTTATTTCCGAGGCCATCGACCAGACCCGCGGCTGGTTCTATACGCTGCTTGCCATTTCCACGCAGGTGTTCGGCTGCTCGCCCTTCAAAAACTGCCTGGTGCTGGGGCACGTGCAGGATGCGGACGGCCGCAAGATGAGCAAGCATCTGGGTAACGTAGTAGACCCCTGGGATGTGCTGGACGATCAGGGTGCGGACGCCGTGCGCTGGTATTTCTATGCCGCCAGCGCGCCGTGGCTGCCCAGCCGCTTCTCCAAGGCCAACGTGTCCGAGTATCAGCGCAAGTTCATGGGCACGCTCTGGAACGCCTATTACTTCTATGTGCTCTATGCCGATATCGACCAGTTTGATCCCACCCAGCACGATCTGCGCAAAGCGCAGCTGACGCTGATGGACAAGTGGATTCTCAGCCGCCTGAACACGCTGATCCGCGGCGTGGACGACGATCTGGCCAACTATCGCATTCCTGAAGCCACCCGCAAGCTGACCGATTTTGTGGACGATCTGTCCAACTGGTATATCCGCCTGGGCCGCGACCGCTTTTGGGGCAAGGGCATGGAGGGCGATAAGGAAGCCGCCTTCATCACCCTGTACACGGTGCTGTCCACCCTGTGCCGCCTGATCGCCCCTTTCGTGCCCTTCATGTCCGAAAGCATCTATCAGAACATCGTGCGCACCGTGGATCACAGCGCGCCCGAAAGCGTGCATCTGTGCGACTTCCCTGTGTGCGATGAAAGCATGATCGACACGGACGCCGAACGCCAGATGGCGGCGGTGGAAAACGTGGTGCAGCTGGGCCGCGCCTGCCGCAACCTGAGCAACATCAAGGTACGCCAGCCGCTGTCCACGCTCTATGTATGCGGCGCGGACTTTGGCGAAGCCTACAAATCGCTGGTTGAGGATGAATTGAACGTCAAGAACGTGCAGTTCATCCAGAACGCGGGCGAGTTTGTCAGCTACGATCTCAAGCCCAACTTCTTCACCCTCAAGGCTCGCTATGGCCGCTTCCTGGGCCGTATGCGCGGCGAATTGCAGAAGCTGGACGGCTCGGCCGTGGTCGCCGCCTTTGAAAAGGGCGAGACCGTCACCCTGCGTATGGACGATACCGATATCGTGCTCAATAAGGAAGACGTGCTGGTAGAGGCCGTCAAGAAGGAAGGATACACCTCCCAGGTGGACGGCAAGCTGACGGTGGTGCTGGATACCAAGCTGACCGACGCGCTGATCGAGGAAGGCTATGCACGTGAGTTCATCAGCAAAGTGCAGTCCATGCGCAAGGATACTGGCTTTGATGTGACCGACCACATCGCCGTCACCTGCCAGTGCGGCGAAAAGCTGGCCGCAGCGCTGGACAAGGCGCGCGATATGGTGCTTGCCGGCGTGCTGGCCGACAGCCTGACGCTGACGGATACTGCCGGCGGCGAGGCTGTGAAGGAATGGGACATCAACGGAGAAAGCGCCGTCATCGGCGTCAAGAGGGTATAAATGTTTATAGCCGATCATTGGCAATCGTTTGAAGTGCTGGATACGGGCGACGGCGAAAAGCTGGAGCGGTGGGGCAAGTATGTGCTCCGCCGCCCCGATCCTCAGGTCATCTGGCCCAAGGCTGATCCTGGCTGCTGGAGCGCCGCGCAGGCGCACTATCTGCGCAGCGAGCGTGGCGGCGGCGAGTGGCGCTTTGAGGAGCGCCTGCCCGAGCGCTGGCAGATCAGCTACGGCGATCTCAGGTTCCATGTGCGCCCCACCGGCTTTAAGCATACGGGCCTGTTTCCCGAGCAGGCTGCCAACTGGGATTGGATGCGCGGGCTGATCCGCGCACGCAGCGGCCAGACAAAGGTGCTTAACCTCTTTGCCTATACAGGCGGGGCCACCCTGGCCTGCGCTGCGGAGGGCGCGCACGTCACCCATGTGGATGCTGCCAAGGGCATGGTGCAGTGGGCCAAGGAAAACCGTGAGCTCAGCGGTCTGCCTGAAACCTCCTGCCGCTATATCGTGGAGGATGCGCTGGCCTTTGTGCGACGTGAAATTCGCCGCGGCAATACCTACGACGGCATCCTGATGGATCCTCCCAGCTACGGGCGCGGCCCCAGCGGCGAGGTCTGGAAGCTGGAAAACGAGCTCTACACCCTGGCTGATACCTGCGCGCAAGTGCTTAGCCCCCGGCCGCTTTTCTTCCTGATCAACAGCTACACAACAGGCTTCCAGCCGGCTGTGCTGCAAAACATCATCGGCCGCACGGTTGTATCCCGCTTTGGCGGGCAGGTGGACGCGCAGGAAGTGGTATTGCCGGTGCGCGCGGGCGGCGTGCTGCCCTGCGGCGCCAGCGGACGCTGGCAGAAGGACTGACGGGACGTGCTCCCGTGAAAGGAAATACGCATGAGTGAGATCATCAAGGATCCCGTAATCCTCTATGAGGACAACCACATCGTGGTGCTGGTCAAGCCCGCCAATATGCTGGTGCAGGGCGACAGCACGGGCGATCCCGATGTCCTGAGCTGGCTGAAGCAGTACATTAAGGAAAAATACAATAAGCCGGGCGAGGCCTTTATCGGCCTGGTGCATCGCATGGATCGTCCTGTTGGCGGCTTGCTGGTATTTGCCCGCACCAGCAAGGCGGCCTCCCGCCTGTCCGAGCAGGTGCGCACGCACGAGCTTTGCCGCGAATACGTATGCGTCTGCCAGGGCGACGCGCCCGATCGCTTTACCCTGCACGACTGGCTGCAAAAGGACGAGGCCGCCAATAAGGTAAAGGTCATCCCCTCTTACCTGAAGCTGCAGGGAAAAGAAGCTATCCTGCACGGTCGGGGCGTAGCGCGCCGCAGCGGACACTCGCTGGTATGCATCCGCCTGGAAACGGGCCGTGCGCATCAGATCCGCGTGCAGATGCAGCATGCGGGTCATCCGCTGTGGGGCGATAATCGCTATGGCAATGGCAAACGCGGCCAGCAGATCGCCCTGTGGGGCATGCGGCTGACGCTCAATCACCCCATCACCGGCGAAAGCATGCTCTTTATCGCGCCCCCGCCCGAGGCCGCCCCTTGGACGGCCTTCACCCGCGAGCTGGACGGCCTGGAAAAGGCCTGGCCGCAAATCATCTTTGAACCTGGACAGCTGTAATTTGAGGAAAGCATGAGTAAAGCTCTGACCTTTGAAGTAAAAAAGCGCGACGCAAAATCGCGCGCCCGCCTGGGCGTGGTGCATACCCCCCACGGCGATATTCAAACGCCCATCTATATGCCGGTGGGCACGCAGGCCTGCGTCAAGGCCATGACCAGCCGCGAGATGAAGGAGATCGGCACGCAGATTCTGCTCTCCAATACCTATCATCTGCATCTGCGCCCCGGCGAAGACCTGGTGCAGGAAGCAGGCGGCCTGCACAGCTTTATGAATTGGGATCGTCCGATCCTGACCGACAGCGGCGGCTTCCAGGTGTTCTCCCTGGCCGCGCTGCGCAAGATCACGGAAGAGGGCGTGGCCTTCCAGAGCCATCTGGACGGCAGCCGACGCTTCCTCTCCCCGGAGGAATCCATGCGCATTCAGCAGATGCTGGGCTCGGATATCGCCATGGCCTTTGACGTGTGCTCCCCCTATCCCTGCGATTACGATACCGCCAAGGCGGCCATGGAGCGCACGCATCGCTGGGCCGAGCGCTGCAAAAAGTATCATACCCGCGAGGATCAGGCGCTGTTTGGCATCGTACAGGGCGCGTTTTACAAGGATCTTCGCATTGAAAGCGCCAAGACGCTGGCCGATATGGATTTTCCCGGCTATGGCATCGGCGGCCTTTCCGTGGGCGAGCCAAAGCCTGTCATGTACGAAATGCTAGATGAGCTGGTACCCTATCTGCCCGATGATAAGCCGCACTATCTGATGGGCGTAGGCACGCCAGACTGCCTGCTGGAAGGCGTATTGCGCGGCGTAGATATGTTTGACTGCGTGCTGGCCACGCGCATCGCGCGCAACGGTACTGTGTTTACCAAGCACGGTCGCATGGTCATCCGCAATGCCGAATACGCCCACGATTTCCGTCCCATTGAGGAGGACTGCGATTGCTATGCCTGCCGCAATCATTCCCGCGCCTATATCCGCCACCTGCTTAAAGCAGGCGAGATCACTGGCGCGCGGCTGGCCAGCATCCATAACCTGCGGTTCCTGCTGCGCATGATGGAAGACATTCGTGCGGCCATCGCCGAGGACAGGCTGGAAGAATACCGGAGCGATTTCTACAATCGCTATGACATGAGCCGCAATTTCTAAGGCTTTTTGCAAACTGCATCTTGACAGAAGACGCCGAAAAAGCTATACTTTTCTCCGAATTGAATACGCAGCATTGACGCAGATAAGTACCCGCTGATCTTCAGCGAGCCGGTGATGGTGAAAGGCCGGCGCCAAGCGGAGAAGCCCCTGCCGAGTTGTCCGCCGGAAATCCAGTATGGCGGATCGGTTCCTACCGTTATCAGGCTTGAGGTGGGCGAGTCATATCGCCAATCGAAGTGGTACCGCGAATATTGTGTCTGTTCGTCTTCGAGCGTGCAGGCACAATTTTATTATTTTAAAGGAGCGTAATCGCTATGAAACAGCTTTCTTCCAATGAGCTGCGCGCGCTGTTCCTGAAGTTCTTCCAGAAAAAGGGTCACAGCGTCATTCCTTCCGCCTCCGTCATTCCCGAAAACGATCCCACCGTGCTCTTCACCACCGCTGGCATGCATCCTCTGGTTCCCTATCTGCTGGGTCAGAAGCATCCTCAGGGCACACGCCTGACCGACGTGCAGAAGTGCATCCGCACCGGCGACATTGATGAAGTGGGCGATATGAGCCACCTGACTTTCTTTGAAATGCTGGGCAACTGGAGCCTGGGCGATTATTTCAAGGATCAGATGATCCCCTGGAGCTGGGAATTTCTAACCAGCCCCGAATGGCTGGGCATCGACCCGGACAAGCTGGCCTTCACCGTGTTTGAGGGCGATGAGGATTGCCCGCGCGACGAGGAAGCGGCTAACCTGTGGCGCAAGTGCGGCGTAAAGGACGATCATCTGTTCTATCTGCCCAAGGAGCATAACTGGTGGGGTCCTGCCGGTGTGACCGGTCCCTGCGGTCCGGACACCGAGATGTTTATCATAACCAAGAAGCCTTGCGGCCCGGATTGCTCCCCTGCCTGCCACTGCGGCGCGTATCTGGAAATCTGGAACGACGTGTTTATGCAGTATAACAAGCAGAAGGACGGCTCCTTCGTTCCCCTGACACAGAAGAACGTGGATACCGGCATGGGTCTGGAACGCACCATCTGCGTGCTCAACGGCAAAAAGAGCGTGTATGAAACCGACGCTTTCACCGGCATCTTGGCCAAGATCGAGGAGCTGTGCGGCAAAAAATATACTTCCGATGACGAGAACACCCGCGCCTTCCGCATCGTGGCGGATCATATGCGCACCTCTACTTTCATTATCGGCGATCCGCGCGGCATCGGCCCCAGCAACGTGGGTCAGGGCTATATCCTGCGCCGCCTGATCCGCCGCGCCGTGCGCTACGGCATGGGTCTGGGCCTGCAAGAGGGCTTCACCGCTGAAATCGCCAAGGTCATCATCGATCAGTACAAGGCGGTTTATCCTGAGCTGGAGCAGAACAAGGCCTTCGTGCTGGAGCAGCTGACGCTGGAAGAGGGCCGCTTCGCCCGTACCCTCAAGCAGGGCGAAAAGGAATTTGACAAGGTGATGAACAACCTGCGCCGCACCCGCGAAGCGATGGAGAAGATTCTCGCCGACGATACCCTTGCCGCTGCTGAAGAAGCGGTTAAGACGCATGTCCTGCGCCCGCAGCCGGATATGGTCTCTGCCATCGAGGCCGTCAAGGCTGGCGATTTGGCCAAGGTCAAAGCTGAATGCCAGAAGATTCATGACAGCCTGAACGTGATCGACGGCCGCAGCGCCTTCAAGCTCTATGATACCTATGGCTTCCCCATCGAAATTACCAAGGAGCTGGCTGCCGAGAACGGCCTGACCGTGGATGAGGCGGACTTTGCCAAGCGCTTCGAGCAGCATCAGGCCACCAGCCGCAGCGGCGCGGAGCAGATTTTCAAGGGCGGTCTGGCCGATCATAGCGAGCAGACTACCTGCCTGCACACCGCCACCCACCTGCTGCAGGCTGCGCTGCGCAAGGTGCTGGGCGACGAAGTGCACCAGAAGGGCAGCAACATCACCGCCGAGCGCCTGCGCTTTGACTTCACCTTCGGCCGTAAAGTAACGCCCGAAGAGCTGGCCCAGGTAGAAGCGCTGGTAAACGAAGCCATCGCCGCCAAGGTGCCCATCACCATGGAGGAAATGACCGTGTCCGAGGCCAAGGCGCAGGGCGCGATGGGCCTGTTTGAAAGCAAGTACGGCGAGGTTGTGCGCGTGTACACCATGGGCCCCTACTCCAAGGAAATCTGTGGCGGCCCGCACGCCAACAATACCGGCGATCTGGTTTCCTTTAAAATCATCAAGGAAGAGGCCTCCTCTGCCGGCGTTCGCCGCATCAAGGCGACCATCGGCCGCAAAGCCGAATAATCCCGTTCATTGCAAATCGCGGAGGATGCGCCGCAAGGCCGTCCCCCGCGATTTTTCATCGGAAAGGAGCTTTATGGACGTCACCTTTGTTACCTCGGAGGGCACGTTTAACTATCGCGTGTGTGCCGTCATTATCCATGACAACCATCTGCTTGCCATGCAGGATGAGCGTTCGCCCTATTACTATTTGCCCGGCGGGCGCGTGCATTTGGGCGAAACACTGGAAAGCGCCATGCACCGTGAAATGCGCGAGGAGCTTGGCTTTTCAGGTCTTATTCTCCGCCCGCTGTGGCTGTGCGAAAACTTCTTTGTTGAGGATGTAAACCGGCAGCATTATCATGAGCTCTGCCTATACTATCTGCTGGAAGCGGACGCGGAGCTGCTCGCCCGCGGCAGGCGCTTTGAAAGCACGGAGGGAAAGCACCACCATGTATTTGAATGGCTGCCCTTTGATCAGGTAAAAAGCGCTTATCTCTACCCGCTTTTCATCAAAGAACGCATCGACCGCCTGCCTGAGCATCTGGAATTGATTACGCAGATTGAAAATTGAACACACGCAAAAAGGCCAGGAAATTCCCGGCCTTTCACATTTGATTCTTAATGCATAAACCACCGCACCACGCGCGCTTTCAGGCTGGTGTATGGCTGATAACGGAACGGCAAATTGCCGCACACGCCCTGCTTGACCACGCTGGTATAATGCGTAAAGGTATCGAAGCCGCGCTTGCCGTGATAGCTGCCCATGCCGCTTTCGCCCACGCCGCCAAAGCCCATGTGCGTGGTAGCCAGATGGATGATGGTATCGTTGACGCAGCCGCCGCCAAAGGAGATGGCGTTCATGATCATGCGCTCGTGCGTGCGGTCGCTTGTAAACAGATACAGCGCCAGGGGCGTTGGATGATGCGCCACGATAGCGGGCACCTCGGCGATATTCTCGAAGGTCAACACCGGCAAAATGGGGCCAAAGATTTCATCCTGCATGGCGGCGGAATCCCGTGTGGCGTGATCGATGATGGCCGGCGCAATGCGCAGCTGCCGCGCGTTCGTTTCGCCGCCAAATACGTCCTTTTCATCCGCCAGCAGGCCGCACAGCCTGTCAAAGTGCTTTTGATTGACGATCTTGCCGTAATTAGGATTATCCAGCGGCTTTTCGCCGAACTGGCGGACGATTTCGCGTTTCATGGCCGCGATCAGCGCGTCATGCACGCGCGCATGCACCAGCACATAGTCCGGCGCTACGCAGGTTTGTCCGCAATTAAGGTACTTGCCAAACACAATGCGCCGCGCCGCCCAGGCGATATTGGCTGTTTCATCCACGATGCACGGGCTTTTGCCTCCCAGCTCAAGCGTCACGGGCGTAAGGTGGCGCGCAGCCTTTTCCATCACCAGGCGGCCCACCGTCTTGCTGCCGGTAAAGAAAATATAATCAAACTTCTCTTCCAGCAGCGCGGTGTTTTCATTGCGTCCGCCCTCAATGACGGCCACATATTCGGGCGCAAAGGTATCCCCCAGCAGTTTTGCAATGGCATGGCTGACGTTGGGTGAGTAGGCGCTGGGCTTAACCAGCGCCGTATTGCCCGCAGCCAGCGCATCCACCAGCGGGCCGATGGTCAGCAGCAGCGGATAGTTCCACGGGCTCATAATCAGCACATTGCCGTAGGGCTTAGCCAGCACGCGCGATGCAGCAATCCCTTGCGCCAGCGGCGTGGGCACAGCCTTTGCGCGGGCAAAGCGCAGCACATGGCGCAGCATATAGGCCAGCTCCTCAAGCACCATGCCAACCTCGCTCATATATCCCTCAAAGCCGCTCTTGTCCAGATCCGCCTGTAGCGCATCCAGCAGCAGCTTCTCCTGCGCGCGGATGGCCACCTGCAGCTTTTTCAGCTGTGCAATTCTAAAACCAACATTTTTTGTTTCGCCTTTTTCAAAATAAGCGCGCTGCATAGCGCAAATGCGCGTAATATCCATCGTCAACACTCCTTTACCGTACTATTATACCGTATTCTCCTCTGCTGCGCCATAGGATGGCTAAAAAAAGCTATGCGCAGCCAGCGAATTATGCTATAATCCAAGGGACGAACACGCACGAAAGCGAGGCATACCCATGATTGATTTGCACGCAATACAGACCCGCGTGGAAGCGCTGATCCGCCAGGCCGGCAAAAAAATTGCCGATACCAGCGCATCGCCCATCCACAAAAAGGCCGGGCATTATAACCTGGTAACGGATACGGACGTAGTGGTGGAGGAGTTTTTGAAGCAAGAGCTGCTTGCCCTTCTGCCAGACAGCCGCTTTTTTGCCGAGGAACAGGAAAACGAAGCGCTGACAAGCGCCTATACCTGGATTGTCGATCCTGTGGACGGCACCTGCAATTTCACCCGCGGCCGCCGCGCATCCTGCGTATCTATCGCGCTGATACTGGATCGGAAGCCCATTCTCGGCATGATTTATAATCCCTATGCGGACGAGCTTTTTTCCGCCGTTCGCGGCGAGGGCGCATGCATGAACGGCCAGCCCATCCATGTGACCGAAAATGCCTTTGATAACGCGCTGATCGCCTTTGGCACATCGCCCTACTATGCGCACCTGGCCGCGGCAACGGCCTATTGCTTCCATCAGTTTCTTACCCGCAGCGGCGATCTGCGCCGGGTAGGCTCGGCCGCGCTGGATTGCTGTGATCTGGCCTGCGGGCGCGCGGACGTGTTTTTTGAGCTGCTGCTCTCCCCCTGGGATTTCGCAGCCGGCGCGCTGCTGATTGAGGAAGCAGGCGGCATTTTTACCATGCCTTATGAAGCTGAAACGGACTTCGGCAAGCCCGCCTGCATTCTGGCAGCCAACCCGCAATGTCTGGCTCCCGCGCATGAAATCCTGATGCGCGCCAGAGATTATATCGAAAAAGGAAACTGATCTTTCACTCGTAAAACACCCCCGGATCGTCTGCCTGTCGGCGCGATTCGGGGGTGTTTATTTACAGATAGATCCGCGGCACACGCCTGGTGATGATGGCTGTGCACTCGTTGCGGTTGAGCCCACCGCGCTGGGCGTACTCGCGCAGCGAAACGCCGCCGCCAAGCAATATCGCCGTATCACCAGGGGCCGTCTCCGGGATATCCGTCACGTCCGCCATCATCTGATCCATGCAGATCAGGCCCAGTACCCATGCCCGGCGGCCATGAATCTCTATCTCTCCCTTGCCGCTGAACACGCGTGGATAGCCGTCTGCATAGCCTGCGGAGATCACCGCCACGCGAGTATCATGCATCAGCGAATGGTCGTCGTCATAGCCGATCAGCTCACCCGCCTTGACCATAAACACACGCGTAACTCGGGCGCAGAACCGACCGACTGGCTGGATTCTTTCGGGCTGCGCATAACCATTTGGCGTGTTGCCATACAGCATGGCGCCCACCCGCACCGCATCATACTGCCACTGCGGATAGCGGGTGATGCCGATGGAGTCCAGCATATGCGCCATGGGAATGGCAATCCCCTTTGCTAAAAGCCCTGTGCGCACCGTCTCAAAGGCCGCCTGCTGCGCCTGGTCGCTCTGCGTATTGTGGAGCGCCAAGTGGGTATACAAGCCCTCTAAGGCAATACCAGGCAATGCGGTGCAGCGGACAATCTGCTCCGCCGCCGTATCGGGCGTAAAGCCGATGCGATGTAGACCGGTATCCACCTTAAAATGAACCTTGGCAGGCGTATTGGTCTGCTGCGCTGCCTGCGACACGCGCTGCGCGGCATCACAGGCACCAACCGTCAAACGGATATCCTGCCTGATCGCCGTATCCAGCGCACCATCCAGCGATTCGCCCATGCACAGAATCCAGGCTTCCGGCAGCGCGTCGCGCAGCTCAAAGGCTTCTGACAGGCACGCTACAGCAAAGTGCCGCACACCTTGTGTCCAAAGGAAACGTCCAACCGTACGCAAGCCGTAGCCATAAGCATCCGCCTTCAGCACGGCAATCAGGCGCGTTTTGGGCTTTAGCAGCTCTCGCGCGGCGGCAAGGTTGTTGGCAATCGCCGCCGTGTTCACTTCCAGATAGCAGCGGGCGCGCGGCGCATCCTGACAAATCATAGGCACTGCCTCACACATGATTCTTTGGATCGGCCGCGTCCGCAAAGGCGTTGCCGATCAGGTAAAAGGAAATGGTGATGATGGAAAGCACAATGGTCGGGAAAACCAGCTGATAGCTCTGCGAGGTGGAAATCAGCTTGCGCCCGGTATTGATCAGGTTGCCAAGCGAAGGCGTGCTGACGGGCAAGCCCAGGCCGATATAGGTAATGAATACCTCGCTGCCAATCGCCCCTGGAATGGCCAGCGCCATGCGCAGGGTGATCACCGATACCAAATAAGGCAGCAGATTGCGCGTGATGATGCACAGTGTGCTGGTGCCCAGGCACCTGGAAGCCAGGTTATAGTCGCGGTCGCGGATGATAACGATCTGGTTGCGGATAAAGCGCGCCATGCCCACCCAGCCGGTCAGGCACATGGCAAAGATCAGCGTGCCTACGCCTGGACGCATGATATAGGAAATCAGCACCAGCACGATGGTGGTGGGCACGTTGTCAACCACATTGTAAACCGCCGTAAGCAGGCGATCCAGCCTGCGAACATAGCCCCACAGCACACCCACGACGATGCCGGTGAATGCCTCGATCACCGCCACAATAAAGCCGATAAACAGCGACGTACGCGTGCCAGACCACACCATCGCCCACAGATCCTGCCCCAGATTGTTGGTACCAAACAGGAACGGCGCGGTGCTGGGCAGGATGCGCAGCGCACAGGCTGCATTGGTGACGGCATGATCGCCGTCCATATCCAGATACCTTGTCTCTACAAACAGCGCGTCGCCGTTGTTGGTGCAATCCGCTGGGGAGCTGTACAGCTTGATGGGAAAATTGGATCGCGCGGTATAGGGCGTTTGCGTATAGTCCTCGGGCAGCTTCAGCTTGGTGGTAAAGTCGTTTTTCACATAGCCGCGCTGGCCGTTGATCTCTACATAGCAATAGAAATCGCCGTATTCCAGCACGGTAAACTGCTCGCGCGCTTTCAGGGAGGCGAGTACATTGCTCACCGCGCTCCAGCGTTCGTCTTCATATGGAGTGACGATCAGCTCCGTACCCGCCTCCACGCGAGTCTTCACCGTGGTCAGGGAGGGAGCGATGTTGCTCATTTGAATCTGCGTGATCGGGTGATTGATAATCAGGTTGGCTGGGTACTGTCCAGGCAGAGTCGGCTGGATAAAGGTGAACAGCAGCAGCGCCAGCAGCACGCAGAAAAGCGTCAGCGCCACCCTGTTTTTAAGGAAGGCGCGGAAGGTGCTGCCCCAATAGGAATAATCGGAATAGCCGATCATTTCCCCTTCGCCCGGATGATACTGCGCAAACGTAAAGGGAGCCTTGGCCGCCGCCTGCATGCGCTCGCGCAGAGAATCGCTCATGCGCGCCTCCACAGGCGCACTTTTCCATTTGCTGAACATGCCCATCAGCGCGCATCCCCCTTTCCGTGCAGGGAGATACGGGGATCCACCAGCACCATCAGCAGGTCGCCCAGGATCAGGCCCACAATCCCGATGCAGCTGTAAATCATCACAATGGCCTGCACCATGGGGTTATCCTGGCGGCTGATCACATCCACCAGCAGGCCGCCCATACCGGGAATGGAATAAAGCGACTCAATATAAATGGAGCCGCATACCGTATACATCAGCGACGTTGGAATATACTGAATCATAGGCACAAAGGCGTTACGGAACACATGGCGCATGGTGATTTTGCTTTCGTTTACGCCCTTGGCGCGCGCCAGCTTTACATAATCCTTGTTGTTTTCATCCACCATATAGCGACGCAGCCACATGGCGTAATAGGCGATATTGCCAAGCGACATGGAAAACACAGGCAATATCCAGGTGCGCAGATCCTCGCGGCTGAACAGCATGCTCACACGCAGGGCGGTGGAGCCAAGCGTTTGCAGGTAAATATAGTACACCGCCGCGGGCACGGCGTTGACGAATACGATAAAAGCCGTGCCGAAGCGATCCCAGAAGCCGGATTGAGAACGCGCCATGGCCGCGCCCAGCGGGATGCCCAGCACCAGCGCCACGCCCATGGAAAGCAAACCCAGGATAATCGATATGGGCGCTTTCTGCGCAATGATGCCGCTGATGGGCGCACCCACGCTGTAGCGGGAAGAGGTGCCCAAATCGCCGTGCAGCAAACCGCCAAAGAAGCTGAGCAGCTGCTTATGCAGCGGCTGATCCAGACCCAGCTGCGTCAGGCGCGCAGCGATCATGCTGTTGTCGAGCTTATCAAAATTATCAAAGTATCCCTCAATCGGCATTTGGCGCAGCAAAACAAACACTACCGTCAAAATCACCAGCAGCGTCAGCACGGAGGATATCATTCTTTTCAGTAAATATTTACCCAAGGCCCGCTCCTTCCGGCCATGCCGTAAATGCAGCAGGACGGCAGGAGGCGTTTCGCCCCCCGCCGCATGCCGCGCGCATTGCGTGTAAGCTTTATTTTAGGGATTGGCCGTCAGCGCTTCCAGATCGCTGAGCCACTGGTCATAGGCGTCGTAGTACTGATCGGTGCTCATGGGCTGATCCAGCAGCACCGCGCCCTTGAAGCGCTCCTTGGAAATGCCAGTCGCCGTGTAGGGCAAGGTGAAGGGATCGATGCGGCTGGCCGTGTAGCCGCCCGTGCTGAAGCCGTAGGGGATCACGATGGCGTGATCCACGATGAAGGCTTCCGCCTGAGCAAAGGCCGCGTAGCGTGCCGTCAGGTCATCATAGATGGCCGTCGCCTGATCAAACAGGCTGTATAACTCGGTGCGAACCTCATCCATGCCCTCGCACTTATCGATGAAGTTATAGTTGTTGCCGACGGCAAAGGGCTCAGAGAATGTCTCGGGATCATCATAATCCGGGCCCCAGTTGCACTTCATAAAGGCATAGTTGCCGCTGCGGCGCGTGCTGCCAAGGAAGCCGGAGGAAGGATATGCCTCGATAATGATATCGATATAATCCTTGCCCAGCAGTTCTTCCAGCTGCTGCTCGATGATCTGGCACTCGTCCGCCCAGCCGTTCACGCTGGCATTATAGGGCATAAATACCTTAATGGGGAAGGTAACGCCAGCGGCGGTCAGTTCTTCAATGGCCTTGTCGCGATACTCAATCGCCTTGTCAGTCTGATAGGTACCCACGCCCAGCTCGGTAATAGCCTTGAGCGCGCCAGTCTTTACATAATCCTCGCCGTTGATAATCAGGAAATCGGTAGGCGTAATGCTGTTGAACAGCAGCGCCTCGGCATTGTCCGCATCCGCCGCCGTCTTTACCTTCAATCGATCCAGACCGTAATAGAAGGACTTGCGGAAATTTTCGTTCACAACGGCCTTGGCCCAGTTTTCAGGCTCATACTCGGCCGCAAACTGCGGAGCATAGTTAAAGGAGAAGAAATAGCTGTAGCAGCTGGTGGGACGGTCGGGACGGATATACTCGGACTTAACCGGATCGTCCAGCCACTGGCTGGCAATCTCGGCGCTGATGGAGGCGGAGTCCACCTCGCCCTTCAGATACAGATCAGCCGAGATGGTCGATGCTTCTTTGTTGTAACGATAAACAATCTGATCGATCGTTACATGCTCGAGATCCCAATAGGCGCTGTTCTTGGTAAGCACACGGGTTTCCTGGGGCTTGAACTCCGTCAGCGTGTACGCGCCGCAGTACAGCAGGGTATCGTTCCCGGTAGCCAGGCCAAACTGTTCGCCCTTCTCGGCAAGGAAAGGGCCATAAACAGGCATGAAAGCCTGATTGTCTACCATCGACAGGAAATAGGCCACAGGATTCTTCAAGGTGTACTGCAGGGTATAATCATTCAGCGCCTTTACACCCACGGTATCCCATTCGGTCTTGGGAGCGGGCTGCTCCCCCTCCTTGGGGGTAGCGGTGCCATCGTAGTATTCCTTCGCGCCCACGATGATCTTATACAGCGTTTTGGCGCTGCCGGAGGCATGCTGGGCGTTGAGAATGTATTCGGCAGCTGTCACAAAATCGTGAGCCGTCACTTCAGCCACGGCATTGCCCTGCGCGTCCACCCACTGCACGCCCTGGCGCAGGCGGAACGTCCAGGTCAGGCCGTCGGCGCTGGCTTCCCAGCTTTCAGCCAGGCAGGGCTGAAGCTGCCCATACCGGTCTGATTCAACCAGCGTATCAATCAGGTTAGAAAGCAGCCCAAACTCGCTGGTGGTAGTGGTGGTCAGATAATTCAGTGTTGTCACTTCGCCGCTGTACAGGGAGCGATATGTCTGTTTCTCTGCCAGCGCAGGTGCAGCGGCGGACAGAGCCAGGAGCAGCGTGAGCAACAGAGCGATAAACTTTTTCATCAATCGTTCCTCCTTCTTGTGCAGTTCAAGCGAACTGTTCATTTTATGCGGGCATGATCAGCCTGATGCCGAATAAAGCAAAATCACGCCCTTGCTACATTGCACAATGTAAACAAAAAGCGTGATTTTGTCAACCACTATATGGTTTTTTGTCCAGACTACTTCCACATTTGCACAATATCCACAGCTTTGAAATAGTGATTGATGATTTCCTGCGCCGTTTTGCCATTTTCCGCCATGCCATAGGCGCCCCACTGGGACATTCCCACCCCATGGCCATAGCCGCGGCCGGACAACGCAAGCGTTCCATCCGAATAGGCAATATGGGTCAGCAGCGTTGATTTCATCTTGGTGCTGCCAATGGCGATACGGAATTCATTGGCCGAAACAGGCTGGCCGTTCAGCAGGATTTCTCCTACCCGGCCGCTGTCGTCCTTGGCTCCGGCCTGTACCGTTTCAATGCCGCCGTCCAGCTTCAACCCCGCATCGGCGACAGCCTGGATGACCTCCGCCTCCGTAAACTGCGTCGACCACTGCGCCGCATCCTGCGGAGCGCTTTCGCTCTCGTTGCCGTCCGTCACCTGGGTATAGGGCGCAGCCTGCTGATAATCCAGCCCGTTTTCCGCCGTATCGGTTTTGCCGCCCGAATGGGCATGGAACCAGGCGTATATTGGCTCGTTCTGATAGCAGGCCACCATGCCGCGCGTATCCTTGACTGCCGCGCGGATGCGCTCGTTCACGCCCTCCGCATCGTAGGCCTGGGCTTCGCGGATATCGGTAGAGATATCCGCGCCCTCGTACATGCTTTTCTTTTCCATCAGAAATTTCAGCACAAACGTTCGAGCCAGGATAGCCTGAGCCTTGAGCGCCTCCTCGGGCCAGTCGTTTTTCATCTCACCCGCCAGCACGCCGCCAAGGTATTCCTCCAGACCCATTTCGTCGATCTTATCCTCTGACTGCACATAGACGTTCAGCACGGGCACGCCGTTCTGATCTACGCGGATATCCTCCGGCAGCTGGGGAAGATTGGCGTCTTGCGGCGCTTCCGTGGCCGCATCGGGCGTGGGCGAAGGCTGCATATCGCCGCCTGCGCAGGCTGTGCAGGCAAGGGCCAGGCACAGCAGAAAGGATAGTAGTACAGCTTTCTTCATTTAAACAATCCGCCTCCTGTATGCGTAGTATGCCCATTGAACACTTCGGCATGCAGAAGGCGGAAATTTGATTTTTATCTTCTCAGTCCCAGCAGCGTAATCGCCTGCGCCAGTGTTTTCACAGGAGTCAGCTCCACGCCTTCGGGCAGATGCAAGCGTTTAACAGAATCCGCCGGACACATGATATGTCGGAAGCCCAGCCGCACGCACTCGTTGATGCGGCGCTCCATCTGCGTGATGGCGCGGATCTCGCCCGTCAGGCCCACCTCGCCCATCACGGCCAGGTCGCTGGGCAGCGGACTATCAGACAAGGAGGAAGCCACCGCCACGCACAGCGGCAGATCAACCGCAGGCTCAGACAGCGACAGGCCGCCAGCGACGTTAACATATACGTCCTGATTGTACATGCGCAGGCCCGCGCGCTTTTCCAGTACCGCCAGCAGCAGCGCCACGCGCGCCTGATCCGCGCCGTTGACCGTTCTGCGCGGCACGGCGTAAAAGGACTGCGCCGCCAGCGCCTGCAGATCCACCAGCATCGGGCGGCTGCCCTCCATGCAGCAAAACACCACCGAGCCGCTGGCCCCCGAGGCACGATGCGATATCAGCGTTTCGGATGCGTTTTCAACGGGCATCATGCCCTCGCCCGTCATCTCAAACATGCCCAGCTCATTGACCGAGCCGAAGCGGTTTTTGACCGCGCGCAGCAGACGATACTCATGCTGATAGTCGCCTTCAAAGTACAGCACCACATCCACCATGTGCTCCAGCACGCGGGGGCCGGCAATCGCACCCTCCTTGGTGACATGCCCCACCAGGATGATGGCGCAGCCGTTGGTCTTGGCATAACGCATCAGCACCGCCGCGCTTTCACGCACCTGGCTGACGCTGCCCGGCGCGCTGGCAAGGTCAGGGCGGTACATGGTCTGGATGGAGTCGATCACGGCGAAATCCGGCTGGATGGTATTGAGCTTTTCCTCAATCGCGTCCATGGCGTTTTCGGCCAGCACCAGAATCTCCTCATGCCCCACGCCCAGGCGGTCGGCGCGCAGGCGAATCTGCCGTGTGCTTTCCTCACCCGTTACATACAGCACACGCTTGCCCATGCGCGCCATGCGCGCGCACACCTGCAGCAGCAGCGTGCTTTTGCCCACGCCCGGCTCGCCGCCCACCAGCATCAGCGAGCCCTCCACAATGCCGCCGCCCAGCACGCGGTCAAACTCGCCGATGCCGGTAGGCTCGTGCGTCTGCGCACCCGCCTCGATCTCATAGATCTTCTGCGCCTGCGCGCCGGTGCCGCCGCGCTGCTTCTGCGGCTTGGGCGCGATGGCCGATACAGCCTGAGGCGCGGTTTCCTCCAGCGTATTCCAGCTTTCGCAGGATGGGCATTTGCCATACCAGCGCGGGGATTCATATCCGCAGGCGGAGCAGACAAAAATGGTCTTTGGTTTGGGCATTGCGCAAGCCTCCTTCTACAGCTTTGTTTAATTCGCCTTGTTCCCCGCTTTTTCCTGCTGTTTTTACAAGATCGCCCGCTATTTTCCATTGCCATCCCCCCTGCGATTGGCTATAATAAAGCGGTATTACTAAAGGAGCCTGAACGCATGCGCAAAAGCCGTTCCCTGTTTACCGACGCCAAGCCCCGCCGCACTGGCGCGCTGGTGTATCCCATGCTGCTGATTCTGCTGCTGGCCGTGATTGTCGCGCTCAACTTTGTCAACAACGGCCGCGTGAAGCTGTTAAATGAGGATGTAACCATCACATCCCTAAGCAAGGATCTGGAGAAGTTCCGCATCCTGCACATCAGCGATCTGCACGGCAACGAATACGGCGCGAATCAATCCACCATCTCCACCATGCTGAAAACCGCGCGCTACAACGCCGTGTGCATCACGGGCGACGTATGCGCGCCGGATGGCAATTACGACGCTTTTCTTAAGCTGATCGACGTATTTGCCGGGCGCGTGCCGGTATACTTTGTTGCGGGCGATGAGGATCCCGCGCCCATTGCCGCGCAGCCCAATACGCCCGAGCGCGTAAAGGCCGATTATGTGCTGGCTGCCGAGGAGCACGGCGCGATTTATCTGGATTCCCCTCAAAAGCTGACCGTAGGCAAAAGCGCCGTCTGGTTCTGCCCGGAATCCATGTACGGGCTGGATATCGATTCCTCCCGTGCGGCTTATCAGGCGCGCCACACGGCGTTGACCAATCAGCCGCAGAACACCCCAGAGCAGGCCGCGCAGCTTCAGGTGATTGACTATCAGCTTGCTGTGCTGGATCAAATTGATGCTGCAATGAAGGAGATGCAGGATTCGGATGTGCAGATTGCGTTGACACATCATCCGTTGACTGAAACCACCATCAAAACCCTGCAGCAATGGTCAGGCAGCGAGGAGAACGCCTTTTTGCGCAGCGTGTCGCTGGTGCTGGCCGGGCACTACTGCGGCGGCCAGGTGCGCGTGCCCTTTGCCGGCGCGCTCAAGGCGCCGGATTCCGCCAACATCAGCGGCTGGTTTCCGCAGGATAACCTGATCCAGGGGCTGAGCACCATTCAGGGCGTTACGCAGTATATCAGCCCCGGGCTTGGCGTATCGGATGCTTATCCAATCCCGCTGCGTATGTTCAACACCCCGTCCATTACCATTCTGACCTTAACCAGTGTACTGAAATTCTAATCATGCAAAAAGCCCTCCTGGGATTTTCCGAGAGGGCTTTTTCATATTCACTATTAGCGGCTGTATTCTGTCTGACTAACCGGTGAGAACGTCACCTGGCCGTTGGATTCCTTGCCCAAGCGGCAAAGCTGGCCGCGGCCGCAGACAGGCTCGCGCGCGCCATCGATTTCAGGGTTTACATAACGGGCGAACCAGTCGTCCAGCATGGCCTTCATCTCGGCCGCCTTGGCTTCGATAAACTTGGGGCCATAGAAGAAGCAGCGGTTTTCTTCCAGCAGGTTAAACTGCTCACGCTCATCATGCACCAGATCGTATAGCTCATGCGGGCCGTAGGGATAACGATGGATGTACTTCCATTCCTTGGTGCGGATCATGCGGTTGGGACCGTACTCGTCAAAGACGGTGATCGCCTCATGATACTCCTCCGAGGCGTCGCTGAGCAGCAGGTTCTTAAAGCTCCGTCCGGGCAGCTCCGCAGCTTCCGGATTCTCGTAGCCCAACAGATCCAGGAGCGTAGGCATAAAGTCGTAAGCAGAAAGCAAGCTGTCCGTCTTTACGCCCGCGCGGATAACGCCGGGGAAATTGAAGATGCAAGGCACCTTCACGGCAGTATCAAACAGATTGAGCGGGAAGGTCGCATTGCCCTTGCCCCATACACCATGCTGGCCGCAGCTGAAGCCGTTATCGCTGGTATAGACGATCAGCGTGTTATCGCGGATGCCCTTTTCTTCCAGCTTGGCCACGATTCTGCCCACGCTGTCATCCACGCCCTGCACAGCCGCATAGTAGCCGCTGAGCAGATCGCGCAGCGTCAGAAACTCCCTGCTCTTATCCGCAAAGGTCAGGCTGTAAGCGATGTCGTGCGGAAACTGAATGCTGCCTGGGCTGCGCTTATCCTGGGGAACGTCGGCGAAGGTGCAGTTGTTATAATAGTAATCGACATATTCCTTTTTGTGCTGATCCACATGCGGGCTGTGCGGCGCGGTGAAGGAAAGGTTGAGATAGAACGGCTCGTCCTTATCCGCGCATTCATCGATAAAGCCCAGCGCATCGTCGGTAATCACGTCGGTCAGGTAGCCCTCGGTCTGCACCTGCTGCGTGCCGCGGAAAGCGCCGGAATTCCAATAGGTTCCGCTGCCGCCCGGCGTAACAAACCAGTGGCTATAGCTCTTTTGCGGCTTGCAGGTAGCGCCCATATGCCATTTGCCGCTGATGCCGCAGGTATAGCCGTTTTTCGCCAGGATATCCGTATAGCCGGTAATGCCTTCCAGATAGTCGATAGGCGGATCGTTCTTTTTATCGCCGTTGCCCACGCGCAGCCAATCCTGAATTCCATGCTGGCTGGGAATGCGCCCGGTCAGCAGCGAGGCGCGCGCGGGCGAGCACACAGGCGATACGCAGAAGAAATTATCCAGCTGTACGCCGCCGGCGGCCAGCGCGTCGATATTGGGCGTGCGGATTTCCTTATTGCCGGTACACCCCAAAGACCAGTATCCCTGATCGTCCGTTAGAATCATGATAACGTTCGGATTTTTCGTCATAATGAATACGCTCCTTTTATCAGCCTTGGACGCATGAGGCGGCAAACGCCGTCTTTGCTTGTTATTTTAGCATTCCCACGCCAAACTGTTCCAGCAAAAAAGTGCAGATAATCTCCAAAAATCTGCAATGGCTTTACAGTCTCGTTTCTTTTTGCTATGATGTCGAATAGAAAATGCAAAATCGCCGATAGGAGGTGAAGGACATGGAAAACGAAAAGGCGCTGATGGCGCTGCTATCCCGGCTGGAAAAGCTAAACCGAATCATAATTATCAAGGATTTCGTTGGTTTTCTAAGCTGGAACACCTCTCTTGGCGGCATTCTGGTGCCGCACGTTGGGCATCATTGCGCGTTTTGCACCGCCATGAAGCAAAACGAGCAGGCTTATGCCTGCTGCGTCACGTGCAGCAAGGTGCATCAATGGCTTTGCCAGCGAAAAGGCGAGCCGTTTATCCGGGACTGCCAGTTTGGGCTGAGCGAGTATTCCGTGCCGATCCTGTTAGACGATATATGCATCGGGTCATTATCGGTGGGCATGTATTGCCAGGATACGCAGGAATCGGACGAGAGAATCGAAGCTCTGGCCCGAAAATGGGGCATGCGTGCGGAGGAGCTGATCGCCTTCAGACAGCAGTCGGTCTGCGCCGCCGCCCCAACCGAGGATGAAAAGGCCGTATTCGATATCGTCGCCTTTATATTGGCCGATCTATTTCGGCCCTATGCATCCATGGCAAAGGAGCGCGCTGAATCCCCCACTGAAACCGCATTTGAAAACATCATGTCCTACCTGTATAACCATTATACAGATTCCTCACTGACGGTGGCGCAGATCGCGGCCGCCTGCAACTACTCCGAATCGCACATCAGCCATGTATTCAGCCAGCGCATGCACATGAACCTGCGCACCTATATCAAACAGCTGCGCATCAACGTGGCCAAGGGAATGCTCAAGCACGGCTGCAGCGTATCGACAGCCGCATACGCAAGCGGCTTTAACGACGCCAACTATTTCTGCACCGTTTTCCATGCCATGGTGGGCATGAGCCCATCGCGCTTTGCGCGCCACGCATGGCCCAATCCCGCAGACCGTCAGCCTGGCGGCCCGCAATGACACGCTTATTCCGGCCCGGTCCCGGAAAACGCGCTGCGTTTCAGGCAGCCTGCATGGGTCGGTCGAAAGACGGCTTCGCAAATAAATTCAAAAATTTTGAAAAAAGCCCTTGACAATCGCAGGCAAGTTGGATATAATATCCCTCGCAGTCAGTTCTGCACTGTGTTGGGGAATGGTGTAACGGCAGCACCTACGACTCTGACTCGTATTGTCAAGGTTCAAATCCTTGTTCCCCAGCCATTTTGCCTCCGTTGTCTAGTGGCCTAGGACGCGGCCCTCTCAAGGCTGAAACACCGGTTCGAATCCGGTCGGAGGTGCCACAAAAGCAAACCGCTTGTGCGGTTTCTTTTTTTGCTTATTTTTAAACCCTCCCCAGGCAAGCGCCTGAAAGAGGGTTCATTTTTATCAATAAGGCAGGATACTCCATTTTTGCAGCAGGTATTTCACCCAGGCAAGCGCCTCGCGGTAATGATTCTTGGGCCAGTAGATCAGCTTGATGGGCGCGCCCACGCCCTGCGGCTCAAAGCCGGTATCGCGCGCCAATGCCATCGCACGCGGCAGGTGATAATTGCTGGTTACGATCAGCACCTTTTTCACATCATCCCCCAACAGCTTCTGCGCGTTGGTCAGGTTCTGACGGGTATTGAAAGAGGTGTCATCCATCAGGATATCCCCCTCCGGCACGCCATTTGACACCAGATAATCGTGCATCGCCTGCGCCTCAGTCATTGGCTCATTGCCACCCTGCGCGCCGCACACGACAATGACCTGCGGATGCGCACGGTACTGCTCCAATGCCAATTCCATGCGATACTGCAATTGCAGGCTCAGGGTACCGTCGGGCTTCACCTGTGCGCCCAGCACAATGATTGCCTGGGTGGTTCCATCCGGCTTTGGCACAGTGTATTCCTTTACGCATACAAAGGCCACCAATGCAGTCCATAATACAAAGCCCAGAAGGGCCAAGCGCAGCAGCACACGCAGCAGCATAGGACACCGCCTTTTCGTTTTGCTCTTTTTCATTCATTTCTCCTTACGAATCGCGATCTTTGGGGATCACGCCTTCCAGATAGATTTCATTCTGAACAGATGGCAGAATCCGCTCAAAGTTCTGCGCTGCCTGCGAGACTTCTCCGCTGTCAGCACAAATCAGGCCGCCGCGGCGGAAGCTGAAGGTTTCATTGGGCGCAACAATCAAATGGTCATACAGCTTGATGCCCACACCGTCCAGCAGCGCGGCAATGCCATTTGTCAACTGAATATCTTCAATGGATGGCTGTGCTGTGCCGCTGGGATGATTGTGCGTAATCACCGCCCCCATCGCGTCGCACTGGCTCAGGGCGCTGAGCACATGGCGGGCGTAGACGCGCACCTCAGCGATATCGCCGCTGGAAATCAGCACGGTGTTGACCCGGCGCATCTGCGCATCCAGGCAGATCACATAGAATTTTTCGTACCGTTCGCCCTCAAACAGCCCTTCGCAATAGCGCACGGACTGATCCTGATTCTTCATCTCCGGGTTTTCAGCTTCAACACTGCGGCGATATGCCCTGAACAAGGGCACCATCATATTGATGAACACAGCCGCGCTGTCGCCAATGCCGGGCGTTTTCATCAATTCCTGTGGCGTGGCTTGCAGCACGCGATGGAGAGAACCGAAGCGATCCAGCAGCGCATAGGCAATCGGCTTGGTATCACGCCGCGGAATGGCGTAGGTAAGCAGGAGTTCCAGCACCTCGTGTTCGCCAAAGGCGTCCAGTCCCATGCGCAGATAACGCTCCCGCAGCCTTTCGCGGTGTCCGTCGTGATGATCCATGCCCACAGCGCTCCTTTGTGTCCAGATTGCCCGCTTTATGCATTTCAGGCCATATGCTATTTACATTATAGCATATCCGCCGCCGCTTGCCTACCGTTCAGGGAAGATTTTACACTTTTCCATCCTATCTGGAATTTGAAATCGATCCATAATTTATTCTTACTTTTTTTACATTCTGGGGCTTTTTCCCCTTAACAAATTATTAAGATTTTGTTATAATAAGAGCATCGCAGGAAAGTGAGGTCGTTGCCGCGTGTCTTCTTTGTTCAGCCAGCTCCAGACGTTCTTCTGGAACATCTTCAATCGTCCGCAGCTCAACGACCTGCTGGATATTCTGATCGTCGCGGTGCTGATCTATCAAATGATCATGCTTACGCGCGATACCCGCGCCAGCGAGGTGCTCAAGGGCTTTCTGCTGCTGGTTGGCGCATCGCTTCTTTCCTCCCTCCTGGGTCTTACCGCCCTTACCTGGGTGCTTAAGCAAATTCTCAGCAACGGCGCGTTGGTGCTGGTGGTGCTGTTCCAGCCGGAGATTCGCCGCGTGCTCGAGCAGCTTGGCCGCGGCGCCAAGATGGAGCACTTTCAGAGCGATGGTGAAGAAAACCAGCGTATTATCAGCGAAATTACGCAATGCCTGACCAGCCTTTCCCGCCGCAGGGTGGGCGCGCTGATCGTATTTGAGCGCCGCACAGGCTTGAAGGACGTAATGGAAACCGGCACAAGGCTGGACAGTACCATCTCGGCTCCGCTGCTTGAAAACATCTTTGAACCCAACACCCCGCTGCATGACGGCGCGGTCATCATCCGCGGCACGCGCATCGTATCCGCCGCCTGCATGCTGACCACTCTGTCCGAATCCAATGCCATCACCCGCGACCTTGGCACACGCCATCGTGCTGCCATCGGCATATCGGAAACGACGGACGCGCTGGTGCTGATCGTCAGTGAGGAAACGGGCGTGATCAGCATGGCCCGGGATGGCAAGCTCACCCGGCATCTGGATGCAAAGGCCATCGGAGAAATTCTAAGCACCATGTATCATCAACCCCAGGACGGCTTGTACGTCCGCGCGAAAAACTGGCTGAAAGGCAGGCTGAACCATGGCAGGGCAGAAAATTGATATCAAGGCCACGCTGCTGCGGCTGAAAATGTGGATCACCCACAACTGGCCCTGGAAGCTGCTTTCGCTGTTTCTGGCTATCTGCCTGTGGAGCGGTCTGATTACGCAGGATGAATCGCTAACGCGCGAAAAAGTATTCAACAATGTAACGATCAACATTGTCAATGCCGACACCCTGCGCCGCAACGGCTTCATCATCGTATCCGGCCTTGAAAGCCTGCCCACCGTGCGTTTCCGCGCAGATGTGCCGCAGAAGGTCTATAACATCGCCAGCGCATCCAACTATAACCTGCGTATCGATTTGGCGCGCATCCATGATACGGGCGAGCAAACGCTCAATATCATTTCTACCACTACCAATACCTATGGTACCGTGACCGAAATGAGCGTTTCCACTGTGACCGTGCAGGTGGAAGAGTACATCTCCCGCAGCCGCATTCCTGTGCGTCTCTCCACCACCGGCAACCCGCCCGACGGCTTTTATGCTGCCGGCGCCAGCGTGGATCCATCCTATGTCACCGTATCCGGTCCGCGTTCGCTTGTCAATTCCATTGTACGCTGCGTGGCCGATTACAACATGGCGCTGCTTACTCCTGTTTCGGGTTTGGAGCGTACGGCCGTTCCCTATCGTCTGGTCGATGCATCCGGCGATGAAATCGACTCTGCCCTGATTGACGTGACCAGCGAATCCGTGCGGCTGGATAGCCTGCTGGTAGAGCAGGCGCTGTATCAAACCCGTCAGCTTACCATCAACACTACCGATCTGACCGTTGGCACGCCCGCGCAGGGCTATGTGGTCAAGCGCATCACGGCTGAACCCGCCACGCTAACCATCGCCGCCACCAATCAGATTATCAACGCCTTGAGCGAGATCCACCTGGTGGAATTCATCTCCGCGCCCATCGATATTTCGGACGCCACCACCATCATCAGCCGCAATATCCGCTTGGAGCGCCCGGCCGGGATGGCCTGGTCCAGCAGCGACACCATCCTGATCACCGTGGAAATCGCGCCCGAATAATCATAGGATAATAAAATGAACGATTTTGCAAGTGCTCTTTTGTCGTTTCTGCTCAGCTTTACACGCTCGGTTGCAAACAGCGCGCTGTCCATTTTTCAGGGCACATCCGGAACGTTTTGGGCTTGGATTGGCGCGCATTGGCTGCCGCTCACATGCGTTTTGGTGCTGGCGGGGCTAACGATTGACATCATGGTTTATATTCTGCGCTGGCGGCCGCAATACGTGTGGCGATCCTGGCTACACAGAATTTTCCGCACGAAGAACGAGCGCATGGCCGAGCAGCAGTTTGATGCTGGCTATGATCAGGGTGTGCAAAGCTTCTCCTTCATGGACGAGCCTATTCCCGATATCATAGAAACCGCGCCTGATGAGCAGCTCTCGCGTGCAATTACGCGCTATGACGTTCAGTCGCCCGCACAGCCTGCGGATACCGCCGTTGTACGGCGCAGGCGCAGTGAGCGGCACGGTCGCCATTTGCCTGTATTGCGCCGTCTGCGCACCGAGCGCAATGAGGATTCGCGCCCTGTGCCGGTCGCCCATACGCGCGAGGCTTTCCATGACGCGGTTTATCCTTCTCTTCAGCCGCAGGATGCGGATCAATCTCAGAACGGCAGGAACACCTATGAGTGAATACCCGCTGCCCCTTCCCTTTATAGAAAGCATGCGTCCGCTTCTCTCAGGAGAAATGGACGCTTTTCTTGCTTCCTACCAGCAGCCTGCCCAGCGTAGCGTACGCTTTCGGGATCCACGCCGTCCGTTGCCTGCCAATTCGCTGCTGGGCGATATCCCCTATGCCCGCAATGCCTGCTATCTAAGCCTGGATTCCAACGCTGGGGCCATCCCCCTGCACGAGGCGGGCGCATACTACCTGCAGGAGCCCTCCGCCATGGCCGCAGCCGCCGCGCTCCGGCCGCAGGATGGCGACCGGGTGCTGGATCTGTGCGCCGCCCCAGGCGGCAAAAGCACGCAGCTGGCCATGAGCGCGCATCTGACGCTGCTAATTGCCAATGAGCCCATCTCTTCCCGCGCGCAGGTGCTATCCAGCAATATCGAGCGTATGGGCATTGAAAACGCGGTTGTAACCTGCGCCTATCCAGACGCTTTGGCGGCGCGCTGGCCCAGCTTCTTTGATAAGATTCTGGTGGACGCGCCCTGCTCGGGCGAGGGCATGTTCCGCCGCCATCCGGAAGCACGTGCCGAATGGAACGCCGATTCTCCCGCCCGCTGCGCCGCCCGTCAGGCTGAGATTTTGAACAGCGCTGCGCAAATGCTGCGCCCCGGCGGCCGACTGGCCTACAGCACATGCACCTTTAATTCCCTTGAAAACGAAGGCAGCATCAAACGTTTTCTGGCTGAGCATCCGGATTTTCATCCTGTCCCCTTTGCGCTGCCTGGCCTGCCCGCTGCGCCGCAGGGCATCCTGCGCCTGTGGCCGCACCACGTGCGCGGCGAAGGGCACTTTGTCGCGCTGCTTGAAAAGGATGGCAATGCATCCCCTGCACTTAGCGCGCCGCCGCTTCCTGCGCCGGATCGTGCCGCGCTGCAGGCCTATGCCGCCTTTGCTGATGAAACCGGCTGTGTCATCGTGCCAAACGCCGTTTTCGGCGGCCATTTGATTCACGCGCCCGTAGTCCTTCCACCGCTGGACCGCATCCGCACGCTGCGTGTCGGCCTGCAGGTGGGCGAGCTACGCGGCAAGGTGTTTATCCCCGATCACGCGCTGGCGCTGGGGACGGACATCCCACGCCAATACCCGCTGACAGACGCGCAGGCACTCGCTTATCTGCACGGCGAGGCCTTGCCCTGCGATGAGACTATGCGCGGGTTTTATACGGTCACGATGGATGGCTATGCGCTGGGCTTTTGCAAGGCTTCTAACGGCCAACTGAAAAATCACTATCCCAAGGGTTTACGCAAGTAATCAAAAGCCGCCTATTCGGCGGCTTTTTTGGGACTTCGGCAAAGCCGCCGCCCACTGAAAAATGAGATTTCATTTTTCGGGCTGCAGATTTTCTTGTGAGCCTGCGGCTCACGGACAGAAAATCTGTTAGAAATGAAAATTTCCTTTCGGAGGAAACCTCCTTCGGAAAATTTCTCCTCGCGCCGTACACGCCGCCGCTGCGGATCGAAAATGCCGCCCTTAGGGCGGCAAAATGCGAAATATGTCTTGCTCCTTCTTGTTTATTGATAACCTAAGCTGTCTTTTTTCATGCAGATTTATCTGATTCTTACTGCAATCACAGGCGCATCGGGATCGGGCTTCACCTTTTCTCCGTTTTTCTCCGGCAGCATTTGCAGGTAAAGAACGCCATCCTGAATAGCCGATTTGCTATAGCATTCCCTCGCCATAACATAGGTAGCTGTTTCCGCGTTAAGCAGTTCCTTCGGTATTGGGTGCATTGTACCGGCAGCCGGTATACTCCAGTCCTTCGGATTAACAGGGAAGAAGTACATTTCCTTCATCTTTTCTTCATCGCCATTTTGGGGGTTAACAAGGCTGAAGATGATATCCATCTCTATATCCAAGTTGTTTTCATATAGCCGGATAAGCTGCAGTTCAACATCCACGCCGTTTACATTGATTGTTTTGTATACATCAATCACCTGTTCCTGTACTTCATCTGCGGGAAGCTCGATGGGCATGGACGTAGAAAACCACTTTTCATTTTCGGCATCCCAATACATTACTTGCCACTCCAGCTTTGCAACACCATCTTCAATTGTGATGTTATTGAGATAGTCATAATGGACGGCGCCATTTCCTTCTTTTTCAAGCCATACATCGCCGCCACCGGTATAAGCCCCTTTCTGTTCAAAAGAGCTCATTGCATACTCCATTGGCAAGTCTTTTTCATTCAAGTATTCCCGCAGCGTTGTATTCTCGTCAACATCTCTTAGACCTTTATAATAGGCGCATAGCAGCTTGTCCAGCGATACGCTCTGAGGCGAGTGCATAATAATAGATTTTTCGCCATCCATACGGGTAACCTCTGTAACCGCATGCACCGTGTTCCCGTTTACATACGCATCACGAATATGGAAACGGAAGCCCCCAAATTCCTGGGTCAGGTCCTGATCAAAGCCAGTTGTAAAGTCCTCTGGCAGCTCCACCCCACTCCATCTAAAGTAATCCGGCAGCATCCAATGATCTTTTTCCGCTTTTTGCGCGGCACGCTCAACGATTGCCCACTGATCCACCTCGCCCATCCCTTCGCTGGCAGGAACGGGCGTGTTGGTGATCAAATCGTCAGGCGCGGAGTTCTGCGAGGCAGCATACACGGTGCCCATGATGGCAAGCAGCAGCATCATTGCGAGAACGGTTTGAATAGTAAAACGCTTCACTTTCTTCTCTCCCTTCGGCTGGTTCATCACGCGCTGCGCAAGCCAGGGATCCTCCTGCAGGCCGGAAAGCCGCGCATCCATCGCCTGATGCATACGTCTGCGCATTTCCTGTTCCGTCATGGAATTCAGCCTCCTTCCAGCTTACGCTGCAGCGCTTTATGCGCGCTGTCCAGCCGCCGTTTCACGGTGGACGGCGCAACTTCCAATACTTGTGCAATCTCCGTCAATGTCATATCCTGATAATAATACAGCAGCACGGCCTCCCGCTGCTGGGCAGGCAGGGCGCAGACGGCGCGGACGAGGGTATCGTCCCGCTCCTCAAAGGGCACGGCGGGCTCTGGCAAATGCTCCAGACGCACGCTGCGATCCACATGGCGGAACCACCAGCTGCGCCGCATATCCCAGCACACATGCACCGCAATACGCATCAGCCAGGTTTTCTCGCTGCACTCCCCACGGAAGGAGAGGGCGGCTCGCCAGGCTTTCACAAAGGTCTCCTGCACCGCGTCCTCGGCCAGGGCCGCATCCTTGAGCCATATGCAGCACATCCGGCGCAAGGGAACCTGATATTCCTGCACCAGACGGGCAATCAAAGCATCCGGGCTTTCGATGTTATCAGCGCGCTTGACAACAATCATTCGCCGCGTCTCCCTCCTTTCACCTATACTGACGGAGCCGATAGGAAGAATTTTGCGTTTCTGCAAAAAATTATTTTAGTCTATTATATCATAACGCAGGCAAAAGAAAAGCCCGGTAAAATCCGGGCTATCGCGATATTCGTATTTAGATTTCACTTTTCTCCCATCGGGTCATCGCATCCAGCTGATCCGGGGTATGGAACCAGTGTTCTCCCGGCTCATAGACGCTTAGTGTGGCCTGATGGGCATTTGCAAAGGACATGATGGTATCACGGGAGGTCAGGTTGTCATGCCCGGCATAGAGAATAGCCGTGTGCGTATGCCAATTGAGCGGATGCTCACGCACCCAGGACAGATACTGCCAGGACAGCGTTTGGCCAAAGTCCGTGGCAATCTCGCCCGCATCGCGCAGCTGCGTCTCCGTCACCCCGGCCCAGTCCATCATGTCCAGAATCAGCCGTTCCATATTCACGACCGGCGATACGAACAGCGCCTTCTGCAGCCCCTGATCCGACAGGGCGAGCATGGAAAAATATGCACCAATGCTGTTTGCCTGCAGGGAGATTGCACGCCAGCGGGTGCGCATATAGTCCATCACCGTGCGCAGCTCGGGCGCGGCTGTCCAAGGATTGAAGCCCGCCATATCCTTGCGTTCACCATGGCCGGGCAGATCAATAGCCAGCACCTGCGCGCCCGTCAGCGCAGCGAAGGGCTCAGCTTCCGTCTTGTTGCCGCCCATGCCGTGCACAAACAGCCAGGCATGCGTGCTTGCGTCGCCATAAATGATGGCGGGCGTTTGTCCAATTTTCAAGCATTCCTGTTTCATTTTGCTTATCTTCGCCGGGCAGCACTCTGGCCTTCAGGCTGCCGCCGCCCTGCTTCGCCGTTACGGCGATGGTATAGTCGCCATCCTGCGCAATATCCAGCGTGAAATCCGTGCACGCCTTGCCATCGCCCGAATAGATGGCGCTGCCGGCAGGATCGCGGATTTCCAGCGCCATTTCGCCCGCCGTCGTTACAAAATGCACCTGCAGGCGATTGCCCTGCTGCAGCGTCAGCGTGTGCGAATCCGTGCCATTCATGCGGGTAATAGTCAGCTCGTAGGCGTCGGGATTTTTGACGCGGCTGCCAGTAAACTCGGGCGCGCCGCCGCGCAGAAGCAGCGCAGCAGCACCCGCGCACACAAGCAGCGTCAGGATGACGATTGCAACGATCCAGCTCTTCTTCATTTTCTCTTACAGCGCGGCAAAAGCAGCGCCGCCCTTTTTCTTTAACCAAACATACAGGCCGGCGGAAATCGCCAGCGTAAACGCCATAAAGCAGGCCATATAAGCGTTCGCGCCCATGCGATGGCCAAACATCAAAAATCCGGCAATAGGCAGAATGCCATAGATCATACCACCCAAGAGTCCGATCATCACGCTGGCGCTCTGCTTGATGGGCACGATTTCGCTGGTCCAGGTAAGGTTGGGCATTTTCAGGCCCACAGTCAGGTTCAGCAGCGCCATCATCAGGATGACAGCCTGCGGCACCAGCAGCGTAAGCAACGTTTCAACCGCGCTCAAGCCGCCGGCAATTGCCGCGCAGGCGCTGGCAAACAGCGCCGGGATGCTGGTCAGAAGCAGCTGCACGCTCAGCTTTGCGCGCAGCGCCTGCCAGGGCTTCACAGGCAGCAACTGGAGCAGCCACAGGTTTTTGCCCTCCAGAGAAATCGAGGGAGCCGCCATATCGTTCATAGAAGCCACCACGCACACCGCCGTGCACAGCAGCACCGCTGCGCTGCCCGGCTGATTGTCAAAGGCCATCGCCAGCATGGGCATCAGGTCGCGCCCCTTGATCAGCAGCACAATGCCGCTAATGGGCAGCAGCAGAACGCCCAAGCCGCAGTTGAGCATATAGTTAGGGCTGGACAGGAAGCGGGCAAACTCCTTGCCCAGCAGCGCAGCACCGATGCTTTTGCGCTGTGTCCTGGTTTCACGGTACATACGACGCTCCGTCTTGCCAGAGGAGGTAGCGATCTTGAGGAAGCTGCGGCCCAGCAGCAGCCACATCACCCCAAACAGCGCCAGCACTACGGCCGTTACGACGGCCATGGCCTTGCCGTTGCCCAGCGCTACGCAGCCGAACAGATAGATCGGATACGCCGCACCCTTGATTTTTTCGCCGTAAGTAACGGCGTTGGCGACGAAATCGCTGATGATCGTCTGTGCTCTGAAGCAGAAGAAATAGTAAATAGCAAAGAAGGCAAGGGAAATCACTACCGTGATAAAGCTCTTATTCTTCAGCTTCAGGCTGATCTTAGCCACCACCCAGCCCAGCGCGCAGGACAGCGTAAGCACAAAGATGCTGATCAGCAAAAGCAGCAGGATCGAGCCGGCAATCACGCCCAGACTGGCCGAAACCGTAAACCAATACACAATCACGGCAGGCAGGATGACCACGCCCGAGTACATCAGCCCCAGCAGGTAAACGCTGAGCAGCCGCGCGCCCATGATCGCATTAACCGGAATGGGCATGGACAAAAGCAGATCGTTATCCTTGGCCAGGTACAAGCCGGAATAGGTATTGAACACGCTGCCAAACGAGCCAAGCAGAATGGCCAGCAGCCCCATCAGCGCAAAATACAGCCAATCCAACCCGGCAGCGGCCATCGGCGCGCTCATGGACAGCGCCAGCAGAGTAAACATGCCGCCCATCACGCCCAGCATAATCACCACAAACAGGACGATGTACGCGGCCACAGCCGCCTTGGAGCGGGCCTTGTTCTTTTTCGCATCATAGAAATAGCTGCGAAAAACCTCCGCCATCTGTTTCTTCAGCAGTATTTTCAGCATGCTTCTCCCTCCAGTTCGAGGAACACCTGCTCCAGCGAGTCGTCGCCCTTGACCTCCTCCATCGTGCCGGAGCGGATCAGCCGTCCAGCTTTAATGATGGCCACCTTATCGCACAGCTTTTCGGCCACTTCCAGCACATGGGTGGAAAAGAAGATAGCGCCGCCCTCGTCGCACACCTCGCGCATCATGCCCTTGAGCAAATGCGCGGCCTTGGGATCCAGGCCCACAAAGGGTTCGTCCATGATGATCAGCTTAGGCTGATGAATCCAAGCAGCGATGATGGCCAGCTTCTGCTTCATGCCGTGCGAATAGGAAGCGATAGGCTGCGCCAAATCAGCCGTCAATTCGAAACGCTCCGCATAATCATGAATGCGCGCCTGGCGGTCAGCTGCACTGATGCCGAAGATATCGGCGATGAAGTTCAGAAACTTGATACCCGTCATATAATCATACAGGTCGGGATTATCGGGGATATAAGCAATTTCCTTTTTGCAGGCCAGGGGCTGATTGCGCACGGAGTTTCCATCGATCGTGATTTCGCCCGCGTCAAACTGCAAAATGCCTGCCACGGACTTAAGCGTAGTGGTTTTGCCCGCGCCGTTATGACCGATAAAGCCATAAATTTCGGCCGGCAGGATGTGCAGGCTCAGGTCGTCCACCGCTTTTTTATCGCCATAGGTCTTGGTCAGGTGTTCAATTTTAAGCATTGTTATTTTTCCTCTCCTTTTTGTAAATCTCCACGCAAAAGCCCTGGTATCCGCAGTGCGGGCAGATCAATCTGCGCATAGCCGGGGTATGCCGCGAGCAGAAAAGCTGCTTCATCGAGGGGTTGAACACTTCGTGGCATTCGGGGCAGATATACCCCACGCGCCCGCGATAAAACCGCATGATCCACACCCCAAATGGCACGATCATCAGCGCATACAGCGCAAACGGCCACCATATGCCCGTCACAATCCACAGGATCACCGCGCCCCACTCCATCGTTGCCATGGGGATACCGGCCAGCAGCATGATCATATGCATTTGCCGGCTTTGCTTTCTGTTTTCCATTGTATAAGCGATGTCGCCAAGCGATTCAACGGAAAAATTTTCCACGCGCTTTAGCTCGCGCCGGATGCCTTCCACCCTGTCCAGCCGTGCTTGCCGCTCCGTCATTTCATCGCACAGGATACGCTCCTGCTCATCCAGCAGGGTGTTGATCACGCTGCCCGGATCGCTTTCGCTAAGCAGATCGCTAATGCTATTGATGGACAGCCCCGCCTCGCGCAAAAAGCAGATAATCCGCAGGCGGCGAATATCCGCCCCGGAATAAAGCCGCCGTCCGCCTTCGGATAACTCACTGGGCTTGAGGATATCCCGCGCATCGTAATACTGCACCGTGCGGACGGTAACACCGCAGAGCTTTGCCGCTTCACCCGTTGTGTATTTGGCCACGCTTTCCCCTCCTTCGCGCCCATCCTACATCATGACGCAGCGTCACATGCAAGCCCTTACGCAGGGTAACATATAAAAAACGTCAAAGCTTTCGCGATATCGCAACGCTCTTGGCGGCTTTATCGGCAACGCGCGTTGTATATTATAAGTAACAGTCATCACCATGTCAAGCGTTTTCAAAATTTGCGGTATGTAAAAATCGCATAGCGTATAACAAACAAGGCACGCTCCCGCGAGGAGAGCTGCAGACAGCGTGGAGTATGAATTTACCATCTTCTTTATTTCAAGCCACGCTTCCCATGAGGAAAGTGACATGTTAGTATATGACAAAACGCGCTGAGGTATGACGAAAAGTAGGGAGAATTTTCACGATTCTGTGCGGTTTATCCCCATCCAGCACCAGTTTGTCCAATTGCTTGACAAACGGGAACGGATGTTTGTATAATGATAGAGCAATCAGCGAACGCGAACGTAGCTGTACTTGCCCTTGATCTGCCGGTTAAAGTGCCCGCCCAAGGACGAATCATTGATGAAGCTATCCCACGCCTCCTGCGGGAACCCGGTGTAACGGTACATCGCGCCGGTGGTACGGAACACAAGGTACAGCGTTTGACTTTGCACGTCGTATCCGACCTGTTTGAAGCAGGTGGAGCGCGGCGTGTCCTGCATGAATGCGTCTATGCCCACGTCAGAACCGGCTTGTGCAGCTGCAACGTCTTCGCATCGCTCCGTATCACTGCGATGGCTGGGCGCAACCAGCAGCAGGATTGCCGCTACTGACGCAATGAAAAGAATGGAGATGGTTGCCTTTGAATATTTTCTCACAATTGCCCCTCTCTTCTATTCTTCTATGTTAAGCTTGGTCAATTTGTCTCGATACACAAGCTTATAAGGTTTCTTTGCGTACTTGCCCTCAATGTAAGTTCGATACCAACTATCAACCGATGAGGACCCCCACATTATGTTCCAAATATACGCTGGTACATTATCAAAATAGTACACGCTTCCATCATCACTCATTTTCACGTATATCCGCTTGCTTTCCTCATCGTATTCCAATTCACTGAAATACAGCGATTTGGCTACTGTAATATGGTTTGGGCGGTCTGATCCCTTTGAATTACTCACGTTATTATATTCTATCGTATCCAAGAAATCTTCTGCTGTGCTGT